>NZ_CAXAOV010000002.1:0-621518 GCF_963971045.1 Pseudomonas sp. EL_65y_Pfl2_R95 | reverse complement strand
TCTACTTGGTCGACGACCGACAATTTAAAGGTCAGCGTGTAGTCACGCTGACTGCGCCTTTTTCCCGTGCCCATTACGACCTCCTGAAAATAGATCAGAAGGTGTAAACCTTATTCAGGACGGGACATGGAAAACAAAAAAAGGCTTACCTTTCGGTAAACCCTTGTTTTGTTTGGTGGTACGCAGTCAATTGAACTCGGCGTCCATTATGTTGATTTGCAAGGGTTTTATGTTTTTAGTTTTTTCAAGGGATACACGTGGGGATACAGGCCGGGAGTTACTGCTGCTGTCGCGCCATGAAAATTAACGGATTTCGAATCCGTTAACAGTTAACAAGCGTTTGTTAACGAATTAACAAATCAAATGTTAATCAGCAAATGCCCAAACCCGCTAAAGGCCTAGTCCTGTGTGGCTTGGGGCAGCATTGTGATTTGCTGAATTGTTAACCATTTGCTGAAAAGGGGAATAAAATCTGTGCGTGGGGGGATGTGTGGTCAGGAGATAGAAGGGCCTGAGATGTTCGACCCACGCCCCCTGCCTTATCGATCGCTGGATGATCTCGCATCTTCTTGCCGCTTTGCCGAGTCATGACATGGGGCGCACATAGGCTGCCAATTGGATTGATCCCAGAACAGTGACTGATCGCCCTTATGTGGGATCTTGTGGTCGACTACATTGGCGGCGGTAACAATGCCTTTAGCCTGGCAGTAGCAGCACAATGGGTTAGCGAATAAGAACTTCTCACGCGCCTTCTGCCACTTGCTGCCATACCCACGCTCTGCCGTGGTCTTGCCTGACCTCCAACTGCTTGGGTCAACAGCGGCCATCTGCCGGTCTGGTGCCGGCTTAAGGCGGGGCTTGATAGTAGTTAAACGGGGCATATGTTCACCAACGGTTAGCTAACGTTAAGTAACGGTTAAGCAACGGTGTAAGCTCAATTGCGCTGCATTTTATCTACCCCTTATAGAAAGTAGAAATATCGCTACAGCTCCCGGTATTACTGGCTTACAGCGATTCTAGGAAAATGTGGTTTCGGGTGTTTTCGGTACATAGTTCAGCCCGCAAACTGAAGGCGATTATCTGGGAGGGAAGTCGAACGCAGCCTCGATAAATATTCCGCGTGCACGTATCTCTGTAATCAAGAACTTCCCACCAGCCTGGCAATCAGTGTGGCCACGTTCGCGTACCAGGTGGGCCTGGTGCCTGGCCAGCATGATCATGCCGTTCTTGTCGGCGCGAATGCCCTTCGGTATTTCACTCGCCCCAAAGTCGGGCGAGATAAACTCCCGCACATCCAAATCAGTTTTGATTTCTCCACTTGGCAGTCTTACGAATGAGTGCGTGACCATGTGCCCCGCATCCGGCGAGTAGCCTGACAGTACAAAGTTTGCTCCCAGCTCATTCGAAGGGGTGGATAAATTCTCCAAGCAATAATCACTCGCCTGATTAATTAATTCGGGCATCCGAATAGCCAGTTCATCAAAGGTCCCAGCGTGCCCCAAGAACGCCGGCACAACGCACAGGAACATAAAACTGCGACCTCTAAAGCCTATGACTGCATTTAGGTGCGGGATAACTAGGCTCTTCGTTAGGTTGGCCCGTGTTCCATCTTCAAAGTCAGCCTCGGTATCGCAACCTAACAAGACAATGTCCGGCCCTGTGAATACGTTTAAAATGCTCACAGCTTTATCTCCATTGGGTCGTTTTCAAAGTCTGGAAACTTGCTGTCTTTATGATCGTCTGCAGGATCAATCAAGTTTCCGCAGCTAGCCGGGAGGCTCGCGCTTATATATGCGCCATACGGGTTAAACCCCGACGCTACATAGCCCACAACCGCGCCTACTACACCACCAACAACATTGCCTGTGCTCATTGTCCTGTCTCCTGCTTGGTTGCTTGATTAGCTAGCTCTTCTACTGCGCCCTTAAAGGCCAGTGTTAAAACAGTGCACACCTCTTCGGCCGTTCCGTAGTTGTCGAGGTCATCCTTGCTGAAGTAACCCTCAGCCGTGACAAGTGCCAAGCGTTGAAAGGTGCGGCCGTCGAGCCAGTCGGCGTGACGGCCAATAATGTTGCTCATGGCGTCGATCACTTCATTTTCTTTGTCGGCGTTGCTCATGCGCACGCTCCATAGGTCATTGCCTTGATAAACTTTGCGACGTCTTCCAGGTCATCAGCGGAGTGCATAACGGGACCACCGTCACGGCTTACCTGATAGCGCCCATAGCTGTAGGTAACGTCAAAACCTGCATGGCGGGCCGCGGCTACCAGTGTTTGGAAGTCCATTAGCGATCCTCCACGCCGGCCAACAAGTCCGTTAGCAACTGAATGTCACCTTCCAAGCGCTCGATACGATCAAAAGCACGGATCAAGTAAACGGAGAGAATCGCACCGGCGGCAATGCCAAACGGTTCTTTCGTGCCTTCAGCTGCAAGCTCTTTTGCTTTTGCGATGACATTCCTAGGTATTGCCTCATCTAGATTTGCGGTGTCGGCGGATGTTTTACTCATGCTGCCACCCCCGAAAGTTGTCGAGCGGTAAGATCGGGTAGCTTCTCCAAGACAACCTTCATGGGATCACCACCCCGCGCCGGACAGATAAGCCACGCCACCGGTGCGCTGAACCTCCCAGTTCGCTGGCAGACTAGATTTGAATGCAACGGTATTTGTCTGCCAAAGGCTTACTTGCTCTGGATCAGACTCTGGATCGTCGGACATGGCGATGGTCGCGTGCTGAGCTTTATCTACAGCGATAGGGTCCGCGGCGTAGGCAATGCCGGTTGGATCGATTAAGGCGAGCTGACCGCCGCTTGAGTCCACTGGTGACGCGCGACTAATCAAAAGCGGTATGCCAATCACCGACCCGCCGCGAGCGCCAACATCAGGAAAAACCAGCGCGCCGCTAGCGTTTCGCAACATGGCCATATTGGTTGCGGTAGCCGAGTCGGTTACAAAGTAGGCTGCACCCAAATCACCATCAAAAAGATTGATCAGGTCTGTTACATCTGCAGCCGCGTCTGCGCTCGCAGCAATGCTAGGTGCGCCATAAGTGATAGACGCTGGTCGTTCATCGACAACGCCGGCATTGGTGGCATCCAGCAGCGCCAAGTCCAGCGAATCAACCACTGCGCGTTCCATGTCGGTTTGAAGCCCGGCCTCGGTGATATCGCCAGCAGTGTTGATTGCTTCCTCCGTGACGCAGATGATGCAGTTAACTTTCAGCGGGTGAATGGTTGAACCAACCAGGGACTGCTTGCTCACCGGGACTGGTTTGCTTTCGGCTGTCCAGTAGCCGATTGCCCCGTTTACGACTTTCAGCATATTGGTGCGAAACGGTATGCGGCGAAATCCCGACATGCGACGGAGCAAGCTGCGCTCCATCACCAGGCCAAAGAACTCCTGAGCCGCATACTCGCCTACTTCGTTTTGGGTAATTGCCGACACTGCTGCTTTGGAAACGAGATCGCCTTGATAATTACCCCAGCGCGCTGATGTGAAGCGCGCCATTCCTTCAACGCTTGAGCATGCACTCACGCTACGGGCGATTAGCGAACGGATGAATGTCCGGCCTTTGGGTACGGTTGTAGCGACTGTTGACATGTGATTCTCCAATGTGGGTTTGCTGAAGAATATTTTCCGCGCCGCCCGCACCTACTTCGAGGTAGGTGCGGGGAGGATCGGGAACTAGAAGGAAGTGATGTGGATTGCGACGTCCATCACGGCGTAATAGGGGCGCTTGTTCAGGTACCGGGAGGGTTGCAGGCCGTCCGACCCTTTCCAGTTGGCAACAGTCTTTTCTTTCACGCCAAGGAATGCAGCTAGGTCAGCGCGGCGAAGACAGTCTCCCAAGATAATCGCAACACCGTTTTCCCGGCACCATGCGCGGATGGCCTCAGCTTGAAGCTCAACCGGATCACTTGGCAGCGATTGCCCACAGGCTGGACAGCAGTTCATGGTTGCCCCCAGCGCGGATTGGTGCGGATGAGAGCCGCTACTTTCCCCGGCTCAGAGTGCAGTTGCTCATCGAGGTCATGCATGTCGATAAATCCATCGCGTAGCAATCTGCTAGGCAAGCAACCAAGTAGATTCGCTACGGCTGAAAGCCAGCCGATTTGGATACCTGTCAATTGGTCGTAACAGTCGTTGGCCGATATCTCGGCCAGCAAAATAGGACGATTGGATTTAATGTATTGGCGGATGTTATCGGTGAGTCGACTGGCGGGTGATACCACCAGTCGACCACCGGAAACTCGCGCCGAAAACCCATTGTTCGTTAGGTAATCGATTGCGGCCATTACACTTCCTCCGAGTCTGACGGGTCGAAGACCGCCACATTTTCACGAAGACCGCCAGCAAAAACAGTGGCGGTCTTCGTGGTTTCTTGGCGGTCTTCAGTACCAAACTGCCAAACCCACCCCTCCTTCATTCCGACCTTCACGGCCTCGACGCCTAGTGATTTTTTGGCGCGCTCAATAGTTCGCCAGGCATAGCCAGCACCGTTCGCGTCCGCCTTGATTTGCTTTACCGGCACTTGTCCGGCTGAAAGGATTCCAAGCAGAAAATGCTCTGCGTCCTCCTGCTCAGATGTTTCTTCCGTCCCAAATTTCTCGACGTCTGCCAAAATTTCCCGCGCACTGCCGTCGACACGCTCACCCCACAGCACGCGGGTCGTGATCAGCCCATCCGCTATGGTGTGAGCCTCAACTACATAGCCGACCCCTCCTTGGTCATCACTGATGTTGGATTTGGCCCTAGCCAGGACTCGGACGTCTGAATCTTCCTGTTTGGCAGCAACTAGGACGGTACGAGCAAGAGCGCCGAAAGCTTGGCTCCCAATTACCCGATCAGCAGGGGATGACCCTCCGCTACCTTTGCTGAAGTGGCTAATCCCAAGCACCGCGCAGCTATGGGCCTCAGCAAAGTCAACAACGGCCTGAAGTGCGCGGCGTACATCATTCGCACGATGCATATCCCCTTTGACGACGTTGACGACTGGATCAAGCAGAAGCAGTGATGCTCCCCCGATAACTTCCACGGCATCCCGCAAAAGGTCGAAATCAGTTGCTGGGTCGAATGGCTCGCGATCACCCAGCGCATTGATACGACCTTGAATGATATGAACCCGCTCCAAATTGGCACCAGCAGCCATCAAGCGAGGTATTAATGTGTCTGCTGGATCGTCTTCGGATGACCAAATCAGAGCATTAGAGGCTGTTGAGCAGTGCTCACCATCAGGCCAACGCCCTCCACTGGTTAGCGTGCCAATAAGGCTCATTGCCAAAGTGGTTTTCCCGCTCCCACCAGCGCCAGCCAAAACAGTTAATTTGCCCCGAGCAATCCAGCCCGGCCATAGCCAGTGAATTGGTACCGGCACAATCGAAGATGCTGTAGTTAGCTCAGCTCTCCAAGCTGGCTTTAAACCCTCAACCTTGGGCAAAGAGGGCGCGCTAGTCCACTCATCAGCGAATCTATCCTGGGTGCTCATTGGCTTACCCCCAATCGCTGCTTGGCAAGATCTAGGCGGGCCGTGTCTTGCTTGCTGAGTTCTAAGCCCTGTTGCTGCATTGAAATGCCAATTTGATAAACCGTGCGCTCATGCTGAATGGCTGCTTTGCTAGGCCCTGATATCGATCGATTTACACCAGGAAACAGATCGCGCAACTCTAGTCCCATAGCTGCGACTACCTGGGAGGCAGTACAGCCAGCCCAACAATGCAGAAGAACCGTTCCGTCTTCAGACTCTTTGATCGACAGACTAGGGTCTTTGTCGTCATGAGCGGGACAGCAGGCTTTGTACTTGCTATTGCCTGCCGGTTTTACCTTATCCAGAGCGGAGAGCACTTTCTCTAGGCAAGCCGATCCCGCCGGCGCATGGGCACCGTTTTTGATTTGCATGGGTTACTCCTTGCCGGTCTGGGCGGCTTGTGGCCAGTAGCCAATGCCCTGCAAGAAAGCCTTGCCGGGATTCTCAGCTTTGCGAGCCTCAATGACCCGCCGCTTGATGCGCTCGGTTACTGCATCAGTCTCAACACGGTCTGTGCTGAACAGCGCAATTGGTTCAACAGATATGTAACTTCGAGGCATCGCCTTGCGTAGCATTTCGGCGAGATCGAGCGCCAAACTAGTTGACGTTACCGCAGGGAAGCGAACCGGGAAATCGATCTTGTCGTGGTAAATGCACACGTATTGGCCGATAAAGCCGATGTCATAGCCTGGGTTTTCAAGTGACATACTCATGCGTGACCCCTCCCAAGTACTGCAAGCTTACGGAGTGCTTTAGTAAACTCAGTATTCAGTGCTGAATCGGTCACCGACCCCTCATCCAGGCTACGTTTGCGACTGACAATGGTTGCGCTAGGGAACCAAGCGGACAGCTTTTCAACAGCATCGCGCACTTCGCGCGGACTTGGGAAAGGTCCAATCTTCCCAAATGGCTCAACCGGCTTACATTCGTTATCAAGAGTGTAGTAATGCACGCGACCGCACGAATGTGCCCAGGCCCCACAAGTAGATGCGCTCATTGGACACCGCCTTGTGCTTCCAGAGCACGGGCGCGGCGCATGGCTTCGTTGTAGCGGGCCAAGCGTACAGACAGACTTGAGTTAGCGCGCAGAGCTGATAAGGCGCGGGCTTTCCATGCTTGGGCGTGTGATGCTGACGGATTGGGGGCTTGTTTCATGGGTATAGCTCCTTTTGCTGAGGAACCGCCAACATCACTTGCACATGATGGGTGGCGGCTACGTGCGGGTGTGCAAGACCGGGGCAAAAGGAACCCGGCAGGACCGAAGCCCTCCCGCACGCAGCCACCATAAAGCGAAACTGCAGGCACAAAAAAAGCGCCTACTGTCGAACGGTGGCGCTTGTGCGCCTTTTGCTTGCTCGGGCTTGCACACCCGGCCGCTGAATTTGCAGCGACATTAGAAAGATACATCCGGGTTGGTGATCGCGCAAGTTTCATGCATCACCCCGAGCGGCCAATTTAGCCTTTTGGTGTGCTGCGATTTCAGATGCTACGAAATAGCTACGCGCTGAACGGGCATCTCCCTCTTTGATTGGCTTTGGGAATGATGCATCGGCGACCATCAGTTTATACAGGCCTGAGCGCGACTTGCGGTAAAGGCTACACACCTCGCTAAAAGTGAGGTATTGCACCGGAAATGGTGTTGGGGATTTAGGGTCCTGCGGTAAAATTGTTTGCATCACCATGTACCTGTTTGCTTGCTGGTGACGCCTATTCAATACATCGATCTGTCCTAGAAATAGGAAAAATACTTGGCCAACTATTTTTCCAAGACAAAACTTTTGGTGCCGAACGTCTGTGAGAGAAACACGGCTCGCTCTAGGGCTTTCTTTACTCGTTTCCTACCTGAAAAATCGGGGTATGCATTTTCGCTCCCTGGGTAAAGAGCTGCAGCCAGCTCGTCGTAACTAGCCCCGTCTGCGAAGCCATCTAAAACCCTCAGGTAAAAAGTCCACTCGCCGCGCCGATCATTGCCCAGTGGAGGGCGATTGTTTTCCTGTTTGTTTTTTTGGGCAACAGACTCCCTGATAGCGTCAAGTTGAGGCTCTAAAGGCAAAGCCCTATTGATAACCGCAAGCGTGTCGCCTTGAAGTTGCAGTTCGGTGAGAGCCCTAAGCAGCATGTGCATCCCTCGCTCGGTGGTGTAGCCAGGGACTAGCTTCCATTTTTCTACCCAAGCGAAGTTTGGCAGCTCAAGAATGTGTGAGGGAGCGAGAAATCCCTGATAAGCATCGTCAAAACGAGGGTCATATAAGTTGCGAACACCAAAACTAGATACTTCTGAAGGTGGAGTTACACAATCTTTATGAGCTTCATAAAGTCTCTGATACTCCGGGTTGCGTCTCAGAAACTCCCAGCGCCAAGCATTGATCCCTTCCCTTGCCGGATATTGGAGCGGGTTCCGATAGTCTTTTATTGAGTACGCGCTCATGCCTTCTTGAACTCCACAACATTCCCGCGGGCCAGCGCGTCCAGGTGATCGGCATACCATTGCATCATGGTTGTGCGCTGCTCGATGTATTGGGCCTTGTTGTAGATCCCGCGAACGCCTGGTGCCTTGTGGCTAAGTTGGGCCTCAATATGGTCAGGGTGGAAGCCGCGCTCATTAAGGATCGTGCTAGCGATGTGGCGGAAACCATGGCCAGTTTGTCTCCCTTCATAACCTAAGCGGCGTAGGGCCATCAGGAACACTGTGTCGCTGCGTGGCTTGGTGCGGTCACTTCTACCGGGGAACAATAAGGCATAGGATCCAGTGAGGGGGTGCAGTTGTTCGAGTAACGCAATGGCTTGCTGGCAGAGTGGTACCAGATGCTCGCGGCCCTTCTTGCGGCCCTTTCGTTCAACCGGGATTGTCCAGAGCTTCTTGGCAAAGTCGAACTCTGACCATTGGGCTTCACGCAGTTCACTAGGGCGCACCGCTAGCAGGGTAAGCAGGCGCAGGCCCAGTTGAATGTCCGTGGCGTGTGGGTATGACTGAATTGCTCGGAGTAGGGCGGGTAACTCATCAGCGGATACGTGTGCGTAGTTCTGTGCCTTACCGGTTGATAGGAACTTGTGAACGCCCTCCAGTGGGTTGTTTACGGCGCGGCCAGTCACTCTTGCCAGGTCATAAACATCCTTGCAGTAGGCGCGCACTCGGCTCATCTGCTCGAGAATGCCTTGTTGCTCCATGCCGCGTAGCAACTCCATCCACTCCATGGACAATATGCCGGTGTACTGACGCTTACCGAAAGCGGGGAACACGTGGCGTTCAAGCGCCCCAATTACGCGCTTGGCTGTGCCGGCATCCCAATTATTAATTCGGGAGTCGTACCATTCGCGGGCAAGGTGCTCAAAGGTACTGTCTGCAGCATCAAGCTCTGCTGCTTTGCGCGCCTGTTTAGTGGCTATAGGGTTCTTGCCCTCAGCTGCATCGTTGCGCAACTCGGCGGCCTTCTGTCGGGCCAGTGCACCGCTAACATCAGGATATCCGCCAAGACCAAGCCATGACCACTTTCCGTCGGGCTTCTTGTAGCGGAATTGCCACGATTTTTGACCGTCTGGCTTAACTCGAAAGTATAGGCCCGAGCCGTCTAGCTCGCGGTATTCCTTAGGGTCTGGCTCTAAGCCAGCAAGGGCGGTATCAGAGAGGGGGCGGCGCTTGATTTCTGAACGCTTCATTTGTGTATCCCCTAGGTTCAATTATTTCCAGAGGATACACAGAGGGATACACGGTGCGCAATTGTATATGGCTGCAAGTGTAGGCATGCAGATGCAAGAAAGCCCGCACTAGGCGGGCTTCTTGGTGTGCTTCCGAGGCATGTAGGAACATGTGGAAACAGGTGTTTGGTGGCTACGCAGGGACTTGAACCCCGGACCCCAGCATTATGAATCCTGCTAGCGGCCTCTCATTGCTTCATAGCAGCCCATAAAGCATGGCTTTCGGCCCCCTTCCATGCTGGCTATCACAGACTTTTACAGAGGGAAAAGCTACATGTAGTCGCCGGAGCAGTCTTGATGTATGTTTTGAAATTTCTAGTTGGAAAAATGATGATGTGTCCAATACATCTCACTATCATATGAAGCCCTGAACGGCGTTAAGGTGTCACTACATTGCAGATGAGACGAACTTTTGTTGAATATATTTACTGTGACTTTGCGTTGTGGCGGGTTTGATGTTTAGTGAGATTGAGATTAAAGCGATGGTATTAAATCGCCTTCTAAAAGAGAATAAAATAGATTCATCTTCTTTGGTGTTTAATGAAATGAGTCTTGCTCGCAAAACTAGAAGGGTTGATCTTGGTTATATGACCGGTCGCGAAATAGTGGCCATTGAGATTAAAAGTGAAAAAGATACTTTGGCTAGGCTCCCAGGGCAGCTAGATGTTTACTCTAAGTATTTTGATAGAGTAATATTGGTTGTTGCTTCAAAGTTTGTATTCGATGTTTTAGCCGCTGTTAGGCCGGAAGTAGAAGTATGGGAGGTGTCCAGAAATAGCATATCGACTGTCCGTAGGGGACGAAAGATTTCGACTTTAAAAAAAGAGGATTACCTTGATTTAATGACTAAAAGAGAAGTGTCACTCCTTGCTCGAATGCTGGGTATCCCTATCGAAGGTGTGCCTATGTTCGATCTAAGGCAGTCTGTTTTTCAGGCGCTTCCAAAGATTTCAAAAGAAAAAGTAAAAGATGTTGTTGCAGATGGTTTTAACAAGAGGTTTGGCATGCCCTCTAGAAGGTTTTTATCGAAAGTGTTTCCTGAGAAAATTGTCTCTGATAGAGATGTTCCCCTTCTAAGCCCCTACGCAATGTTGAGAGGGTGCTAGTCCACCCACTCTTCATCTGTGTTTATATATTCATATTTTGAGTTGTAATACAGCTGTGTAAACAAATGGATGTTAATCCTTGCAGCTGTAGATTTTTGTGCTGAATAGATAGCAAACTCATTCCCTTCAGCTGTCAACTCAATTTGCTGTGTTCCCCAAAGCCTGAGTTCAGGAATCCAGTATCCTGAATCTATAATTTCCTTGGCTATTTCAATATATGCTGCTTTTCTCAGGCTTTTAGAGTTAGGTATGTTGTCACTTACCTCTCGCCTAACAAATTTCCAGTCTTTCTTTAGGGGATAGTCAATTCTTGGAGGAGGGGTGCCGCCCCCCCCATCTTGTTTACGTGCCCTTGCACTTCCTCTGTCAGAATAGATTAGAGGGTTGTAAATTTGGCTTGCTTCGAGACTGTTGAATAATAACCGCTCGTATATTGTGTGTTCTCCCACTTTTTGACCTGAAAAGCTTGATGGAAAAGATGATGCGCTTATTGATAAGGCTGCTTCAGGAAGCTCCTGTTTTGCGTGTGCTAGATACTTCTCTAGTAGGGGTCTTCTTTCATTGAAGTTTACATCAATTGCTTCAAGGTCGTAAATTATAAGAATGTTTTTTTCTTTATGTTCAAGGAGTTCTTGTATTATTATTGCGTGCTTTAAGAAATTTGATTCGTTTGGATTTATTCTAAGAACTAGCCCTCGGCCTAAGGCGGATAAGTTTTTGATTTGAAGTCTTAGTTCAATTCCATTTTCATGTCTAATACACGGGATTGACGTCTTGTTTTGTTCTATGAAACTACACCAGTTTGCATAGCCGTTTTCAGGGTTTAACAAAGATTCAATTTCTTTGTAAACTGGGATGTTTGGATATGAGCCTGTAAACATAAATGTTTTGTTAGAAGAAAGAAAAGTCTCGTCAATGTCCGCGATCCATTGTCGATCTCCAATGCAGCTTTTGATTTTCTCTATGGCACTTGACAGCTTATGCGCTGTAGTCCAGCCCCTGATTGGAAATAATGGAAGAATGTTGTCTTTCTCTTTGTCTGGAAGCTGGTCAAGTGCTGTTATCTCTCCCGCTTTAATAGCAAGAATTGGTATGTAGCTCCAGGTTAGAAAAAAATTTTGCATTTTATTTATATCCCTGTCCTGATCTTGATTGCCGCTAAAGAAACTTCTGCCATCTCTGCTGCCTTCTTTTGGCGCTCGTCAGGTTTCAGGCTGATATACTCTTGTAGTACTGCTCTAATAAGCGCAGTAGGCATAATGATATCTGCAGCTAGTCTGTTTGCTTCCCTTTCTAACTCATCTGATAGTCTAGACCGGTATAGGACGTCATCTTCAATACCTCCTTCTAGCCTATCATTGTGTAATAAGAAATGAGCTATCTCGTGAGCTATCGTAAAGCGTTGCCTTTCTCTTATATCGTGTCGATTGACTTTTATTGTTGTTATTCCGTTGGATGATCTGATTTCTCCAGAGATAGAACCTGGCATTGTTGATTTCTTAACAATTATTCCAAAGTCTTTAGCTATTGCTCCTACGGCAATTGGCAATGTGTTTTGGTGCTTTGTAATTACTGCTTTTTGGGCGTTAGTTAGCGAGTTCCACTCGTGTGAAGTTCTCAAGCTTTACCCTCTTCATCTATAAACTCGTCATCGATATTGATTCCTCTGTATGCAATAGAAGATATCGAGCTTTGTATTATTTCGTCAAAACGACCGTTCTCTATTAGGACGATTATGCTTTTCTCAGTTGCGTCCTGTAAGCCTTGCTCTGCTATTTTGTTAATTGTGTCCTGGGCGGTTTCTTGAGAGGCTTTGGTAGCTTCTTTTTTAATGTTTGTATAACCAAATATAGATAGTGTTGCTATCAATACACCAAGGACGGTAATGATTACTGTTACTGAGGCGAGAACTAATGTTGCAGTGAATCCTTGGTCAGGTGGCGGCCCTTTACTCAGTTTACTTTCTAAAGATGTTATACGCTCTTCTTGCTCTTTTATTTGTTGTTCTAGGGCTTTCGAGGTTTTGTTGTTTTCTGATAGTTTGTCGTTAAGTATTTCTTGTATCAGATGGTATGTTTCTAAGCTTGAATTTTCAGTTTTTTGAGCAGTTTCTGATTTTGGTTGTTCTGCTTTTTTAACAGACTGATTCTCTTGGCTGTTTGCGGCTAAAGTGGTGCAGATTAGTAACAGGGTTAAGGCGATTTTGTTCTTAATTTGAGTCGGCATCTATTATTCTGCTCTATATGAATTTTGACTTAAGCAATTTTTTGGTTTATCTGACCGGTGTTTTAACAGAGTAACCATGCCTAAAACTCAAGCTTTTGGTAGGTATGGTTTTTATTTTTATAAATACCTTTTACGTCTAATCTCAATCCTTACGGGCGTACCAGCGACTAACCACTTCTTTTGTAATCGCTATCCCGCGCTCGGATTGGTCAAGTTTCTGTTTGCCTCGTCATATTCAGGGCTAGTCTGCCCGCATTCGGGGGCTATCTCACCGCTTGCTAACCACAAGGCATATTGCGGGAATAGGGCTACCACTGCGTCTAGCTCTGCATCTGATAGCCGAGCTTTGCCGCTTCTGATATTTCCCCAGCGATAGCGGTCAATCCCGGTTTCTTTTTCAAACCAGACACTTGTTCGCCTACTGTCGAAAAGACTTATAAGCCGTTCTTTTATCATTCCAAAATAATCTACTTAGTAGCTTGTACTTAGTAACCAGTGATGCATAATTGCCATCAGATTAGTAAATATTACTTAGTTAAAGTTCGAATTAATTATAGGGCAAAAACATGGAACAGTCTGGAATAGTGGGGTTCAGCGTAGAGGGAAACGCCGAACGCGTCACCGATTTTCGTGATGCACCTTTCTGCTCTCAGCTTGTATTTGCTGAAATGCTCGGTATTGAAGACATCACCGCCGATGTAGTGCGTGGCTGGGTTGAGTCTCAAGCCATTCCTACGGTCAAGATCGGTCGCCGTCGCGTTATCAATCTGCACCGCATTCGCCGTGAACTTGATCGTGGCAAGTCGATCTTCTGCGCGGGTGACTATTCAGATGACTAACTATGAACAGTTACCAAAAGCAGCCTCACGCCCAGGACTGCGGCTGCTCTGTATGTTGGACACTGGCCGAAATGGCAAAGCCCGCTCTTTACCAGTCCACACCCTGCAGCGATTGCAAACCCCGTGGGTTGCCGTATCTCGTAAATGGCCGCTGGTACTGCCAGACGGCTTACAAATGCGCGAAACACACGCCCAGCAACCGACCGCCCAAGTATTGGAGCGTTATCTACGACCCGGGCAAGCCGGTGCCGTTTGTTCCTCTGTGGGGGCTAACTGATGTTCTTTTCTGAGATCGGCTTAACGATGGTTGATTTTGCAATCATCTGTACCGTCCTGTTGATCCAGTTACTGGCCTTTTGGGCGGTCACACGATGAGCCTTTATAGCCTGCTCCAACTCGTCACGACTCTATTCGCCTACACGGTGATTGGTTTTTACTTCTATCTATTGGCGCTGGGTGTATTCCGGTTCGTCCTACGCGATTACCTCGGATTGTTCCACGGTCGTGACCATTCCCTTCACTGTTCAACCCGCTTCACGCTTTCCAGGCTTAAGGCGGTCTTCAGTCGCCTCGATGGTGGGTCATGTAATTCCATCGCCAAGGTTAAAGCTTGGTTTCACCGGCTCCGACGATGTTGATTCCAAACGCAGTAACTCAACGAATTTAACGACTTAACGTAAACAGCCGCTTCGATCTGAATACCACACTCCGGAAAAACTAGAAGTTATCCGGTGCGGGAAAACTCAGCCCGAAGAAAGGCAAAACCGCGCAATCAAGCGCAATTCATAGAGGTAATACACATGGCTCGTTCAACTATGGAAGTAGCATTTCTCGGCACTCAACGTTTCGACGGTGAGAACGGCCAGAAGTACATCAAGGTTTTCTACGGTGATGAACCAGACGGCAAAACCGAGCACGGCTTGTCAATCATCGGCATGGCTGCTGATGACGATGTCGCTGATGAAATCTTTCACGCTGGCTCCAAGTTCGAACCCCTGCAGCTTGTGCGCATCACTTTCGATGTCGCTCGCGGTGGCCAGAACAAGGGCAAAAATCTAGCTCTGCACATCGAAGAAGTAGAGCGCCCAGCAAATCGCACCACACCAACCCCGTCCAACACTGGCACGGCCAAACCATCCGACCCGGCGAAAGCCAACTAATCGGAGGGCATGACCGTGCTGAAAGTCGACCGCATTTTCTGTGACCTGTGCGGCGGGGATATGGGCCAGCTCCATAACCAACCCGCTGACCAAGTCGATTGGTTGCCCAATCTGAGCGTGCCGCCTCACTTCACGGTTTGCCCTGTGTGTTTCGAATACTCGGTTCCTGTCGATCCACCAGTACAGGAGCCGCTCTGAACATGGCTAGCGAATTCATTCAAGTGTGCCGCACCTGGACAACTAACCCGGACAACTCCGTGTCCTGCTCATCGTTTGAATGGATTCAAGGCTATGTGCTGCCACCTGAGGCGGCTGATCAGCTTGATCTGCTTCTACAGGGTGGCTTCTCACCAGAACTATTCCGCATCGGCTTCCTGGGCACGCTTTCGCTGTTCGTGGCCGGTTTTGGGGTAGGGCTGGTTATTTCACAACTCCGAAAATTAAAAAGGTAAGTCCAATGAATCAACTGAAAACCAACCTGCAAAAAACCGCTTCGGCCTTCGGTCGTTCCCTCAACCCTCGCAACGCCTGCATTGGTCTGGTCGGTGCTGTTGCCGCCAATAGCGCCTTTGCAATCGATACCGCTGCCGTCGAAACCGCGATCAAGGCGGCTGAGACTGATGGGCTGACTGTTGGTCAGTCCGTCATCGCTGCCGTGGCTGCTTTGGTAGTCGTGGGTATCGTCATCGCTGTCGTTAAAAAGATCTAACGATGATCTGGTCTTTGCTACTCGGCGTCCTTGTTGCGGGCGCCTTTGTCCAAGGCATTCGCAGTGCCGAGTACCTGTGAGGACGGGGGTCGAAAGACCCCTTTTTCTATTATGAAGAATCTCTTTCTACTGCTTTCATTTTTGATCGCTGCGCTGTGCTTACATACGGCCTCTGCAGAGGAGTACTACTGGGCAACTAACGCCAATTCGGGCACCCGCTATTCAAGCGCTGCCGAAGCCTGTGACGTCAAATGGGAAACCTCCAGCGCTATTTACCCCTCGAACACCAAAGGCTCTATTGAATTTTATAATAACGGCGGTTCTGTTTACTGCCACATGTGTTCAAAGAGCGGCAGTTGTACTGGTCACTATGGGGCATTTGGGCGCTACGGTGATCGTTGCTCTGGTACATATAATCACCAGACTGGTGCCTGTGATGTTCCCAAGGAATGCCCCGAGGTCGGTACTAGCGTTGCGGCCAATGTGCAGTGCACTTACGACAAAGGAACTGGCACCTACGTAAACACTGACCGTATATCGCTCGATGGTTGCGAATACATTTCACAGCCTGGTGGTTACTTCAAGGCTTACCCGGACTACAGTGACCCAGCCAATACATTCTGTGTGGCTACCTTTGCGGCCAGTGGTGATGAGGCTGGCATAGGCTCTGAGGAAATCCCCGAAGACCAGGCTATTCCGACGCCTACTGATGATCCCGACCTGACTTGCACCAAGTACGGCCCGCACACGATCTGTCAAAGCACCAAAAATCCTTCATGCGGCACCTACGATGGCGGGGTTTACTGCAACAACGAATCGGACACTTGTGGTGTGTTCGGTGCCGGTGAGGGCACCTATCAATGCATCCCCAAGTCAGGCTCGCGCACGTGCTCATACGTCCAGGGCACTTATACCTGTGTCGATAAAACCAGTAACGAAGTCATCCCCCAGAATTCTGCCGACCACCCGAACAATGGTGGCAATGCAGACGGCAACCCGAACAACGATGAACAAGCTCCCGGCGCTGTAGTTGTTGGCGGTGGAAAGCAAGGTACTGGAGCGGGTGCAACCAATAAAAGTATTGGCGATCTAGGTGACAAGCTAGGCGACAAGCTTGATGCGATTGGTGAAGCACTTACAGGCGAAACCGAAAACACCCCCGGTGCTCCTGTTGCCCCCAATGAGCGCGGCACCTTTGATCTTGAAGAATGGGATCAAAAGATAGACGACACCAAAGCCGAACTATCAGACCTCACCAATGATTTTGGTGAGCTGTTCAAAGGTGCTACCAGCCTCAACCTCTCCGGCTCCGGTGGCCAACTCTATTGCGAATCCTATGTCGTAATGGGCAAGTCCTATGAACTGTGCCTGAGCAAGTACGCCAATGAGCTATCAGGCATCGGCCTGGTGATTCTCTTCCTCGCTGCGTTGCTCGCGGCCTACATCATCTTTGTTCGGGATTGAGGGCTAATCATGGACTTCTCATTTATCACCGATTTTTTCGCGCACATTTACGAGTTCATCCAGTACCTGTGGGACTGGATGACAACAGGCATTTACCTGTTCATCAAAGAGGTGATGGTATTTCTGACCAAGGTGATGATCTACGCCTATTTCAAAAGCATGATCTTTGCGGCTGAGATTGGCTATGAGGTCGTACAGGATATTTTCGATGATCTAGGCGTCACCCAAGAGGTGCAAAACGCTTACTCAACGATCCCAGAAAGCATGCGCAATACGCTTTCTTTCTTCCGCATACCCGAAGCGCTAACCATCATCTTTTCGGCCATACCGACCCGGTGGGCGATGAAGTTCATCCCCTTCATAGGCCGCTGATATGTCGATCAAGATTCATCACGGCCCGAACGGTAGTTACAAGACTTCTGGTGCCCTGCAGGACGATGCCATACCGGCAATCAAAGAGGGCAGAACCATCATCACTAACATCCGCGGCTTCACGCTGGATCGGGTGTATGAGGTGTTCCCTGATTGCCCGAAAACGACTGAGGTTATCAACCTCTCGATGGAATCAACCGAAGACCTTGAAAAGCTTCGCCGTTGGTTCATGTGGGCACCTAAAGGTGCGTTCCTGATCTTCGATGAAACTCAGATTTTGTTTCCGAAGTCATGGCGCGAAAGGGATTTAGAGCAATTCGATTTTCCCGGAGGTATTGAAAAAGCCAAGGAAGCCGACCGGCCTACCACTTGGCTCGATGGTTGGACGCGCCACCGGCACTGGAACTGGGACGTCATTCTAACTACGCCCAACATTCGTTACATCCGTGAAGACATACGCCTTACATGCGAAAAAGCCTATTTGCACGCCAACCTCGGGCTGATCGGTATCAAGGGCCGTTACAAGGAGGCAATGCACGATGCACAAGAAAACAAACCCCAGACTGATGGATCGTCCATTGTCGAAATCAAAAAGATTACGGCCTCTACTTTCGGGCTTTATGACTCGACTTCAACCGGTACTGTCCGTGATACCTCAGCCGGTAAAAACCTTCTTCTCTCGCCTAAGATACTGGGCCTTTTGGGTTTTATCGCCATCATTATCTATTCTATTTTCGCTGGTGGGGCCGGCGATTTGTTCTCTGGCGGCCTCGCTCACAAGGCTACTCAAACGCTTCCTGCTGCCACCCCTGAAACTGCTGGGCCGATTACTCCTGCGCCTGCTCCTGTGGGTGGCAATGATGTTCCTCCTGGTCAAGATGATCAGCCTCGTTATGTAGCCAAAGATAAACCCGGCTCGCATCCCTTCTGGAACAAAACCATCGTTGTTAAGGCGGCTATGAGCGGCTACCACAACGAAAAAGGCAAAGAGCTGGTGTTGTTCCACATGCTCGATGAAGAAGGCTTTTACTTCCCTCAAAGCTCGGTTGATCTGCGGGTGCTCGGGTATCAAATCCGGGTGATCACGCCGTGCTATGTCGAGCTTAGGCGGGAGGAATGGAGCGGTGTTGCGATGTGCCAAGGCACTGATCCACAACAACGCCTAGCGGCTCAAGAGAAGCGCGAAAACAAGAACCAACCCGAACCCAGGCTAACGGCTCAACAGCGCTTTGAGCTTAATCAGCCGCGCGTAACGATCATCGAAGACACGTCACGTGATGAAAAGCCGTACAGCAGATAGACGGAAACCGGCGCGAAGCGGAGCGGCTAGGTTCAGAGCGACGCGGCCGCGCCGGTGACGTCCCTGTAACACGTCATATAAACAGAACTGAATAACCACACTAAACCAGATAGTTGGGTAGAAAATGGCTAAGGCAAAAGACTTCAATCGGATTGATCCAGAAACAGGCTTGGAAAGCACAACAAGCCGTTTATTTGTTGATCCCGGCCAGATGGGTTTCATCGATCTGTCAGACGTTCGTCTGCTTCGATGTGGTGTCGACACTGTTCGCCAGCTTTACCAGGGCATGGTCAGACCTGAAATCATGGCGTTGTTTGAAGTACCAGGAACAATTGTCGACTTTGCTGGGCAACGCTGGCACTCGGGACGGGTAGGGCGTGACTCTGGTTATCAGTACAAGCTGCAAAACGCTGACCTTGGCCTGATTCTGTTGGTTAAGAACTTCAACAAGAAGCTGGACGTGATCGGCCCACACTTGAAAATCGAAGTCTCTCCCCATGCAATCGACAACCTGTCGCCGGAACGCCTGCAGGCACGCATGGACTACTACGCACACCAGTTGCTGAGTCATGTCGAGGTCAACCAATGCGCGGTTCACCTCGCATTAGACCTGCAGGGCTGGACGCCTCCACTTGATCTGGTCGCGCAAATGCACTGCAAGGCGCGTATGCACCGTGACATTAGCGGGATCAATGAAATTAAGTGGGCGACTAAGTCGAGCGTGTACGGTCGTGGTGAAACCTCTATGTTCGGCTCAGCGAACGGTGTGCAGCTCTGTATTTACAACAAGACCGAGCAAGCCCGAGCCACTGACAAACTCGACTATTGGGAAAGCGTGTGGAAGCGTCGTGACAGCTTTGACGATGTAGACCCAGACAACTACAACCCAGACCAGGACGTATGGCGCATCGAGCTGCGTTACCACCATTCAATCATTCAGCAATTCGCCAGCGGTTCGGTAGACCTGCAGACCGCTGCATTCATTGAAACGCGCACTTTTGCTGACTTCTCCGCGCACTTGGATGGTCTGTGGCGCTATGGGTTGGGTCAATTCAAGTTGTTAGCGCGCCCTGGTTACTTTCAGCCGATCTGGACGTTAATCCGCGAAGACGTGCGGGTTGATCTGCCAGTTGATTCCCTGCTCGATGAAACCGAGTACAAGCGCTATTACAAGACCTCGCGGGGCTTCTCCGGCAAGAACGTCGAGCTATTCCTGGGAAACTTCGTAAGCCTGCTGGCAAGGGAGCGAGTGGGCGCAGCAAAAGCATTTGATCGGTTGAAAGATTGGGAGTGCTGGCCGGTTATCCGTGACCACTATGCGGCTAAGGAAATGAGCGAGCGTGACATTTACAAGCACATCAAAGCCTTGCTTGAAGAGCGTAGCGTTAGATGGGGTAGGGCTGTATGACTGCTCGCAAAGATGGCAAAACATGGACGGCTGATTTCTATGAGAATGGCCGCTCTGGACGCCGTATACGCAAGAAGGGCTTTGCAACTAAGTCTGCAGCTCAGCGCTATGAGTCTGACTTTTTTGCGACCTACAACGAAACGGGTAGACCGCTTGATGATCGGTTATCCGACTTGGTAAACATTTGGCATTCCCTGCATGGCTGCTCGCTGAAAGATCAGAAAGCTAGGCTGTCTCGTACGCTTGCCGTTGTTGAGCGTTTGGGCAATCCGCGTGTTTCTGACTTCGATGCCTTGCGCTGGGCCAGATACCGGCAATCGCGCCTTCAAGACGTGTCGCCGCATACGGTCAACCATGAACAACGCTACCTATCGGCAGTCTTTGCTGAGCTGATCCGTTTAGGCGCTTGGACGGGCATCAATCCGTTAGCCAACATTCGTCAGATCAAAACCGATCAAACCGAGCTTTCATTCCTGACGCTCGAACAGGTTTCACAGCTGCTCAATGAGTGCACCAGGTCGAAGAACAACCATGCATATCCGGTGGCTCTGATCTGCTTGGCTACTGGTGCTCGATGGGATGAAGCTGAAAGCCTGACCCGTGCGGCGATCTTCGGAGGAAAGGCGCATTTTCATCGCACCAAAAACCGCCAGTCGCGCTCTGTACCGATACCTAAAGAGGTCGAAGCCGAAGCACTCAAGGTGGCCATGCCGGGTAACGGTCGTCTGTTTATGTCCTGCAGGGCTGCTTTTAGAAGTGCGTATGAGCGTTGCGGCTTTCAGACTCCGGGTCAGCTAACTCACATCTTGCGCCACACCTTCGCCAGCCATTACATGATGGGGGGAGGGGATATTCTCAGTTTGCAGCGCATTCTGGGGCACTCATCGATCACCATGACCATGCGTTATGCACATTTGTCGCCTGATCATTTGGAGTCTGCATTGAGGCTTTCGCCACTTAGTCAGATCGGCCATATGTCCATAAAGTCTGAAAGTGGGAGGGGCAATTAATTGTCTACGCCAAATAAATCTTGCGATACTCCGAAGACCATATGGACTTCATTAAGGCGTTTCATGGAAAGCAGAATCCCTCTTCCTACCGATAATATCTTTAAGTTTTGCGCGCTTTTCTCGATGCTGGTTTTCTTCTCTTCGTTCGCGGGCATGCTCTATAAGACCGATAAAACGAATGATCTTATATTTTCAACTCACATTGCCTTGGCTGATATCAGTGAAGATGCAACGCCCAGTGCTTCCGTCAAAGCACAAAAAGAAGTTCTAGAGAGAAGGTTGGAAATCGCAATATCCGACAAAGATTTCTTTCGATGGCTTTTCTCTGGTCTTGCCGCAGCATCTTTTTGGCTTGGGTTTTATGGGTTTACACGATGGCATAGGCATGTTCAGCCAAGGCTTGATGAGGCACAGAGTATTCAGATTGAGCTCGCCAAGCTCAGTTTGGAGAAGCTTAAATTTGAGGTTGAAAAGCTTAGGCGTGATTCTGTGGACTAGGTGTAGTCACTTTGTAGTCACTCGCGCGCACAAAAAAGGGCTTACCTTTCGGTAAACCCTTGTTTTGTTTGGTGGCTACGCAGGGACTTGAACCCCGGACCCCAGCATTATGAATGCTATGCTCTAACCAGCTGAGCTACGTAGCCGAGTGGCGCGCATTATTCTAGTCTGGGGCGTTTGTGTCAAGCATGTTTTGATAAAATTATTGCGTTTGATCAAGCGCTTACGCGCAATGCGGTGGGCGAGGGCTGCTAGGGGCGGGTTTGGCAGTTGGAGCGTAAAGTTTCTTTTTTGAATCCTGTCTAATGCGTCAACATTTGTTGGCGGGCATGACACAATGCTTCCATCGTGAATTGTCCTCTCTGGTGTTTCGGCTTGGCTGCAGTCGGGTAGCGCTTTGCTATTGCGGATTGATGCATAGCCTCTGAACCAGAATGCAGGGCGTTTTGATTGTGGAGTGTGTCTGTGCCGGTGGTTCAAGGGTTGTGCGCTCAAGCCTGCAATGCGGGAGCGTTTTAGATGCTCACGGCGGAGCGAGTAAAGATTGTGGGTTGGCTGGTGCTGATTGCCCTTGGCCTTAATTTGCGGCCGATTCTCACGTCGATCAGCCCGTTGCTCGATGATATTCGTCTAAGCACTGCCATGAGCTTTCAAGAGGCGGCGCTGCTGACGACACTGCCGGTGATCTGCATCGGCTTGGTGGCGCTCTGTGGCGCATGGGTTGAGGCGCGGTTGGGCGAGGGCAGGGGCATTGCGCTGGGCTTGTTGTGTATTTTGCTGGCCTGCCTCGCACGCGGCTTCGTTAATGACGGTACGTTGCTTTTGGCGACGGCGTTACTGGGCGGCATTGGTGTCGCGCTGATCCAGGTGCTGGTGCCGGGCATGATTAAGCGTCAGTTCGTCGGCTGGGTAGCGCTGGCGATGGGCGTGTATTCGGCATCGCTGATGGGTGGGGGCGGTTTGGCTGCATTGCTTAGCCCGCATTTGGCCCATGCGTTCGGGCATTGGCAGGGCGGGCTTTGGGTGTGGCTGTTACCGGCGCTTTTAGCCGGGTCGTTGTGGCTTAAAATGCCGTGGCATACAGCGCATCCACTGGCGCAAAAGCTCTCGTTCAAGACCTTTATGAACAATCGCCGGGCATGGCTTTTGGCGGTGTATTTCGGCTTTTGCAACTGGGGTTTTATGACCGTGGTGGCGTGGCTGCCTGCTTATTATCAGCAGTTGGGGTGGAGCCAGCAGACCAGTGGCGCCTTGTTGGCGTGGATGACGATCTTTCAAGTGACGGCGGCCTTGACCATGCCGGTGCTAGCCCACCGGATGAAGGATCGGCGGCCGTTGCTGGTTATCAGTCTATGCGCGCAAGCGGTGGGCTTTGCCGGGCTGCTGTGGGCGCCGTTGGGGGCGTCGGCGGTATGGGTCGGATTGATTGGTTATGGCTTGGGCTCCTGCTTTGTACTGTGCTTGTTGCTTAGTCTCGATCACCTGCACGAGCCTAGAGCCGCAGGGCAATTGGTGGCGTTTGTGCAGGGCTTTGGTTTCTTGATTAACGCGATTGCGCCATCATTGGGTGGTTTGCTGCGCGAGCTAAGCGGCAGTTTTCACAGCACATGGCTGGTGATGTTCATCAGTTTGCTGGTGATGCTGCTGCTGACATGGCGCTTTAGTCCCGCCAGTTATGCGCGGATTCACCGCAATGCTTCGCCAGCCTAGGTTCAGCTGGCACGGTGTCTTGGATTTTGCCCGCCAACAAAAAGCCCCCGTCTCAATAGGTGAGTGCGGGGGCTTTTTGGTTAGCGCGGGCTAAGCGCTAAAGGTGTTACACGTTAAAACGGAAGTGCATGACGTCGCCGTCTTTAACGATGTATTCCTTGCCTTCCAAACGCCATTTTCCGGCTTCTTTCGCGCCTGCTTCACCCTTGTATTGGATGAAGTCGTTGTAGGCGATGACTTCGGCGCGGATAAAGCCTTTTTCGAAGTCGGTGTGGATGGCCGCGGCCGATTGTGGGGCCGTAGCGCCGACGCGAACAGTCCAGGCGCGTACTTCCTTTACGCCAGCGGTGAAGTAGGTTTGCAGGTTAAGCAGCTCATAACCCGCGCGGATTACGCGGTTCAGGCCTGGCTCATCAAAGCCCAGTGACTCAAGGAACATGTCCTTTTCTTCGCCGTCGTCGAGTTCGGCAATTTCGGCTTCGATCTTGTTGCACACCGGCACCACGATGGCGCCTTCAGCGTCGGCGATGCCTTGCACGATGTCGAGCAGCGGGTTGTTCTCGAAACCGTCTTCAGCGACGTTTGCGATATACATAACCGGCTTGCTGGTCAGCAGGTGGAAGCCGCGAACCAATTGCTTCTCGTCATCACCCAGCTCTTTGAGCAAGGTGCGCGCTGGCTTCCCTTCGGTGAAGTGCGGAATCAGTTTTTCCAGCAGGGCTTTCTGCGCGACCGCGTCTTTGTCACCGCCTTTGGCGTTACGCGTGGTCTTCTGCAGTTGCTTCTCGCAGCTGTCGAGGTCGGCGAAGATCAACTCCAGGTCGATAATCTCGATGTCGCGCTTAGGATCGACGCTGTTCGATACGTGGATAACGTTGTCATCTTCGAAGCAACGAACCACGTGCGCAATGGCGTGAGTTTCACGGATGTTAGCCAGAAACTTGTTGCCCAGGCCTTCACCTTTGGATGCGCCCGCAACCAGGCCGGCGATATCGACGAATTCCATGGTGGTTGGAATCACACGCTCAGGCTTGACGATCTCGGCCAAGGCATCCAGGCGTGGGTCCGGCATGGGCACTATGCCCGTGTTCGGCTCGATGGTGCAGAAGGGGAAGTTCTCCGCAGCGATACCGGATTTGGTCAGGGCGTTGAACAAGGTTGACTTGCCGACGTTCGGCAGGCCGACAATGCCGCAATTAAATCCCATGGTGTTTTCCTCGCGGAGATGATTTCGAAAGTTAGGTTAGGCTTTTTGGCTGTGAAGCTTTTGCATCGCTTTGTTCCACTCGCCTGCCAGTATTTCTGGAAGCACGCCGAGCGAGAAATCGATGCTGGTATCAAGCAGTTCTTGTTCGCTGCGTGGGGCGCGTCCGAGAACATAGTTCGACACCATGCTGCTGTGACCGGGGTGGCCAATGCCAAGCCGTAAACGGTAAAAATTATTCTGATTGCCCAGCTGCGCGATTATATCGCGTAAGCCGTTATGCCCGCCGTGCCCGCCACCCTGTTTGAGTTTGGCGACGCCGGGAGGCATATCCAGTTCGTCGTGAGCCACCAGAATCGCTTCAGCAGGGATGCGAAAGAAGTTCGCCAGCGCTGCCACGGATTGACCGCTGCGATTCATAAACGTGGTGGGAATCAATAAACGAACGTCGCGACCTTGATGGCTAAATTTGCCAGTCAGGCCAAAATACTTGCGATCAACGCTGAGGTTGACGCGTTGGCTGTCTGCCAGCCGTTCAACGAAAAGGGCCCCAGCATTATGCCGAGTCTGGTCGTATTCAGGGCCTGGGTTACCAAGGCCAACGATCAGTTGTACGGCAGTCATACTGGGACCCTTTGTCGAAACAGCTCAGGCGCTAATGCACCTGAGCTGTTGATCTGCGTAGCTGGGTTTACTCAGCTTCTGGAGCGTCAGCAGCTGGAGCTTCTGGAGCTTCAGGTGCGTCAACTTCAAGATCTTCAGCTTTAGTAACACGTGGCATGTGGGCGTTTGCCACGGCCAGGTCGCTATCGTGAGCCAGAGCAACCAGTTCAACGCCTTTTGGCAGAACCAGGTCAGACAAGTGCAGAGTCTGGCCAACTTCGATCTTAGCCATGTCGACTTCGATGAACTCAGGCAGGTTACGTGGCAGAACGCTGATTTCAACTTCAGTAGCGGTGTGCGAGATCTCGCCGCCTTGCTTCTTGACAGCAACTGCTTTGTCTTCGTTGATGAAGTGCAGTGGAACCGACGTAGTCAGTTTCTGGCCGGCAACAACGCGGATGAAGTCAGCGTGCAGAACGAAACCCTTGGATGGGTGACGTTGCAGTGCTTTGATCAGTACGTTTTCTTTGGCGCCGTCTACAGACACCGACAGAATGTGGCTGAACGAAGCTTCGTTTTCCAGCAGCTTGGCGAAATCTTTAGCAACCAGGCTGATAGATACTGGAGCCTTATCGCCACCGTAGATTACGGCTGGAACTAGGCTGGCGTTACGACGCAGGCGGCGGCTCGCACCTTTCCCCAGGTCGGTACGCGCTTGTGCGTCAACGTTAAATTCACTCATTTTGTCTCTCCAAAATAACCCTTCTACCCGTTACGCTTGCGACCAGCGACGGGGCAGTTAGGTAAAAAAGCCCCGCAAAGGGCGGGGCGCATTTCGCTCAGGGCAATGGGTTCCGAATTAACGGAACATCGCGCTGATCGATTCTTCGTTGCTGATGCGGCGAACCGCTTCGGCGACAATCGGGCCAATATCGAGCTGGCGAATACGCGAGCACGATTGTGCGGCAGCAGACAGTGGGATGGTGTTAGTCACCACCAACTCGTCCAGTACCGAATTCTCAAGGTTCTCGATGGCGCGACCCGACAGTACAGCGTGGGTGGCGTAAGCGAAAACTTTGGCAGCACCGTGTTCTTTCAGGGCTTTGGCACCGTGGCACAAGGTGCCAGCGGTATCGACCATGTCGTCAACCAGAATGCACGTGCGGCCTTCCACGTCACCAATGATATGCATCACTTCGGAGTGGTTGGCTTTTTCGCGGCGCTTGTCGATGATCGCCAGATCAACACCCAGCGACTTGGCTACAGCACGCGCACGCACTACACCGCCAATGTCAGGGGAGACGATCATCAGATTTTCGAAGCGTTGATCTTCAATGTCATCCACCAATACTGGGGAGCCGTAGATGTTATCTACTGGAATATCGAAGAAGCCTTGAATCTGGTCAGCGTGCAGGTCGACAGTGAGAACACGGTCAATGCCTACAACGGTGAGCATGTCAGCCACGACCTTGGCGCTGATTGCAACGCGAGCGGAACGCGGACGGCGATCCTGGCGTGCATAGCCAAAGTAAGGGATAACAGCAGTGATTCGGGTGGCTGATGAGCGGCGGAAGGCGTCAGCCATCACAACCAGTTCCATCAGGTTATCGTTTGTTGGCGCGCACGTCGGCTGGATCAGGAATACGTCTTTACCACGAACGTTTTCGTTGATCTCAATGCTGATTTCGCCGTCGGAGAATTTACCGACAGAGGCATCGCCGAGGGGGATGTGCAGCTGGCGTACAATACGCCGCGCCAGATCGGGGTTAGCATTCCCCGTAAAGACCATCATCTTGGACACGCGCAGTACCTACCGGCTGAGGGTATACCTGGATGAGTATAGAAATTGGCAGGGGCGGCTGGATTCGAACCAACGCATGGCAGGATCAAAACCTGCTGCCTTACCGCTTGGCGACGCCCCTGTATCGTATTTCATTGCTGATGCTCATAGTTTAATCCAGACATTAAAGCCCAAGAAGGCGTTAATGGCAGGGGCGGCTGGATTCGAACCAACGCATGGCAGGATCAAAACCTGCTGCCTTACCGCTTGGCGACGCCCCTATCTGGTGTAGCTCACTACTTTGCATCTACTTCCTGTCCAATTCCTGAAGCGCCCGGTGCAACATCGAAATGTTACGACCCTGTGCAACAAAACTTGGCAAAGTGGCTGGAAGTTGGCGGGCGACTTTACCAGCATCGACCTCATTTGGGAAGCTCCCAAATATACAAGCTCCAGTACCGGTTAATCTTGCGGGAACAAATTTGTTCAACAAGATCAGAGCGTTACGTACTTCTGGATAACGCTTTTCTACAACCGGCTGGCAGTCATTTCGACCGCCCCCCTCAAGAAGGCTGCGAACTTTAATGGGCGGCGTATCGCGTGTCAACTCGGCGTCGGAGAAAATTTCTACTGTGGGTACAAGTACTTGCGGTATTGCCACGAGAAACCAAGGCTCGGGAAGCTCGACTGGGGTCAGTTTTTCACCCACTCCTTCTGCAAAGGCGGCATGCCCGCGCACGAATACCGGCACGTCTGCACCCAGCGTCAATCCTATGTTTGCCAGTGTGTCGAGGTCGCAGTTGAGTTGCCACAAATGGTTGAGCCCGAGCAGGGTGGTGGCTGCATCTGAGCTGCCGCCGCCGATACCGCCGCCCATCGGCAAATGTTTATCCAGCCAAATATCGGCGCCCAGCGAACAACCGGCATGTTTCTGCAGCATGTGTGCGGCCCGCACGATCAGGTTGCTGTCGTGAGGGACGCCGGCAATTTCAGTGTGCAAATGAATTTTGCCATCTGCGCGCGGCGCAAAGCTCAGCTCGTCGCCGTAATCGAGAAACTGAAACAGGGTTTGCAGCTCATGATAACCATCCTTGCGGCGGCCAAGGATGTGCAGCATCAAGTTGAGCTTGGCTGGGGCGGGCAGTGTCAGGCGCGCGCCACTGTTGTTGGTGACAGCAGTGGCGGGGTGTTGCCCAGGCATTATTGACCCAGCTGGCGAGGTTGCCAGTCCTTAACCACGATGGTGACTTGCAGGTCCTGACCGTGCAGCTTGATGCGCTCGGGCAGCCAGTAGCCGTTTTGCTCAACGTAGCTGAGGTATTCGACCTGCCAGCCGTCTTGGCTCAGCTTGGACAGGTGGCTTTCGGTATCCAGGGTGACGTTGCTCTTGGTATCTGGCGCGGGCAGGCCACGGATCCACCAGAGTAGGTGCGAGACCGGTAAATTCATGTGCAGCTGTTGTTGCAGCAGCTCTTCAGGTGACTCAGCTGTAAAGCGGCCTTTGTTGGCAACCTCGAGTAGCACCTCGCCCGGGCGACCCGTGAGACGCGCAGCGCCGCCACCCAGTGGGCCTGAAAGCCGAATATCGAAGTAGTCCTGGCGTTGCAGCCAGAACAGCGTCGCGCTGCCGGAATCTTTTGGTGCGCGAATGCCGATTTTACCGCTGATTTGCCAGGCATCCAGCGCGGTCAGCTGTTCTTTGTGGGCTTGCCAGGCGGCTGAGTCGCCTTGGCCTTCGATGGATTCATGGGAGATCAAACCGGCACAACCGGTCAGCATCACGAGAAGGCTGCATGCAATAAGGTGGCGCAAACGCATTAGGGTTTCTCTGCTCCTGTCAGGCGCTTGATGGTGCTGCGCAGGACATCACTGTCGGGTTGTTTTTGCAAGGCGTCAGCCCAGACTTTACGGGCTTCACTTTGATTGCCTTGGGCCCAGAGCACTTCGCCAAGGTGGGCGGCGACTTCGTGGTCGGGGAAGTCTTCAAGGGCTTTGCGCAGGAAGCGTTCGGCCTCATCAAGCTTCCCGAGGCGATAGTTCACCCAGCCTTTGCTGTCGAGAATCGCTGGGTCATTCGGGCTCAGACGGTAGGCTTTATCGACCAGTTCCTCGGCTTCTTGGTAGCGATCGGTGCGGTCGGCCAGGGTGTAGCCCAAGGCGTTTAGCGCCATGGTGTTTTCTGGGTCGCGCTCAAGGATAAAGCGCAGATCAGTTTCCAGCTGGCCCAGGTCGCCGCGGTTTTCCGCAAGCATGGCCCGGGTGTACAGCAGGTTAAGGTCGTCTGGAAATTCTTTCAGCGCCTGCTGGATCAACTGCCAGGCTTTATCTTCCTGTTTATTGCCAGCCAGTGCTTCGGCTTCGATCAGGTACAACTGAATAGCGTAATCAGGCTCTGCGCCACGGGCTCTGCTGAGCTTGGCCGAGGCTTCGCTGGCACGTTTGTCGGCGAAAAGTAGCTCGGTCTGGCGCGCTTGGGCGGGCAGGTAATCATTGCCGGGGCCGACCAGGCCGTACTCGATCAGTGCGCTGTCCGTTTCATCAAGCTCTTCATAGGCGCGAGCGAGGTTGTAGTGAGCAGCATCGACGTGGCTGCCGCGCTCGATCAGCTCCTCGAGGTAAACGATGGCTTCTTTCCATGCCTCAGACTCAAGGCAAACCAAGGCCAGCGAGAAGCGTAGATCGTCGTCTTCCGGGAACTCTTGTACCAGTGATGAAAACTCACCCTTGGCGTCTTCGATGCGGCCTTGTTCTACCAGAGTGCGGGCATAGGTTAAGCGCAAACGTTTGTCTTCCGGGTGTTTGCGGATGCCGTCTTCAAGCAGGGGCAGGGCTTCATCGCCACGCTGCAAACTGGTCAGCAGACGGGCCTGAAGCAGCAATGGTGCGGCTTCATCGGTCTTGGCTGGATGGCTTTCGAGCAACTCAAGGGCTTCTTCAGGGCGGCCGTCTTCCTGCATAAGCAGGGCTTTGCCGAAAATCAGCTGGCCGTTTTCAGGGTACTTGGTCAGCAGGCGATCAAAGCCTTGCAGCAGCCCGGCGCGCGTTTCCGAGTCGGTTTCAGCGGCAGACAGGGCGAGAAAGTCGAAATGGGTGTCGCCTTGGCGTTGCAGGACTTTTTCCATGTAGGTCATGGATTCGTCGTAACGGCCAGCGCGGGCTAGTTGCACAGCGGCTGCGCGCTGCGCCTCTATGGAGTCTGGCGCGTTTTTCGCCCAAATTAGCGAGGTGTCGAGAGCAGACTGGTCTGCGCCCAGGTATTCAGCGATACGGAAACCACGCTCCGCCACGCCAGCATCTTGAGTGGCGTTGGCCTGCTGCACGTAATTGCCCAGGGCAATGTCAAAGCGATTCCGTTGCCCGGCCATTTCAGCCGTCAGCAGTGCCAGCAACGTGTCTTTGCTGAACGAGCCGTATACCACTGGCTTCGCAGCTTGCTCAGTTGCGGTCGCATCCTCAACCGGAGGCGTACCATCGGTCGGGGCATTGAAGGTTTGGCAGCCACCCAAAAAAGCCATGGCTGTCAGTAGCGCTAAAGATCTATTCATAGAGACGAGACGGCTAACCTGCGGTCGGAGCATCATGACATAAGCCATTGGGCAAACCCATGGGGCGATTAGTTCGGGCACTCAAGCAGCCCTTATATTGCATGATGCTGGGTTAAAGCTGAGCAATGAACAACAGTGCAGTGCAAATATTTTTCTAAATACCACTAAGTCTATCGCTTTTCTGGCGTTTGCTATTTATCAGCAGAGTCCTTAAAACGCGATAAATTCTGCTTCAGTTGATGTGACAATAACCAGCGGTGGTTGTTCTCAATCGGTCGAAGTAGGACAATTGCCGGCTTATTTCATCTGTCAGCGACCATGCATGGCCTTTATTGCCCTCGGTATTAACCACAAAACTGCCTCGGTAGACGTTCGCGAGCGCGTGGCGTTCACGCCAGAGCAGTTGGTTGAGGCATTGCAGCTACTCTGCAGGGATACGGCTAGCCGCGAAGCGGCGATCCTGTCGACCTGTAATCGCAGCGAACTGTACATCGAACAAGACAGCCTCACGTCCGAGGCGGTGCTGCAGTGGTTGGCGAATTACCACAATTTGAACTTCGATGACCTGCGTGCCTGCGCCTATATACATGAAGATGATGCGGCAGTTCGTCACATGATGCGCGTGGCCTCGGGCCTCGATTCGATGGTGTTGGGCGAGCCGCAGATACTTGGGCAAATGAAGTCAGCCTTTGCCGTCGCGCGCGAGGCCGGCACCATGGGGCCGTTGCTGGGGCGCTTGTTCCAAGCCACGTTCAGCACGGCCAAACAGGTACGCACCGATACCACTATTGGTGAAAATCCGGTGTCCGTGGCGTTTGCGGCGGTGAGCCTGGCCAAACAGATATTCAGTGACCTCAATCGCAGCCAGGCGCTGTTGATTGGCGCGGGTGAAACCATTAGCTTGGTCGCCCGCCACCTGCATGATCAAGGGGTTAAGCGGATTGTCGTTGCCAATCGCACCTTGGAGCGTGCCAGCACCCTGGCCGAGCAGTTTGGCGCCCATGCGGTGTTGCTCTCGGATATTCCGCAGGAACTGGCCAAGAGCGATATCGTGATCAGTTCCACCGCCAGCCAGCTACCGATTTTGGGTAAAGGCGCAGTAGAAAGCGCGCTCAAGCAGCGCAAGCACAAACCGATTTTCATGGTTGATATCGCGGTTCCTCGGGATATTGAGCCGGAAGTCGGGGAGCTGGATGACGTTTACCTGTATACCGTCGATGACTTGCACGAGGTGATCGCGGAGAACCTTAAAAGCCGTCAAGGTGCTGCTGAAGCGGCTGAAGAGCTGGTTGCGGTTGGCGCCGACGACTTTATGCAACGCCTGCGTGAACTGGCCGCGGTTGATGTGCTTAAAGCCTACCGTCAGCAGGCCGAACGCCTGCGCGATGAAGAGCTGGCCAAGGCGCAGCGCATGCTGAGCAACGGCGCGAACGCGGATGATGTGCTGGCGCAACTGGCGCGTGGCTTGACCAATAAATTGCTGCATGCGCCTAGCGTGCAGATGAAAAAACTGTCTGCTGACGGACGCATTGATGCGCTGGCTGTGGCTCAAGAACTTTTTGCCCTCGACGAGGGCGCGTCACCCAACAAAGGCATGCAATGAAAGCTTCGCTGCTGAATAAACTTGATTTGATGCAGGACCGCTTCGAGGAATTGACGGCGTTGCTTGGCGATGCCGAAGTGATCAGTGATCAGCCGAAGTTCCGCGCCTATTCCAAGGAATACGCCGAGATTGAGCCGGTTAATGCCACGTTTAGCCAATACCGTAAGGTGCTAGCCAATCTCGAAACGGCGCAGGCGCTGTTGAAAGACAGCGACCCGGATATGCGCGAAATGGCGGAGGAAGAAGTTGCCGAGGCCAAAGAGCAGCTGATCAAGCTCGAAGGCGATCTGCAGCGCATGTTGCTGCCCAAAGACCCGAATGATGACCGCAACGTGTTTCTGGAAGTCCGTGCGGGCACCGGTGGCGATGAAGCGGCGATATTCTCGGGCGACCTGTTTCGCATGTATTCGCGTTATGCAGAGCGGCGTGGCTGGCGGGTTGAAATTCTTTCAGCCAGTGAAGGCGAGCACGGCGGCTACAAAGAAGTGATTGCCCGAATCGAAGGCGACAACGTCTACAGCAAGCTCAAGTTCGAGTCCGGTGCACACCGTGTACAACGGGTGCCTGAAACGGAATCCCAGGGCCGCGTACATACCTCGGCTTGTACGGTTGCGGTCCTGCCTGAGCCCGATGAACAAGCTGAAATCAACATCAATCCGGCCGATTTGCGCGTAGACACCTATCGCTCCTCCGGGGCCGGTGGTCAGCACGTAAACACCACGGACTCGGCCATTCGCATCACCCACATTCCGACCGGTACTGTAGTTGAGTGTCAGGAAGAGCGTTCGCAGCACAAGAACCGCGCCAAGGCGATGGCATGGTTGGGCGCCAAGTTGAAAGATCAGCAGGATGCCGCAGCCCATAAAGAGATTTCCGACACGCGTAAATTGCTGGTTGGTTCCGGTGACCGCTCCGAGCGGATTCGCACTTATAACTTTCCGCAGGGCCGGGTGACCGATCACCGTATCAACCTGACGCTGTATTCATTGGCTGAGGTTATGGCCGGCGGCGTCGACGCAGTGATTGAGCCATTGCTCGCCGAATACCAAGCAGATCAGCTCGCGGCGCTGGGTGATTGATTCACCCCGCGTACTGGCTGAGCCTGCAGGCTGCGCTTGCCACAAGCGCAGCCCTCAAGCATTAACACCAACAGCTCGGCGCGCTACTCTATACCTCCACTGCCTAAGCCGACCTTGAACCCATGCCGACGATCCAAGCGATACTCAGCAGCACAGCGCTGCCGGACTCTCCGACTGCCCGGTTAGATATTGAGTTATTGCTGGCGCATGCCTTGGGTAAGTCGCGCAGCTATTTGCATACCTGGGCCGATAAGGTCGTGAGTGATGAGCAGCTTGAGCAGTTTTTGGCGGCTATCAAACGTCGTCAAGACGGTGAGCCGGTGGCCTATATTCTTGGCCAGCAAGGCTTCTGGAGTCTTGATCTGGAAGTCGCGTCCCATACCCTGATTCCACGTCCCGATACCGAATTGCTGGTTGAAACGGCCTTGCAGTTGATCCCCGCAACGCCCGCCGATGTGCTCGACCTAGGCACCGGCACCGGGGCAATCGCGTTGGCCTTGGCGTCAGAGCGGCCAGCGTGGCAGATTACCGGGGTCGATCGGGTGCCCGAAGCGGTTGCCTTGGCGGCACGGAATGGCAGCCGATTGCAGCTGGCTAATGCCCAGTTCATCCAGAGCAACTGGTTTGCGGCGCTCAGTGGCCAGCGTTATCAGCTGATTGTCAGTAACCCGCCCTATATTGCCGCCGATGATCAACATCTGGGGCAGGGCGATGTGCGGTTTGAGCCGAGCAGCGCACTGGTTGCAGGTCAGGATGGGCTTGACGACATTCGTTTGATCGTCGAGCAAGCGCCCAATTACCTCAAGGCTCAGGGCTGGTTGCTGCTCGAACATGGCTATGATCAGGCCGCTTCGGTGTGCCAGCTGTTGAGCGAGCGTGGGTTTAATCAGGTTGAAAGTCGCCGCGATTTAGGCGGTCATCAGCGCATCAGTATTGGACGTTTTGATCATGAGTGAACACGCCGGTTTTTTTGAAGAACTCAGCGATGAAGAATTGCTGCGCTACAGCCGACAAATATTGGTGCAACAGGTGGATGTTGCCGGTCAGTTGCGCTTGAAAAATAGCCGTGTATTGATCGTCGGCGTTGGTGGGTTGGGGTCTCCGGTTGCGTTGTATCTCGCCGCAGCGGGCGTGGGTGAGCTGCATTTGGCTGACTTCGATACGGTCGATTTGAGCAATCTGCAGCGCCAGATCGCCCACGACAGCTTGAGTGTGGGGCAGGCCAAAGTCGATTCAGCCGCCGCACGGCTCAAGGCGATTAATCCGCTGATCAAGTTGCAGCTTCTGCGCAGTGCGCTGGATCAAGACACCCTGGCCAGCGCTGTGGCCGCAGTCGATCTCGTGCTCGATTGCTCAGATAACTTCGGCACCCGTGAGGCGGTTAACGCTGCCTGCGTGGCCGCTAAAACGCCTTTGGTCAGCGGTGCCGCGATTCGTCTCGAAGGGCAGCTGTCAGTATTTGACCCGCGCATTGACTCCAGTCCGTGTTATCACTGCTTATACGGTCACGGCAGCGAAGCCGAATTAACCTGCAGTGAAGCCGGCGTAGTCGGGCCACTGGTGGGTTTGGTCGGTAGCCTGCAAGCCCTTGAAGCGCTAAAGCTGCTGGCAGGCTTTGGGGAGCCGATGATTGGCCGGTTGTTATTGATCGATGCAGTGGGCTCGCGCTTTCGTGAGTTGCGGGTTAAGCGCGACCCCGCCTGCAGCGTTTGCTCGGCTGGGCCTGCTCAGTCAGTGCAGGGGTAAGCGGGCGATGAATAACAATGCGCCGGTTGGGGTATTTGATTCAGGGGTTGGCGGCCTGTCGGTCCTGGCTGAGATTCGTCAGTTGTTACCCAATGAGTCCTTGCTCTACGTTGCCGACAGCGCACATGTGCCTTATGGCGAGAAAAGCCCGGAATTTATTCGCCAGCGCTGCCGCGAAATTGCCCAGTTCCTATTGAGTAAGGGCGCCAAGGCGCTGGTGCTGGCCTGCAATACGGCGACGGTTGCTGGTGCCGCTGATTTACGCGAGCTGTATCCTCATCTGCCAATTGTCGGTATGGAACCTGCGGTTAAGCCAGCTGCTGCTACAACCCGCTCAGGTGTAGTCGGGGTGTTGGCCACGACTGGCACTCTCAAAAGTGCCAAATTTGCCGCCTTGCTCGATCGCTTTGCCGCTGATGTGCGCGTGATCACCCAGCCTTGCCCTGGTTTGGTCGAGCAGATCGAGGCGGGCGATCTCACCGGCCCTGTTACTCGCGCCTTGCTTGAGCGTTATGTCGAACCTTTATTGGCTGAAGGCTGCGACACGCTTATCTTGGGTTGTACGCATTATCCCTTTATCAAACCGTTGCTTCGCGAGTTAGTCCCCTCAAACGTAAGTCTGATTGATACGGGGGGCGCCGTTGCTAAACAATTGCAGCGGTTATTGGTTGAATGCGATTTACTTGCATGGCCATCTGATGTTAAAGAGCAATTTTGGTGCAGTGCCGACCCGCAAAAAATGCAGGCTGTGTTGCCCATGCTCGGGGTGAATGACGCCAAGGTACTGGCGTTCTAATAAAAAACAGACAGGCCTGAGCAACCTCTGAAAACCACTGCACTATTTTTCAGAGGCTCGCTGGACAGGGCTCGTTAAAAATAGGACGGGTATGAAAAAAACGATTTCTTTAGTGGTTGCAGCATTTGCTGTGTTGGGGGCATTAAGCAGTTCTGCTCAGGCGGCGGACCTTAGCTTTTCAGTTGGACAAACCAGTGATTCAACCACGACCTACCGCTTCGGCGCCCAGTTCGACTTTGACAGAAGCTGGCTGCAGAGCGATGTAGGCCGTTTGACCGGTTACTGGGAAGGCGCTTACACCTATTGGGACGGCGATGAGACTTCAAGCAATCACAGCGTCTCGTTTGCGCCCGTGTTTGTTTATGAGTTTGCCGGTGAAAACGTACGGCCTTATGTTGAAGCGGGTATTGGCGTGGCCCTGTTCGCCAACACAGAAATCGAAAGCAACCATTTGGGTACCGCCTTCCAATTCGAAGACCGCATTGGCGCGGGTCTGCGTTTTGCCGGGCAGGAGGTGGGTATTCGGGCGATTCACTACTCCAACGCCGGGATCAAGAATCCCAACGACGGGGTTGAGTCTTATGCCCTGCATTATCGCTTGAGCTTTTAAGCTCCATTCACAATAAAGTCGGTGGCTCAGGGTGAGTGAAAACGTCACGAGTGCAGGCGTTTTCATGCAGTCTGGATTGCCGGCTCGTGGTTAGCGGTAAATAGTCGCCATGCCGCGTCGCTCTTCAATGCACTCCGGCGAGCCCATCTCGAATTCCCTGCATATCAGCGGACGTTTCTCGTAGATGCTGCAGCGCATGCTGTCGCGGTCCAGGGCGGCGCACCAGCCGTCATCCAGACGCAGCATCACTTCACCGCCCCAATCGTCCGTGCTGATGAAGCGCTCTGGAACGCCGGTGTCAGTGATCAACATGACTTCCAGCTGGCAGCAGCACGCAGCGCAATTTGAGCAGGCCACAGCTTCAGCTTCCGGCGTTTGCGGCGGCAAGGGGGTCAGCGGGATCAATCTGGAGTCGGTCATGGCCGGCAGTGTACGCCAGCCAGATGGCGTTGGTGACTTAAGCCGATCGACGCACCCGCAAGCTTTGCTCATATTGGGCGCGATAGAGCTTGGCAAAGGCATGCAGCAATGGCATGACTGCGGCCCATATCACGGCCAGTATTAACAGCGTTGGCATGGTGCCGAGGGGCAACTGTACGTCGGCGATTTGCGACCCCGCGTAGTACGACAAAGGCCCGCCGACTGCACCCAGCAAGCTGGCCCGCCACCACGGCTGGGCGGTCCAGGCCAGGCAGTGATTCAGGGTGCTGCCGAGCAATATCCACATGAGCGCTAACCAGAGCGGTATCAGGGTGCGGGGTTCGGCAAACTCGAATACCCCGATATTCAGCAGAAAACTGTCGAGGGCGCTGCCCGCGCAGAACACGCTGATCAGCAATTTGCCTTCCGCGGCCCAACTGCTGGTCCAGAAAAAATGAACCGCCAGTATGCCCGCCACTATCACTAGCCAGAAGCTGTCGCCTGTGAATACGCAGATTAACCAGCCAAGCTGAAAGAGTAGGGCGTTGGCAATCAGTTTAGGCATTGAAGCGTCCAAGTAAGGGGGCGGGTTGGGCTGCTGGTTTAGTCAGAAGTAATTGTGCCGTGCCGATGGTGCGCTCGATAAAGCCCCCCTCGCAATAGCACAGATAAAACTCCCACATACGGTAGAAGTATTGGTCATAACCGAGTTGTTCGAGGTTATGCCGGGCCTGGTGCAGATTCTCGTGCCACAGGCGCAGCGTCCGCGCGTAGTGCAGGCCGAAGTCTTCCATGTGATGCAGGTTCATATCGGTCTTGTCGGTAATGATATCGAGCATCTTGGTGATTGAGGGCAATGCACCCCCGGGGAAAATGTAACGTTGAATGAAATCCACGCTGTTCTTGGCCTGCTCATAACGTTGATCACGGATGGTGATCGCTTGCAGCAGCATCAATCCCTTGGGGTTGAGTAGTTTGGCGCACTGCTGAAAGTAGTCGCTGAGGAAGCGGTGGCCGACTGCTTCGATCATTTCAATCGACACCAGTTTGTCGTAGGTGCCTTGCAGGTCGCGATAGTCTTCCAGCAGCAGGGTAATGCGGTCCTGTAAACCTAGTTCTTCAATGCGCCGCTTTGCATAGTCGAATTGCTCTTTGGACAGTGTGGTGGTGGTCACTTTACAACCGTAATTGACGGCCGCATAAATCGCCATGCTGCCCCAGCCCGTGCCAATTTCCAGCAGGTGATCCTGAGCTTGCAGGTTTAGCTTCTGGCAGATCCGTTCGAGCTTATTCAGCTGCGCCTGCTCAAGGTTGTCCTCGGCGCTGGAGAATTGCGCCGCCGAGTACATCATGGTCGGATCGAGAAATTGCTCGAACATCTCATTACCCATATCGTAGTGGGCAGCAATGTTCTTGCGCGAACCTTTGCGGGTGTTGCTGTTGAGCCAGTGCAGGCCCTGCACGAGGGGCCGACTCAAACGGGCAAAACCGGTCTCCATGGCATCGAGCGTATCCAGATTGGTGACGAATACCCGCACGACTGCGGTCAGGTCGGGCGAGCTCCAGTGGCCGAGGATATAGGCCTCACCGGCGCCGATCGAGCCATTGCTGGCAACCATGCCCCAGACTGCGCTGTCATTGACATGAATTTCCGCGTGGGTGCTGGCAAGCGGGTCACCGAACTCGAGACGTTGGCCGTCTTCAATGACAGTCAAAAAGCCATAGCGCAGCCCTTGCAGTTGGCGTAGCACCCCGCGGCGCAGCAGACCAGCTCCAAAGCCGCTGCCCATCTTGAGCGCGCTCTTGGAAGAACTAAGGCTAGGGCTTTTCATGGGATGCATCCTTCGGTTGCTGGCGGGCAATGCTGAATGAGTCAGTCGCCGGCGTATGGTTGAACAGCGGAGTTCGTTTAATCAGCAGGCGCAGTGCTTGCCAGTAAATTGCAACGACCGTTTTGCCGGTCATCCAGGGGAAACGCAGTAAGTAGCGGTGCAGGCTTTTACGATCAAGTTCGCTGCGCGTCAGGCTCAGGTTGGCGTCAAACAATTTTTCTGTGCCTTGCCAGTCGGCCATGTGAATACCCAGTCGTTCACCCGCCGGGCTGAATACCATTTGGTACTCAATGTCTCGGGGCAAAAAGGGCGAGACGTGAAAGGCTTTGTTCACCGACACCCGTTGATGGCCGCTGCCACTGGCGGGCACCACGTAGTGGTAGCGTTCGCGCCAAGGGGTGTTACTCACCTCGCAGAGGATGGCGAGTAACTTGCCTTCACGGTCGTGGCAGTAGAAAAAACTTGCAGGATTAAAGGCTATGCCCCAGCTGCGTGGTTGGGCGAGCAGGCAGATAGCGCCATCAGGCAGTTGTCCGGTGGCCTGTTGTACGCGCAGCCGCACTGCATCGATCAGACGAATCCCGGCGTGGGTGAACTGCGGAAGAAAGTCGGTTTCGCGAAATGCAAAGGCGGCAAATCTGCCGCGCCCGGCAAACCGTGACAAGCCGAGGACCTGCTCTTGTTCATCCAGGTCGAGGTAGAGAAACCCCATGGCGTAACTGAAATTGTGCTTTTTGGGGGCAAAGCGTCGGTGCTGCACCGTGCCGCTGTAGAGGGCGCTGTTCATCAGAGCGTCTCGCCGAAGTCACGGGCAACGCGCAATGCACTGACAACGCCGTCTTCATGGAAGCCATTCGCCCAGTAGGCGCCGCAGAAGTAACTGTGGTTAGCGCCCAGCAGCTCTTCATGACGGGCTTGTGCGGCAACCCCGTCGAGGCTGTATTGCGGATGGGAGTATGTGTAGCGGGCGAGTATTTTACCGGGGTCGATCTGTTCGCTCTGGTTAAGGCTGACGCAGAATGTGCAGGGACTCTTTAGGCCCTGCAAGATATTCATGTTGTAGGTCACGGCGGCCGGTTGTTCAACGGGGCCGCCCAAGCGATAGTTCCAGCTTGCCCACGCCAGTGGTCGCAGCGGCAGTAAGCGGGTGTCGGTGTGTAGCACCACGTCGTTGTCGGCGTAGCGCATTGCGCCAAGGATCTGTTGCTCTTGCATGCTCGGCTTGGCGAGCAGCTTTAGGGCCTGATCGCTGTGGCAGGCGAAGATGACTTTATCGAAGCGCTCCACACCGCTTGCGCTATGGATGCTCACACCCTCGGCATCGCGCTCCACCCGCTGTACGGGGCAGTTCAGGCGGATATGCTGTTTGAACGACTCAGTTAGCGGTTGGATATAACTGCTTGAGCCGCCTTCAATTACGCACCACTGTGGGCGGTTACTGACCGACAGCAAACCGTGATTTTTGAAAAACCGGATAAAAAACTGCAGCGGAAAGTTGAGCATATCCTGCAACGACATTGACCATATCGCTGCACCCATGGGTACGATGTATTGCTCGGTGAACCGGTCGCTGTAGCCGCCCGCCTGCAAGTAGGCACCCAAGGTTGTGGCAGGGTGGATGCGTTGGTTGTCTAGATCGTCGATGGCCTCACGATTGAACCGCAGAATATCGCGGACCATGGTCCAGAATTTAATTGAAAGTAAATTGCTGCGCTGAGCGAATAAGCTGTTTAGGGTGTTGCCGTTGTACTCGGTGCCGCTGACCGGATCGCTGACAGAGAAACTCATCTGCGTGGGTTTGAAGGCCACACCCAATTGACCGAGCAAGCGTATGAAGTTGGGGTAGGTCCAGTCATTGAAAACAATAAATCCGGTGTCAATCGAATACTGTTCACCGGCACTTTCAACGTCAACAGTGTGGGTGTGTCCACCGATCCAGTCAGCGGCTTCAAAGACGCTCACTTGATGGTTGCGGTTCAGTAGATAGGCGCTGGTTAGACCTGAAATACCACTGCCGATAATGGCAATTTTCATGTTTGATCCTTACCGCTGGGTGCGAGCCATGCGCTTGCCAATGGCAACCTGCAGAGCTTTGGGTAAATTGGCGAGTAACCGCAGGCAGGTAATGAATAACCACGGAAAAGCAATTTCATAGGGGCGTTTGTCGAGGCGCTTGGCAATGTGTTGCGCGGCGGTTTCGACGGATACCCGCATGGGCATTGGGAAGTCGTTGTTCTGGGTTAGGGGGGTATCCACAAAACCGGGGCTGACCAGGGTTACATCAATGCCTTCATGGGCCAGGTCAAGGCGTAGCGACTCCAGCAGGTAGCGCAGCGCGGCTTTTGACGCGCCATAGGCTTCAGCCCGCGGCAGCGGCAAATAGGTGACCGAACTGGCAACTGTGACCAGGTGCGGGCTTTGGCTTTTACGCAGCAACGGCAGGGCGGCTTCAATGCAGTAACTGGTGGCGAACACATTGGTTTTAATGACGCGCTCGATCAGGGCTGAATCAAACTCGGCAGCATCAAGGTATTCGCAGGTGCCTGCGTTGAGAATTGCGGTATCCAGCCAACCCCATGTCGAGCTGATGCGCGTGGCGATGTCCTTAACCTGCTGGGGATCGCTAAGATCTCCAGCAAGCACCAGCACTTGTTGTGGGTATCGTTCAGCGAGTCCCTGCAGGGGCTCTATGGAGCGGGCGCTGAGCGCAACGCGGTGACCCCTGCCGAGCAGCAGTTCGGCGAGCGCGGCGCCAATGCCACTGCTGGCACCGGTGACCCAATAACGACGTTCGTTCATCAGGCTAACCTGCCTTTGAGCCAGGCGATCACCCGGCCCATTACCGGCAAGTGCTCATAGAGCAAGCTACCTGCATCAAAGTAGTCGCGATGCTGGTAAACCTTGCTGTTCCATAGCAGGTGAGAGCAGCCATCAACCCGGATCAGGTCGCCGCCGGCGAGGCGTGGATGGCGATAGCTCATGGTCCAGCGCAGGTATCCTTCGCCGTTATTAACCGAATCAATGCCATGAAAATCGAAAGTTAAATCGCTGACGTTTGCATAAAGCTCGGCAAAGTACTGGCGAATGTTCCCCAGGCCGTGGATCTTGTGCAAAGGGTCTTGAAACACCGCATCATCGCTGTACAGCTGATTCAGTTGATCAAGGTTGTGTTTGTTCAGCGCCGCAAAGTCAGTGGCGAAGTTGCGCAGGAAATCACTCATACGAAAGCCTCCTCGACGTTTTTGGGCAAATCCCGGAACGCGTTGATGGCCCGCTCACGGCTGCTTTTCAAATCGACCATCGGGCTGGGGTAGTCAGCCACGCCAAATAGCCCGCCAAGTGCAGAGGGATCATGGATCGCTTTGTTGTCGAGCGCGTCCAGCTCAGGTAACCATTGGCGAATGAAGCGCCCATTGGGATCGAATCGTTGCGACTGGCTGACAGGGTTGAAGATGCGGAAATAGGGGGCGGCGTCGGTGCCGGTCGATGCACTCCACTGCCAGCCTCCATTGTTCGCGGCAAGGTCGCCATCGATAAGGTGACGCATAAAGAACGCTTCACCTTCGCGCCAATCAATCAGCAGGTTTTTAGTCAGAAACATCGCCACCACCATGCGCAAGCGGTTGTGCATCCAGCCGGTGCTGAGCAACTGCTTGATCGCCGCGTCGATAATTGGAATACCGGTGCAGCCTTGTTGCCAGGCGGCCAACTCCTCTGGGGCCTGACGCCACTTCAGCGCGTCGGTTTCGACCCTGAATGCACGGTGTTTCGAAACCCGCGGATAACCGACCAAAATGTGCTTGTAGAACTCACGCCAAAGCAGTTCGTTGATCCAGGTCATCGCCCCCGCATTGCCGCTGTCGAATTCACCGCGATTAAACGCCAAGGCGGCATGCAAACATTGGCGCGGTGAAATGACACCAGCCGCCAAGTAGGCAGACAACTGGCTGGTGCCGGGCTTGCTTGGGATATCACGGTGAGTTTGATAGTCGGTAATCGGCTCGTCAGCGAACTCGGCCAGGCGGCGCATGGCTTCATCCTCTCCGGCAGGCCAGAGTTGCTGAAGCGCCTCGCTCGGTGTTGCAAAGGGTTCAACCTGTTTTGGCACGCTGTCTGCCTTGATCGCTAAAGGCGTTTGCGCAGCAGGCTTGGGGATACGCTGGGGAATATTGTCATGCAGGCGCTGATAGCAAACCTTGCGAAACTGGCTGTACACCTGAAAGTAGGTGCCGGTTTTGGTCAGTACGCTGCCCGGTTGAAAAAACAGCTGGTCTAGCTGGCTGCGCAGGCTAATCCCTTGGGTTTCCAAGGTATGTGCCACTTGCTCGTCACGCCGGCTTTCGTTGACACCGTACTCTTGATTGCAATGGACTTGGCCGATGTCGAGCTGTTGGCACAGGTCGGCTATCACAGGCGCCGCTTGATCCCAGCGATCGGCACTGCGAATTAACAAGGGCACATTGAGCATGCCTAGCTCGCGGCTCAGTTCGCTGAGGTTGCGTAGCCAGAAGTCAACCTTGCACGGCGCGTCATCATGTTCTTGCCACTGGCCGGGGCTCAGCAAATAAAGAGCCACCGTCGGGCCTTCAGCCATTGCAGCGGCCAAGGCGGTGTTGTCATGCACCCTGAGGTCGGTGCGGAACCACATCAACTGCTGCATTAAACCTCCTGTAGCAGGCGTCGATCGGCCAGCACTTGCAGGGCGACGACGGGGTCTGTGGCGATTGCCAAATTGCGGTGCTGCACAAGCAGCGGCTGCAGCTCGGCTTGGTGAATAGTCACCGTTGGGCCGGTGATCAGCAGGGTGCCAGCGTACCCTTCAAGCAACATCGGCAATTGGCTGAGATTCAGCGGCTGGGTCGAATACAGCAGCACGGCGGGTGGCTGAAGTTGCTCTATTGCCATGCTCAGCTCGGCCTGCGGCACCGGCCAGTCAAACACTTCAACGGCAGACTCGGCACTGCTCGCCAACCACGCGCTAAGCCACAATCCAGGGGCCATCGGCAGGTCCGAATAGTTGACCATCAATAATGGACTGCCATGCTGCTGGCGATTGTTGTGGTAAAGACGGGCGCCGAGTTTGCTGCGCAGCCATGAATAGAAAAATACCTGCTCAAGCCGAGCGCCAAACTGGCCATGCCAGCGTTGTTCCAACTCAGCCAGTAGGGGTAATAGAAGCTGTTTGCACAGCACCTGCGGTGGATACAGCGCCAGCTCACTATTGAAAATGTCATCAAGCCGCCGCTCGGCCAGGGTGCTGATGGCCTCAAGCAACATCTGGCACTTCTGTGCCCATTGTGAGTCTGCCCATTGTTCGCCAGCCACGGCCAGCAACGGAGTCTCGCTGTCTAGCAGCTCTTTGACCTGACTGACCGCAACGCCTCGGTTGATCCAGCGCAGAATCGCCTGGATTTGGTTGATGTGCTGCTTGCTGTACAAACGGTGACCTTTAGCCGTGCGTTGCGGCACGATTAAACCGTAGCGGCGCTCCCAGGCACGCAATGTCACCGGGTTTACTCCGGTGATGCGTGCCACATCCCGGATGGGCCGGAAACCATCGGCGAGCGCGACCTGATATTCGTTGTCGTCAGGATTTTGAATAGAGGGGTTCATATGGCATTTCGCAGGCTAAGGTTTTCCGGGTGTGGCTGCAGGTAAACCTGTTGATTGATGTAGTGGTCGGGGTGCATCCGGAAGTGATGTTTGAGCAGCGTCAATGGCACCACGAGCGGCACCACACCTTGGCGGTACTGGCTGATAAGGGATTGCATTTCCTGCTTCTCTTCAGCGCTCAAGGACTGTTTGAGATAACCACTGATGTGCTGCAATACATTGCTGTGGGTGCCGCGGGTGGCGCAGCTTTTAAGTGCCGTCATTAGTTGGCTGAAGTAGTCGGCAGCCAGGGTGTGCAGGTCTTGCTGGCGAAGATTTCCCAGCAAGCGACCCAGAGTCTTGTACTGCAATGGATGGGTCGCCATGAGCAGGTATTTGTAGCGCGAGTGGTAGTCGATCAGGCGTTTGCGGGTCAGTCCTGCTTGCAGCACGTGCTGCCAGTCGGCATAGGCAAATACGCGGCTTAGAAAGTTCTCGCGCAGTACCGGATCGTTCAAACGACCCGCTTCTTCTATCGGCAGGTTTGGATGGCGCGCGATAAATTCAGCAGCGAATATGCCGGTGCCTTTGGGCTCACTTGGACGCCCGTCGGCTTGGTAGACCTTGACCCTTTGCACGCCACAGGACGGCGACTGCTGCATCAGGATGTAGCCACAAATATCAGTCAGTTGATCGGCAACTTGCTGGCCATAGGCGGCCAGACGGTCGGTGACATCATTGTCGCTGTTGACTGTGCCCACCGCCCTTGGTGCGTCAGGATTACCCACCAGGCGGATTGGCTCGCGAGGTGTACCCAGGCCTATGGCGACCTCAGGGCAAATCGAGACGAAATCAAAATAGTCACCCAAGGTCCGGCTGCACAGGCGCGATTCTTTGTGCCCGCCGTTATAGCGGACCTGTTCGCCGAGCAGGCAGGCGCTGATTGCGATCTTGGGTTTGCTTGATGTTATATCTGCCATGACCAACCTTCGATGATTTGTTGTACAAAATATAAGGTTTGTATAACTTCACTTCATCGTAAGGCATATCTTGTACAAGTCAAATATTTGTACAAGTTTTCACGGCGAGGCTAACACGTGTTATTCGCGGCTTATTTCCAGCCCATTAACCAATCTTGCTGGTTTTGCAGGGCTTGCCAGGCAATCAGTTCGATGCGCTTGGTGAGGACGGCCTGCAGTTCTATTTGCAGCACTTGGCCCGTTTCATCGCGAATTAGCTCGGTAACAATAAAGTGCTTTTCACGGCTGCGCGGTGTGGCTGCTGTCCATTTTGACAGCAGCAGTTTTTGCGGGTTGATACGGCGGGCAGTTGTCATAAGCTGGCGCTCACTGCAGGTGCTCGAGCAGCTTGCGCGCCGCTTCCTGGCCACTTAGCCAGGCGCCTTCCACCCGGCCGGACAGGCACCAGTCGCCACAGGCATACAGGCCCAGATCGGCATCAGCCAAAGCGCCAAGCTGGTGCGCAGCGGACGGCCGAGCATAGAGCCAGCGATGGGCAAGGGTGAATGAAGGCGGCGGCACGGCGCAGCCGATCAGCTCAGCGAAAGCGCCGTGCAAATGCTCGATAACCTGCTCTTTGGCCAGGTCGATATGTTGCCGGCTCCACTGGCTGGTAGCGTGCAATATCCAGGTGTCATTTGGGCTTTCGCGTCCGGGTTTGCTGGTGCAGCGAGCGAGCCAGTCCAAAGCGCTGTCTTGGACAAAGCAGCCCTCTACACGGGTGTCTAATGGGGTTGCGAATGACAGGGCGACTGCCCAGGTTGGCTCCATCGAAACGCTTGCCGCCGCCGCTGCAAGTTTTGGTGCCGCCGCCAATAACGTACTGGCCTGAGGTGCTGGTAAAGCAATCACCACATGGCTGAAGGGGCCGTGACTTTTACCTTCGGCATCTTGCAGGCTCCAAAATGCTTCGCCGCGAAAGACCTCGGTAATACGACAGCTGAAGTGCACCGGCAGTGCGCCCAGCATGGCCCGGGTTATGGCGCTCATGCGGGGCGAACCCACCCAGCGCACTTGTTCATCTGGGGAAGCGCTGAGTACCCCGTCTTGATAGTTGTAGAGGTTGGGTTGCCATTGGCTGGCCCAGCCGCGGGTATGCCATTGCTGAACAACTTCGACAAAACGCCGGTCACGGGCGGTGAAGTACTGGGCGCCCAAATCGAGGGCGCCGGCGTCGCTGCGCTTGCTGGCCATGCGGCCGCCGCTGCCACGACTTTTATCGAAAAGCTGAACACTGTGCCCGGCGCTTTGCAGGGCTTGGGCGGCGGAGAGCCCGGAGATTCCGGTGCCAATAATCGCGATGGGGATGCTGGAGTTCATGGTCTGCCTCATGTTCTAAAACGTTAGGCGCTTTTGGGGCTAAAAGCTATACAATACTCGTTTTGCGTATAAGATTTAAATGCTGTGGGTGTGACTCATCTATAGTTATCAGGTAAGCACACCCATGGGCTGAGCCGTTTTCAGGCTACGCGGTAAGCTTAGCCACTGTTAATCAAACGCCGCAGACTCTGTCCAAAAATAGACAGCGGAAATGGCGTTAAATTGCTTCATACGAGCTAACTCTGGGCTACATAAGAGCTCTGTGTCAGGTTCATGCGCGAGGAGGATGCCATGCATATTTTGCTGACTGGCGGCACCGGCTTGATAGGCCAAGGCTTATGCCATTATTGGGCGGCGCATGGGCATCAATTAAGTGTTTGGAGTCGTCAGCCTGAGCAGGTTTCGGGCCTATGCGGAGATTCGGTTCGGGGTGTGGCGACACTCGAAGCGCTTAACGATGAGTCTATTGATGCGGTGATTAATCTGGCAGGCGCCCCCATCGCCGACAAGCCATGGAGTGCGGCCCGCAAACAGTTGTTGCGCGATAGCCGGATTGCCCTGACCGATCAGTTGGTCGCATGGCTTAAGCAGCGTGAGCAAAAGCCCAGCGTGCTTATTTCGGGGTCGGCTGTTGGGTGGTATGGCGACGGTGAAGATCAAGTGCTGACGGAGGAATCGCCCCAGCAAGGCGACGATTTTGCCGCAAAACTCTGTGCCGATTGGGAAGCCGCAGCGCTGCAGGCTGAGCCATTGGGTATGCGGGTGGTGCTGGTGCGTACTGGGTTGGTGCTGGCGACTCATGGCGGCATGTTGAAGCGCTTGCTGCTGCCATTCAAGCTGGCTTTAGGCGGGCGCATTGGTAGCGGCCGACAATGGATGCCATGGGTGCATTTGAGCGATCAAATCGCCTTGATTGATTTTCTCTTGCAGCATCCGCAGGCTAGCGGACCTTATAATGCGTGCTCGCCACATCCGGTGCGCAACAATGAATTTACCTATGAACTGGGACATGCGGTTAATCGGTTTACGTTGCTGCCTGTCCCCGGTTTTTTACTGCGCGCAGGTCTTGGCGAAATGTCGACCCTGTTGTTGGGCGGCCAACGTGCGCTGCCCAAGCGTCTGACTGATGCCGGTTTTGAGTTTCGCTTCACCCATTTAGATGTCGCATTAACGGATTTATTGAACCCGACAGACTGAGCCCTGCTGATCAGGGCCTAACTAGGAATTTGCATGACCGACCACGCGTTGCTACTGGTTAATTTGGGTTCGCCAGCCTCTACAAAAGTTGCTGATGTGCGCAGCTATCTCAATCAATTTTTGATGGATCCCTATGTTATCGACCTGCCATGGCCGATTCGTCGCCTGCTGGTCTCGTTGATTCTGATCAAGCGTCCAGAGCAGTCAGCACACGCCTATGCATCCATTTGGTGGGAAGAGGGCTCGCCGCTGGTTGTGCTGAGCAAACGTCTGCAGCAGGCCATGCAATCCAAATGGACCCAAGGACCCGTGGAGTTGGCGATGCGCTACGGTGAGCCGTCGATTGAGACGCAGTTAGGCGCGTTGGCCGCTAAGGGCATTACCAAGATTACCTTGGCGCCGCTGTATCCGCAGTTTGCCGATAGCACCACCACGACTGTGATCGAAGAGGCGCGGCGAGTAATCGCCGAGAAGAAGTTGGATGTACAGTTGTCGGTTCTGCAGCCCTTTTATGATCAGCCAGAATATATTTCGGCGCTTGTCGACAGCGCCAAGCCATATTTGGATAAAGGCTTCGACCATTTGCTCTTGAGCTTCCATGGTTTGCCAGAGCGTCACCTGCACAAGCGCGACCCCAGCGGGGCGCACTGCTTAAAAGGTGCAGATTGCTGCCAGACTGCCTCGCCTGAAGTGCTCGCCACCTGTTACCGCGCGCAGTGCATGCGCAGCGCGCAGGCATTTGCCGAGGCGATGGGCTTGCAGTCGGAGCAGTGGTCGGTGTCGTTTCAGTCACGCTTGGGTCGGGCCAAGTGGATTGAGCCCTACACCGAAGCCCGGCTGGAAGAATTGGCGCAGCAAGGCGTCAAAAACCTGCTGGTCATGTGCCCGGCCTTTGTTGCCGACTGCATTGAAACGCTGGAAGAAATCGGTGACCGCGGTTTGGAGCAATTCCAGGAGGCTGGCGGTGAAACCCTGCAATTGGTGCCTTGCCTGAATGACCACCCAAGCTGGACCGAAGCCCTCAAGGTCCTGTGTGAGCGAGCGCCTGTAAATCTGTAACCGGCTGCTGCCTGAGTGAGTGCTGGGCGCTCACTCCAAAGGATGACATTCATACCATCAATAACTATTCCGGGCGATACTCACTGAGCAGCATATACGCCTAAGCTGGCAGTACTTTTAACCGTCGCGCACCTTGTGTGTGCTGTCGAGGAAACTGCCCATGCCCAATAACAACAATGGCTACCCCTCCAACATTCGCGCCTGGACAACTGTCAGCATTCTGATGGTCGCCTATGTACTGTCTTTTATCGACCGGCAGATTCTTAACCTGCTGGTTGGACCTATTCGCCGTGATCTGGCGATCTCCGACACTGAAATGAGCCTGCTGATGGGCCTGTCGTTCGCCATGTTTTATACCGTGTGCGGTATTCCACTGGGTCGCCTGGCGGACACTAAAAGCCGTCGCGGACTGATTGCTTTTGGTGTGCTGTTTTGGAGCGCTGCGACCGCAGCGTGCGGAATGGCGCGGCTTTATTGGCAGTTTTTACTGTGCAGAATTGGAGTCGGCGTCGGCGAGGCCGCGTTATCACCTGCGGCGTACTCGTTGATTGCAGATAGCTTTCCGCTGGAGCGCAGAGCAACGGCGATCAGCGTTTACTCGATGGGGGTTTATCTGGGGTCGGGCTTGGCATTCTTGCTCGGCGGCTTGGTGATCAAGTTCGCGTCTGCGCAGGGCGATGTGATGTTGCCGCTGTTGGGTGAAGTTCGCCCATGGCAGTTGATTTTTCTTGGGCTTGGTGTCGCCGGGGTGCTCTTTACCTTATTGATGCTGGCGGTTAAAGAACCGGCGCGCCGTGGCGCCGGTGCAGGTGTTGTAGTGCCCTTGTCGCAAGTGGCACGTTACATCCGTAAAAATCGGCGCACGGTGCTGTGCCACAACTTTGGCTTCGCCGGTTTAGCCTTTGCCGGCTACGGCAGCGCGGCCTGGGTGCCTACCTTCTACATTCGCACCTATGGCTGGGATGCCAGCCACGTTGGCATCGTTTACGGCAGTATTGTTGCGGTGTTTGGCTGCTTGGGGATTGTCTTTGGCGGGCGCTTGGCAGACTGGATGGCCAAGCGCGGTCGTACCGATGCAAATATGCGTGTGGGGTTGTACGCGGCGATAGCGGCGGTGCCTTTTGTGCTGGGCTTTCCGTTGATGGAGAGTGCCTTTTGGGCATCGGTATTAATGGCGCCTACAGTGTTTTGCCTGAGCATGCCTTTTGGTGTTGCCCCGGCGGCTATTCAGGAAATCATGCCTAACTCGATGCGCGGACAGGCATCGGCAATTTACCTGTTTGTTATCACGTTGCTCGGTCTGGGCATCGGCCCGACAGCGGTAGCGCTGGTGACGGATTATGTGTTTGCCGACGATAACGCTCTGCGTTATTCGCTATTGATCGTTACCTTACTGGCCATCAGCAGTTCTATCATTTTGCTGAGTAAAGGGCTCAAGCCGTACCGCGAGAGTATCGAGCGTGTACGTGCCTGGGCAGCCAGCGATACAGCAGACAAGGCGGCGGATCAAACCGTAGCCGGTACTGCACCGCTGCCTAATCGCTCATGACAAGCGGGCGCATGCAGTGGTCTGCATGCGCTCGACGCTGATCATTGAGCCAATGGTTTTTGCCAGGCAAAGCGATACAGGGTTTTAGGTATCAGCGCCTGGCACTTGCCGTTGTCTGCGTCAGTGCTTACGAGTAGCCAGTTTTCGCGCGACGTCGCACCCAACGCTGTGGCTTTTTCAAGGTCAAAGCAGCGTGGTGCATCATCGGCTGGGACCAGTGCACGGGCCTGCGGGTTTTTGCGTAACCAGGCTGCGGCCAGTTCGACTGAACTGTCGTTGGCAAAGCCAGTGTGAACAATCGGTTGACGGGCAAATAGCCAATGCCCTTCGCGCCAATTAACGATAAACAAATCACTGCCTGCGCTGAGTTCTTCAGCGCTACGCATAATGGTCTCGTGCGGGTTTGCACCGTCCTTGACCGGCTCGATAAATCCTCTGGCAAACCACGCGCCAAACCACAGCACGCAGACGCCGACAAACACCCTGCGCCGCGATGGGTGATGAGCAAACCAGCGGCGGATCAACCACGGCACTAATGGCGCGGTGGCTAACACCAGACCTGGCAAGGCCGGATATATATAGATTTTGCGTTTGCCGCTACTGAAACAGAAAAACAGCACAACCAGCGCCACCCAGCCGAGCAAAATCAAGGCGCGGCCATCATGTTTGAGTAGCTGCTTGCGCCATGCCGGTATCAACCAAGGCAAGGCCAGCACGATTGGCAGCCAATATTTGGGTATAACCTTCACGAAGAAGTACCAGAACGGTTCCTGATGCGCCCACGCATTGGTGTAACGCTGCGCGGTTTGCTTGAACAAAATCTCCTGCACATAGGCCACAGTGGCGGGGTCTTTATGAATCAGCGTGCTGATCAGCAGCGGCAGCAACCATACAGATACAGCCGCCAACGTCACCAATAGTCCGAGCAGCCATGCGCCTGCCCGGCCTGGCATTGCAACCACGCCATGCCAGCCCTTGCGTACGGCGTAGGCATATGGCAAGAGCACCAGCGCAGGAAGGAACCCGACCCCTTTACTGATTATGCCAAACCCCATTGCAGCACAGGCGAGGTAAAACCATGACCAACTTGGCCCGGTAAAAATATGCCGGCCAATACCGTAGAGACCAAGCACAGTCCACAGGCACAGAAAACCGTCAATCTGACCGACGCGCAGAATGCTGTAGGTTTGATAAGTGCCTAAGAACAGCAGGGCGGCAATCACTCCGATACGCCGGTTCCACATCCGCTTGGCCAGGTCATAAAGACAGGCTGTAGAAACCACGCCCGCGAGCAAGGCGGGTAAGAACAGGGCCAGTTTTGCCGAGCCGGTCACTTGGGTGAACAGCGCAATCGCCCACATAAAGAGCGGGGGTTTGTCAGGGTAAATTTCAGCGGCACGGTGGGGAATAAACCACGCGCCATTTTGCAACATTTCCAACGCGACACCGAGGAAGCGTTCTTCATCGACATTCATCGGCTGGCGTAAGCCAAGGCCTGCGCCAATCAGCACTAACGCCAACAGCATCAGGCCATAGCGTTCGCGGTTTTCTGTAAGTATCAATCGCACAGGTTATTCCTTGATGTCTTTGGCTGCACTTTTCGCGATGAGTTGCAGGTTGCGCAGGTAGACCACAAAGCCAAAGGACTGGCCAAGAATGAATACAGGGTCTTGGCGGTAAATCGCATACGCCAGTAACAGGGCGCTACCGACAATGCTCAGGTACCAAAACCCCACGGGGATCACGCTGCGCTTTTTGTATTCGCTGTACAGCCATTGCAATGCAAAGCGTCCGGTAAAGGCGAGCTGCCCGGCAAAGCCGACCGCCAGCCATAAGGCTTCTCGGCCCATGTCAGGCCTCGACTTCCCGGGGAGTGGTGTCGAGCCGGGTGCGTTTTATCAACCACCAGACGCCAAACAGATCGACAATTCCGACCAGCGCACGGTCGAGGTTGCCGTACTTGGATACCCCTGATTTGCGCGGCCGGTGATTCACCGGATGCACCACCATGCGTGCGTTTTGCCGACGTATCAGCGCAGGAATATAACGGTGCATATGGTCGAAGTAGGGCAGCTTGAGAAACGCTGTGCGCTCAATCAGCTTGATCCCGCAGCCCGTATCGGGTGTCGCATCTTTAAGCAGGTGTTGGCGTAAGCCATTAGCCAGGCGTGAGGCCCAGCGTTTGCTTGCGCTGTCTTGGCGAGAAACCCGGTGCCCGGCTACCAGCTTGATCGGGTCTGCGTGCTGATCCGTGTCGCGGACCAACGCCAGCATGCCCGGCAAATCGGCTGGATCATTCTGGCCATCGCCATCCAGGGTTGCCAGCCAGTGACCTCTGGCGAGGATTGCGGCGTGGTATACCGAGGTGCTTTGGCCCAGTGAGCGGTCATGCTGAAGGATGCGCAACGAGGTGTAGCCGGTTTGTTTCAAGGCGCGCAACTCAGCCAGGGTGCTGTCCGTGCTGCCGTCATCCACAACGATCACTTCAAAGGCTTCGTCGGCCAAGGCCGCGCGCACTTCATTGAGCAGGGTGGTGAGGTTGCCTGCTTCATTTTTCGCGGGAATCAAAACAGAGAGAAATACCGAGTTATGCATGGTGGTTTCCGGATGAGACAAGTGGGGCGGCCAAGGCAACCTATTCATTCCTGATAGAACCTGCGGTACCAGCCAACGAATTGGGAGACCCCGTCTGATAACGAGGTTTGCGGGCGAAAATTAATCAGCTGTGCCAGTTCATTGATGTCAGCCCATGTTCTTTCAACGTCGCCGGGCTGCATGGGCAGCATGTTTTTGCGCGCGCTCATGCCCAGGTTCTGCTCGATACATTGAATAAAGTCGAGTAATCGAACTGGTTCGCCGCGGCCAATATTCAACAGCCGATGTGGCACCTTGAGGTCATCGCTTGATGCCCTGGGCGGCAATGACAATAGGCGACTGATCCCTTCAACGATGTCGTCTATGTAGGTGAAGTCGCGGGACAAGTTGCCGTGGTTGTACACATCAATGTGTTGCTCGTTAAGAATTGCTTTAGTGAATTTGAACAGCGCCATATCCGGGCGCCCCCAAGGACCAAACACGGTAAAGAATCGCAAGCCGGTAGCGGGTATCTGGTAAAGCTGTGAGTAGCTGTGGGCTAGTAATTCATTGGCGCGTTTAGTCGCTGCATAGAGCGAAGCAGGGCGGTCCACCGTATCGCAGGTAGCAAATGGCACCTTAGGGTTGCTGCCGTATACCGAGCTGCTTGAGGCATAGATCAAATGCATCGGGATGACGTGCCGGCACGCCTCAAGCACATTAAGAAAGCCCACCAGGTTTGAGTCTGCATACGCCTGCGGGTTTTCCAGGGAGTAGCGCACGCCCGCTTGCGCCGCGAGATGAATCACGCCGTCAAAGCGTTGCTCAATGAATAATTTCATCAGCGCCGCGTGGTCAACAATATCCAGTTTGATAAAGCGGAAGTTATCCAGCCTGGTCAGCTGATCAAGCCGCGCTCGCTTGAGTTCAACGCTGTAATAGTCATTGAGGTTGTCGATACCGATTACATCGTGGCCAGCCGCGCATAGCCGCTGGGCTGTGTGCATGCCGATAAAACCTGCCGCTCCGGTGATCAATAACTTCATGGCAGGCACTTGAACGCTGACGCGTCTGCTGTTGCGCTGAAGGATCGTAGACGAATGACATGGTGCCGTGCAGTAGTAATAGCCGTGCTCGATAGAAAGAAAATCCAGCCTGACTATTTCGCAGAATTGGGTGACAAAACGATGAAGAAAAGATGAAGGTGTTTCAAGTCGCACCTGTGGCGCAAGCTGCTTGAGGCGCTAGCCTGCAGTCTAATCAAGCGTCATATATATGCTTGACCATATATATGTTCTCTAATATATTCGGTTTCCCATATATTTAGACTGCAAGCATTTATCAGGAGTACTCATGGCTGGGCCGTTTAAACCGACAGAGGTATTCAGGTGCCTTGCAGATGACACCCGTGCGCGCATTACGTTGTTGATTGCCAGCGAGGGAGAGCTTTGTGTTTGCGAGCTCACGGCTGCACTGGAGCAAAGTCAGCCGAAGATTTCCCGGCATCTTGCATTGCTGCGCACATGTGGACTACTGATGGATCGCCGACAAGGGCAGTGGGTGTATTACCGTCTGCATCCAGAACTGCCCGGTTGGGTAACGAGCATGTTGCGTGAGGTTGCCGAAAGCCACGCGCAGTGGCTGAGCGATGACGCAACCAGGCTTGGTCAAATGAAAAGTCTTACGCAAAATCAGTCGTTGTGCGACTGACTCATTTCCCTCCAATCGAGTTGCCTGAATGCTCATCGCACTTTCGATATTTGTTGTCACCATTACGCTGGTTATCTGGCAGCCAAAAGGGCTTGGCGTTGGCTGGAGCGCGGCCTTTGGTGCTGTGTTGGCCCTGCTGAGCGGCGTGGTAAGCCTCGGCGACATTCCGGTGGTGTGGCAAATAGTCTGGAACGCCACCGGGGCGTTTATCGCCATCATTATTATCAGTTTGTTGCTTGATGAAGCGGGGCTCTTTGAGTGGGCCGCCTTGCATGTGGCCAAGTGGGGTGGTGGCAGCAGTCGCAAGCTCTATGCCTTTATCATCTTGTTGGGCGCTGTAGTGTCGGCACTGTTTGCCAACGACGGCGCGGCGCTGATCCTTACGCCCATTGTTATCGCCATGCTCCTGGCGTTGCGTTTCTCAGCGGCAGCAACCCTGGCATTCGTCATGGGCGCCGGGTTTATCGCCGACACCGCCAGCCTGCCGTTGGTGGTGTCGAACCTGGTGAACATTGTTACCGCTGATTATTTTGATATCAGCTTTAGCCAATATGCCTCGGTAATGATCCCGGTCAACTTCGCCAGTATCGCTGCGACCTTGGGTATGTTGATCTGGTTTTTTCGCAAGGATCTACCCGCCCATTATGACCTGGCAGATATCAAGGAGCCTCGGGAAGCGATTCGCGATCGCGCCACCTTTATCGCGGGTTGGTGGGTGCTGGCGCTGCTGCTGATTGGCTTCTTTGTGATTGAGCCGTTGGGCGTGCCAATCAGCGCTATCGCTGCCGTTGCTGCTTTTGTGCTCTATGTGATCGCCGCGCGTGGGCATGTGATTGCCACCCACAAAGTGCTTAAAGACGCGCCGTGGCAAATCGTGTTGTTTTCGTTGGGTATGTACCTGGTGGTTTACGGTTTGCGCAACGCCGGGCTGACCGATCAACTCGCTGAGCTGCTTAACCTCTTCGCAGAACATGGGGTGTGGGGAGCAACCCTAGGCACGGGGCTGCTGACTGCCGTGCTGTCGTCGGTGATGAATAACCTGCCCACTGTGCTGATCGGTGCGCTATCAATTGATGCGGCGAATGTCAGCGGCGTGACTCAGCAGGCGATGATCTACGCCAACATCATTGGCTGTGACCTTGGGCCCAAGATCACCCCAATCGGCAGCCTTGCCACGCTGCTTTGGCTGCATGTACTGGCGCGTAAGAACATGACCATCAGTTGGGGTTATTACTTTAAAACCGGCGTTGTAATCACGCTGCCGATTCTGCTTGTTACCCTCAGCTCGCTTGCTATACGCCTGAGTTTTTGATCCCCGGAGAGCGCCATGAAAGTGTTGTTTATGTGCACCCACAACAGTTGCCGCAGCATTTTGTCTGAGGCCGTGTTTAATCACCTCGCACCGTCTGGTTTGCACGCGGTCAGTTCGGGAAGTTTTCCCAGCGGCCGGGTTAATCCACAGGCGCTTAAAACGCTGGAAGATGCGGGCATTGCGACGCTCGGTCTCAGCAGTAAAGCCTCTGATGCTTTCGCTGATACATCTGTTGATGTGGTGATTACCGTGTGTGATCGGGCTGCGGGTGAGGCGTGTCCGGTATTTTTCGGACGCGCACTGAAAGCCCATTGGGGCCTGGCTGACCCTTCTGAAGTGGTGGGCAGCCAGGTGGAGATCGAGGCGGCTTTTGCTGCGACTCTAAGCACAATCGAAACGCGCGTTAAAGCATTTATCGCCCTGAATCCGAGCACCTTGAGTGCCGAGGCATTGCAGCTGGAACTGGGTCGGATTGGTTACTTGTAGGCTGCTTAATGTTGGCCTTAGGTGGCTGGCCCAAGGAATATAGATGAAAGAGCAACTGCCGAATATCGCTGAAGAGTTGGTGAGTATTCCAACCCTTGAGCAACTGACCCCACGGGAACCCGCGTTGCACAAGCCACGTATTTTGCTGCTCTATGGCTCCACGCGTGAGCGCTCCTTTAGCCGATTGATGACTGCAGAGGCCGCACGTTTGCTTGAGCAGTTTGGCGCAGAGACCAGGATCTTTGATCCCTCAGGATTACCGCTGCCGGATGATGCGCCGGAAACCCATCCCAAGGTCGCTGAATTACGTGCATTGATGCTTTGGTCAGAAGGGCAGGTGTGGTGCTCGCCCGAGCGTCATGGTTCGATGAGTGCAGTATTTAAAGCGCAGATTGATTGGGTGCCGTTGGCGATGGGCGCCGTGCGACCGACTCAGGGCAAGACGCTGGCTGTAATGCAGGTGTGCGGCGGATCGCAGTCGTTCAATGTGGTCAACCAACTGCGCGTACTCGGCCGTTGGATGCGCATGTTCACCATTCCCAATCAGTCCTCTGTGCCCAAGGCATTCAACGAGTTTGATGATTCGGACCGGATGAAACCTTCAGCCTATTACGAGCGCTTGGTCGACGTAATGGAGGAGTTGATCAAGTTCACCCTGCTGCTGCGCGACCGACAAGACTATTTGGTTGATCGGTACTCTGAGCGCCGAGAAAGCGCTGATGAGTTGTCGAAAAGGGTTAATCAGACTTCGATCTGATCCGCTGCGGGGCAGGTGCTGAGTCGCTGGCTCAGATGACCTTCACCGCACGGCCAATAAACTGTATCGGCCCTGTAGGCTTGCCCGTGGCTGAGCCGGTAGGGCTTTCCAGGGTCAGCTCAAACAGTTGGTTGGGCGCCATTGGCGGGAGCTTGTCGAGCGAAACCGACAGGCTTTGTCCGGGTTTGACCAAACCCAGGGAGACTGGTGCTTGCCAATCGTCGCCCTTGGTCCAGAATTCCAGCGCCTTGTCGCGCGGCACCTCGGCCACCCCCAGTGGTATCAACTGGATGTCCTGCTGATTACTGGCCTGAACCACCCAGCCCGGCGCTTTATCTTGTGGGGCAACCAACACCACCAGGTAGGCGGTTTCATTGAGCACCGCGCCGCGCAGCATCAACACGGCTGCAAGCACCAGCGTTGCGGCGATACCTGCGCCAGCAAGGCCGCGCCACAGCGGCAGTAGATTCCACCATGAGTTGGCGAGCGGTGTTGGTGATTGTTGCTGGCTTGAGTTGATGCTGCGTTGTACGCGCCGCCATAGAATAGGTGAGGGCGTTTCTGGATCAGCTTGATCGGTCAGGTCGAGTAAACGCCGTTCCCAAGCATCAACTGCCGCGCGTAATTCAGGCTCATGAGCCATGCGTTTGCGCACCTGTTCGCGCTGTTGCGCAGACAAGGTGCCCAGCACGTACTCGCTGGCCAGTTCATCGGGGGTATCGTTTTCGGTTTGCTTGCTCATCCCATGCACTCCCGCAGAGCCACAAGGCTGCGCTTGATCCAGGCTTTGACCGTGCCCAGTGGTGTGCCCATCTTCTGTGAGATTTCTGCATGTGAGTAGCCGTCGACGTAGGCATGCAGGATGCAGTTACGGCGTGCCGGCTCCAGTTGTTCGAGGCAGGTATAAATCCGCCCTGAGCGTGCGCGAAACTCGAATGTATCGGCAATGCCAGGTAATGCCTGGTCCGTCAGTGATTCATCGTTTAGCTCACTGACGAGGGCATCGTTGGCATTGTCGCGGACAAAATTCAGTGCCAAATGGCGGGTCACGCTGAAGATCCAGCCACGGGCGGAACCTCTTGATGAATCGTAGCTTTTGGCCCGTGCCCAAATTTTGATAAATGCGTCATGCACGATATCTTCAGCCAGCGCGTTATCGCGGACGATGCGCAGGGCAACGCCCAATAAACGAGCACTTTCCTGGTCGTACAGACGGCGCAATGCTTGCTGGTCGCCTCGGGCGCAGCCAGACAAACAGGCTTCGTAATCAAAAGTCGGTTCAGGCAAGGACAATAGGTTTAAACGCCAGTAATGAGTAAATACCCCAGCCTTAGCGGCTGGGGTTTGATCTGATCAGATTAGACGAATCTATTCGCTGCGTAATCTGAGCACATCTATTACCGGAGTTCTTACTTGGCCGTCCAGAAAATATAGTCTGCTTGATATTTCACGATCTCTTTGCTGCCTTTGGTTTCGGCTGTACAGGCTTTGCTTGGCGCAACACCGCCCTTGATAGCAACACGCTGGACGTAGCTGACACCCTGCATCGCGCCTTTGCCATCCGCTGGGTTGGCTTTGACCAATTGGTAAGGAATATTGCCATCGCCGGCTGGCGCTACTGCCACTTGGGTGCCGGTGATTTTCGAGCCGTCTTTGGCCTGCCATGTTGCCGGTGGGCCAAAGTACTCGCCAACCTGTTTGCCACTGCGATCATTCAACGCGGCTTTGGGCCCAACAAACACCCATTCGGTTTGGCCAGCGGCCCCTTCTTTGGCGCGGCATTCATATGTGATTTCGCCAACGCCTACTGTTTCCATCGCCACTTTGTTGCCGTCTGGAACCTTGACGCTGTCAGGCAAATCCATCTGTGCATAAGCGGCCGGTACAGTCGCCATCAAACAGGCGGCTGCGAGGGTAGTACTGGCAAGGCTGAAAAGTTTTTTAGCGTTCATGCAAGTCTCTCCATAAGTGCAAAAGGAGCAGCATTTATTGGGCTGCTACTGGTACTACCCGAGAGAAAGAGAATTGGATGCAGTGTTTGTGAAATATTTTTTTGGTTGCAGAAGGGCGAGTCGAAGTCGACTGGGTAACCGCTGCAATAGGCGCTCTGTGGCTTTGACTATGCCAAATATAGGGATGCTAATCGCCTAGGGCAAAGCCAGGTTCGATGACGCACCTGGCCACCTTGTACAGGCGATTGATCATGTATAAAGCGCTTGAGCAGTTTCAGGCAGACCTGCTCGCATCGATCGGACAGGTGAAAGCGGGGAAGGCGCCGCGTGTAACACTTGTCGAAGGATCACCGTTGGCAAAGCGTGGAAGAAGGTGAGACTTAATCGTGGTCTGTCCCCATTAGAGCCTTGGAACATTTTTGCATATGCAGTGGATTCCGCCGCCGCCTGCGGCGATGGGATCGATATTTATTTGCTCGATTACGCGTCCGGGATAGAGCGTTGTCAGCAGGTTCTTGCTGTAAGTGTCTGCCGCTGAGTCGCCAAAGTGCGGGGCGATTACTGCACCATTGATTGGCAGGTAATTGATGTAGCCCGGGGCGAAGTCCGGGTTGTCGCGGGTGTACCTGTTGCGCCGCAATTGTCTCGGTGGCGCCATGGTATGCACCTGTAGCGCGCGTCCGTCGGCATCTGTGGCTGACTTGAGTATTTCAAGGTGCTTGCGGGTTACCGCATAGTCGTAGGATTCGGGGTCGTTATCCAGGTTGGCGATCACTACGCCCGGCTTGACGAACCGCGCATAGAAGTCGACGTGCGCATCAGTGATGTCATGGTCCTTGATGCCGGGCAGCCATATGATTTTACGCAGGCCTAAATTGGCTTTGAGTTCGGCTTCAATCTGCCGCTTGCTTAGCCCCGGATTGCGGTTGTCGTTTACCCAGCAACTCTCAGTCATGATCGCCGTACCCTGGCCATCGACCTCAATTCCGCCACCCTCGCCAACCAGCGCACTGCGAAGGTATTCAGCGTCCAGCTCATAGCTCAGTGTGTCGGCCACCAAGGTGTCCTTTTCAGCCGTCTGCTTGGCGCCCCAGCCGTTAAAGTTGAAGTCGACGAGCCCGAGTTCGCCTTTGCCGTTGACGACAAAGCAGCCGCCGTAGTCCCTTACCCAGATATCGTCCAAAGGCATCGCCAGAAAATCTATGTTGCGGGTGCCACATTTTCGCTTGGCTATCGACAGTTGGGTCGGCCGGCACAGCACAGTCACCGGCTGATACTTGGCTATGGTTTTAGCCAACAACGCAATCGTATCGTTGACTGCATTGGCCCAATCTTCCCAGATCAAAGGTGACGCCGCGAAGGCCAGTATTATTCGCGCTTGCGGCCCGTGCTCATCAGGCATTCGCCAGCCTGACCCGGCAGCAGACGCATATGTAATGTTAAAACCAAGGCCGAGCGGGGCGACTGCGCCTACGCAACTGGCCGCAGCTAACTGTTTGATGAAGTAGCGACGTGAAAGCATGATTAATCCTTAGTTTTTGACCGGTGAGACGCGATATATACGCCCAGGTGCTGCAAGGTGGTTCATCACATCAATCACGAGCAGTTTTGAAGGTGGTCCAGGCCCGCATGCGTGCACGCATGTCTCGTTGCGGTATGTCTTCGCCTGGGAACAGCCGCGCATAGACGGCGTCATCAACATAGATATCCGGGTTGTTGCGCAGGTCCGCAGCAACCAACGGACGCGCAGTGGCGCTAGATGTGGGGTAGCCGGTGAAATTACTGATCGCTGCCATGTTTGCCGGACGCATGACGAAGTTGATAAACGCGTAGGCATACTCGGGGTGTCGGGCATCCACCGGAATGGCCATGGTGTCCATCCATATCGAGGTGCCTTCAAACGGGATACGGTATTGGAAATCCACAGGTTTTCCAGCTTGATCAGCCGCGCGTTGTGCCTGAATCACATCGCCGCTGTAACCAAGGGATAGGCATATATCGCCATTGACCAACTGAGTAACCGGCTGAGACTGAAACTTGCGGATATAGGGTTTGATGCTCTTCAACAGTGCCAACGCCGCATCCAGATCCTGTGCCTTGCCACTGCGTGGGTCCCTGCCCAAATAGTGCAGCGCTATTGCCATGACTTCGTCTGGCGAATCGATCATTGAGATACCGCAGTCAGCGAACTTGGCTGCAATTTCTGGTTTAAATAACAGGTCGAGGCTGTTGACCGGTGCATTGGGCATGCGCTGGTTGATCGCGGCAGCGTTATAGGTGATGCCGATGCTGCCCCAGGTATAGGGCACAGTGGCATAACGTGAGTGCGGGTACTGAGCTTGCAGGCGCTGGAGGCCGGGTTCAATTTCACTCAGGTGTTCGAGCTTTTCGGGCGCAAGTTTTTGTAGCGCCCCTGCACGCATCAGCCGCTCAGCCACCGTATCTCCGGGAAAAATCAGATCGTAGCCACTGTGGCCGGACATCATCTTCGCCTCAAGGGTCTCGCTGCCATCCATGACATCGTAAATCACCCGGATACCGGTCTCTTTGGTGAAGTTGGCGATGGTATCCTCAGCGAAATAGTCGGCCCAGTTATAGAGCCGAAGCACGTTGTCTTCTGCCTGAGCCTGAGTTTGAATACCCGCCAGCAACAGGCTTAAGGTGCCCGCCAGAAGTTTGATTTTGATCTTCATTGCATGCACCTCAGCTGTTCCAGTGGCAGTGGGTTTGTTGGCCATCTAGGCTCAATAACGGCGCGTACATTTCTGGTCGGCGATCACGGTAGATCCCCCATGTCAGCCGCTCCTCACGCATCGCTGCCAGGTCTAGCTCGCAGACCAGCACAGTGCTGCTTTCACGATCAGCTTCGGCAAGCAACTTGCCTTTGTGGTCGGTGATAAACGATGAACCGTAAAAATTCATGTGCAGATTTGCGTCGCTTGTCGCCACTTCACGGCCCACACGATTAGCCGCAACCACTGGAATGATGTTGGCCGCAGCATGTCCACGCTGGGTGAGTTGCCAGTGATCGCGCGAGTCGAGAGATGCACAGCCGGGCTCGGAACCGATAGCCGTAGGGAACAGCAACACTTCGGCGCCCTGCAGCGCTAGGCAGCGTGCGGTTTCCGGAAACCACTGATCCCAGCATATGGCCACGCCGAGGCGGCCATAGGCGGTGTCCCAAACCCGGAAACCTGTGTCTCCGGGAGAAAAATATTCCTTCTCTTGATAGCCAATCGCGTTAGGAATATGAGTCTTGCGGTACACCCCACGCAATTGCCCATCAGCATCCGCCAAGGCGAGCGAATTGAAGTAGGCATTACCGGCTTTTTCGAACCACGAAATCGGCAGCACTACGCCCAGTTCACCGGCTAGGGCAGCAAACCGCTTGAGGATTGTGCTCTGGCTGTATTCCTCAGCGAGATCCAGATGCTTATGGTGCTGTTCAATGCAGAAGTAGGGTGTGGCGAACAGCTCTTGCAGCAGGATCACTTGTGCGCCTTGGCTGGCTGTCTTGCGCACCAAGGACTCGGCTTGATCAAGGTTGTCGTTTAGATCCCAGCTGCAGGCAAACTGGCTGGTGGCAATTTTCAGTGTGCTCATGGCTTCAGCCCTTTTAGCGGCCAGGCTGGCTGCTGTTGGGTAATGCAATGAACACCGCCGCCGCCATGGGCCAAATGATTGATGCGCACCGGTACAACTTCGCGGCCGGGGAACGCCACAGCCAATGTCTGCGCGGCTTCATCGTCTGCGCCAATGCCATAGGCGGGCATGATGATGGCGCCATTGGCGATGTAGAAATTGGTATAGGAGGCGCAGAATACTTCGGCATCGGTATCAACCGCGTCACTGGCTTCAAACAGCTCGAGCATTTCAAACTTGCGGCCACGGGCGTCCGTTGCAAGTTCCAGTGCACGGCGATTCTCGCGCACCACTTCGGCGTACACCGACGATGAATCACGTGTGGCATCTACCATCAGCGCGCCGGGGCGGGCAAAGGCGCAGATGCCGTCAACATGTCCATCGGTCATGTCGCCGGTCACATACTGCGGATCACCTGGCAGCCAGATGGTCTTCTGCACACCAAGCAGTCGAGCGAATATCTGTTCAATCTCTGCCTTGCTGATCCCCGGGTTTCGGTTCGGGTTGAGTAACACTGATTCTGTGGTGATCAGTGTGCCCTCGCCATCGACATGGATGGCGCCCCCTTCATTGGCCAGTGAAGTGCAAAATCCCTCTAGGCCTAGGCTGTTGAGAATCCGCCTGGCCAACCCCTCATCCAGGTCATGCTCAGACTTTGCGCCCCAGGCGTTAAAGCGCCAACTGACTCCAGCCGTACCCAGCTGAGGATGGCAAACAAAGCTTGGGCCGGAATCACGGCACCAACTGTCATTTACTGCCAGTTCGATCAATTCAACGTTCGCTCCACACAGCTCACGAGCACGCGAGACCGCAAAGGGGTCGACCACCAGCTTAACGGGCTCAAAACGGGCGATTGCATTAACCACGCGAGCGAAGTCGACCTGCACCTCAGCCAAGGTCACGCCCCAGCCAGACTCCCACAACGCTTGGTTATGTGGCCAGACCATCCAGGTAGCCGCGTGTGGCGACCATTCCGCTGGCATCATCCAGCCATTCTTTGCTTCGTTTAAAACCTGCATACAAGTGCCTTTCAGTTAAGTATTTGTTATCACTGAAATTCGTGCGCTCGGTGATTACTTGTATGCTAGGCCCGTAAAATTGCTATAACAAACGAATGATTTTGTACGCTTATGATTAGCAGGGCTTATCAATCATGCTTAAACACTGGCCTCCATTAAATGCCTTGCGCGGGTTTGAAGCCGCTGCACGCTTAGGCAGCTTCCATAAGGCGGCTGAGGAATTGCACCTCACCCAATCGGCTATCAGCCAGCAGATTCGTAGCCTTGAAACCTACTTGGAACAGCCGTTATTTTTCAGAAACGGGCGCAGTGTCGCGCTCACTGACGCTGGTTTCGATCTTCTCAGCACCACCCAGTCGCTGTTGCAGCAACTGGCTGTAGGCATTCGCCGATTGGAGCAATACCGCAAGCCCAATCAACTGGTGGTTAACACCACGCCGGCATTTGCTCGTCATTGGCTGGTGCCACGTTTAGCTGAGTTCAATCGTCAGTACCCGCAGGTCGATCTATGGCTGTTAACCACCGATGAAACACCGGACATGGCCACGCAGACGATTGATATCGCCATACGTGACGATCTCAGTGCTCAGGCCGAATGCAGCTTTCGCGTGTTGCTTGAGGATTGCCTGTATCCCGCGTGCCACCCTCAGTTGTTGCAGGTAAGAGCAGAGGAACGCATCACGCTGCATGGCGAGCGAGAGATGGATTGGAGCCACTGGCAGGTGCAAGGCGGTGCCGACGTGGGTCAAAAAAGTCAGGGGCTGAATTTTTCTGATGCGGGCTTGTTGTTGGATGCCGCCACGCAAGGTTTGGGCATCGCGCTGGTCAGCCAATTGCTGGCCAGCCGGGCGCAGCGTACTGGGTTAGTGGTGGCGTTGACCGAGCAACGGGTACGTGGCTCTAACTGGAGCTGGTTAGTGCATCGCGACAGCGAGGACGACGCGCTGACCCGCACCTTCTGCGACTGGCTTAGTGCGGCTTTGCAACACCCCGAGGCCTAAATCGATTGGCTGAAAGCATTCAGTGCCAGCCCGGGCTATTGGTTCATTCGAGGGGCGGTTGCAGATATTTTTTAGCCTAAAGTCCCAGCCCCAGCGGTTTGGTGTAGACACACTGCGTCAGGGCGATCGCCCTTTAGACGCAGTGAGAAAGATTCAATCGTGGTCTGTCCCCGATTAGCTGCTTTAAGGCGTGAAGCTAAGATCTTGAAGTTTTTTTGCTGCCGTCCCGAATTGCCCGAGCTGATATACGGCGGCGCCCGCTGGATAGAAGGTGAACGGCTCGAAGGGTTCAGCCAGCAGTTTATCCAGGTAAGTGCGGGGCGCCAGGCCTGTTGTGACATGTGGGCTGAAATGTTCGCCGCTGCTGTTGGGTACAAATGTCGCAACGTACTTGATCAATTGAGGGTCAATAACTGGATCATCAACGCTTGTAACAAATGCGTCTGAGTCGCCACTAGGCACCGTATAAGGTGCTACAGCATCTATCAGTTCAGCTTGCAGCCTCAGTAATTCCGGAGTTGTTTTTGCTACGATCCCGGAAAGGCCCAAATCTTTACTTGGGATGTAATAGTATTTGAACGCTTCCAACTTAATCCCGGCTACGTCGCTACCGGAAAATACCTTGTTCGCGGCGGAGTAAACCTGTTCTAGATCAGACGTGCGCACGAAGCGCTGGAGCATGGTGACATGCGGGCGGTGTGCATCATCCAGGGCGAAGCCCTTCGGAAAGACCTTTAGATGTTCCGCATTTACCCGTTCAGCATGCTTGAGCATGGTGGTGTCAGGTTCAAGCAGAATGTCGATAGCGGTTACAGACGAAGGCGACTCTTGCGCCGCACAGGTAAGAGAATTTAAGGCCAGGGTACTGATGAACGCTACGGCCATTAACTTTCTGTTTAGCATCGGTATCACCCTTTTCTCATCGAAGTCATTCGTGTAGTCGCAAGTCCAGATGGATCAGGTGCTGAGTATAGCCAGAGATTAGGTACAGATTGTTGAGTGCGTGGATGCTCTAAAAATCGCTCAGCCCATCTACAACGGGGTTTCTGCCATTAGGTTCCTTCACTCAGCCGCCGGTGTCTGGCGCTGTTTTGCATAAATAAACTGCCGCCTTTGGCCTTCGCCTCCTGTCAGAGCGTTTACAATGTGTGCTTGATTATTCCGGGCCATACTTATGGCTGCCCCGAACAAGGAACTCGCCTCCATGGCCTCTCCAGACAAGCAGCAAAAACGGGCCCAGCGGGCCAAAGCCAAGGCCAAGCAGAACCGTTCGGGCAAGGCCAAAGTCAATGTTGTACATCCGGTGTTGGCCAATCCGCTGATCGACGAGCCCTTTGATGATGTTGAAATCGACCTGAGCACCTTCGACTTCAAAGACATCGAAGAGAATGGCTTCGACCCGGCGCATTTTGACGACTTGTTCCAGGCGATGAAGTTTGGCGAGGGCATCAGCCTGCTCGCAATGTGCCTGGTGTTCTTGCAATACCCGGTGTTGGAACTCGTTATCGCCGAAGAAGAGCAAGAACCGGCCACCGATTTTATGATGGGCCTGTTGATCACCTATCGCGGGATCTTCCACGACGAAGACGAAGACACGGCCGTGGAGTGGATCGGCGGCGAGGTCTTCCAGAGTGCCTACAACGAAGCGTCGCAGATCTTGCAGAAGAAAAACGCTCGCCGCGTACTCAGCGGCCACGCCTAACGAGGGCAGGGTGTTGGGCGAGACCATGCACATGATGGCTGCTGGCGCTACAATGGCGCCAGCCCCGATTGATCTGATCGGGCACGCCCGGAGCTAGTTTTTCGATGTTCACCCTTGTTCACCTGGAAGCATCGCCGCCAGAGTCCCTGAATACGCAGGTTCTGCAATTGGTGGTGGACTACTTCAGCGACATCAGCCCGGTGCCGTTAACGCCTAGCAATCCGCTCTATCAACTTTACCAGTACGTGATTGGCTACGAGGTGCACATGTACCTGCAAGCCATGGACAGCGCTCTGGACAGTAGCGCGCGATTGATCCTGGCCGTGGATGATGAAGACCCAGCGCGGGTACTGGGGTTTGCTCTCTATCTGCCCAGCCAAGATGATGCTGAGGCCTGCACGCTAGCCTACATGGCTGTGCAGGTCAGTCACCGCCGAAAGGGTATCGCCAAGGCGATGCTGCAAGAGATGAGCGCCCGTCGCCCCCACATTGAGTTGGCGTGTATGGCGAGCAAGGTGCCTATGTTCGAGGCCGTGGGGTTTCAGGTAGTGGCCGCGCAGGGACCGCACCTGGTACTGAGCACCCGAGATTATCGCTCAGGCGGCATGGTGGCGGTGCAGGACCTGACCCCGATCTTCAAATCCAAGGAAGTGCAGCAAATTCACGCCTACTTGGTGAAGCAGTACGGCAAGAAAGCCATGAGCGATGCCGAAAGCAAACGCGACCGCCTGCTCGACCAGATGGCCTATCAGGCTCAGGCATTGTTTAAAGAGCGTTTCCCCACCATTCACTAGTGATCGCTCAGGCGCTTCAGGAGCGGATGTGGTGGCTAAGTCGCCGCCTTGTCAGGCGATGCCTATCAAGGCGGCGGCAGCAGCGGGTGTTCAATGACTGAGGCAGGTTTGCCTCTACTGCTGCGCGGTTTTTAGCTTGATCACATCACCGGAAATCTTGGTGGTGTAGCCGCTCAGAATCCAGGCCCAGAACCACTTCTCCTGCACTTGGGTGTTGATCATCGCATCGCCGCCTTTGGCTTTGATGGCTGCATTCTGGGCGCGCACAAAGCGGGTGTTCTGGCGGATAGGGATGACGCCTAACAACATCAGGCCAGTGGCGCTTGCCTCGCTGTGACCCAGAACCGTGTATTGGCTGCTGTCATAATGCTGAGACTTCATAGGGGTGCCGTTACAGCCCGCCAGAATCAGACCAAAAACTGCGAACGCAACGACTTTGCAGATGTACTTCACTGAATAGCTCCATGAGTAAATCCCGGGATCCAATTCTCGGGGGGCGCCACTCTACCCACACCTCTGTCAGATTGAAATTGACCATGGCGTAATATGTGACATGCCACGGTTTTGAGGCTGAACACTGGTTTTTTTGCGCGGGTATGTATTGCCACCCAGCAAAGCCCGTTAGCGCCCAGTCCGCCACTCTCTGCTTAACGCGGTGCACTGAACGCTTTGCTGTAGTAACCCGAAGAGTCGAAACAGCAGACTCTTTTCTTGCCAGAGGCAAGCATGTCGCATGCGTCGTTAATCCGCTTGGTGCGCGTCTTCGCCTGCTTGGCCGATGTAATCCAGTGAATCCAGTCAAGTCGGGCGATGGTGGTCGTATCTTGCCAAGTGGCAAGTGCAGCGGGTGAGGTATGCAAGGCCTCAAAAATGTCGGAAGGGACTTCGGGCTCAGGCTCGTGCTCCATCGCGTTAACTTCGAAACACGCCACATTGCCAATACTTGCCCCTGCAGTTTTTAGCAGTTGCTCATCAATGCTTAGCCAGTGGCTTTTTTGGCCATCGGGTTCAAGTAACGCGGTGAAAGAGTGGCCGTTTATGGTCCCTTCAATCGATACCCTGCCGCGCCTCGGCATAGTGTCGCTTGCCGCTTTGGGCAAGACTACGAAAGCCCATGAGGTGTCGTCGCCTGGGGCTTCAGGACTTCGTAATTGTGCTTCGAACTGACAGCTTGCGCCTTTTTGTGCCATTTGCAGGGCCACCGTAAAACATGCGTAATAGCGGGTTGATCTGGATTAAGCTGGTTTCACCTTCTGGAGGCGGCGCAGGCAATCTGACCTTTTATCTCAAGAACTATAGGTCCTAAGTTGGCATTCAGCTGGCTCACTATCGTGCTCTGCTCCCGATTTACCTTATGATTGCTGACAGCCGTGCGATTACTCACTGAACGATTAATTCGCATCACGGATGGCGCTGCTAGCAGCTGCAACAATGGAGTCGTTGCGCACAAATATATTAATAAGAATAGGAGCGCATGATGGGGCAGGCACACAATGAGTTTGAGTTCTGGTGGGGGACCTCGGGGGAATGGGTCGAACCGCCCAATGTGCGCAGGAACGGCAGCAGCGGTGTCCAGCAGGTCGTCCAAGATGGCAAGACGCTATTTGTGAAGCGTCAGACTGGTCATCTGTTTCGCAGCCTTCGTTATCCCACCGGCCGACCCACCGCGCTGCGTGAAGGTATTGCACTGTCCAGACTTGTGGAGCTGGGCGTGAATGCGCCAAAACCCGTATTTTATGGTACGCGAAAAGTCGCCGGCATTTGGCAAGGCGTGTTGGTCACTGAAGATCTGGGCGGCTTCATCGATCTGGACACCTGGTATGCCCAAGGTGGCGCCAGCACGCTGACGACCGAACAACATCAGCAGCTCTTCAAGCGTTTGGCGCAAACACTGGCGCGAATGCACTCCGGCAAATGGCAACATGGTTGCATGCGCTCCAAGCACATATTTATCAAGGCATCGATCACCGAAACAGGCTTCGATTTTGAACTGGCGCTGCTTGATCTGGAAAAGTCCCGCAGCCGAGTTACAGCGATGGGGGCTGCACGTCACGATATTCCTCAGCTCAGAAGGCATTCGTCCTGGGATGAGCTGCAATGGACGTATTTCCTTTCATGCTACGAGCAGGAAATCGGCCGGGCGGTGTGAACTGAGGCAGACCCCTCGGAGCGGCCAGAGCTTAGCTGTCGCACGCCTCACGCGGGAGCCCATTCGCAAAGTCGGTCATCGGCGCGTCCACTCGCGCACTTTTTGTGGGCGGTATGAGAATCAGGGCGAAGGGAGCCATGCTGTCCCTCGCCCCATGTTTACGCAGGTGACGAGTTTTACCTGCCCAATTCTTGCAGCCATGAATATAACGTTTCCGGCTCTCTAATCGTCATTCAGCGCAACTCTGCTCAGGAGGAATCTGTCTGAACTTTCGAAACCGCTCGGACCTCACATCTTCAAGGCGTCGGATGAATCATTAGCCGCATGCTTCCTTTATTACCTTGATAAGAGGACTAAGTGATCGCCATGAGTAATCTACTAACAGGCAAGAAAGTAGTGTTCATCACCTCAAATACTGGGATCGAGCGGGATGAATTGGTTAAACCGTTGGAAGCACTCAAGGCGCAGGGTGCTTTGGTCACCCATGCTTCAAGTGACGGCGGTACCACCCAGACATTTGTTCATGACACTGAGAAAGATCGCACTGTCGAGTCTGATGTTTCACTGGCCGGGCTCAACGCTTCGGATTTTGATGCGCTTGTGATTCCAGGCGGTACGGTCAATGCCGATACGCTGCGACTGGATGAAAACGCCCAGCGCCTGGCAAAGGAATTCGCCGGTGCGGGCAAAATAATCGCTGCGATTTGCCATGGGCCATGGCTGCTAATCAACGCTGGAGTTGTCACTGGCAAGACTCTTACTTCCTACTCTAGCGTCAAGCTCGATCTGGAAAATGCCGGTGCTGCCGGTTGGGTAGATGTTGAAGTCAAACAATGCCAAGCCAATGGATGGACGTTGATTACTTCGCGTAACCCCAAGGACATCCCAGCGTTCATCGATACTATCGTTGCGGCGCTTCAGAAGGCGTAAGACGCTGAGCCAAAGACTCCAGCCGACGGGTCACTGGATCAGTGACTGGGGTCTCCAAAAAGGTCTGGGTTTTTGGCTTCTTGCCGATAGTGACGGTATGGATTCGACTGCCACTATGTATGGTCAGACCCCAGTCTGCTCCGACATTTACAAGGCATCACCGACCTCAATCCCGAGTTCTCTTCGCAAACTGATGCCCTGCGCGTCTGGCCCATATATCTTTGAGGCGAGGCGGGGCTTCTGACCGACTAGCATTCCCATTGTTCCAAGGCGGGTGCTTGAAGCTAATAAGGGTGTTTATGGCTGATCATCCATATTTGAAGAGGCAATGGTGGATCAGCATTAGCAATGGTCAGGTAATTTAAGGATTGGCACCAACTAAGAGCAGATGAAGCACTAAGCACAGAGTCCAAGACTTTTAGGTTACATCACGGTTTACTGAGGCAGGGAGCATCTACATGAGAGGCTCCCTGTTGGCTACAGTAACGCCATTTTTTTGAATACTTTTTTGGTGATGGTCATGCGCTTCGCAGCATCTTTGCTCGTCTTAATGTCAATATTCATCGCATAAAAATATACATTTTTGCCGCGCTCCAAATATCCAACCAACCAACCAGTCTGCGGGGCACCTTTTTCACCCAGCCCTGCCCAACCTGATTTACCACTAAGCCGGTAGTTGGGTGTGTCTTCAAGAACAACCATCTCTTTGACCATACGGGTCGATGTCTCTGATACGCCCAACTTGTCCTCATAAAACCTTTGAAGAAAGTTGACTTGCTCTTTGGCCGAAATTCTAAGACCACCGGTTAGCCAGAACTGATCGATCCCACCTGAGATGTTTCGATTACCGTAAGAAAATTGATCCACATATGCCTGCATGCGTTTCTGGCCAATTCTTCGAGCTATCTCTTGGTAGTACCACACCACAGAGTTTTGCAAAGCTGTGTGCAGTGTGTTTTTTTTCGCCCAGCTATCCGGCCACCAGGCTTGGCGAGGGTTTTTTACGCTATCCCAATCCAGTTCGAATTTTGGACCGCTTGCAACGCTGGTTTCCAATGCAATCAAGCTATTTGGAATCTTGAACGTCGATGCTGGTAAGTATTGGGTATTAGCTCGTTTTTCGTCGTGGTAAAGCCACCTATTTTGCTGAGGGTCGAAAAGCACAAAAGTACCTTTGACGTCGCCAGCTGCAAACAGTTGGTCTAGGTCTGAGTTTTGCACGGCCACTTCTTTTGTTTGAGCCTGCGTAGCACATGCCGCCACGAGCATTAAGCCAGCAAGCATAGTATTTGCAAGTTGGAGAAGTTTCATCTTTATGCCTATTTGTTTGATTGATGGGTGCATTAGAGCTCTCCGCAAGGTGGAAAATAGTTGAATAGGTGCGAAACAGTAAAACGTCTTGTTGTAACATTCGTAACACTAAGACCTAGACTTCGTTTTCAGGGTTATTCATGACTAGCTCTTCAATAAATATCGAACTTGCGCCGATGTTGCGCGTTAATGATGTGTCTGTCCGGTATCAGTCGCTTTGGTTGCTGGTCGCTGTCTACCATGCTCAGAAGTGTGGTAAGGCCGTCCTGCCTGTATACAAGTTGCGCGCACGTTTTCCGGGTAAGTCGAACTGGAGAATGCTGATATCTAGGGCGTTCGCAGACTTTGAGAGGTGGGATGTTAAAGTTGGATGGGGTGACGATATTTCATGCAGTTTCAGTCTGCTTAATCGTCGGCAGCGTAGTCGCGGTCCTTTTTGGATCGATGCCGTAACACTATCCAGAATATCCATTCGAGGTGATGGCACTGAACTAAGTATCGCTGCAATAGCACTCTTTTTAGGGCTTCCTGCTATCGACGTAGTCGCCAAAAAAAATGTAGATCGGATCGTGAACGAGGTGAATTATTGGGGGCACCTGACTCAAGCGCTCCGAGTGACGCTTGATGGTTTCGGAGGGCAATTCGATAACCAATTGAGCGATCACTTTCGCTTAGCTCGTGATTCAGCGCAGAACGATTTTCAGAGAGGTCTAGCTGTATTAAAGGAAAGTCTTGCATGGCGCAGGTTGGGTGATATGCACCGCAGTCAATCTACACTCAACTGCTTGGAAGAACTTTTAGAACAGCCTGATGACGACTGTGAGATGCCAACGCTTAGTGCGATGGCTCATATCGCACGAGGCTGGAACCTCTACCGCCGTGGCGATTTATCTGCGACTAACGCAGAGCTCGAAAGACTAAGGCTTGACGCCAACCTTCAACTGGTTACGCGATATAACCCTAGGGTGCGTTTCGAGTATCTGAATTTGTTCGCGTTGGTGGGCAAGGCACGAGCCCTCAGTGAGGAGGGTCTGTCTATGCAAGAGCGTCTGATCGCAGCAAGCGAGACCATTGCGGCTCTCTCTGGTGCACTAAACGCGGCTTACGAAGCTGACTCGATCGAGGCGGCGCAGGACGTGGCGGCAAATATCGGATTCACAAAGTGGATGTTTTGGAAAAATGATTTAGTAGACAAGAAACATGCAAAAAACGCGCATACAGTTCAGTTGCAGGCTGCACGCTGGATCGGTTTGTCAGAGTGGATATGTGACCGTTTTGGAGTAGGCGGAGGCTCCGCTTGGAATCTGATTTTTTTGCTTCGCATTGCGCGGGGTAATTGCATTTGCGCCGGAGGACAAGATTTAAATGCGTTTCGTGGCATGACGCCGGTGCCCTTGGGGAGCATCCTGGGTGCTGTTCGGCCTTTTCATGCAGCTTTTTCGAAAGCCAAAGGCTTTACTGGCTGGTCTAACGCCGCCGTTTTTGCAATCGAAGAAAGTGACGCTTCCCGCATTCAATACCCAGCCTTACAGCTTGCGAATCTGTTGCTTGAAACTGCGTGGTACTCAATTCACGAATACGGTTTATGCAGACAAGCCTATGATGCGATTGAGCGACTGGAAGGGATAATGATGGAGCTGCGTCCCACGGAAAGACGCTTCTTTCGCGAAAGCATCAAGGACTTGCCCAGTGAGTTTCGCAAGTGATTGATGCATAAAATGGGACCGATTTATTTACGGCGCGCATCGTCAGCTCTTGGCCGGTTCTCTGCCGATCATGGCCAGAAAGTTTAGGGGTCAAATCCGATGCAATCGGTGACCATAGAACTGCACATGACAAGTCACCACGAATGCAAGCTGCTGGTCAACTGGAGTGCAATTTCGCCGTTAGCCCGGTTAATGCACAGGCGCCGCGCCAGACGGGTAGAATCAGCCAGTTAATGCAATGTGCGGATGGGCTTAGTGGAATTTCAACACGGTTTTATTTTGTCGCGACATTGGCGTGATACGCCAGGCGGCAGCGTGGTGGAGTTTTGGCTGGCAACCGATCAGGGCCCGCGCCAGTTGCGCTTGCCGCTGCAAACCTCGGTTGCGTTTATTCCGGCAGAGCAGCGCCAGCAAGTTGAAGCCCTGCTCGCCAACGAGGCGGGCTACCATTTACGCACGCTGGGTCTGCGCGACTTTCAGCAACGCCCGGTGCTTGGCTTGTACTGCCAGCAATATCGTCAAATCATGCAGTTGGACAAACTGCTGCGTAAATCCGGCGTGGATGTTTACGAGGCCGACATTCGCCCGCCCGAGCGTTACCTTATGGAGCGATTCATCACCGCAGGGGTGAGTTTTGTAGGCACTGTCAATGCAGACGGCATCGTGACGGACGCGCAACTCAAGCCGGCCCCGGATTATCGCCCTGCCTTGCGGCTGGTTTCGCTGGATATCGAAACCACCGAACATGGCGAGCTTTATTCGATAGCACTTGAAGGGTGCGGCCAGCGCGATGTGTACATGCTCGGCCCGGCGAATGGCGATGCGACCCCGCTCGACTTCAACCTGCAGTACTGCGCCTCAAGAGTCGAACTGCTGCAGCAGCTCAACCAGTGGTTTGCCGCCCACGATCCCGACGCAATTATTGGCTGGAACGTGGTGCAGTTTGACCTGCGCATTCTCCACCAGCACGCACGCAGTCTGGCCGTGCCCCTGCTGCTTGGGCGTGGCAACAGCGAAATGCTCTGGCGCGAACATGGCCGCCGCAACCACTACTTCGCAGAAGCGGCGGGCCGGCTGATTATCGACGGCATCGAAGGCTTGCGTTCAGCCACCTGGAGCTTTCCTTCCTTCAGCCTGGAAAACGTCGCACAGACCCTGCTTGGCGAGGGCAAGTCGATCAGCACGCCGTACCAGCGCATGGATGAAATCAATCGGATGTTCGCCGAAGACAAGCCGGCGCTGGCGCAGTACAACCTCAAGGACTGCGAACTGGTAACCCGCATCTTCGCCAAGACCGAACTCTTGCGCTTTCTGCTCGAGCGCGCCAGTGTCACCGGCCTGCCTGCGGATCGCAGCGGCGGTTCGGTGGCCGCCTTTACACACCTGTACATGCCGCTGATGCACCGCAAGGGATATGTCGCACCCAATCAGGGCGAGCGACCGCCCGAAGCCAGCCCCGGCGGTTTTGTGATGGACTCGCAGCCGGGCTTGTATGACTCAGTGCTGGTGCTCGATTTCAAGAGCCTGTACCCCTCCATCATCCGCACCTTCCTGATCGACCCGATCGGCTTGATCGAAGGCCTGCAGCAGCCGGATGACGCACATTCGATCGCCGGTTTCAGAGGCGCACGCTTCTCGCGCGAAACCCATTGCCTGCCGTCGATAGTGGCGCGGGTTGCCGATGGCCGCGAGACAGCCAAACGTGAGCACAACGCGCCCCTGTCGCAAGCGCTGAAAATCATCATGAATGCGTTTTACGGGGTGCTGGGTTCCAGTGGCTGTCGCTTCTTCGATCCGCGCCTAGCCTCCTCCATTACCCTGCGCGGCCACGAGATCATGCGCCGGACCCGCGAGCTTATCGAGTTACAGGGTTACACGGTGATCTACGGCGACACCGACTCGACATTTGTGTGGCTCAAGCGCCCGCACAGCGAGGCCGATGCAACTCGTATCGGCCGCGAACTGGTAGCCACTGTCAATCAATGGTGGAAGACGCATTTGCAACAGCACTACAGCCTTGAGAGTGCGCTGGAATTACAGTTCGAGAGCCATTATTGCCGCTTCCTGATGCCGACAATCCGCGGCGCGGAGGAAGGCAGCAAGAAGCGTTATGCCGGCAAGGTGCGGCGCAGCGACGGCACCTCGGAAATGGTCTACAAAGGCCTCGAGACCGTGCGCAGTGACTGGTCGCCACTGGCTCAGCAGTTTCAGCGCGAGCTGTATCAACTGATCTTCGACCAGAAACCGTATCAGGCCTATGTTCGTGACTACGTGCAACGCACGCTGGCGGGTGAACTGGATGACCTGCTGGTCTACCGCAAGCGCCTGCGCCGACCGCTCAATGATTACCAGCGCAATGTACCGCCACATGTACGCGCTGCCCGCACAGCGGACGAATACAACGCCGAGTTGGGCAGGCCGATGCAATACCAGAATGGCGGCTGGATCAGCTACGTCATCAGCAAGAACGGCCCCGAGCCACTGGAAATTCGCCGCGCATCAATCGACTACGACCACTACCTGACTCGCCAGCTGCAACCGGTTGCGGACGCCATTCTGCCGTTTGTTGGTGACGACTTCAGCACCTTGGTTGGCGGCCAGCTGGGCTTGTTTTAAGGACCGCCCTCGTCCGCAGCCTTTATTTGGATATTACAAGGAATTGACCAAGAGGCATCGTAGCCTTGGCAGGCAGAAATCGGCCAAAAGCAGCCTGTCGTGTTCGTCCGCCTTCCACCTTGGCATCTTCCCTTCGCATTGGCGCCAAAAGCGCTGCCAGGCAGCGCAGTTTTGCTGTCTGTATCTCAATGACCGGCGACTACTTGACTCGACTGCCTCTCACCTTTTGCAAAGCCATGGACTCGCGCTCGCGATGCAATGACCAGACTGAGCAGTAACAGCGCCAATAAGACCCAGGGAAAAGAACTCACCCCCGATTGACCGAGCAAAACACCACCCAGAAGCCCCCCGCCCGCGATAGCGCCGTTCCAGACAACGACGTTCATCGAAAGCGCAACGTCAGCGCCGTCACCTGCTGAGTCGGCGAGCGCAGTTTGTAAAAGCGTGGCGGCACCACCAAAGGTCAGCCCCCAAATAAACACCCCGACGTAAATAGCTAAGGCAGAGCCTGAAAACAAACCGAAGAAAGCTGAAACCGCTGCGAAGGTTGCGAGGCTAGCCAATACGGTGTTTCGCAGATTTCGGTCAACCAGTCGTCCCGCTACCCAGATGCCCACTAACGCGGCAATACCGAACGCCAGCAATACCAAATCCACATCTTTCGCCAACCCGGCCTTGGAGACAAAGGGCGCGACGTAGGTATAAAGAATGTTGTGAGCCAGCATCCAGGTGAAGACGACTGCTAGCACTGAGCGTACACCAGGCGTGAAGAACACCTGACTCAACGCCATGCGCTGTGAGGAGGACTGGCCAGGGTAGTCAGGCACTTTGATCAGCACAAAGGCGATCAGCAGCAGGGTCAGCACGGACATCAACCCAAACGCCATGCGCCAGCCAATGAAGCCGCCCACCCAGGTTCCCAGCGGCACCCCTAGCGACAATGCGATGGGGGTTCCCACCATCGCTACCGCCATGGCGCGGCCCTGCAAGTGAGGCACAACCATGCGTCGCGCATACCCTCCGATAAGGCTCCAAGCCAGCCCCGCAGAGACGCCTGCGAAAAACCTCGCCACTAGGGTTAGCCAGTAATCGGACGACAACGCCGTGATGGAATTGAACAGCAAAAATCCGAGAATCGTGAGCAGCAAAACGGTTCGGCGGCGCCAGCTTTGCATGGCAATGGTCAGCGGAATGGCTGCCAGCAATGAGCCCAGCGCATAAACGGTGACCATCTGCCCAGCGAATGATGGTGATACCCCCAGGCCACTGCCAATCTCGGGCAGCAAACCCGCCGGTAACGTCTCAGTCACGATGCAGATGAACCCCGTCATCGCCAGTGCCAGTAATGCCCCAAGGGGAAGCTTTTCACTCTGTTTTTCATCTGCCGTCATGCGACTCTCTCGACTAATATACTGATCGGTACAAATATAAGAAACATCTATCAGGTAGTCAACGACTTATGTATCGATTAGTATCTAAGTCACTTTTGAGGAGATCCAACATGGCCCAAATGGGACGTCCGCGCACGTTTGACCGTGACGCGGCAATCACTCAGGCACTGCATTTATTTTGGCAGCACGGCTATGATGCGACGTCGCTCAGCCTGCTCAAAGCCAACATCGGTGGCGGCATCACCGCGCCTAGTTTCTACGCCGCATTTGGATCGAAGCAGGCGTTGTTCGGTGAAGTAATGGAGCACTATCTCACCACCCACGGGCGGGTCACAGAAAGCCTGTTTGATACGACCCTTGCGCCCAGAGAGGCGATTGAGCTCACCCTTCGCCGGTCAGCAAAAATGCAGTGCGAGGCCGGTCACCCCAAAGGCTGTCTGGTATCGCTAGGCCTCATGAGCGCTTGCTCAGAAGAGAGCACGGTCATCTCCGCCCCCCTCACACGGGCAAGGAGCTTGAACCGCGCGGCTATGGTGGCCTGTATCGAACGCGCCATTGCTGCTGGGGATTTATCCGAGACGGCAATACCCGAGGCAATCGCGACCGTTTTCGACAGTTTTCTTTTGGGCTTGTCCACATTGGCACGCGATGGTTTACCACATGCCAAGCTGGATGCAGCGGTGACTCAGATCATGGGGGTCTGGGATAGCCAGCGGATTGTTTCCGAAGGTGCAGAGTGACCGTTTTTGGCCGGTTAACGACGGCCTGACTCTGGCCGTCGCTATGCATGATCAGACTTCAGTCTGCTCCGCCATCTCCAAGGCGTCGTCGACCTCAATCTCGAGGTATCGAACGGTGCTTTCAAGCTTCGTATGGCCGAGCAAGAGCTGAACAGCCCTCAAATTCTTCGTCCTGCGGTAAATCAGCGATACCTTCGTACGTCTCATTGTGTGAGTGCCATATACAACAGGATCAAGGCCAATGGCTTTCACCCATGCTTTGACGATTCTCGCGTATTGCCGGGTGGAAAGATGGTCTGAGGTATGCAGCCGACTCGAAAACAGGTAGTCCTCGCTGTGAAGATGAGCCTGAATTATCCAGGCTTCTAAAGCCATCCGCGTTTGCTCTGTAATCTCAAACTGCACTGGCCGCTTAGTTTTCTGCTGCATCACAATGGCTCGCGATGACACGTGCTCTCCATGGGCAACGTCTCGCAAGCGGAGCTTGGTTTAGTCGCAGGCTCGTAGCTTGCTGTCGATGGCCAGATCGAAAAGAGCCAGATCCCGAGTTCTCTCAGCGATCTGAAGTCGTACCCGAATGGCCCAAATATCTTTCAGTCGGAGCGGTGCTTTCTGCCCGACAAGTTTTCCTTTGTTCCATGGTTGATGATTGTAAGTAGTTACGGTGTTCATGGTTTGTCCTCCACATGAGGGAGGACAAGGATGGCTTGTCTGTGTAGCAGTCGCTAACCGGCAAAAGCAACCAGTTGCATCCGTCTAAAAATTAGGGGCGCTTCAAACGGGCAACCGTGGTGATCGCCTCGCGAGGAGATAGGGCATTGATCGCCGTGGCCCCAAGGGCAAGCAAGGCTCCCACCGTTGCGAGGCCGGCCCAGCCGGCTCGGTGTACACCGTAGTTGCCTAATGCTGCGCCGCCAGCCCCGCCCAAGAAGTAGGCCGCCATGAATACTGTGTTGAGCCGGCTACGGGCTTCGGGGCGCAGGTTAAATAGGCGTGTCTGGTTGGCCACCAGGGCGGCGCGATTTCCAAAATCGAGGAGTATCATGCCGACCATCAGCCAACCTAGGCTTTGTCCGCCTGCGGCGACAAACGCGAAACTCACTGCAACTGCAATCGTACTAGCAAGGACCATGGTGCTCGCGCCTAGTCGATCCGCCACTCCCCCGATACGAGGCGACGCGACGATGCCAAGCAGCGCAATCAGGCCGAACATGCCGATGGTGGCGGAGTCGAACCTGTAGGGCGGTTGTACAAGCAGCGCGGCCAGCGTGGCCCACAGCGCGCTGTAAGCGGCGAAGATCAGAAAGCCAATCATTGCGGAGCAGCGAAGCACGCGTTCCTTACGTACCAGAAGGCCCAGGGAGCGTAACAGCGTGCCGTAGCTGATCGGGCTTCGACTCGTGAGTGTGGGGAACCGCCTGGCAACGATTACCAGCAGCACTAGATCCATGAGCGAAGCCAGTATGAAGACAGCCCGCCAATCCGAGTGCGCACCGAGCCAGCCGCCAATGGTGCGCGACAGTAGCAGACCAGCAGAGAGACCACTCAGTAGAGTACCCACGACTCTGCCGCGCTCAGCCGGTGTTGCCAACCCCGAAAGCGCAGGAATGATGATCTGCGCGGTGATCGCCGTTACGCCAACTACGAAACTGCTGGCGCATAGCAGTGTGAAGTTCGGTGCGGCAGCGCAGGCAATCAGCGCGACGGCATTCGCGGCGATGGACAATAAAGCTAGCTGGCGAGGCTGCCGGCAGTCGGCCAGCGGCACGACGAGCAGCAGGCCAGCCGCATAGCCTAGCTGCGTCAATGTGGCGATCAGGCCCGCTTGAGTTGGTGCAAGGCCAAACGATGCGGCCATTTGCGGCAACAGTGGCTGCTGGTAATAGATGGTCGATACAGCAAGCGCACAGCAAACCGCCATCACGGCGACCAGTCGTGTGGATAGTCCCACCGGGACAGGCAATGACTCGGACATGGAACGACTCTCAGTGCTGCAGGGCCAACTGGAGCGCGAGCGTGTCGAGGATGCTGTGCGCAAACGTCGGGCCGTTAAGTTCGTGCGCGGCATGCATCATTTGCGTGCTGAACGCCGCTGTTGCATCGCGCACCAGGGTCACGTGATAGCCGAGCTCCATGGCGAAGCGTGCCGTCGATTCAATGCAGGTGTTTGCCAGCAGTCCCACAATGATCACATGCGTGATGCCTTGCTGCTTGAGTTGGAAGTCGAGATCAGTATTTGCGAACCCGCTTTGGCCCCAGTGCTCCTGGATGATGATGTCGCCCTCCTGCGGTACGAGGTCGGGATGCCACTCGCCACCCCAGGTACCCTTGGCAAAGGTATGACGTTGCTGGATCAGGCATTGGGTCGGATTAGGGTGATCCCAGTTGTCGTAATCTCCAGGCTGCCAGCGACGATGTGGCACGTAAAACACTTGAATACCGAACTCACGGGCGGTTCCGACAGCCGTACGTAGGTTGTTGAGCAGATGGTTATCGTCTGCAACTTTTTTCAACATGGGGAAGAGCTTGCCGCCATCGGATAGGAAGTCGTTGTATGGGTCGACTAGTAATAGGCCGGTTCGCTCGGGCGAATACACAGGAGTGATCATGTTGATATTCCAGTTGAAAGGGGTTGGATAGGGCCGCTGCACTTTACGGATCAGCCAATTACTGGTGATGCTCGGTTGTCTTCAAATGCGCTTTTGACGAGGAGTCTGATGTTTTGTCAAAAGCATTTCTGTAGGCGAACAAGCCAGGTGTCCCACCCGTCATGATGTAGAGGAGGTTGGTGCCTGGCGGGTAGAGGCCGAGTTCAATGTCGAACAGCAGGCCTGCGAACGCTTTGCCGCCATAAACAGGGTCAACCAGCAGCCCTTCAGTTCGAGCAAGGCCTCTCACTGCGCTGAGCATTTCCTCGGTTGGAACGCCATAGCCATCCCCCAGATGTTGGCCGTCGATTAACACCGCGCCTTCATCCAGGATGGAAGCCGGCGACAGCAGGGCGAGCGTTTCGCGCGTTTTGGCGGTGGTGATTTCCAGCGCGCTGGAGTGCTCGGACAACACGGTGTAACTCTTGATCACTCTGGGATCTAGCCCCATCGCCTGGTACCCAGCAATAAGCCCCGCTTGACTGCCACCGCTGCCGTTGGGTAGCACTACCTGAGCGAATTGGAGACCCATAGTTATCGATTGCCTCTGAATTTCCGCCGCAGCATTTGCGTATCCCAAGCAGCCCACCGGACTAGAGCCGGCTAGCGGCGTCAAATAAGGGCGCCGCCCTTGTTTCGTCAGGGTAACGGCCAGTTCGTCGGCATAGGCGATCGGGTCAATGCCATGGGGTAAGAAATGGATATTCGCGCCGAGAATTTCATCGAGCAACACGTTGCCGTTCATCATGAAATCGTCATCGCTGCGCGCCCCCGATGGGGTTAAGATCAACTCACAACGCATCCCTGCTCGAGCTGCAGCGGCAGCAGATAGCCGTGCATGATTGGACTGACGTCCGCCAAAGCTGATGAGTGTGTCGCAGCTCTTGGTCAAGGCATCGCCGATCAGGAACTCAAGCTTGCGCAGCTTATTCCCGCCACCTCCGACGCCCAGAAGATCGTCCCGTTTCACGTAGAGGCGAACACCCTTCAGGTTGGAGGACAACCTGTGAAGCCCCTGAATCGGCGTATCGCCCTCGAGTAGGGGGAATCGTTCGAATGCCGTGAGGCGGCTACTCAAGGGGGCTTCCACAGTAATGGGGTGCATACCGATCTCCAGTAAATAGCCACAATGTTGGCGCTGAATGGCAGGCAATGCTATTCGGGCAAGCCTGGGCAATAAACCCATAGGCGGTTATTACACTTGATACACAGTGTTATTAATCGCCCGCAGTTAGTGCTTAGCCTCTGTAAGGACCTGTCGATACACACCTGCGCAAGAGCGCCTTATTTAATGGCGTATTTTCAGGTCATCTCCCATTCGCGTTTTTTTTCCATCAGGAACTCAATGAACGCTCTTAGCCGCAGCGGTACATGGCGACCGTGGGGATATAGCAAAGAGAAGGGCCGAGAGCGTCCAGCGAAGGGCTTGAGCACTTCGACCAGAGTGCCTTGCTCCAGCTCAGATTCGATTATAAAGCGATAGGTCTGGAACAAACCTGCGCCATGTTTGGCCAGTGTCACGCCTCCGAGGACGTCGTCGGAGCAAACGTAGCTGCCATTCGCGAGAATTTCTTGATCCTTGCCGTCCTCACTGAATAGCCAAGTTATGCGGCGTCCGCTGCTGGGCAATTCATACTGGATGCAATCGTGTTGCTCCAGCTCGACAAGGGTCATCGGTGCCCCTTCACGCGCGAGGTAATCTGGGGTAGCCACTACCACCAACGCAGCATCCTCTAGGAGCCGGGCAATCATGCTCGAGTCCGGCTGGGCACGAACGCGAATCGCCATGTCGTAACCTTCACCCACGAAGTCGATATTCCGATTGCTCAGGTGGATATCCACGTGGACCTTGGGATGACGGCGACGAAACTCGGGTAACAACGGCAGGATTCGATGATGGCCGTAGGTTGTGGGGATACTGATCCGCAGGGTTCCGGATGCCTCCTGCTGCTTGCCTGTGATTTCCCGCTCGGCCTCAATCAGCTGCGTCAAGGCCTGGCGAGATTGTTCGTAGTAGCTTCGCCCACCTTCTGTCAGGCGGATGCTGCGCGTCGTGCGGACAAACAGTCGTGCACCGAGTCGCTCTTCCAGTCGGCCGACTGAACGGCTGACAGCGGCCGGCGTAACTCCGGCGGCCAGAGCTGCCGCAGTGAAGCTGCCGGTTTCTGCCGCGAGGCAGAACAACTCGATACTTCCGAGTAGAACATCGTCGAATTGACGTCGCATGATTAATTACACCATGTATCTGCTGAAGTGTTCCAAGCTGTATTTATCAACTTCTCCCGCAAAAATATAGTGGATCCCAATAGCGCGCTCCACATGATTCAGCGCTTGCCCCCACTTTAGACATTGCAGGAGATACACCATGAGCACTAAAAGAACGGTTGTAATTACTGGCGCCTCCAGCGGTATTGGCTTTGGTTTGGTTCAGGCTTTCCTGGACAGTGGTTTCAATGTTGTGGGTAATGCCCGTTCCGAGGCGCGCCTGACCGAGGCTAAAGCCGAATTGGGCAACCCTGAAAGCTTCATCGGCGTAGTCGGTGATATTGCAAAACCGGAAACCGCAACGCGGATCTTCCAAAGCGCAATCGAACGCTTCGGAAAAGTTGATGTGCTGGTGAACAACGCCGGATTCTTCCTGCCAAAACCTTTCATTGACTATACCCCAGAAGATCTCGAAAACCTGCTGGATACCAACCTCAAAGGCGTGGTTTATGCCTCGCAAGTGGCTGCCGCGCACATGATTGAGCGCAAGCAGGGCCACATTATCAACATCACCGCTGCCGTCGCCCTCCAAGCCAATATTGCCGTTCCCGCAGCCTTGCCGGTGCTGATCAAGGGTGGCTTGAATCAGATGACCCGAGCCCTCGCCCTAGAGTTGTCGCCGCATAACGTCAAGGTCAATTCGGTTGCGCCCGGCATCATTGAAACTCCGATGCATGACCCAGCTATACATGACTTTCTTAGCGGTTTAGCGCCGACCGGCCGCATCGGACAAGTAAGTGATATCGCTGACGCTGTCCTGTACCTGGCTAATGCGGACTTCACAACCGGCGTCGTGCTGCCAGTTGATGGCGGCATGAGCAGCGGGAAGTGGTAAGGATTTGCCCGCTCAAAGGGCGTGCTTATACGCCCTCGTTCCCTCTAAGCAGGAGCTGAAATTTCGATGAAACTGATATTTGTTGCCGACCCGATGTGTTCTTGGTGTTACGGCTTTGCCAAAGAGTTGTCGCAACTCACCCAAGCATACCCGGAACTGCCGATTGAGATCGTGGTGGGCGGTGTTCGCGCCGGCGAGACTGCCATTTTGGATGATGCTGGCAAACGGTTCCGCCTGGAGCACTGGGAGCGGGTCGAAAAACTTAGTGGCCTGCCTTTCAATCGCGATGCCTTTAAGGCCAGGGAAACCTTCGTATATAACACCGAGCCGATCTGCCGCGCAGTCGTAACCGTGCGCAGGTTGGCACCTGAGGCGAATCTGCTGAATGTTTTCCGCGCCCTTCAAAACGCTTTCTATAGAGATGGCCGCAATACCATCGAGGGTGAGGTACTAGCCAACGTTGCCAGCGACGCCCTGGCCGCAGAAGGCATTCACTTGGACGAGGGCCGCTTCCTCGCGGGCTGGCAGGACGAAACAACTGTTAAGGAGACTGCAGCCGACTTCATCAAGGCCCGGCGCTGGGGGATCTACAGTTTCCCGGCCTTACTCCTGGACGTCGGCAGCAACGTGCACGTCTTATCTCCGGGGTATGCCTCTGCAGCCGATCTGCAGCGCAATCTTGAGCAAGTATTGGCTCACGCATCCACCGACGCAGTGGTGCAGGCATTAGATCGTTTAAGGAGCTAGTCATGAAAGCCGCCGTTATTCACCGCTTTGGAGGCCCCAAGAAGATCGCTCTGATTGATTTACCGACGCTATTGCTTGGCGCCGGTCAAGTACTGATCAAGGGGCTGGCGGCGTTGGTGAGCCAGAATGCTCACAAGACTCGCCAAGGGCGGGACCAGTGATCGCCAAGTTCCCCCATCTACTTGGTGCGGTCGCGATCGGTGAAGTCGTAGAGCGGGGGGCCGGGATCCGACGGTTCACGCTGCTGCCGCACAGAGTGCCGCCGTCGATCCTAAACGACATAGTTGCCACGGCGGACCTTTCGGCTGGGACCTACGCTCAATATGTAGCGGCCAGCGAGTCGGATTCTCAGGCCGATATCAGTGGTTTGCCGCCTGAACAAGGGGTGGAGCTGCTCCTGGCTCTGCTTAGCGCAGTTCAAGCCGTCGACGTGGCGGGGCAGGTCAAGTCAGGTGAGCGGGTACTGGTGACGGCAGGAAATTCGGCTACCGGCAATATGGCCATTCAAGTCGCTCGCGCTCTCGGCGCCAAAGTCGCAGGACAGTGCCAAGTCCTGCATCCGCCAAGACAGTCCGCACTGCGGGTGAAGAACGCGTCATCCAGATCGATGACGATCTACTCGACGCGATCAACAAATGGACCAAAGGCAAAGGAGCCGATGTGTGATCGATCTGGTCGGTGACCTTACTTTCGGCCGCACGCTCATGGCACTTAAACCCGGAGGGACTCTGGTCAGCGTCGGCAACCTTGCCGGCGGTAAGGCCTTTTTGAGAATTGCCGACCTCGGCTTCGGGCAGAGACAAATTTGCAGTATCAGAGTCAGCGAAGTTGATTTATTGAAACCTTGGCTGGAGCGGGTACGCAACGGAGAGATTCATCCGGTTGTGGACACGGTTCTGCCAGTAAGCGAGGCCGCCATAGCCCACCAATTGGTGGCTGATAACCGGCACCAGGGAAGCGTCGTACTCCTTCCCTGGTGCTATTGATACCCCTCTATCCATACAGCAGGAGAACACCATGCCCTTCGTTAGCGTTCGAATCACCCGAGATGGCGTAACCCGTGAACAGAAAGCCCAGGTGATCAAGGAAATTACCGACACCCTGGAGCGAGTGCTGAACAAACGTCCGGACCTCACCCATATCGTAATCGAAGAAGTCGATACTGATAACTGGGGTTATGCCGGGATGACCACCACCGAGTACCGAAGCAAAACGCCGCAAAGTTGACCTGTCGCGGGTCGGCCTGGCAGTTCCGGCCGACCCTATTACCTGACATCGAGACCTACCATGAACTCCGAAACTGCCGTGATCTATCACGGTGGCGACCCGAGTGCCCCAAATATTATTCTGTCGCAGCGGTGCTTTATGCCCGACAAGTTTTCCCTTGTTCCATGGTTAATGTCTGTACGTAGTTATGGTGTTCATGGTTTGTCCTCCACATGAGGGAGGACAAGGATGGCTTGTCTGCGTAGCAGTCGCTATCCGGCCAAAAGCAGTCATTCGATGTGTATAAAATGCAAGGCGATTCACTCAAGCGAGATAGCTCATAGAAACTTCTATATCGGAATAAAAAATGCCGCCCATCCAGGCGGCATTTTCATTTCTTCAATCGCTTATCAGTTACTGCTACCGCGAATGTTCTGCATTTTTTGCATGGCACCATCAATCGCTTTCTTCATGCTGAGCGTGTCAGCACCTTGGCTTGGTGGATAGTCGGAAAGACTCTTGAGGTGGGCAGCTAAGAATGGCACTGCAGCGGTCGGTGCCCAAAGTTTCTGGGCGACGAACTTACGTCCTGCGTAACCGTACTCTTCGGAGTCCGGCGTGACTTTCTCCATAGGGTCCATCAGCAGGTTCACGATGTAGGGCACGCTTGGGTATGACTTTTCGTCGAACCAATTACCTTTATGTTTAACCCCAATATGCATCTTCCAACCGTCGACGCGAACGGCCATCAAATCTGTTTCGTCGTAATAGAACAGCTCACGACGTGCAGATTTTTCAGTTTTACCGCTCCAATAATCTAGGTTGTTATAGCCGTCCAAGTGCACCTTATAGTTGGTGCTCCCCATTTTGTAGCCTTTCAACAAGTCTTCTTTCAGGTTCGGTAAACCAGCGGCAGCGGCCAATGTGACGTACAAGTCCTCGTGGCTTTGGATACCGTTACCCTCGCGCCCGGCAGGAATATGCCCTGGCCACTTGATCAAGGCAGGTACCCGTAAGCCACCTTCCCACGTGGTGCCTTTTTCGCCTCGGAATGGCGAGTATCCACCATCCGGATAGAACATGAACTCATTACCGTTATCGGTACTGTAAACAACGATAGTGTTGTCTTCGATACCAAGGTCTTTGATTTTTTGCAAAATCATGCCCACCTGGTCGTCATGTTCGAGCATTCTGGCGCGCACCAAGTCTTCCTCGGCACGTCCTTCGTCCACTGCTCTTTGGATATATTCCTTTTTCGGGTGAGACCAAATGTGAATTGCAGTGGAGTTGAACCATAAGAAGAAAGGCTTATCTCCTTTGCCGACCTTATCCATGTACTTGAGTGTTTCATCAGTCACTTCTTGGTCGATGGTTTCCATCCGCTTGCGGGTGAGGGGACCGGTATCTTCGATTTTCTGTTTGCCTACACGGCCAAATTTAGGATCTTCAGTTGGGTCATCCTCAGTCGTAGCCCAAGCATGAAGTACACCGCGAGGTCCGAACTTTTTCAGATACTCAGGGTTCTTTTGACCTGGGTAGTCGAGTTGCTCCGGCTCTTCCTCGGCATTGAGGTGATAGAGGTTGCCAAACCACTCGTCAAAACCATGTACGGTCGGTAAAAATTCATTGCGATCACCTAGGTGGTTTTTACCGAACTGGGCGGTTGCGTAGCCTTGGGACTTCATCACTTCGGCCAGCGTAGGGTCGCTTGCTTGAATGCCCCGCTCTGATCCTGGGATGCCAATGGTTGTCATGCCGGTGCGCACTGGCATTTGGCCGGTGATAAACGCAGCACGGCCAGCGGTGCAACTAGGCTGGCCGTAGTGGTCGGTAAAAAGCATCCCGGTTTTGGCAATCGAATCGATGTTAGGTGTGCGCCCCATCATCCCATGGGTGTATGCACCTACGTTCCACATCCCGATGTCATCACCCCAAATGACCACAATATTCGGCTTTTTCTGGCCTTGATCGGCGGCAGGGGGATCAGCCGCCATTGTAGGCGACATGAAGCCCAACCATGCAGAGCTGAGTAGCAATAGGGACCGAGAGATTCTGCCCAGTCGCGGCTTTAATTTATCCATTAATCATGCTCCTTCACGAACACCGTCAGTTTTTAAAACAGTTACAAAAAAACCAGCAAGGAAAGCGAACAGCTTACCAACCAATTTAGTACTTATTTCAGATGAAACCTCCTTTGCACCGGCAAATAGTTCATTTATTAAAGGGATAGATGCTTTTCCACTCGCTTGCCATATCAACAACTGTCCAGTTGTTTTTCAGCGCTTCATCTAGGGCCTTATTTAGTTGTCCTATTTTGCTGTCGCGGTCATAGGCCCATTCACGATTAGCATCAGTGTGATGTACTAAACCAGCGAAGCGCTTCCCGTTGCCTGCCATCGTCCATTGGAGCATTTGCAGGTCACCGTCTGAGTTACCAAACGCCAGAATGGGGCGGCGACCTATTACAGACTGAATGCTTACCGGTTTGCCGGGTCCATCGTCATTTAGCGCAAGCTTTGGCTCACGCAGAATTGAGTACTGCCCATCCTGATCCTGAAACTGGGTCACAAAGGTTGTCCCTATCACCTGCTCGGGTGGTATACCGTAAACTTCTTCGGCGAAGGCCCGCATAAACTCCACTTCACCCCCAGAAACTATGTAGGTTTTAAAGCCGTTAGCGCGGAGGTAATCAAGCAACTCCAACATCGGCTGAAATACCATTTCGGTGAAGGGTTTATCGCTTTTGGGATGTTTGGCAGTTGCTAACCAGCGCTCTGCACTCTCTCTAAACTCATCAGTGGTTACGCCTGTATGAGTCGCGCCAATAATCTTCATTAGGCCATCCATACCGCTGGCAGCTAGTGTCTTTTGGTCGTTCTCAAGCACCGCTTTGAAGGGTTGCTCCGCTTTCCACTGCGGATGCTCCGGAGCTAAGCGCTTGACTTCACTAAAAGCGAACAATACTTGAAAGTAAATAGGCTGCTCGCTCCACAGGGTACCGTCGTTGTCGAAGACTGCGATGCGCTCAGCAACTGGCACATAGTCCTTGCTGCCTTCTTCTGTAATGGCCTGAACGAACCGCTCAATAGCTTGGCGCGAGGGGCCATCGCTCCAAGAAGGCAACGTGTCAGCTGCCTGCGACAGATACGGCACCAAGAACAGCAAACATAAGAAATGACGGAGCTGATACGATGTTTTTTTATGATGCATTTTTTGAGTGCCTTGATGTTAGTCAGACCGGTTAGCAGGCTCCGCTATATCGTTCATATAGCCCAGATCAGGTTAGCCCGTGCAGCGTTGAGTGCAAATTTAGAGGGCTACCAGGTTAAAAATCTCTAGGGATTGTATTGGCGCAATGAATCGCCCCTGCTTTTGTAGACACATTGACTGACTGCTTTTGGCCGACAGCTGACTGCCAAACGTAACTGTTTTCGGCCCCAAATCGATCTGGGTAGCAGATGCTTAAGCATGCGTTGCAAGATAGCCTTATGACTTGCCCTTAAGCCCGAGCAATACTGCGTCGCAAGCCGCGCTCCAAGGTGCGTCAGCATTCTGGCTCTGAAGTACATCGAGTCCCTTTGCTGTGAATGTACCCGGGGAGGCGATGGTTTGTCCTATCGCTTCAAGGCTAAAACCTGGTTTCTGACGGGCGCTGGCGAGGCAATCTTGCATGTTGCTCAGCACGAGTTGCCTTGCCTGTTCTGCTGGCATGCCGTTGTCGGTGAACCACTGCTGAAGACCTTCAAGCCAGAAATAAAACCAGCCATTCATGCAGGCAGCGACAGTGGCCAGCTCAAACGCATTTTCGTCCTCCAGCAATATCGAGGTTCCCAGTGGGGAAAGCAGTTGCTGAGCGCGAATATTGGGCGGGTAGGTGACCACGGTGGTGCTGTTTATCTCCGCCGCATAGGAGAGCATCGCTCGCACCAGCGTTGTGTTGGGAAAGTGCTGGGCGAGGGTATTAACATTCATGCCTGCTACGAGGGAGACCAGTGTTTTATCTGGCCCTATCGTGACTTTTTGGACGAGTTGCGCAACGTCGTCGGGGCGGATACCTAGTATCACAAGGGCTGAGTGATCCACCACCGCTTGGTTGTCCGGCATCACTTCACAATCAAAGTGGTCGCGCAAGGCGATAGCGCGGTGGTGATTGCGAGGAGAAAGTTTAATCGCGCCGCAGTAGCCAGCGTGCCGCAGACCTCGAACGACCTTCTCTGTAAGTTCTCCTACGCCCAAAATGCCCAAGCTATCCATGCGTTCCCCGTCAGTCTGATATGTTCAGCGTCCAGTTGAACATATCAGACTGGGCGCTGAGTAGAGCACTCCGCACGACGTGAGTAGGCCGCCTAATCGGTGACCAGACGTCAGATAAATGGGCCACGTTTGGATTCAAACTTAGCCCTACAGGCGTTGTCTCTATAAGACGCTCATCGAGCCCTGTTTGATTTACCAGGCGCTTCATGTGTTGGCTCTAGCCTTTACGGCTCTGGAGCATGATAGACAGCGGGTTTTAGGAGATGAACTGATGAAAGCTTTTTACGCATTGCTGCTCGGCACCAGCTTGCTGGCGCTAAACGGTTGCTTTGGTAGCGACGACAGCAACACCACTAAAGACAATACCGAAGGCAACAAGTCTTCTATCCAGATGCAAACCCATGATGATAAAGATGATGCCGAGGAGTAGCAGGGGCTACTGATGCCGCAAGGCTTCAAATCCCGGAAACGAAAAAGCCCCGCATTAACGGGGCTTTAGCTTGAACAATTCTGGAGCGGGCGGCGGGAATCGAACCCGCGTGATCAGCTTGGGAAGCTGGAGTAATACCATTATACGACGCCCGCATTTGCGGGTGACTTTGTACCAGATGTTCGCAAGGAATTGAAGCGGCACTCATCGTTATTTCTGTAGTTTGTGGTTGGGCAACCTCTGAAAAAACAATCCAGGTGTTTTTTCAGAGGTTGCCTGAGGTGTTGTTTACATGGCTCAGACTGCAATGGCATGCAAGGTTTCTGCAGGTTGTGGGTGGTAGCGGTTGCTGCGCTGCTCGCTGTGCTGCAAGAAGCTCAGGAGCACGGCCTTGCTTTGCTGGCAGGCGCTTTTGTGTTCCATGTCGAGGAAGTGCCCGGCATCTTCGATGGTCGCGAACTGGCAATCTTCAAGATAGTCAGCGAACACCCGCACGTCCTGCCCGGTGGTGTACTCATCTTTCTCACCGTTGACGAACAGCAGCGGCACATCAATGCGCGCCAGGTATTCCATCTGGCAATGAGCTTCCATGCGCACGACTTGGTTGATGTGCGCGTGCATCTGCAGGTACTCATGTTCGTCGAGTCGGCTGATGTGGCGATAGTTGTAGCGCTTGAACAGCGAAGGCAAATGCTTGCCTATGGTGTCGTTTACCAAGTGGCTGATGCTGTCGCGATCTACCGCCTTGAGGTAAATCAGGCCCTTTTCCAGGTAATCGAGCATTGGCTCATTCAGCAGTGGCGAGAAGGAGCTGATGATTGCCTTTTCGATCCGCTCAGGGCGCCTGGCCAGTGCCAGCATGGCGGCCACGCCACCCCAGGAAAACGACATCAGGTAATTGGCTTCAAAGTGTTCGATGAGCTCCAGCAATACGCTGGCCTCATCTTCTTTGCTTATCGGCTGATGGTTGCTGTTATGCGCCTTTGATTGCCCGGCATAGGGCTGATCGTAGAGCACCACATTGAACTGTGGTTGCAGGTACTTAATCGTTTGCGCGAATGAGGAGGTAGTCGCCAGTGAGCCGTTGACCAGAATGATGGTCTTGCGGGCCATTGGGTTGGCATAGAACTCCGTGTGAACCTTTAACGTCCTGTGAACATCGACGACAGCTGTAAGTGGCTTCATGTCGTTTCCTCTTGGCGCAATCCAAATCATGGCGTACGCAATTGCGTAAACCGAGCTAGAGCAGGACAGTAGGTAAACGCCTGGACGTGACAAAGCGATGTCAGGCGTGAATTTTTATTGGATTATTTTTTTCAATCGGTAAGGGCTGAAATAGAGCAGCCGCCCCGCAGCGTGGGATGCTGAGGAGGGTGTCTTGTAACCAGGCAGGAACCCAATTTGCGCAGAGCGCAAGAAACCAAGAGAACGCTTAGATGGTGATTGTGACTGGTCAGTCACGTTTCACCTTGTGATTCGATTTAAGCAGTCGCTTTCAGTACTGACAAGCATTTATTTCAGCGATTGAGTGCCGTTTATCGGTGACTGCCGGATGGCTGCTCGTGGTGGTGTATGCGTGGCCGACTAAACGCTGGCGATTTCGTCTGGTGTGAGCGTGCGATATTCACCGGGTGCCAGTTGCGGGTCGAGCATTATATTGCCTACGCGCTCACGGTGCAGGCCAATGACTTTGTTCTGAAAGTGGCCAAACATGCGCTTTACCTGATGGTATCGGCCTTCATAAAGCGACAGACGAGCATTGTATGGGGCAACAATTTCAAGCATGGCAGGCAGGGTGGTGAGGTCTTCAAACTCGAAGTACATACCCGCTGCAAAGGTATCGACGTAGTGCGCTTCAATCGGCTGTTCGGTCGAGACCCAATACACCTTGGCTTGCTTGCTGACGGGTTGAGTCACTCGGCGCGACCATTGGCCGTCATTGGTGATAAGCAATAGGCCGCTGGTGTTGAGGTCGAGGCGTCCAGCCAGATGCAGCTCTGCCTTATCCGGCTCATTGAGCAGGTCGATGACGGTTTTATGCGCCGGGTGCTCGGTCGCGCTGACCACGCCCATTGGTTTGTTGAGCATAAAGTAGCGCGCCGGTTTACCGGCTTGAATGGCGTGGCCATCCAACTCAACCCGGTTGAACACCGTGACATCGAAGCGGGGGTCGCGGCAGCACTGTCCGTCAATCAGTACCTGGCCACTGGCGATTAGCTGGCGTACAGCCTGACGGTTAAACTGCGGCAGGTTGCTGAGGATTCGGTCGAGCCGCATCGCCTTACTCGTGGTCCTTGGTGCTTGCCGGTTGCTTGGCGTTGTCGATGGCGCCCGTTGCGCAATTTGGGCAAATACACCGCAGATCAACACCGGGCGGGATTTTTTCCAATATTTCAGGGGCAATCTTTTTGGCAAAGCACCAACAGTTTGCCACTGGCGCGGCCACACCTGCTTGCGCGCATTGGTTGAGCTGGCCGCACAGAGGACAAATGCTCGCTGAGTTATTCATGGCAGAGAAGGGCTAGTGTGTGCAAGATTGCAGCAGTATAAAGCCCTTCCCCAACCATCGCGCATAATCATTCGTTAGCCGAAGCAAAGCTGACCCAGCGGATCACAGGCGGTTTCACGCCTTGCTTTGCATATACCCGCGCCAGCCACCCAGTTCAGTAATATTCTTCGCGCCTTCGATGCCTTGCGGCTCGCAGATAAAACCAACTTCCCAACTGCCGTCCGCCAGCTGCACTTTGCCTAAGCCAAGCGGTGCGGGAATACCACAGAGGAATGAGCCCAGTTCGCTGCTGGGAAGCTCCCAGACCTCCACTTCGATGGCTGCTCCGCCTTCACTGACCCGAACCATGCCCGGGCGAAACGGTGGCCCCCCTGCGAGCGCGTAGAGTTGGTAATCCGCTGAGCTGTGCGTCGCTTTAAGCAGCTTGGCGCCGCGTTTGAGCAGCTGCCAGTTGAGCGGGAAACCTTGCAAGTGTGCGCCACAAACCACCACGCGAGCCAAGTCATTGCCTGCCGGGTGAGTGGGCAGGCTGCACTCATGCTTGCGCTCACCACACAGCGGCAACTTGTGCTGGTGCTGCAGGGCGTTGGCGATGCTGAGCAGGTATTGGTCAGTGAATGCGCGGCCGAACACCGTCACACCCCAAGGTAAACCGTTGCGCATAAAACCGGCTGGCACGGCGACCGCTGCGTAGTCGAGCATGTTCATAAAATTGGTGTAGTAACCGAGGTCTGAGTTGCGGGCGACAGGCTCGTCATGCAGTTCAGCCAAGGTGACGGGCCGCGGATACGCGGGCGTGAGGATGCAATCAACGCTGTCCATGATTGGCTGGCAAATCGCCTTGAGCGCTTGCAGGCGATATTGCGAGCGGAAGGCCTCGACTGCGGTGGTGCCCGGTGCTTTGGCCAGTACCGCGTGGATCACCGGCAATACCGCATCGGCTTGGGCTTCGATCAATTCCCCGGCGACGCTGTAACGCTCTGCCACCCAAGGGCCTTCATACAGCAGGCGCGCGGCTTCGAGAAACGGCGATAGGTCGATTTCGACCGGCTCACCGCCCAGCGCTTTGAGTTGCTCGATAGTGGCAGCGAACAGTGCAGGGCTTTCGCTACAGCCTAAAAACTCCAGCTGCTTGGGTACGCCAAAACGAAATGCGCGCGGTGCGCCGAAGGCAGTGGCCGCATTCCACATCGGGTTGCTGCGGCTGTATTCATCACGCGGGTCCAGGACGGCGGTAAGGGCCAGTAACTGGCTGGCTTCGGCTGCTGTGGCGGTGAAAAAGGTCACGCAATCGAGGGTGCGACAGGCGGGTACAACACCGGCGGTAGAGATCAAGCCTTTGCTGGCTTTGAGGCCGATCAGGTTGTTGAGCGCGGCCGGAACGCGCCCGGAGCCTGCGGTATCGGTGCCCAAGGCAAAACTTGCCAGCCCCAGAGCTACTGCCAGCGATGAACCGGCGCTGGAGCCGCCAGACGGATAATCCGGGTGCACGCTGTTGCGGCATTCACCGTAGGGAGATCGCGTGCCGTTGAGGCCCGTGGCAAATTGGTCGAGGTTGGCCTTGCCCATGGGCACAGCCCCCAAGGCAATTAACTGCTCAACGATTGTGGCGCTGTGTTCCGGCGTGTATGCGAATGCAGGGCAGGCTGCGGTGGTTGCAATACCGGCCAGATCGATATTGTCCTTGATCGCGAACGGCACGCCATACAGCGGTAGTTCATCCGGTGAACGGGCATCCAGCGCGGCCAGATAAGGTTCTTGCTCCGCATCGGTTAACAGGTGGATAAACAAATTGAATTCGGGGTTAAGCGCCGCCGCTTGTTCACGCAGCGCACCGATGACTTGACGCGGCGTCAGGGTGTGGTTCTTGTAGGCACTGTTTAGCGCGCTGAGGCGTAGGTCAAATTGATGGTTCATAAGTCAGTGTTCCCATGCTGGGTCAGCTCGCCAGTCGCCTGTATCAACAGGGATTAACTGGCGAACTGAGTGCAAATAAATAAGTGATTATTGTTCGAGCACCGCAACCCGCTGGCCTGCTCGAATCGCAGAGCCGGGTTGCACGCTGATGCTTTTGATCACGCCGTCGTGGGGTGCCAGTAATGGGATTTCCATCTTCATCGACTCCAGAATCACCAGCACATCACCGGCGCTGACGCGGCTGCCTTCACTGACCTGTACCTGCCAGAGATTGCCGGCGATATGGCTTTCAATGGCATGCTGACCGGCACTCAGGGGCGCATCTTCCGGCAGTTCGACTGGCCCTTCTTCGCTTTCGAAGTGCGCTTGGCCGCTGTCGATCCAGCGTTGGCGTTCGGCGGCGAAGGCGCCCCGTTGCTGGCTGCGAAATGCAGCAATTTCATCGGCTTCGTCGGTTAAAAAATGCTGATAGTCAGCCAGTGACAATTCGTTGTGTTCGATTCGCAAATCAAAGCGACCGAGCGGGAAGTCGCGGCGGATTTGCAGCAAATCTTCGGCGCTGACCGGGTAGAAACGAATCTGGTCAAAGAACCGGAGCAGCCACGGCTTACCGTCAAATGCAGCGACTTCGCGGTAGCGATTCCACATCTGCAATGTACGCCCCACAAACTGGTAACCGCCGGGACCTTCCATGCCGTACACGCACATATAGGCGCCGCCAATTCCCACGGAGTTCTCTGCGGTCCAGGTGCGCGCCGGGTTGTATTTGGTGGTGACCAAACGATGGCGCGGGTCCAGTGGGGTGGCAACCGGAGCCCCGAGGTACACATCGCCAAGGCCCATTACCAGATAGCTGGCCTCGAACACCGTGCGGTACACCTCGTCCAGGTTTTCGAGGTCGTTGATACGGCGGATAAACTCCAGATTGCTCGGGCACCAAGGCGCGTCTTTTCGCACCGTGGTCATGTATTTTTCGATTGCCAGTTGGCATGCCGGATCGTCCCAAGACAGCGGCAAATGCACAATGCGCGACGGCACCGTTAGGTTTTGGCTGGCGCAAACAGCGTCCCACTCGCCCGCAACAATGGTCAACAAAGCCTCGAGGCTCAGCGTCTCTGGCTGGTAGTGGACTTGTAGCGAGCGAATGCCCGGTGTCAGGTCGATAACACCGTCCAGTGCCTTGCTCTCCAGTGCCTGCATCAATGCGTGGGCTCTGAAGCGCAGGACCAGGTCCAGCTCAGGTGCACCGATTTCCAGCAGCAGATGGGTGTCGCCGGAAAGCCGGGCAACCAGGCGGGTGTCGTCCTGACCCAGATCGAGCACGATCGGTGAGATCAAGTCGCTATGTAGAGCAGGGATTTCTGCATTGCTCAAGGAGGTGGCATAGGTTTGCGCTGCAAGTGCATCGAGCTCGCTAAGGCGTGACTGCGCCAGTGCCCGCGCGGTGTTGATATCGACCGCGGTGAAGCGGACTTTATCACCGGCTTTAAGCTGACCGAGTTGCCACAGGTCGGCTTCGATGATGGTCACCGGGCAAACAAAACCGCCAAGGCTCGGGCCGTCTGGGCCGAGAATTACCGGCATGTCACCGGTAAAATCGACCGCGCCAATGGCGTAAGGGTTGTCGTGAATATTCGAGGGGTGCAAGCCGGCTTCGCCGCCGCTTTCACGCACCCACTGCGGTTTCGGGCCGATCAACCGTACGCCGGTGCGGCTGGAGTTGAAATGGACCTCCCAGGCCGTGCTGAAAAAGATCTTGATGTACTCTTCGCTGAAGTATTCAGGCGCGCCGTGGGGGCCGTAAATTACCCGCATCTCGCGCACGGCCGGCAGCTCGCTACACAGCGCAGCGGGCAAGCTTTCGCCGCTACTTGCCTGGGTCAGCTTGGCCAGATGCAAGACATCACCCGCGCGCAATGCGCGGCCACCATGACCGCCAAACTGACCGAGGGTGAAGGTGCTTTTGCTGCCCAGGTAATCCGGCACTTGCAGGCCGCCGCGCAGGCACAGGTAGCTGCGTGCCCCGGCGCCACTGATGCTGCCAATACTGAGCAGGCTGCCTGTATTGATTTTTATGGCCGTGTTCAGCGGCTGGTCGATGCCATCGAGCTGCAAGGCAATGGCGGCACCGGTCACGGCTATAACTGCGTCGGTATTGAAGCGCAGCGTCGGCCCGCTCATGGTTATTTCCAGCGCCGCGGCACCTTGCGGATTACCCAGCAGGCGATTGCCTAGACGCAGGGCTCGATCATCCATTGGCCCGGAGGGTGGAACACCAACGGCCCAGTAGCCGAGGCGACCGGGGTAGTCCTGTACGCTGGTTTGCGTGCCCGCGCTGAGGACTTCGATGGTTTCGGCTTGGTAGTGCAATCCTTCGAGGCAACGGGTCCATGGATTGCCCTCTGCGAAGGGTGCGTAACTGAGGATTTGGCGTAAATAGTCGCGGTTGTTTTCCACCCCGTACAGAGTGGTTTCAGCCAAGGCATGGGCTAGCGCTGCGCGCGCCGCTTCGCGGTTGTCTGCCCAGCAAATCACCTTGGCGATCATCGGGTCGAAGTACGCAGGTATCTCACAACCGGCTTCAACCCAAGTGTCGATGCGCAACGCTTTGCCATCGGCTTCGGGGAAGTGGACACTGGTCAATAATCCCGGGCTTGGTTGAAAGTCACGACCCGGATCTTCGGCATAAACCCGTGCCTGCATTGCATGGCCGCTGGGGTTTAGCTGCGCTTGAAGTTGGCTTAGTGGCGCCAGTTCGCCAGCGGCCAGTTCAATCATCCAGCTGACCAGATCAACGCCCCAAACCTGCTCAGTCACGCCATGTTCTACTTGCAGGCGGGTGTTCACCTCCAAAAAGTAAAAGCGCTCGGCGTGGCTGTCGTAGACGAACTCAACAGTGCCCGCGCTGCGGTAGTTGATGGCCTTCGCCAGTTTGATGGCGGCTGCGCAAAGTTCTTCGTCCATACCGGTTGGCAGGTTTGGCGCCGGGGTTTCTTCGATGACTTTCTGGTTACGCCGCTGCACTGAGCAATCGCGCACGCCAAGCGCGAGCACTTCGCCTTGGCCGTCGCCAAAGATTTGCACCTCAAGGTGACGGGCATGTTCGATGTACTTTTCGATAAATACACCGGAATCGCTGAAGTTGTTTTGGCCGAGGCGTTTTACCGTCTCAAAAGCCTCATTCAGCTCGTTGGCATCGCGGCACACACGCATGCCGATGCCGCCGCCACCGGCGGTGCTTTTCAGCATCACCGGGTAGCCGACGCTTGCACCTGCGCTTAACGCTGCGTCGAGGTTTTCCAGCAACTCGGTGCCTTCAAGCATGGGCACGCCTTGCGCTTTAGCCAGTGCGCGGGCGGTGTGTTTGAGGCCAAAGATCCGCAGGTGCTCAGGGGTTGGCCCGACAAACGCAATACCGGCAGCTTCACAGGCTTCGGCGAATGCGGCGTTTTCTGAGAGGAAGCCATAGCCCGGATGAATCGCCTTAGCGCCGGTTTCGCGCGCTGTGGCGAGAATTTTTTGCACCTGTAAATAGGTGTCGGCGGCCGGGCCGTCACCGAGACTAAAGGCCTCATCGGCCTGTTGAATATGCAGGCTGGCAGCGTCGGCTTCGGCATACACGGCAACGCCTTGCACACCGAGCGTGCGCAAGGTGCGCAAGATGCGGCAAGCAATGGCGCCGCGGTTAGCGATCAGCAGTTTATTGAACATGTTTTACGTCCCTCGAAAGGGCAGCGGGCCGTCCCGCTGTGGCTGAGCTGCGCCACGGTCGTCCGCGGCTGAATGTCTGGTGTAGGTCTGTATGATGCTTTAGTCAGGCTTGGCCGGGGCGGGCTTGTCCGGCTGGTGCAAGCATTGTCCCGAACGGCTCTGGCAAAGATTAAATAGCCACTGGCGCAAGCGTGCGTTGATCAGTCCCATATCAATACCTCAGCGGGTGTCGGGTTGTAGGCGTTGCACGGGTTGTTGAGCTGCGGGCAGTTGGAGATCAATACGATGATGTCCATCTCGGCGCGCAACTCGACGTATTTCCCGGCAGCAGAGATGCCGTCTTCGAAGGTCAGGCCGCCTTGCGGGGTGACCGGCACATTCATAAAGAAGTTGATGTTGGCGCTGATGTCGGCTTTGTTCAGGCGTCCGTCGTGCAGACTGGCGCGCAGGAAGTTATCGCGGCAACTGTGCATATAGCGTTTGTCGAGGGCGTAGCGCACGGTGTTGCTTTCCTGTGCACAGGCACCCCCGAGGGTGTCGTGACGGCCGCAGGTGTCAGCGGTGATGGTCAGCATCGGCTGGCCAAGATTGGAATAGAGCACGGTGCCTGTGGTGAGGTAGACGCGGTTTTGTTTACGCAACGTGCGCTGCACGTCATAGCGCTCACGCGGATTACGCGCGCTGTAAAACAAGGTGTCGACCGCTTGGTTACCTTCAAGGTCGAGCAGGCGCAGGGTTTGCCCGGCTTTAACCTCGGTCATAAACGGCTCGCCTGCCCCAATGTGGGCGCGGAAGATGGCGGCCTCGCTGTGTTTTTCGCTTTGAATCAATTGCTCAGACATGGGCCGCTCCTCAGATGTAAAGACGTTCGGTGTTGTGGAAGGCGCGCGTATTTTCTTCACGCGAGGAGCGGCACAGCACGCTGATGCCGTCGCTTTCGACCTTGTGCCAGCTCAGTTGCAGCGGCTTGGGGGCGTAGCTCGGGTTAGGGTCCATCGGATGCTGCAACGCGGTGAGCACCACCAAGGTATCCATCGGTGCGTAGAGTTCGATGTAGTCACCGGCGTGCGAGTTGTCCGCTTCGAAATGGAAGCAGCCATCGCTGTCGACACTGACCTTGCTGAACAGGTTGAGGCACATCAGCAGGTCTTGCAGGTTGAGATTCCACTTGCCCATCTCGACCAACAGGTTGTCGACGCCATTGCGATAGAAGCCGTTGCGCAGTGCTTGATAGCTGCCTTCACCGTATTTTTCCGCGACTTCTTCAGCGTTGAGCACACCGCCAAAGCTGTCATGCCAGCCGCAGGTGTCGGCGGTAATGGCCGCGAGTACCCGGCCCATGTCCGAGTACAGGCAATGGCCGCTGGTGAGTTTGGCGGTGTGCTGACCCTTGAGTGAATCGGGCAGGCTCAGGCGCTCGCTTTTCTCATTGGCATTGAGCAGCATCAGGCTGGCATTGGCGTTGCCTTCAAGGTCGGTGATGCGCAGTAGTTGCCCGCGCTTGAGAACAAAGGAGGTGTGGCCGCCACCGGGGATGAATTCTTCATAGAGTGTCGGCCGAAAGGTTAATGAGGCAGTCATCGGAAGCTCCTTAAACAGCGGGTTGCAGGCTGGCAGCAACGTGCGCGGGCAGCTCATCGAATGCGGCGCGGTTGGCGCGGCGCTCGTGGTTAAGTGGGATGTCATAGGTAATGCGCGCGCCAAAGGCATTCGGCGCATGGGGGTCGATGCGGGTCTTGTCGAACACCAGCAGGCGGGTGCCCAGACTGAAGCCTTCAGAGAGGTCGTGGGTGACCATAAATACGGTCAGCTTGATTTCGTTCCACAGCTCCAGCAGCAGGCCGTGCATGTCTTTGCGAATACCCGGGTCGAGTGCACCGAAGGGTTCGTCAAGCAGCAATATGCGCGGCTTCATGATCAAGGCTTGAGCAATTGCCAGGCGTTGCTGCATGCCGCCCGAAAGCTGGCTGGGGTACTTGTCGAGGGCATGGCCCAGCCCCACCTTGGTCAGCAACATGGCTGCTTGCTCGCGCGCTTCACGCTTGGCGGTGCCGAATAATCGGCCCAGCACAGGTGATTTGGGCAACTCCAAGCCAATCGCTACGTTGTCCAGTACGCTGAGGTGCGGAAACACCGAATAGCGCTGGAACACCACACCACGACTGGCATCGGGTTCACCTGCCAGCGGTTGGCCAGCGAGCAGGATTTGACCTTTGCTCGGGCGTTCTTGACCCAGCAGCAAGCGCAGGAAGGTCGATTTGCCGCAGCCGGACGCGCCGACCAAGGTGCAAAATTCACCTTCGTTTATCGACAGGTTCAGGCGTTCCAGCACCACTTGATCGGCGTATTGCTGCCAGACGTTATTGACTTCAATAAAGCTGCTTTGATTTGACCGGGTCATGCCTTGGCCCCTTCGTACCACGGGAACACCAGGCGTGCGGTTTGCCGCAGCCCCAGGTCCATCAGCCAGGCGAGTAGGGTGATCCACACCACGTACGGCACGATCACATCCATGGCCAGATACCGGCGTACCAGGAAGATGCGGTAGCCAAGCCCATCAGTGCTGGCGATGGCTTCGGCGGCAATCAAAAACAGCCAGGCCGAGCCGAGCACCAGACGCAGGGCAATCAGTAAGCGCGGCAGCAAGTGCGGCAACACCACTCGCAGCATTAGCGTCCAGGTATTGGCACCCAGGGTTTGCGCCTTGATCAGCAACTCGGATGGGATTTCCCGGGCACGTTGTTCAAGGTCGCGGGCCAGCACTGGTGTGATACCGATAACAATAAGCATCACCTTGGACAACTCGCCCAAGCCAAAAACGATAAACAGGATCGGCAATATCGCCAGCGGTGGCACCATCGACAGCACCGTGAGCAGGGGCGATAGTGGCGCGCTGAATAGTGGCAACGTACCGGCCGCGATGCCTAGACACAGGCCGACAACTGCTGCGATACCGAGACCCATGCCCAGGCGTTTCAAGCTAGAGAGAGTGTCTTGCCAGAACAGGTAGTTGCCGCTGCGTTTATCTTCGGTAAAGGCCAGGCGATCAACCGCAGCAACCATTTGCGTGGCGCTGGGCAGCAATTTGTCATTTGGGTTTTCAGCCAGGCGATTGGCAGAGCCGATAAAATAGGCGAACAGCAGCAGTGCAAAGGGCAGTAGCACCAGCATCAATCGACCGGATCTATCAGGGTGACGGTTGATTAAGCGCATTAAGTCGTCCCGCATAAAGTGAGGCGTCTGCGGCTCACTAAGAGCCGCAGGTGTGATTGGCCTAAAGGCTCTTGTCGGCTGCCATTTGCATGTAGCTTGGGTCGAAGCGCAGTTTGATATTGCTCTTGTCGCCGGTGCTAACGCCCTTGGCGAAGCTCATGCCGACCGCTTCTGCAGTTTGTGCACCTTCACCCAGCAAACCGTGGTTGAACGAGAATTCGGCGACTTTACTCATGGTTGCAGGCAGTTTCGGGCTGTTGGCGAATGCCACGGCATCGCTGGCGTTGTAAAACATCTTGGTGGCGGCGAGCTGCGACTCGTAACCTGCCAAATCAGTGCCTGAGGCTTTAGCCATGCTTTCCCGCGCAGCCTTGCCTTCGGCGGTGTCGGCACTCATGGTCGCCATCACTTCATACCAAGCGCCGGTCAGGGCTTTGCCGAAGTTGGGGTTGTCTTTGAGGGTTTCGCTGTTAACCACCATCAAATCGATGATCTCGCCCGGGATCTTGCTCGAGTCAAAGACTTTGGTGACATTTGGGGTGGCTTCAATCTCAGCCAGCAACGGGTTCCAGGTGGTGACGGCTTTGACGTCATCGGTCTGGAAGGCCGCCACCATATCGGCGTCTGAGGTATTGACCACCTTGAGGTCTTTCTCGCTGAGGTTGGCGCGCTCTAGGCCACGGGCCAGCAAATAGTGCGAGACCGACAATTCAACCAAATTGACTGGCATGCCTTTAAGGTCGGCGAGGGTTTTATTCTTGCCCTTGAGCACCACACCATCGTTGCCGTTGGAGAAATCGCCGATAATCAGCGCCGTTGAGTCAACGCCGCCAGCCGCAGGAATGGTCAGCGCATCCATGTTGGTCATGGTGCAACCGTCAAACTGGCCTGCGGTGTATTGATTGATGGATTCGACGTAGTCGTTGATCTGCACCACATCAATATTGATGTCGTATTTTTTCGCCCATTTGTCGACGATGCCCTGAGCCTTGGCGTATTCCCAAGGCATCCAGCCAGCGTAAATGGTCCAGCACACACTGAAGTTGTCTTTCTGGGCAGCAGGGGCGTTGATGCTGATCGCGGCGGCTAAGGCAGCCGCCAGTAGGGAGAACAGACGGGTTGTACGCATGTGGAACCTCCAGTTCGAAATTGGGCAGGCAGGAGTTCGCGGCGGATCCTCAAATGAGGCGCGTTCTCCCGGGCTTTTATCCCGCCGTGTAACCTCACTGGAGGTCGCCAACTCTCGGACCAGCCACTCATCGAAATTGTCGGTGAGCCGGAACCCTAGTCAGCTATTTGCAAATTGTCAGCCGCGTCCCCGATGCCTTAAACAGCAGCGAGGTGTCCTGCTTCAACTTAGCTAAAGCGAACATCGTGCCAGTTGATTCGAAGCCTCTAGAACGGGATTTATCGGCGTGGTGGATGGGGCTCGAAAAGCCTATTGCATCGCATTGGTGCGTGGATTGATTGGCGTGCTGCGATGCAGGGCGATTTGGCGGGCTGGCAGGGGTGGTAATTGCGACTGCTTGTTACAGGCGTGGCACTTACATTCGAACCGGGGTGTCTTAGTTCAAAGCGTACTGCGCATGCTTTCAGTTTCTGATTTTTCTTAATTGTTGCGCAGTGAGTGAGGCAGCTATGTCGATTAAATCGGTTTGTGCGTTATTGCTGGGCCTGTCGGTGGGCGGCTGCGCCGTGTATGACGACAGCTACGGCTATGGCGGTAACGGTGGCTATTATCAGGGCAGCCCGTATTCGGGTGGCTATTACCGGGCGCAGCCTGCTCCGGTGTATGTTGAGCGCCGTTATGCCGCGCCACGGGTTTATGTGCAGCCGCGCTACTACCAGCAGCGTATTTATGCGCCAGCGCCAAGGTATTACAGCTCGCCGCGCTATCGGGGTGACCGTCAATTGCATCAGGGGCGCGATCAGCGCGACCACCATTATCAGGTTCAGGGCAACAAACATCAGAGCCATCAGCAAGGCTCGCGGCAACAGCACCGTTCTTACTCGGCGGACCGTCGGCAGGCTGACCACCGCTCCGGGCAGCGGCGTCAGCAGTCATCTGTTCAGGCGCACCGCAATGATGGCCGCCAGCAGCATCGCCAGCGCTTGCAGCGCTAAGTCCATCACTCGTGGCATAGCAAAACGCCCCGGTAGATAGCGGGGCGTTTCGGTTGGCCGGCAAGCTCAGCTGTGCAGGTTAATCGATAGGATCGTTGTCACTCATCAGCACCAAGGTACGGGCGACAGCAACGGCAATAAACATCACACCGGCGAAGGCTTCGGCACCCGCTAACAGGCGTGCTGCCGGTGCAAGTGCGTGGATATCACCGTAGCCAACTGTGGTTAGCGTGACCAGGCTGTAGTAGACGAAATCATCCAGCTGTAACTGCCCATGTTGAGTCCAGAAAGCATTGGGCACGAAGCCGTTAATCACGTGGTATGCAGCTGCGAAGGCCAGTGCCAGTTGCAAATACAGTGCGAGTAGACCGTAGAGAAGCTCTTGGGTTACGGGCCGTTCGTGAATGACTCGGTTAAAAAGGGCGTAGACAACCAGTAGGTAGAAGGCGATCAGGCCAAAGCCATCACTGAGCGGGCCGGGGATGATCATAAATTGTTCTAGAAATAGTATGCCCAGGTTCGCGACGCCCAAGGTCAGCGCAATTCTGAGCAACACACCTTTGTGGCGCAGAGTGTTCACAGCGGACAGCACTAACAGTGAAAAGGCAATCCATTGCAAGGCGAGGGCCGGAGCAGGCCAACCACTGACGCAAGTGAGCAATATGCTGCTGAAAAACAACAAGCGAAAGCGGTAGCGCAATAAGAAGGCGTTGATCACGAGCACATCCCTGAGGCAAATAGTCAGCTTGAATGGGCTGAGTTGTCGCACAGTATATAAGGATATGAGCTGACGGGTTCTGTAGCCAAATCACACAACCCGTTTAGCCGCGCCTACTCGATAAACAGCTGCTGGATGATCGAGAAATCTTGCTTGCCTTTGCCCTGTTTGAGCAGCATGCGGTAGAGCTGCAAGGCCAGTGCGCCCATCGGCGCGCTGTTGCCAAAGTGCTGCGCGGTTTCCTGGGCAAGGCCGAGGTCCTTGGCCATCAGTTCAGCCATAAATCCGCCGCTGTAGCCTTTGCTGGCTGGAGCAGTTTCCATGACCCCAGGCCACGGATTGTATTTTTCCAGGGTCCAATTACCGCCGGAGCTTTGGCGCATGATTTCGGCCAGTGTTGCAGGGTCCAGCCCATTGGCAACACCCATGGCCATCGCTTCTGCAGTGGCAATCATTTGCACGGCAAGCACTTGGTTGTTGCACACCTTGGCCACTTGGCCAGCGCCATCGGGGCCGGCATGAAAGATGTTTTTACCCATTAACTCGAAGATCGGTCTGGCGTGCGCAACATAGGCTGGGTCGCCGCCGATCATAAAGGTCAGGGTGCCTGCCGCCGCTCCTGCCGTACCGCCTGAAACCGGAGCGTCGAGCATGTGGATACCGCGCTCTTTGGCGGCTCGGTGCACGCTGCGCGCAGACTCAGGGGCGATGGTTGAGCACTCCAGCACCAAGGTTCCGGCCTGCAAACTGGCAAGCAATCCAGACTCGCCCAGATACAAGCCTTCAACGTGACGGCTTGCGGGCAGCATGCTGATGACTATTTCTGCACCGATAACAGCGTCATGGGCGCTTTGCGCAGCGGTGGCGCCCTCGCGGGCGAGCTCTGCTACCGAGTCTGCGACCAGGTCGAATACGCGTAAGAGGTGGCCTGCGCGAAGTAAATTGCGGGCCATCGGCAGCCCCATGTTGCCAAGACCGATAAAAGCGATAGTTGTCATTGTTGTTGTCCTATCTGTGAAAGGCTCAGTTAGAGGTCAGCCAGCGGGTGCTCGCCTTGCCAGACGGGCTCAAAGTGGGCTGCGATAATTTCCTCGGTGATGCTGGCTACATCTGGCCAATGCCATTTCGGTGTTTGATCTTTGTCGATCAGACGCGCGCGTACGCCCTCGGCAAACTCCGGGTGGCGGCAGCAATTGAGGCTCATGGCGTATTCCATGCGAAATACTTGGGCCAATGACAGGTGTTTGGCCCGGACAATTTGCTCCCAGACCAAATGCGCCGTCACGGGGCAGCCGTTAGCCAGTGTTTTAGCGGCGCGGGCGATGAGTTTGTCATCATCGCTCTGCAACTCAACTAATGCGTTGTAGGCATCTACCAGATCGGCATGGTCGAGTAGCTGATCAATCCGCGTGCGACGCGGCAGCCACTGCGCCTCAGGCAATTCTCCCAGTGCATGCTGCTCAAGTGCTTTGAGCAAACTGTGCAACTGCGTTTCAGGTTGGACTTGCCAATTGAGCTGAACCAAGCCCTCGAGCAGTTCATCCTGCTGGCTGTCGAGCATAAACCGATCAGCCAGATCAAGGTCCAGCGCGTCACGGGCATTCATGCTGCTTGCTGTCAAACCAAGGAATACGCCGAGTGCGCCCGGCATTCTTGCGAGAAACCAGCTACCGCCAACATCTGGATACAAGCCAATATTGATTTCAGGCATGCCCAAGCGACTTGATGGCGTGACGATGCGGGTGCTCGCACCTTGCATTAGCCCCATTCCACCGCCCAGGACATGGCCGTGGGCCCAGCAGATAAAAGGTTTGGGGAAGGTGTGTATTCGGTAATCAAGGCGGTATTCATCAGCGAAAAAACGTCGCGCCAATGGCGGCACTTCGTTGGGGTGGGCACGGCACTCTTCCACCAGTTGCACCACATCGCCACCGGCGCAGAAGGCTTTTGGGCCGTTGCCGCGCAGCAATACACAGGCAATTTGTGGGTCGTCCGCCCATGCGGCAAGCTTTGCATCAAGCGCTTCTATCATCGGCAGCGTCAGCGCGTTGAGGCTTTTTTCAGCATCGAGCGTGGCGACGCCAATGCTGACGCCGTGCAGGCTGGGAATTTCTTCAAATATAAGATTCATCAGCTTTCCATTCTGGGCTTAGCGATTACGCCATTGCGGATCACGCTTTTCGAGAAATGCATTAACCCCTTCGCGGGTGTCATCGGCATCGAACAGGTCGACAAAGCGTTCACGCTCTTCCGGCAACCAGGTATTGGGATTGCGTTCGCGTGCGCCTTGCAGCAAGGGTTTGATGGTGCGCACCGCCACTGGACTTTGCCGCGCCACCTTGGCCGCCAAGAGCAGGGCATGGTTGCGCGCCTCACCGGTTTCAACCACTTGTTCAACCAGGCCGATGCGCAAGGCGGTGCTGGCATCGACGCGCTCACCACAGAGAATCATGCGCTTGGCCCAGCCTTCGCCAATCAGCCAGGGCAGTGCCTGAGTGCCGCCCGCACAAGGCAGCAAACCAACAGTGGCTTCTGGCAGCGCCATAAAGGCCTGTTCTTCAGCAATCCGAATGTCGCAGGCGAGGGCGCACTCAAGGCCGCCGCCCATGGCAAACCCATTGATGGCCGCAATCGAGACGCCGCGAAAGTCGCGCAGGGCTTCAAATGCCTGGCCAAACAAGCGCGCCATTTCCCGAGCCCGTGCTTTATCTCCATCGGCAAACAGCTTGAGGTCGGCACCCGCAGAGAAAAACTTGCCGCCCTGTCCGGTAATCACCAAGGCATAAATGTCGTCATCGCGATTAAGGTGTTCGACCAGTTGCTTAAGACCGATCAAGGACTCGCGGTCCCAGGTGTTGGCGGGGGGATGGTTGATGGTTATCAACGCGGTGTGCGCGTGTTTTTCGACCGTGAGTTTATGGGTCAGGTCAAATGCGCTGGGGTTGTAGGGTTCCACTGCTGTCGTCATAAAAACTCCGGATTTTTCATTTCACAGTAGGCGATCAAGCATGCCATCTTGCTGCAAAAGTCGGCGGGCAATAATGACCCGCATGATTTCATTGGTGCCTTCGAGTATTTGATGCACACGGCTGTCACGCACCCAGCGTTCCAGCGGATAGTCGTTTAGGTAACCATAGCCGCCGTGAATTTGCAGCGCCTCATTGCAGAGGGTGAAGCAATGGTCAGTGGCGAAGCGTTTGGCCATCGCGCAGTACAGGCTGGCCTCACTGTGCTGGCTATCCAGCTTGTAGGCGGCCATGCGCACCATCTGACGGCTGGCTGTAAGGTCGGTGAGCATGTCGGCCAACTTGAATTGCACGGATTGAAAGTCGCTCAACTGTTGGCCAAATTGTTTGCGCTCTTCGACATAGCGCAGCGACTGCTCGAGCGCTGCTTGCGCTGCGCCTAATGAGCAGCTTGCGATATTGATGCGGCCACCATCGAGGCCTTTCATGGCGTAAACAAAGCCTTGGCCCTCTGGACCGATGCGATTGCCTGCCGGTATACGCACGTTGGCGAAGGTGATGGTGCGGGTCGGTTGTGCGCACCAGCCCATTTTCAGTTCATTACGCCCGTAAGTAATGCCGTCGGTGTTGGCCGGGATTAAAAAGCATGAAATGCCTTTGGCGCCTTCGTCACCGGTGCGGGCCATGACGATAAGGACTTCGGTTGATCCGGCGCCGGAGATAAAGCACTTGCTGCCATTGAGCACGTACTCATCGCCCTCGCGCTTCGCACGGGTGCGTAAATTGGCGGCGTCAGAGCCAGCATCGGGCTCGGTCAAGCAATAGGAGGCCAGCAGTTCACCGCTGATCAAACCCGGCAGCCACCGGTCTTTCAAGGCAGGGTCAGCAAAAGAGGCGAGCATCCAGGTCGCCATGTTGTGGATACTGATAAATGCGGTGGTGGCGACGCAACCTGCGGCCAGCTGCTCAAATATAAGTGCGGATGACAGGCGCGACAGGCCGAGGCCGCCATTGTCTTCATCTATGTACAGGCCAAGAAAGCCTTGCTCCGCGGCTTTGCGGATAATATCGACTGGAAAGTGATGGTCGCGGTCCCAGTCTGCCGCCATTGGCGCCAGCTCTTTGCGCGCAAAAGCTTGGGCGCTGGCGATCAGCAAATGCTGTTCCTGACTTAAGTCAAAGTCCATGGCTCGTCCTTTTCGCAACAGTGACACAGGCATTGAAACGGGGTGAGTCACCTGCCATTTCAGGGACTCACTCGTTGCGAGTTACTTGAGTTGAATGGTCATGTTGTGGCTGGCCACTGAGTCTTCATCAAACCAGCGACTGGTGACGGTTTTGGTTTCAGTGAAAAAGCGCACGCCTTGTTTACCATAGGCGTGCAGGTCGCCGTAGAACGAACCTTTCCAGCCGGTAAACGAGAAGAACGGCAGAGGCACAGGCACGGGGACGTTGATTCCGACCTGACCCACTTCAACGGCATGCTGATAGCGCCGCGCGGCACCGCCGGAGCGGGTGAAGATCGAGGTGCCGTTGCCGTACGGACTGGCGTTGACCAGTTCAATGGCTTGCTCCAGCGTATCGACCTGCATGCACACCAACACCGGGCCAAAGATTTCTTCGCGGTACAGCGCCATCTTCTGGGTCACGCCGCTAAACAGCGTCGGGCCAACCCAATTGCCATTCGGGTAGCCTTCAACCTGACACTGCGAGCCGTCGAGCAAGCATTCTGCGCCCTCGGCTTTGCCTTCGGCGATGAGGCGCAGCACCCGCTGTTTGGCTTGCTGGTTGATCAATGGCCCGTAAGCAGCAGCGTTGTCATTCCAATAACCTGGCTTAAGTTCGGCCATCTGGTCGCGTAGTTGTTCGATCCATTGACTCGATTCGCCGACAAATACCGCCACGCTGATCGCCATGCACCGCTGACCGGCGGCGCCGCAACTGGCGCCAAGCAAGTTGCTCAAGACCTGATCTTTATTGGCGTCGGGCATGATCACCATGTGGTTTTTTGCCCCGGCGAAGGCTTGCACCCGTTTAAGGTGGGCGGTGCCGGTGCGGTAAACGTGCTGGCCAACCGGGACTGAGCCGACAAAGGAGATTGCACGCACATCCGGGTGAGTCAGCAGGCTGTCGACCACTTCGCGGGCGCCATGCAGCACTTGCAGCACGCCTTTGGGGGCGCCGGCTTCAATAAACAGTTCAGCAAGACGGTTGGGTGTCAGTGGGTCTTGTTCAGAAGGCTTGAGAATAAAAGTGTTACCAGCGGCAATGGCCAGCGGGAACATCCACAGTGGAATCATGGCTGGAAAGTTAAACGGCGTAATCCCTACGCATACGCCGAGCGGCTGAATCCAGCTGGCGGTATCGATATCGCGGGCCACATTCTCGGCGGTCTCGCCCATCATCAGGCTGGCGATATTGGCGGCTTGCTCAACCACCTCGATGCCGCGCCAGACATCGCCTTTGGCATCGGCAAGGGTTTTGCCGGTTTCTTGTGCAAGAATTTCGGCAAGTTCGTCGTGGTGTTCCTTGAGCAGATGCTGATAACGCAGCATGACCCGTGCGCGCTCTGGCACCGGCACTTCGCGCCATGTGAGGAATGCAGCCTTGGCGCTGGCTATCGCTGTTTCGATCTCTTCAGCAGTGGCTTTGGGCGCGAGCGCAAGCACCTCTTGGGTGGCCGGGTCGGTGACTTCGATAAATTCACTGCTGCGACTTTGCTGCCATTCGCCTTCGATCAACTGGGGAATTGTCCTGGACATCTTGCCTCCGCTGAAGACCTCAACGGCGCCCGCGATATGGGCGCAGCGCTTTAGGGTCTGATTGTTATTTTCATACTGTTATAGCGCTTGTACTGGGGCTTGTGGATTGACGATCTTGTGACGCGAATGGACTATCTTGGTTTTGTAGACTGATATAACGTCGATCTACGCCAAGGTTAGCGATGGGCAATAGTCGATGAGCAGTCAAGTTGAAACCTCCAGCTGGCCCTTGCCAGCCAATGGCTTGCGTTTTATTACACCGCCGCGCCTGCGCCGGGTTATGGCACGTAATTCACTGACTCAAGGTTGTTACCCATTGGCTCTGGGTTTTTACCCGAATGCATCGAGCCACCGCATGCAACGCTCGGCACCTGACGACTATTTGCTGATCTACTGCCGTTCAGGGCAGGGCTGGCTTGAGACAGCTGATGGACGATTGGATGTTGCTGGCGGTGATTTATTGCTTCTGCCCAAAGACCAGGAACATGCCTATGGTGCTGACAGCCTTAAGCCGTGGACAATCTATTGGATTCACTTTGATGGTGAGCTGGTGGGCGAGTTTTTACGCCCGCTTGGCAAAGGCCCGCTGTGGCGAATTGGCGTACAGCCGCGGTTGCTGGCCGAGCTGGATGCACTGCTCAACCTGCGTAAGGAGGGGTTGAGCCTGCGCCACTTCATCTATGCGGCGCATCAGCTGCAGGCGTTGTTAGCGTCGTTGGCGGTACTGCCTGCGCGGGTTAAATTGAAGTCTGGCCGGGTGTTGGATATTGATGCCGTGCAAGCGGTGATGCGCGCGCACCTGCATGACAGCCTCAATCTCGATGAACTGGCTGCGCAGTTCAAATTATCGCGCTTTCATTTTGCCAAGACTTACCGTGCCTTGACCGGACAGGCGCCGATTCAGGATTTTATTCAACTTAAAATGGCCCACGCCTGTCGCCTGCTCGATGAAGGCGAACAAAGCATTCGCCAAGTCGCCGAGCAGCTTGGTTATGAGGATGTGTATTACTTCTCGCGGCTGTTTCGCAAAGTCGTCGGTATGGCGCCCAGCCATTACCGCGCGCTGCATCAAGGCTGATTGACGCCTCGCGCTGTTGACGCTCAGGGTGGTCGACGCTCGTTTCGGCCACCATTTGCGCGGGCACATACGATTATTAATTGACCCAGGGTGGCCAAGCTTCGCGTTGACGCACCCTACGAAATGCCATCGACTAAACCCGGGCGATGGTCGCAAGGCCGGTGGCAACCATTTTCTGTTTGCCGTCACGCACGGCGAATACATCCGCACGGGTCACCACTTGGCGTTTGCCGGCTTTGATTACATCACTGCGGCAAATCAATTTCTCGCCGAGCGCCGGTGCGAGCATATTGACCTTGTATTCACTGGTGACCACATCGCCGACCAGCGAGGCCGCTGCCCATGCGCAAGCGCTGTCGATCATAAAACCGATCACCGCGCCGTGGACGAAACCATGGTGCTGCGTCAACTCCTTGCGTGGCACCACTTCCATCTCAATCGCCCCGGCGCTGAAGTGCGTCAGGCTAAAGCCAATCATCTGGGCGAAGGGTGAGTGCTGCAAGGCCTGCTCAAGCTGTTCACGGCTGAAGTGGGGCTCGATTGCAACGGAATCTGGATCTATGTCGAGAGAAGTGTTCATGTCCGTATCCTTGGCGGTAGAGTTTCAGTCTTGGCCGATTCCTCGCTGCTCACAAGCTGTATCCAAGCCTGTGATGCAGGCTCATTAGTGCTTGCCTTGACTTGCCAAGGCGGGTTCTCTAGCGTGCGCCCTTATATTGTTTAGTGTTTGTGTTGGGCATGAAGGTAGATATGACCGCAGGTGACCGCGTCAAACTTGAAGCAGGCTGGAAAGCGGCGTTGAGTAATGAATTTGAACAGCCCTACATGAAGCAGTTGGGTGAGTTCTTGCGTATAGAGAAAGCCGCAGGGAAAGAGGTCTATCCGCCGGGGCCGATGATTTTCAATGCCTTTAATTCGACGCCGCTGGCGCAGGTCAAGGTCGTGATAATCGGCCAGGATCCTTACCACGGACCGGGTCAGGCACATGGCATGTGTTTCTCGGTGCAGCCGGGCATTGCCACGCCGCCGTCCTTGCTCAATATCTACAAAGAGCTTAAGCGCGATCTTAATATTGATATCGCGGGGCACGGCTATTTGCAGTCATGGGCGGAGCAGGGCGTGCTGCTGCTGAACACCTCGCTGACCGTAGAGCGAGCAAACGCAGGCTCCCACGCCAAGAAAGGTTGGCATTTGTTTACTGATAAGGTGATTGAAACTGTCAGCAGGCAACAGCAGCATGTGGTGTTTATGCTTTGGGGCGCCCATGCGCAAAGCAAGGAAAAGCTGATTGATAGCACCAAACACTTGGTCTTGCGTTCGGTGCACCCATCGCCTTTGTCGGCCTATCGAGGCTTTATTGGCAATGGTCACTTCAGCCGTGCGAATAAATTTCTCCAGCAGCATGAGTTGCCGACGATCAACTGGAAGCTGCCAGCAGAGGTTCAACCACTCAGCTGAGTGGGTTGATACACCGCTTGGTAACTCAGGGCGCGGCAGGAATGCACACCTGTTGCCTGAGTTGATCCTGAAACTTACTCAAGCGCTTGCTGATCGCTGTGTGCTGCTCCTCGCTGGCTTGACTGATCAAGTCGCTCAATAGTGTGGCGAGCGCCGCTTGGGCCCTGGAATACCCTTGCTTGTAGTCAGCGGTATAGAATTCTTCGCGTGATTCCAGCAAGGGTCGCAGCCGCGCGGCGAATGCGTCGGTACGGCGCGTCTTTAACGCGCTGTGTAGCGCGTTCTGCCAGGCGGCACGGTTGTCCAGCCAAATGCGGTTTTGTGGGCCAAGGCTGGCGGACCAGGCATCGATTCGTCTTTCCTGTTGTGGGCTTAACGTGCCGAACCAAGGCTCAAGGCGCTCTTGCATGCGCGCGCTGCGTTCACTGATCTGGGTAGCCAGCGGCGGTTCGATAAATTCTTGTTGGTCCTGCTCATTTTGCTCTTCCAGCGACTCATACAAATCTGCCACTTGCCGGTCCGACAGGCTACTCAGCAACTCGGTGGCTGTTGGTGTGATTTTTCTGGCGATGCGTTTGAAGGCACTGTCGACCTGATTGAGTTGCAGGCTGATGGCTTCGCTGCTTGGCGCCGGTTGTTCAAGTAATTGCTGGGTCTGCTCCAGCCAACTGATGGTATTGGGCAGCTCTGCGCTGCAGTGCCAGTTCAAGAGCGTTTGCAACTGAGGCTTGAGCAGGTCTTTTTGCTCGGAGGTCAGATTGAGCGCGTCATCAATCTTCCACATCAACCACCAGTCAATGTGCTTGTATGAGAAGCCGACCATGCTGCAGGCACTCAGCGTGAGGCAGAGCAGGCTTATACCCATCAGACCTTTGAGTTTCTTGCTCGACCCGATCATTAAACGTGCCTCAGTCCCTAACTGTTGCAGAATCTATATACGCCTAGCTTATGACAGCTTGCGCAGGACAACTGCGTTTTGAAATATCCACTAAAAAAGAACCCGCACAGGTGGCGGGTTAAACGTGGTTCTTATGGGCGCATGTGTTGGCTTACGTCTTCTGCCACACCTTAAATAAAGGTTCGGCCAGGAACATCACCATAAACAAGCGCAGCACTTGCAGCGCGGTCACCAACGCCACCGACAGTTGTAAGGCCTCAGCGGTGAGGCAGAGTTCAGTAATGCCGCCCGGCATCATGCCCAGCATCAACGAAGTTGAGTCTTGTTCGGCAATCAGGCCTAAGCCTTTGGCGAGTAGAACGGCGGTCAGCATAGCCAAAAGGGTGAACAACAAGATGCGCAGTAGAAAACCCGGTGCGCTGCGGAAAAATGCACGGTCGAAGTGACAACCCAGTGCGCAGCCAATCAGCCATTGGCCAACCTGACCCATGCCCGGCGGCAACCCGATGTGCAGGTCAAAGGTGCAAGCGGCAATTGCGCAGGCTGTGAGTGGGCCGAGCATCCAGGGGTTGGGCTGCTTGAGCGCGCCCCAGATAAGCGCCAATACCGCACCGGCAGGCATCAGTATGGCCAGCCACATCCAGTCAACCGGTGCCGGAGCAGGACGCTCCATGGGTGGCAGGCTCCAAGTGAATAATGCCGGTACGATCAATACCACAAGCAACAAACGCATGCTGTGGGCGGCCGCAACACGGGCCGTTTGAGCATTGTGACGTTGGGCGAAATTGACCATCTCGCTGGCGCCACCCGGCATGCTTGAGAAAAACGCCGTGGCGCGATCAACACCCGACCTGCGCAACAGCGCAATGCCGATCACACTCAGGAGCAGGGTGCAGAATGCACCGGCAAGAATCACCCCGAAGTGGCTTTGCAGTTGAACCATGACTTCACTGGTGAAGTGCAGGCCGATAGCGCTGGAGACAATCCATTGGCCAGCTTTGCGACCGGAAGGAACCTCGCTCACCAGCCAGCCACTGCAGCGGGCAATAATGACCGCGAGCAGTGAGCCGATAATCCAGGGCAAAGGCCAGCCAACAAGGCTGGCCAGGTAACCACCGACCGCACCGATCAGCGGCGTTGCCCACCACTCGGGCAGGCGAGCCAGGAAGGGCAGGTTAGGCATGTGCAATGCGTGCTTTGCGCGCGCGCCACCAACGGAAACCCGGCAGGGACAGCATCACTACCACCAGCGCCCAGAGAATAAGCGTGATCGGGCTGGACCAGAGAATATTCAGGTCACCAGCAGAGATCGACAGGGCGCGGCGCAGATTGTCTTCCATGAGCTCACCCAAAACGAAGCCGAGAATCACCGCCGAAAGCGGGAAGTCGAGCTTGCGTAATATGTAGCCGAATACCCCTAGCAGAATCATCAGCACCAGGTCGAATGTGGTGCTGTGCACGGCATACACACCGACCATACTGATTACCGTGATAGCCGGAACCAGTACCCAGTTCGGCACGCTCAGCATGCGTGAGAACAAGCCAACCAGCGGGATGTTCATTACCAGCAGAATCACGTTGCCGATAAACAGCGAAGCGATCAGGCCCCAGACGACATCAGGCTGCTGTTCGAAGAGCAGTGGGCCAGGCGTGATGTTGTAAAGCGTCAGTGCGCCGATCATCACCGCCGTGGTGCCGGAACCCGGAACACCCAGCGTCAGCATTGGAATCAGTGAGCCGCAGGCCGAGGCATTGTTGGCCGCTTCAGGTGCTGCAAGACCGCGCAAGTCACCTTCGCCGAATTTGCCGTTGTCGCCTGCCATGCGCTTTTCAGTCATGTAGGTCATGGCGCTGGCAATGGTTGCACCGGCGCCTGGCAAGGTGCCAATCACAAAGCCTGCAACCGCGCTGCGCACCATGGTCCAGAAGGTGAAGCAGAACTCTTTGAAGTTGAACAACAGACGGCCACTGGCCTTAACCGCTTTTTGCCCGTTGTGGGTTTTTTCCAGCATCAACAAGACTTCGCTGACGCTGAAGAAACCGATCACCACGATGACGAACTGTATACCGTCCGAGAGGCTGACGCTGCCGAAGGTAAAGCGGTAGACCCCGGTGGTTGAGTCAACCCCGACAGTGGCCAATGCCAAGCCAATCAGCGCAGCCATCAGGGTTTTTACCGGTTTGTCGCCGACCATACCGCCGAGGCAGGCGATTGCGAAAATCATCAGCACAAAGTACTCGGCAGGGCCAAATGCCACGGCCCACTTGGCCAGCAATGGTGCAAATAACACCACACCGCAGGTGGCGATAATGCTGCCGATAAACGAGCTGACAGCTGACAACGAGAGGGCAATGCCAGCTTTACCCTGGCGTGCCAATGGATAGCCGTCGAGGGTGGTCATTACCGCAGCTGCATCGCCCGGTACGTTGAGCAAAATGGCCGAAATACGACCGCCGTATTCGCAGCCCAGATACACCGCCGCCAACAGAATCAGCGCGGTCTCCGGGGGTAAGCCCAAGGCGAATGCCAACGGTAGCAGCAGGGCCACGCCGTTGATTGGGCCCAGGCCCGGCAGCAAGCCGACGATGGTGCCGACGAATGCGCCGAACAACGCGACCAGCAGGTTGGCAGGGCGGGTAGCGACATCAAAGCCTTGCATTAAATAAGTTAGCGTTTCCATCTCAACCCTCCACGTAGGCTTCTAGCACGCCAAGCGGCAGAGGCACATCCAGCAAATAATCAAATAACACGAAAAGCAAAATACCCATCAGCACAGCGCTGATCAGGCAGGGTACTGGGCGACCGGTGAACAGCAAACCAAGCAGGAATACCGCGACAGTGGTGCTTAAAACAAAACCCAGGGGTTCAAACGTCAGGGCATAAGCCAGCAGTACGAGCACACACATGGCCGACCGTTTCATGGTCGGAATGTGCAGCTGTTGTTCCATCAGACCCGGTTTGATGACCAGCCACAACGAGCCAGCCCCCATCAGCGCCAGTAACAGCAGCGGATAAGCGCGTGGACCCACTGGGTCGTAGGCGAAGGGTGCTTGGAAACCCCAAGCGACGAAGGCGAGCGAGATGCATAGCAGCAACCAGATCGCAGAGAACAAGCGGACATACATGGCGGAAGTCTCGTAAAAAATGAGGCGCGGTGGGCGTCTAGTGAGTGGATGCAAGCGCTAGCTTGCACCCACGTCAGTTAGGCTCAGGGTTGCTGAACCAGACCGAATTCGCCGGCGAGCTTCTTGTAGTCTTCAACTTGCTTGAAGACGAACGCTTTCAACTCATCACCGGTCAGCGACAGGGGCAGCAGATCACGTTGTTCACGCAGCTTGGCGAAGTCTTCGCTGGCGAGCATGGTGTCGAACTGCTGTTTCCACCAGTTGTACTGTTCATCACTTACTTCCGGGCCCACGTAGAAGCCGCGGATAACTGGCCAGCTAATGTCGTAGCCTTGCTCTTTGGCGGTTGGGATATCCGCCAGTTTGCCCGGCAGGCGCTCATCAGACAGAACCGCCAGAATGCGGATTTTCTTCGCTTCGATCTGTGGCGTGACTTCACCCAAGCCGCTGCTGGTGACCTGAACATGACCGCCGAGCATCGCGGTAACGGTTTCGCCGCCGCCTTCAAAGGCGACATAACGCAGGTTTTTCGGGTCGATACCTGCTGCACGGGCGATCAATGCGGTTTGCATCCAGTCTTGGCCGCCGATGGTCGCGCCAGCGCCAAACACCACGCTTGATGGGTCTTTTTTCAGGGCCTGAATCAAATCATCAAGGTTTTGGTAAGGCGAATCTGCACGCACGGTAATCGCACCGTAGTCAGTGCCAACCGCCGCCAGCCAGCGTACGGCGCTCTCGTCATAACGGCCAAACTTGCCTTGGGCCAAGTTGAGCAACGAGCCACTGGAGAACGCAACAATGGTGCCCGGATCATCGGCACGCTGGGCAACAACAGCGTTATAGGCCACCGCGCCAACGCCGCCCGGCATGTAGGTGACGCGCATCGGTTTTTTCAGCAGGCCGCCATCTTTCAGGCCGCTTTGTGCCAGCTTGCAGGTCAGGTCGAAACCGCCACCTGGTTTGGCTGGAGCGATACATTCAGGACGCTTTGGCTCAGCAGCGAGCAGTTGGCCGGCAAATGCCAGGCAGGCTGTTGCGAGAGCGATTCGGGTAAAGGCAGTTTTCATTGACTGTTCCTCTTGGGTTTTTATTGTGCTTACCAGACGGCTAGTGAATAGCCGATCACGATGCGGTTTTCATCAGCGTTGCGGGCAAAGTCCGAGCGGAAAGATGCATTACGCAGGCGTACGTAAAGGTCTTTCATTGGGCCGCTCTGGACCACGTATTTGAATTCGATGTCGCGTTCCCATTCGTCGCCGGTCTCGTCACTGCCAGCGATCTGCGCATCACTACCGCTGATGTAGCGCGTCAGGAAGCTCAAGCCAGGCACGCCAAATGCGGCGAAGTTATAGTCGTAGCGAGCTTGCCAAGAGCGCTCATCGGCGTTGGCGAAGTCATTGATTTGTACAAAGTTGACCAGAAAGGGGTCGGTGCCATCGACATAAGCAAAGCCGGTATCGCCACTCATATCTTGATAAGCCAAGCTTAGCTTATGACCGTTCAGGCCATAGCTGAGCATGCCGTGAAGTGCGCGGTTATCGACTTTACCGGCATTGGCTGCGCCATGATCATCGCTGAGCGCGAGCCGCAGGTCCGCGGTAAAGGTGCCCGGGCCAACCGGCTGCGAGGCATTTAGGCCAAAGAAGTGTTGGCGGTAAATGTCGTCCAGTTCGGCGAAATGGTAGCGGCCGGTGATACGGTCAGTGAACTTGTAGTCGGCACCTGCCAGGGTTAAATGATCAGCAGTCGCGGCGCTGGCAAAGCGGCCGTTCTTGTTGTTGATCGCCAGGTCTTGGTTGTTGCTGGAGTCACGGTCCTTGGTTTCATCGATACGCCCGCCGGTGAAGGTCAGGTTGCTGATGTCTTTGGATGTGACCAGACCGCCTTCAAAGGTTTGCGGCAGAATACGGCTGTCGTTGGTCTTGAGTGTTGGCAGTTCGGGCATCAAGGTGCCGACTTTCAACTCGGTCTCGGAAACCTTAACTTTGCCGGTCAGGCCCAAGTGTGAATACTCATCTGCAGCGCGGCCATCGTCATGGGTCGGCAGCAGGCCGGTGCCGGTTCGGTCCGGGCTGGAATCCAGTTTCAGACCGAGCAAACCCAGTGCATCCACGCCGAAACCGACGGTGCCTTCGGTGTAACCTGATTGAATATCGAAGATGAAACCCTGGGCCCATTCTTCACGTTTGTTCTGGCCAGTGCCTTCACGGAAATCGCGATTCAGGTAAATATTGTTGGCAGTAAGGGTGCCGGAGCTGTCTTTGAAAAACTCGGCATGGGCAACTGGGGCGAGAAAGGCAGTGCTGACAGCTACGCTTAGCAGATTAACGGGCGTAAGTGTCTTGTTTGATGCTGATGGCATCCTGTGGTCTCCATTGTTGTTGTTTTTGTAACGGTTGCACGCCACTGTGCTAACCGTTTGGGTAAGTGGATCGAGCCACTTAAGACCGATGCTATTGGCTCAAGCTTTCAGCAACCTTTCATTGCTGAAAAGTTTTTGTCATAAAGCGCTGTGTCGAAAGCCTGCTTCACAGATGCCTCAGCAGGGGTACACTCCCGCGCTGCTTTTAACTGCCCGTCGGAGGTGATGGTGCGAATTCTGTTGGTAGAAGACCATCCGCAACTTGCGGCAAGTGTGGCGCAAGCGCTCAAGAGTGCTGGCTGGACTGTTGATGTGTTGCACGACGGGGTGGCGGCGGATCTTGCCTTGAGCAGCGAGCAATATGCACTGGCCATTCTCGATATCGGCTTGCCGCGCATGGACGGCTTCGAAGTGCTGGCGCGTTTGCGCGGCCGTAGTAATACCTTGCCGGTGTTGATGCTCACCGCACGCGGGGAGGTTAAGGATCGGGTCCATGGGCTGAACCTGGGCGCTGATGACTACCTGGCCAAACCATTCGAACTGAGCGAGTTGGAAGCGCGGGTCAAAGCCCTGCTGCGGCGCACTGTTCTGGGGGGGGAGCAAGTCCAGCGCTGCGGCGATCTTGTCTATGACTTGGCGACCCGACGTTTTCACCTGCAGGATCAATTGCTCACCTTGACCTCCCGCGAGCAAGCGGTGCTTGAGGCGATGATCGCTCGCCCGGGGCGGGTTATGAGCAAGGAGCAATTGGCCGCGCAAGTGTTCGGTCTGGACGAAGACGCCAGTGCCGATGCGATTGAAATATACATTCACCGTTTGCGCAAAAAGCTCGAAGGCAATGCGGTAAAAATCGTCACCTTCAGAGGTTTGGGTTATCTGCTGGAGGCTGTCAGTGGCTGAAGTGGGTAGCTTGCGTGGGCGCCTGCTGTGGCGTTTGGCGATTTTGCTGGCGGTGATTTTGCTGGTTAGCAGCGTCAGTGCTTATTTGAGTGCCCGGCGCGCTGCCGACACGGCGTACGACCGCACCTTGCTGGCTTCGGCGCGGGCGATCGCCGATGGCCTGTATGCCGAAGATGGCCGGCTTAGAGCCAATGTGCCCTATGTCGCGCTCGACACTTTCGCCTATGACAGCGCCGGGCGTATTTACTATCAAGTTATTGGTTTGAAGGGCGCCTTGGTCTCCGGTTATGACGACTTGCCGAAGGCGCCGCCCGGCACCAAGCGCACAGATGATTATCCCGCATTGGCGCACTTTTATGATGGTCAGTACCGGGGACAGGGCGTGCGTGTCGTCAGCCTTTGGCAGCCGGTGAGTGAACCGCAGTTAAACGGTTTGGCCGAGATTCGGGTGGCAGAAACTCAAGGCGCCCGTGAACGTCTTGCTCGTGAGTTGTTGTACGGCACACTGTGGCGCATGGGGTTATTGTCGGTCAGTGCCCTGGTTTTGGTGTGGCTGGCAGTCAGTGCTACCTTGCGCCCGCTCAATCGCTTGCGCCGCACTGTGTCCTCACGCACCCGGGAAGATCTGCGGCCGTTGCCGGATGACGACATGCCGCGCGAGTTGCGGCCTTTGGTGGGTGCGCTGAATCAATTTAATGAGCGCCTGCACCAACTCTTTGAGCGCCAGTCACAGTTTATCGCCGATGCAGCCCATGAATTGCGCACCCCACTTGCGGCTATCAAGGCCAGGGTCGAGTTGGGCTTGCGTTCGCAACAACCTGAGGTGTGGAAAAGTACCCTGGAAGATGCGGCGCAAAATACCGATCGCCTGACGCACTTGGCTAACCAGTTGCTGTCGCTGGCAAGGATCGAGAGCGGAGCACGGGCTATCGCCGAAGGTGGTGCACAGCAACTTGACCTTAGCCAGCTAGCGCGGGAATTGGGTTTGGCGTTGGCGCCATTGGCCCATGCTCGTGGGGTTTCGCTGGCATTGGAGGCGGATAAACCAATTTGGCTGCATGGTGAGCCAACGCTGCTCAATGAGCTGCTCTCCAATCTGGTGGATAACGCCATTGCCCATACCCCGGCGGGCGGCAATGTGGTCATTCGGGTGGCCGAACCTTGCGTTCTTGAGGTGGAGGACGATGGCCCTGGCATTCCCCAGGCGGATCACGAAAAGGTCTTCGAGCGGTTTTATCGGCGCAATGCGCAGGGCTCGGGCGCAGGCTTGGGACTGGCGATTGTTGGCGAGATATGCCGGGCGCATCAGGCGCATATCAGCCTTCATCAATCGCCGAGCAATGGCTTGCGTGTGCGAGTGTCGTTTATTGCGGCGGCAGTCTAATCCTGCGCAGGCCTCCTTGGGCATGCCAAGGAGGCCTGACAGGCTTCTATTGGCTGCTGATCATTGCAGCATTTTCATGGCGGCTTCCATGTCTGCTGCCAGATCCTGGTCTTCCTGAACGTCAACGTTAGGGTCAAGACCCAGCTTTGAGAACGCTGGAATCTGGCTCCAATCAAGCTGGGTGTAAGGGTGATCGGTGCCCAGATAGCTCTGCAAGGTGGCCACTTGCACGATGTCGACATAATCGACTTTGGCACTGTCGCGCGTAAAGTCCAAGTGCTGGCTTGGCACCATGCTGATCAGCTCCGGAAAGTCCCAGGCGCGCAGAATTCGGTCACCGATAATCGGATGAATATTGTCGATTACATGGCTCAGGCTGATGGAGTCGGCCATAAGCTCACTGTTTTCTTCCGCATACGTCAGAATCGGCAATACGCCGATCTGATGCACCAGCCCCGCAAGGGTGGCTTGATCAGGCATCAGGCGCGTGTAGTGACGACAGAGAACATGGCAGATGCCTGCGATTTCTGTACTTTTCGTCCAGACTTCACGCATCTTGCGATCGACAACATCCGTGGTTGCCTGAAACATTTGCTCCATGGCTAGGCCAATTGCCAGGTTGCAGGTGTAGTTAATACCCAAGCGGCTGACCGCCATCTGCAAGTCGGTAATTTCGCGGCTTGAGCGCAACAGTGGACTGTTGACCACTTTGATAATGCGAGCGGTGAGCGCTGCGTCGTTGCCGATTACCTTGCTGATTTGCGGTACGCCGATGTCCGGGTCTTCGGCTGCATCACGCACTTTCAGTGCCACTTCTGGCAATGTCGGTAATACCAGTCGGTCGTTATCAATGGCCTCAATCAGTTCCTGTTGGACCTTCTCGGCAAGTTTGCTCATCGTTGTTCTCGTATAGGTTGGGCAACTTGAAGTGTACGCAGCGGCATGATTTTTCGCGTGTAGTACTTCGCTTTTATGAGGTTTGCCGCATACAGGCTATTACCGTTGGATATCGCGGTCCGAATCCAGGGTGTAAGGCAAATCGAGCAGTTTCAATGTCGGGCCATCTGCGGTGCCCAATCTTAGATCGGCACTTTCAGCGGCGTCATTCTGCAATACCGCCAGTAATTCAATGCCGGCTTCACTGTGAGCCGCTGTCACGACTTCCCCCACTGATGAGCTGTGTACGTTGGAAAACAGCTCAGTCCCAGGCGCAGGTAATTCTTGGCCGTCGATCGCCAGGCGGTACAAACGGCGCTTGAGCTTGCCGAGGTACTGCATGCGCGCGACGATTTCCTGGCCGGTGTAACAGCCCTTTTTAAAGCTGACGCCGCCCAAGGCTTGCAGGTTGAGCATCTGCGGGATAAACACCTCGCGGGTACTGCCCTGAACATGACCGATACCCTGACGAATCAGTGCCAGTTGCCATTGATTAAGGTCTGCCTGCGCGGCGTGATCGCTCAAATGGTTCTGCAGGGCCTGTGCCTGCTCGGCGGGTGCCCAGAGTTCTGCGCAGTTTTCAGCCACGCGCACGGCAATCAACTGATCGTTGCGGGCAACGCTGTCTTGGCTCTGGTCGAGATCAAGCCCCAGGCCAAGCAATGCGTTGTCGCAGTTGCTGAGACCAAAGCGTACCCATTGGCTGGTTTCATCGGTCAGTTTTGACTTGGAAAACACCGCGTATTTTTGCAGGTCAGCGAGTTGCGGTTCGACCAATTCACGGGCCATCGCAAGTAAGTAGCCGTCGGCGACGCTAATTACCCGGAAGCTGGAGACCATTCGGCCTTTGGGCGTGCAGCGTGCGCCCAGGCTGGAATGACTGTCGCTTAAGTAGTTGAGGTTGCAGGTCAATTGGCCTTGCAAGAATTTATTAGCGTCCGCGCCGCGTACGGTGAGAATGCCTTCGTGACTGAGCATGCAAAAAAACGCGGTATCAACCATGGCAATCAAGTATCGCTGGAAAAGAGTTAGGTGCTCATCATAGAGGGCTACAAAGTGCTTGTCAGCGCCAGCGTGCGATTGCTTTTGCGACAGTCAGGGTCAACAGCACGCGCTTTCGCCGGTATACTGGCGAGCTATATCAATGCCAGGCTTGCTCAAGGATCTGTCCAATGGTCGACTCGACTGAACTCAATCGTCTTTTCTGGCATAGCCGCCGCGGCATGCTTGAGTTGGATGTGTTGCTGGTGCCCTTTGTCAAAGAAGTTTATTCAGACCTTGATCCTGAAGATAGAGCGCGCTACGTCAAACTGCTCGAATGCGAAGATCAAGACATGTTTGGCTGGTTTATGCAGCGCTCGGAGCCAGAAGATGCGGATCTCAAGCGCATGGTTCGGATGATTTTGGACCGTGTCCAGCCAAAGTAGTTATTTTGAGTTTCGCTGGCAGTCTTCAATGTGGCTGCGGTTTTTCTATCTGGGCATCCAGCTACTCGCCCTGATAACAGTATGGGTAATTGATTTGCCCGTGTGGGCGAGCACCAGTGCGACCTTGCTTTGCGGGGCGCACGGGGCTTGGGTGTTTGCGCGGCATGTGTCGTTGCTCGCACCCGAGGCGCTGACTGCCTTGCGCCGTGTGGGCGATGACTGGCAGTTGTGGAGCGCTGCACAGGGCTGGCGCTCCGTTGAGTTGTTGCCAGACAGTTTGGCCCTGCCTTGGGTCATTGTGTTGCGCTTTCGCTGGCTGGCGCCGGGGGCGGCGTCCAGGTTGGCGCAAGTGCTAATGCCCTATACCGCTCGCACTCCAATGGCACATACCCTCTGTATCCCACGGGATGCCATGACCGGTGCTGAGCACCGGCGTTTGCGCGTGCGGCTTAAGTTCAGCCCGCGTAGGTGGCCGGCTGCAGAATAGTGTCTTCAGCCAGTGCGAGCATATTGGGGTAGTCCAGCGTGTAATGCAGGCCGCGTGATTCCTTGCGCTGCATGGCAGAGCGAATAATCAACTCTGCAACTTGGGCAAGGTTCCTCAGTTCGATCAAGTCACGGCTGACTTTGTAGTTGCTGTAGAACTCGTCAATCTCATCCAGCAACAGGCGCACGCGGTGTTCAGCGCGTTGCAGGCGTTTGTTGGTGCGCACAATGCCGACGTAGTCCCACATAAACCGGCGTAACTCATCCCAGTTGTGCGCAATGATGACGTCTTCGTCGGAGTCGGTAACTTGGCTCGCATCCCAGTCAGGCAAGTCGGCCGGGGTGGCAATCTCATCCAGCTGGCGGGCGATGTCATCTGCTGCTGCCCTGGCATAAACGAAGCATTCGAGCAGCGAGTTGCTGGCCATACGGTTGGCGCCATGTAGGCCGGTAAAGCTGGTTTCGCCGATGGCATAAAGGCCTGGAACATCGGTGTGTCCCGATTGATCAACCACTACACCACCGCACGTGTAGTGCGCTGCTGGCACCACGGGGATGGGTTGTTTAGTGATGTCGATGCCGAAGTCCAGGCAGCGTTCATAAACGGTCGGGAAGTGGGATTTGATAAAGTCGGCTGGTTTGTGGCTGATATCGAGATAAACGCAGTCAACCCCCAGGCGTTTCATTTCATGGTCGATCGCGCGGGCCACGATATCGCGCGGTGCAAGCTCGGCACGCTTATCAAAGCGCTGCATAAAGCGTGAACCGTTAGGGAGTTTCAGGTGCGCACCTTCGCCGCGCAGGGCTTCGGTGATCAGAAAGCTTTTTGCTTGTGGGTGATACAGGCAGGTCGGGTGGAACTGGTTGAACTCCAGATTGCCGACCCGGCAGCCCGCGCGCCAGGCCATTGCAATGCCGTCGCCGCAAGCGCCGTCAGGGTTGCTGGTATAGAGGTAGACCTTGGCTGCGCCGCCGGTGGCGAGAATCACAAAGCGTGCGCTGTAGGTGTCGACTTGGCCCGTGTCGCGGTTAAGCACGTAGGCGCCGATACAGCGTTCACCGTCCAGGCCCAGCTTGCGCTCGGTGATTAAATCAACCGCCACGCGCTGCTCAAGCAGTTCAATGTTATCCCGGTGCTGGGCTTGCTCCAGCAGGGTTTTGAATATTGCGGCGCCCGTTGCATCGGCTGCGTGAATAATGCGTCGGTGGCTATGACCGCCCTCACGGGTCAGGTGAAACTCGAATCCGCCGTCTTCGCGGGCAGTTTCATCGTCACGGGTGAAGGGCACGCCTTGATCAATCAGCCATTGGATGGCCTCACGGCTGTGCTCAACGGTGAAGCGCACGGCGTCTTCACGGCACAAGCCACCGCCAGCATTGAGGGTATCTTCAACATGTGACTCGACGGTGTCGAGGTCGTCAAGCACTGCCGCAACACCACCTTGCGCCCAAAAAGTCGAGCCATTGGCAAGCGCGCCTTTGCTGAGTACCGCGATCTTGAGGTGCGCCGGCAAGGTTAAGGCGAGGGTAAGACCAGCAGCGCCGCTGCCAATAACCAGAACGTCATGTTGAAAGTGGTGGCTCATTAAGCTGATTCCGCGTGAATGCCCCTCTAGTATATAGAGGGGGGGCGCGTCACAATAGCCGGCTTGATACGGTGTGAACACTAAGGGAACTTTTTTTAAGTATTTGGGTTCTATTAGCCGTCACCCGGAGAGGGACATTGTTTGTTTATCGTAGCGGTTTGGTTATAGATCGCGGCTTTTGGCGGTAATCTAAACGTTCTAAGATTATTTGCGCAGGTCACAGGCGTTGCCTTGGCCTGCGCAGTTTCATGCAGAACTGAAAAAAATCTGCAAGAAGCTTGGTTGGAGGGGAGAACTTTTGCGCAACGCCCGAGTCTATTTTTGCAAGCCGAGTCATTGGCTGGCGCTGCACTCCTCACAATTCACTAAGGAGTGTTCATGCTAAGCCAGGAAGAGGATCAGCAGCTTGTTGAGCGTGTACAACGCGGCGACAAGCGCGCATTTGATCTATTGGTGTTGAAGTATCAGCACAAGATTTTAGGTCTGATCGTGCGGTTCGTGCACGACAGCCACGAGGCGCAGGATGTTGCTCAAGAGGCTTTTGTAAAAGCGTATCGAGCATTAGGAAACTTTCGCGGTGACAGTGCGTTCTATACGTGGCTGTACCGCATTGCCATTAACACGGCAAAGAATTATCTGGTGTCACGCGGTCGTCGTCCGCCAGATAGTGATGTAAGCGCTGAAGATGCCGAATTTTATGATGGGGATCACGCCCTCAAAGATATCGAATCGCCAGAGCGGGCATTACTGAGAGATGAAATTGAAGCCACCGTGCATCGTTGCATCGAACAATTACCAGAAGATTTACGCACGGCCCTAACATTGCGTGAATTTGATGGTCTCAGTTATGAAGACATTGCGAGTGTGATGCAGTGTCCAGTCGGTACAGTGCGTTCGCGGATTTTCCGGGCGCGAGAAGCAATTGATAAGTCACTGCAGCCTTTGTTGCAAGACACCTAAGACCGCGGCGACAGCCAAGAGAGGAACCGTTATGAGTCGTGAAGCCCTGCAGGAATCGCTGTCCGCGGTGATGGATAACGAAGCGGACGAAATGGAACTGCGACGTGTGCTCAGCGCCAGCAATGACGCTGAACTTCGCGGCAAATGGTCGCGCTACCAAATAGCTCGCGCAGTGATGCATAAAGAGCTGCTTGAGCCGCGCTTGGATATCGCCAGTGCTGTGTCTGCCGCTATTGCTGATGAAGCAGTGCCGCAAATGCCGAGCAATGTAACCCGTGGGCCATGGCGCGCTGTGGGCCGTCTGGCTGTTGCCGCCTCGGTGACCGTTGCGGTGTTGGCTGGCGTGCGACTCTACAATCAGGACGATCTGACCGGCGCTGAACTTGCCCAGCAAGCGGCTAACCAGCCTGCGCTTAACCACGTTCAGGTTCAGGGTCCTGCAATGTTGGCCGGATTTACCACTGATGATCAGGGAACATCCATGATACCGTCGAGTAAAGCTGAGCCAACATGGCATGAGCAGCGCTTGCCGTCCTATGTACGTCAGCATGCCCAGCAGCTTGGAACCAACGTGACTGAAGGCGCTCTGCCATATGCACGCGCTGCCAGTCTGGACGAAAGCCGTTAAGGAAACGCATGCGCTTTATACCCCTGACCGCCTTATTGTTAGGCGGTTGCTTGGCGTTACCTGCTGCTGCATCTGATGCGCAAGATTGGTTACGGCGTTTATCAGATGCGAGTCAGCACCAAAGCTACCATGGCACGTTCGTATACGAGCGCAATGGTAGCTTTTCTACTCATAGCATTTGGCACCAGGTTGGCAAGGATAGCGTTGTCCGCGATCGCTTGCTGCAACTGGACGGCCCCTCCCATGAGACTTTCCTCGTTAATGGTCGCACTGAATGTGTGGTTGGCGCTTTGGCCGATCAAGTCAGTGATGCGCAAGCGTGGCCATCGCGCGAGCTAAATGTGGATGAGTTAGCCAAGTTTTACGACATGCGTGTCATCGGCGAATCCCGCGTCGCCGGGCACAATGCAGTCGTTTTAGGCCTTATGCCCCGTGATCAGCACCGCTATGGCGTTGAGTTGCACCTTGACCGCGAGACCGGAGTCCCGCTCAAGTCGTTGCTGCTCAATGACAAGGGCCAGATGCTCGAGCGCTTCCAGTTCACTCAATTTGATGCAGCGAACGGCGCAGATGCTGAAGTATTGCAGCCCAGTGGTGATTGCAAGCCAGTTAAACGCGTTGAGTCAACGCCGCTGGATGCCAAAGCGTGGCGGTCAGACTGGCTGCCCCCTGGTTTTGTCTTGACCTCAACCAGTCAGCGGGTCAGCCCGCTGTCGAAAGAGCCAGTGGCCAGTTTGCTCTATGACGATGGCCTGGCACGCTTCTCTGTCTTTCTGGAGCCGCTGGATGGCGCAGTCGCCAATGACGCGCGCAGTCAGCTAGGGCCAACCGTTGCTGTTTCGCGACGTTTGGTCACCGACGCTGGTGACGTTATGGTCACTGTCGTCGGAGAGATTCCGCTTGGCACCGCTGAGCGGGTGGCGTTATCAGTTCGTCCGGGTGAGGCTAAACCTCAACCATGATCGAAGAGCAGGGGCGGGTGGTTGCGGTAGAGTCCGGCGCAGTTTGGGTCGAGACACTTCGCAAAAGCACCTGCTCCACCTGCTCGGCAAATGCTGGTTGCGGCCAGGGTTTGCTCGATAAATTAGGCGTCGATAGCCGTCGTGGCTACGTCAGAGCGCTATCAAATCTGCAGTTAAGTGTTGGCGACCACGTAGTGATTGGGGTGCGCGAGGATTTGCTTGTGCGCGGGTCATTACTGGTCTATCTGATGCCCTTGATTGGGCTGTTTGCGGCAGCTGTTCTAGCCGATCAGCTGTCTTTGAGTGAGCCGCTTGTCATTCTGTCTGGTTTCGCGGGGTTGGCTGCATCCTGGCTCGGGGTGCGCTGGCGGAGTTCCCGTGTGGCAGAAGATCCACAACTTCAGCCGGTAGTAATGCGTGCTGTATTAGCAAATGCTACGACTGTTTATTAAGTCATACCTCTATTCCGGATGGGGAGCTGTACGTTAATGCCTAGCCTGAAAATATGCTGTTCTGCTGTGCTCTCATTGTTGCTGATGGGGCAGGTGCTTTCTGCTCATGCCGAGCTGCCTGACTTCACCGAGTTGGTTGAGAAAGCATCGCCTGCGGTTGTTAATATTAGTACACGGCAAAAAATTCCAGATGCGGTCGCCAGTTCTGGCGGAATGACGGCGCCAGACCTTGAAGGCCTGCCGCCAATGTTTCGTGAGTTCTTCGAGCGCAGTCTTCCACAGCAGCCGCGACCGCCAAGTCATGGTCGCCAGCGTGAAGCGCAGTCGTTGGGTTCTGGTTTTATCATTTCCTCTGACGGCTACATCATGACCAACAATCATGTGGTCGCCGATGCCGACGAAATTATTGTCCGCCTGTCTGATCGCAGTGAGCTTGAAGCCAAGGTGATTGGGGCAGACCCACGCAGCGACGTGGCTTTGCTCAAGGTCGATGCCAAAGACCTGCCAACAGTCACTTTGGGTAAGTCTGAAGACCTCAAGGTCGGTGAGTGGGTCCTGGCGATTGGCTCGCCTTTTGGTTTCGATCACTCAGTGACGGCCGGTATCGTCAGTGCCAAGGGTCGTAGCCTGCCAAATGAAAGCTATGTGCCGTTTATTCAGACTGATGTCGCGATCAATCCGGGGAACTCCGGTGGGCCGCTGTTTAACCTGAAAGGCGAGGTTGTGGGCATCAACTCGCAGATATTCACTCGTTCTGGTGGCTTTATGGGGCTGTCGTTTGCAATCCCGATGAGCGTGGCCATGGATGTGGCTGACCAGCTCAAGACTGACGGTAAAGTAAGTCGTGGCTGGCTGGGTGTGGTTATTCAGGAGGTCAATAAAGATCTTGCTGAGTCGTTCGGTTTGGATAAGCCTGCCGGCGCTTTGGTTGCCCAGGTGCTTGAAGATGGCCCGGGTGCAAAAAGCGGCTTGAAGGTCGGTGATGTGATCCTGAGTCTTAATGGCAAGCCGATCATCATGTCTGCGGATCTGCCGCATCTGGTGGGTGGTTTGAAGCCGGGCTCCAAGGCGGAAATGGACGTGGTTCGCGATGGTGCTCACAAGAAGCTTGAGCTGACCATTGGCTCGCTGCCTGAAGATGGCGGTGCGCTAGCGGACACTGCGACGCCAGGTGCAGAGCAGAGCAGCAACCGCTTGGGTATTAAAGTGGCTGAGCTCACCGCTGATCAGAAGAAAGCACTGGACCTGAAGGGCGGCGTGGTGATCAGTGAAGTCATGGATGGCCCTGCCGCGTTGATCGGTCTGCGTCAGGGGGATGTGATTACCCACCTGAACAACCAGTCGATTGATTCTGCTGCCACCTTTGCCACTGTTGCCAAAGCACTGCCGAAGGATCGCTCGGTGTCGATGCGCGTACTGCGCAAGGGCCGTGCTAGCTTTATTACCTTCAAGTTGTCCGAATAGCTGTAAAGAGCAGAAAAGGGCGATTTTATCGCCCTTTTTTGTGCCTTGCGGCGGCTGAATTCAGCCCAATCGATTGGAATGCAAGGCATTGTCGGCCTTATGTCTGTCAGGTCAGGGGCCGTGGGTGACGAATTGACGGTAAATCGGGTACACTTCGCGGCTATTTTCGGCGGGCAGTCGCCTGCGATCTTTTTGAGTGTTGTCTTGTGAGTGACCTGAGCCACATACGTAATTTCAGTATTATTGCCCACATTGACCACGGCAAGTCGACCCTTGCTGACCGCTTTATTCAAATGTGCGGTGGTCTGTCTGAGCGCGAAATGGAGGCCCAGGTGCTGGACTCCATGGACTTGGAGCGCGAGCGCGGCATTACTATCAAGGCGCATAGCGTGACCTTGTATTACAAGGCGCGTGACGGCAAAACCTATCAGCTGAACTTTATTGATACCCCCGGCCACGTTGACTTCACCTACGAAGTCAGCCGTTCGCTGGCGGCGTGCGAAGGCGCGTTGCTGGTGGTTGATGCGGGCCAAGGTGTTGAAGCGCAGTCCGTAGCTAACTGCTACACCGCTATCGAGCAAGGCCTTGAGGTCATGCCGGTACTGAACAAGATGGACTTGCCACAGGCCGAGCCTGAGCGCGTTAAGGAAGAAATCGAACACATTATCGGCATTGATGCCACTGATGCCGTGGCCTGTAGTGCCAAGAGCGGCATGGGCGTTGATGAAGTGCTGGAGCGTCTGGTTAAAACCATTCCAGCGCCGACCGGTGAGATTGAGGCGCCGTTGCAAGCCTTGATCATTGACTCATGGTTCGATAACTACCTGGGCGTTGTCTCTTTGGTGCGCGTGCGTCACGGACGCATCAAGAAGGGTGACAAAGTACTGGTTAAGTCGACCGGCAAAACCCATCAGGTGGATAGCGTGGGTGTGTTCAACCCCAAGCACACCGCCACCGTCGACCTTAAAGCCGGGGAAGTAGGCTTTATCATCGCCGGCATCAAGGACATTCACGGTGCGCCAGTGGGCGATACCTTGACGCTGTCGAATACCCCTGATGTTGACATGCTGCCTGGTTTCAAGCGCGTAAAACCACAGGTTTACGCCGGTTTGTTCCCGGTGAGCTCCGATGACTTCGAAGACTTCCGCGAAGCCCTGCAAAAGCTCACGCTCAATGATGCGGCCTTGCAATACGAGCCGGAAAGCTCCGATGCCTTGGGTTTTGGTTTCCGCATTGGCTTCCTTGGCATGCTGCACATGGAAATCATTCAGGAGCGCCTTGAGCGTGAGTACGACCTGGACCTGATCACCACAGCGCCGACCGTAGTCTTTGAAGTTGTGCTCAAGACCGGTGAAACCATCTACGTCGACAACCCATCGAAGCTGCCGGATGTTTCTGCTGTTGAGGACATGCGTGAGCCAATCGTGCGGGCCAATATTCTGGTGCCCCAAGAGCATTTGGGTAATGTCATCACCCTGTGTATCGAAAAGCGCGGCGTACAGATCGACATGCAGTACTTGAGCAGTCAGGTGCAGGTTTCATACGATTTGCCAATGAATGAAGTGGTACTCGACTTCTTCGACCGCCTTAAGTCGGTAAGTCGTGGTTATGCGTCGCTGGATTACAGTTTCGTTCGTTTCCAGTCAGCTAATCTGGTCAAGCTGGATGTGCTGATCAACGGCGAAAAGGTTGATGCATTGGCGTTGATCGTTCACCGCGACAAGGCCCATTACAAAGGCCGTTCGCTGACCGAGAAGATGAAAGAGCTGATTCCACGTCAGATGTTCGATGTGGCGATTCAGGCTGCAATTGGTGGGCAAATCATCGCGCGCACAAGCGTTAAAGCGTTGCGTAAAAACGTACTGGCCAAATGCTACGGGGGCGACGTAAGCCGTAAACGTAAGCTGCTTGAAAAGCAGAAGGCCGGTAAGAAAAGAATGAAGCAGGTCGGCAACGTGGAAATTCCACAGGAAGCCTTCCTTGCTGTTCTCAAGGTGGATAGCTAAGACATATGTCGATCAATTTCCCGCTGTTACTGGTCATCGCGGTCGCTGTTTGTGGCGCTTTGGCATTATTTGACTTGGTGTTTTTAGCGCCGCGTCGACGTACTGCAATCGCCACCTACCAAGGTCAGATTGAGGGTGAAGCCGACGAGCAGGTGATTGAGCGACTGAATAAAGAACCGCTGCTGGTTGAATACGGCAAGTCGTTCTTCCCTGTATTGGCGATTGTCCTGATTCTGCGGTCCTTTCTGGTTGAGCCCTTCCAGATCCCGTCGGGCTCTATGCGTCCGACCCTGGAAGTGGGTGATTTTATCCTGGTCAACAAATTCGCCTACGGCATTCGTTTACCGGTGATCGACACCAAGGTTATTCAGGTCGAGGACCCGCAGCGCGGCGATGTCATGGTCTTTCGCTACCCGAGCGATCCGAACATCAACTACATCAAGCGTGTAGTCGGTTTGCCCGGTGACCAGATTCGTTACAGTAAAGACAAACACCTGTTCGTAAATGGTAAGCAGGTCGCTCAACAGTTAATCGGTGAAGAGCCCGGCAGCCTAGGCAGCGTGATGCTCTATAACGAGAAACTCGGCGAAGCTGAACACTTGATTCGTAAAGAAATGAAGCGTTATCACGCTGTACCCGGCGGTGAGTGGACAGTGCCTGACGGGCATTACTTCATGATGGGCGATAACCGCGACAACTCGAACGACAGTCGTTACTGGAATGACCCGAACATTCCAAAGCCGCTGCTGGGCATGGTCCCGGACCAGAATATTGTGGGTAAGGCCTTTGCGGTATGGATGAGCTGGCCTGATCCGAAAATGAGTAATCTGCCAAACTTCTCACGTGTTGGCTTGATTCACTGATTTAAACGATAAAAATGCGGCGCTGTTCAAATCAGCGCCGCCGTCTATATATAGTCTGGTGACTCGCCGTTTTGGCGTTTTAAAATTCTAATAAATGGGGTCAATCATGACATTTGCGCGCTCGCAAAAGGGAATGTCTATTATAAGTTGGTTGCTGGTGCTGGGGCTTGTCGCTTTTTTTGCCAGCGCTGCGTTCAAAGTAATACCGCACTACCTTGACTATATGTCGATGGAAAAGATCATCACCTCGGTTGAAACCGATAAAGCCGAGGACATTCGTACCGTTCGTGATTTTTACAGCCATGTCAGCAAAGGCATGCAGGTCAATAGTATTCGTGACTTGAAGCTTGAGGATGCCCTCAAGGTGACAGTTGAGAACAATGAGTTTCGCGCTCACCTCAAGTATGAGAAGCGTGAGCCACTGATCGAGAACCTCGATCTGGTGGTCCATTTTGATAAAGAATTCCGTGTGCGTATGCCGTGAATGATTCGTTAGCCCGTTTAGAGCGTAAGCTCGGTTACACCTTTAAAGACCAGGACCACATGGTCCTGGCTCTGACGCACCGTAGTTTTGCTGGACGCAACAATGAGCGTCTGGAGTTTCTCGGTGACGCTATTCTTAATTTTGTTGCCGGGGAGGCGCTCTTTGAGCGTTTTCCGCAGGCTCGCGAAGGCCAGTTGTCACGTTTGCGTGCCCGTCTGGTCAAGGGCGAGACCTTGGCAATTCTGGCGCGAGGCTTTGACTTGGGTGAATACCTGCGTCTCGGCTCTGGCGAATTGAAAAGCGGCGGTTTTCGCCGCGAATCAATTCTTGCCGATGCGCTGGAAGCTTTGATCGGCGCTATTTACCTGGATTCAGGCATGGAGGCTGCGCGTGAGCGGGTGCTGGCATGGCTGACCAATGAGCTGGAAAGCTTGACGCTGGTTGATACCAACAAAGACCCGAAAACGCGACTGCAGGAATTCCTGCAATCACGCGCCTGTGAGTTGCCACGCTACGACGTGGTTGATATTCAAGGCGAGCCGCACTGTCGGACATTCATCGTTGAATGTCAGGTGACTTTATTGAATGACAAAACCTTGGGGCAGGGCGCTAGTCGGCGCATTGCTGAGCAGGTTGCCGCAGCGGCAGCTCTGATCGCCTTGGGTGTGGAGAATGGCCATGACTGATTCACCTGTTTCACGCTGTGGCTATGTCGCCATCGTTGGCCGGCCAAACGTGGGCAAGTCAACGCTGTTGAACCATATCCTTGGGCAAAAGCTGGCAATTACCTCGCGTAAGCCGCAAACCACGCGCCATAACATGCTCGGGATCAAAACCGAAGGCGGCGCTCAGGCTATCTATGTAGATACCCCTGGCCTGCACAAAAACAATGAAAAAGCTCTCAACCGGTACATGAACAAGAGTGCTTCGTCGGCGTTGAAAGACGTTGATGTGGTGATTTTTGTGGTTGATCGCACCCGTTGGACCGATGAAGATCAAATGGTCCTTGAGCGTATTCAGTACGTTGAAGGCCCGGTGATTCTGGCCATCAACAAGACTGACCGTCTTGAAGACAAATCAGACCTGATGCCGCATCTGGAGTGGCTGGCCACTCAGTTGCCGAAGGCTGAGATTGTGCCGATTTCTGCGCACCACGGGCATAACCTTGAAACCCTTGAGAAACTGGTCAGCGGTCACTTGCCCGAAGGCGAGCATTTCTTCCCTGAAGACCAGATCACCGATCGCTCAAGTCGCTTTTTCGCCGCTGAACTGGTGCGTGAAAAGATCATGCGCCAGTTGGGTGCAGAGTTGCCGTACCAGATCACCGTTGAAATTGAAGAATTCAAGCAGGAAGGACGCATTCTGCACATTCATGCGCTGATTCTGGTTGAGCGTGATGGCCAGAAGAAAATCATCATTGGCGACAAGGGTGATCGGATCAAGCGGGTTGGCCAAGAAGCGCGTAAAGACATGGAAGTGCTGTTCGATTCCAAGGTCATGCTCAATCTTTGGGTCAAGGTTAAAGGTGGTTGGTCGGACGATGAGCGGGCATTACGTTCGCTCGGTTACGACGACATCTAGCAATCGCTGAAAAATTACTGCGCTAGAGATTACGGCGTTGAAAAACTGCTCAAAATGCTCATTTAGGACAACTAAACTGCGCTTCTCGCACTTTTTCGCTTTGTACTCCCGGCGCTGGCTACCTTTTTCAGCGGATTCCTAAGCGTGCATTATCGCCTTGCGTGGCACCCGGCCACGCAAGGGTCATCATGAGTTAATACTCGCCATGCTTGTGCTCAACCAGCCTGCTTATGTCTTGCACAGTCGCGCTTATCGCGAAAGCAGCGCTTTGGTTGATTTTCTCACCCCGCAAGGTCGTCTACGTGCCGTATTAAGAGGCGCGCGCGGCAAAGCCGGAACCCTCGCCCGACCTTTTGTTGCCTTAGACGCTGAGTTTCGCGGCCGCGGTGAGCTGAAAAATGTTTCACGCCTTGAAGCCACCGGCATTCCCAACTTAATGGCCGGTGAGGCCCTGTTCAGCGGCCTGTATTTGAATGAGTTGCTGATTCGCCTGTTACCGGCCGAAGATGCCCAGCCTGCGGTATTTGATCACTACGCAATGACCTTGCTTGCGCTCGGCCAAGGCCGTGCGATCGAGCCCTTATTGCGATCGTTTGAGTGGCGTTTACTGGATCAGCTAGGCTATGGTTTCGCCCTTGATCAAGATTTGCATGGCCAGCCGGTGATCAGTGACGGTATCTATCGCTTGCAGACCGAAGACGGCTTGGTGCCGATTGGCCAATGGCAGCCGGGCGCATTTCAAGGCGCTGAGTTGTTAGCTATGGCCGAAGCCAATTGGCACACTCCTGGCGCGCTTGCTGCAGCCAAGCGCCTTATGCGTCAAGCGCTGGCCCCACATTTAGGCGGCAAACCCTTGGTTAGCCGTGAATTGTTTATGACCCTCAAGGAGCCCCCTCGTGACTGATGCCAACCGTGTTTTGCTGGGTGTGAATATTGACCACGTCGCCACGCTGCGCCAAGCACGCGGCACGCGTTACCCCGATCCGGTCAAAGCCGCACTGGATGCAGAAGAAGCTGGCGCCGACGGTATTACCGTTCACTTGCGCGAAGACCGCCGACATATCCAGGAGCGCGACGTGCGCGTGCTTAAAGAGGTCATGCAAACGCGCATGAACTTCGAGATGGGCGTGACCGAGGAGATGCTCGCATTCGCTGAAAGCATTCGTCCTGAGCATGTCTGCCTTGTCCCGGAAACCCGTCAGGAACTCACCACTGAAGGCGGCCTTGATGTTGCCGGGCAACAAGACCGTATCCGTGCGGCGGTCGAACGCTTGAGCAAGATTGGTTGTGAGGTCTCGCTGTTTATCGACCCTGATCCGGCGCAGATTGATGCATCAAAACGTGTCGGTGCGCCTGCGATTGAGCTGCACACCGGGCGTTATGCCGACGCCCATACACCGCAAGAGCAGGCTGTGGAATTGGCCCGTATTGCCGATGGCGTCGCCCGTGGCATCAGCCAAGGTTTGATCGTCAACGCAGGCCACGGTTTGCATTACCACAACGTTGAACCGGTGGCGGCGATTGCCGGTATCAATGAACTAAACATCGGTCATGCGCTGGTCGCCCACGCCTTGTTTGTAGGCTTCAAACAGGCGGTTGTGGAAATGAAAGAATTGATCGTAGCAGCGGCTAACCGCGGCTGACTCGCCGCAGCGATTTTCGACCATGAACCAGGGACTTTTCACATGAAAGCGATGAATCGAATGCTTCACCCCACCACAGCCCTTGCGCTCGTGGCGTTTTTCAGCTTCGTGAGCGTACCGGCGCAAGCCGGATTGGATGAGGGTGTTGCGGCCTATGAAGCCGGGGACTTGCCGCTGGCATTTAAAGAATTTCACGTCCTCGCGGAGACAGGCAACGCTGATGGCCAGTTCAATGTGGCCCTGATGTACGAGCAGGGCATCGGGGTCACCAAGGACGAAACACAAGCGATTTCTTGGTATGAAAAATCTGCGCAGCAAGGCAACTCCAACGCGCAATACAACCTTGGTGTGCTGTATGAAAACGGTCGCGGCACTGCCGTGGACTTTGCCCAGGCTAATCAGTGGTATCGCAAGGCTGCAGCGCAAGGCGATGCGCTCGCCGTCGGTAATCTGGGCATGCTCTACATGCGCGGCGATGGCGTGAAAGTGGATAAAAATCTCGGCCTGGCTTTGCTGCTTCAGTCGGCGACCATGGACAGCTCGCCTGCAAATAACGCCAAAAGTAATATTGCCGCGACCAGAGGTTTGACCGCCAATATGGTCACAACAGCCCAGACGCTTTCGAATGAGCTAGGCCAGGCCGAAAATCTGCTGATAGCGCTGGATCAATATTTGAAAACCACAACGACTGCCGCTGGCGGCGAATCTGAAAAGGCATTATAGAAAAGGGGCAGGCCTCGTTAGGAGTACCGCCGGACAGACCACGATTAAACCCTAACAGCTTAAATACTGGTCTGTCCCCGATTAGCCCTCCCGATTAGCCCTAAGGTTTGCGGGCGGTAATAACGGCGCGCATCGGCGCTGGCAAGCCTTCGATGGTGCGGCTGTGATCCGCCGGGTCGAGAAATTCTGGTAGCGACTGATAGCGCATCCACTCGGTGGCGCGTTGTTCGTCGACCGAGGTGGTGCTGACATCAACACACTGGATGTCGACAAAGCCTGCGCGACGTAGCCACAATTCCAGTGCCGGTACCGAAGGCAAGAACCAAACGTTACGCATCTGCGCGTAGCGGTCTTCTGGTAGCAGTACTTGCTGCACATCGCCTTCAACAACCAGGGTTTCGAGTACCAGTTCGCCACCCTTGACCAAGCAGTCTTTCAGGTCGAGCAGGTGGTCAATCGGTGAGCGACGGTGGTAAAGCACACCCATCGAGAAGACCGTGTCGAAGCCCTGTAGCTTGGGCGGCAATTCCTCTACGCCCAGCGGCAGGTGCCAGACAGGTTGCTCTGGCAGGTAGTTTTTCATGGCCAGAAACTGATTGAAAAACAACCAATTCGGGTCAATCCCGACCACGCTGCTGGCGCCAGCGCCGAGCATGCGCCACATGTAATAACCGTTGCCGCAGCCGACATCCAGAACCCGCTTGTCTTTCAGGTCCAGATAGGGCGCTACGCGCTGCCACTTCCAGTCGGAGCGCCACTCGGTATCAATATGGACGCCGAACAGATGGAAGGGGCCTTTGCGCCATGGAATCAAACCTTGCAGGGCGGTTTTTAGCTGCTTACGGGTTTGTTCATCGCAAGGGCCGTTGAAGCTGAACGCTTGCAGCAGGTTCAGCTCCTGGATCTGTAATGCCGGCAAGGCCTGAACCGCGGCGTACCAGCGTTCAAGGTCGCCATGCCCAATTTCAAGTTTGCTGTCTATTTGCCGCGGCAGGTCGGCGGCCCATTCTTGCAGCGGGGTACCTGCAAACTGTGATTGCAGGGCATCTAAATCGAAACGCTTGATCATGGTAGGGCAATCATTGAGGCGAAGTTAAGGCACTGGAACCAAGGCGTTACCTTGCTGAATCCGGCGGCAAGCAAACGCTCGCGATGGGCTTCAAGGCTGTCGGGGATCATCACGTTTTCGATTGCGCTGCGCTTCTGCGCAATTTCCAGCTCGCTATAACCGTTGGCGCGCTTGAAGGCGATGTGCAGGTCGGTAAGCAGTTGCTGCTGCTCGGCGTCCTCAAAGCACAATTTTTCTGAAAGGATCAACGCGCCACCGGGTATCAATGCGTCGCGGATGCGTGCAAGCAGTGGCAAACGCTGCTCGGGCTTGATGAACTGCAAGGTGAAGTTCAGGGCAACCAGAGAGGTGGGCTGGAACGCCAACTTGAGGATGTCCGCTTCAATCACTTCAACCGGCAGCAACTCTTGAAACATAGAGTCTTGGGCGTGCAGGTATTCTCGGCAGCGTTCCACCATGGCGCTGGAGTTGTCGATGGCAATCACGCGGCAGTCTTCAATCTGTACATGGCGGCGCAGTGCTTGGGTCACGGCGCCTAAGGAGCTGCCCAGGTCATAGAGCACGCTGTGGGGCTTGGCAAATTGGCTGGCAAGTACGCCAATGTTTTCCACAATGGTTGGGTAGCCGGGCACCGAACGCTTGATCATGTCAGGGAATACCCTGACCACATCCTCGTTAAAGGCAAAGTCTGGCACTTGCGCCAGTGGTTGGGAAAAGATGCGGTCGGGGTCTTTGCTCACGGTGGTTCCGAAACAGGTATGGAAATCCGCGTATTTTAGCCAAGTTGGGCGTTTAACCAAACCATGTTTGTCTCAATGGTAGGTAAAACAATTTAGTTCGACCCCCGGGTTATCGCTAGGCTTCAGCGAAACCTGCGCTGAGCAGATGCCGCAATCGCCCATTGGCCGAGCCAATAGGTGACGATGATTGCATAAGGCGCGGCCGAGAAGGGTGTGACGAAGCGCTCGATACCGATCAAGCTATCGGACAGCACAAAGAGGATTGCGCCAATCGCCGCCAGCCATGCGCCATTGGGGTTGATTCCCGGCAGGTTAACCCGCGCAAGGGCGCGCCAGAGCATGGCGCCAATAGCAGTCGCGTAGCACATCACGGGAATCAACAGCGGACCGAGCCCCGCGCTGGCGAGAATACTGAACATGCCGCCGCCAACGATCACTGCGATAATCAATGCTGCCCATGCTGGGCGTTTGCAGTCGCTTAAATAAGCCCGCAGATAGGCCAAATGTGCGAGCAGGAAAGCGCCGAGACCAAACACAAATAAGTCGCCCGGCCAGTCGAGCAGGATATCCCCAGCCAAGGAGCACAACAAACCGATGCGAATCCAGCGGCTATAGGTTCCAGCAGGCGCTTGTCGCAACCACAGCAGCAGCGCAATAACCGGTATGCCCTTGCTCAACAGGCTTAGCAGTGCGAGATCGGCAAAACGGGCATAGATAAACAGTGCAGCGCCACACAGGGCCAAAATCAACCAGCGCATAGACAGTTGCCTTATCGACTTATTATTGGAGGTTAGAGCCTCGCAACTATGTCGGTTTGGCCGCAGGTTGCCAACGCTGAAGATGACGCTTTAGGTAGCTTTTCGCGCCGATATTCGGGCTATTTAACCTTAATCACGCATTCGAACCTTTCAGCAGGCTCGACCTCGGTTTCCCATGGACGCTGATAGGTCATCAACAACTGGCCTTCACCGGGTTGCTTAACGGTGTAGCGCCAGGTTGATTTACCAGCACTGCCTACCAACCCTGCATCTTCAGGGTTGCTGTACACCTCTGGGCCCAGGCTGGTAAGGACTGCGGGAGCAGCGTCGCGTACCACCCAGCGAAAGCCGGTGGTGGGGTTGCTGGGCAGGCTGATAATCAATTGTTGGCCGGGCGTTAGCGCCAGCGGGCAATCGCCTTGCTGTTGCACGTTAACGGTATTGGACTGAGTGGCGCAGCCGGCTAACAGAGCGAGGCCGAGTGGCGGCAGTAGGCGGTAAACTGCGGTCATGTTGAGCTCCGATCATGAAAAAGGCTTTCCAGCATAGCCGCAGTCGACGGCCAAGGGTAAGCCTAAATGCGGTGAAACATCGGGCAATGGCTCAAGCCTGATCAGGCGCTTGAGCCATTGGATTTAGGCAGGGCTACTCAAACAGCACCTTAGCCACATCGCTGTAGCGTTGAGCAAAGTGCACAGTGATGCCTTCTTTCAGGTAGTCCGGCAGCTCTTGATAAGAACCCCGGTTGGCCTCCGGCAGAATCAGCTCATGGATTTTTTGCCGACGCGCTGCAATGACTTTCTCGCGAACGCCACCAATTGGCAGTACCTGCCCGGTAAGCGTGAGTTCGCCGGTCATGGCGACACCTTTTTTCGGCACTTGGTTACGCGCCAGTGAAAGCAGCGCGCTGGCCATGGTCACCCCGGCGCTTGGTCCATCCTTGGGTGTGGCACCTTCGGGCACGTGCAAGTGGATAAATGCCTGATCAAAGAAGCTGCTGTCACCGCCAAACTTTTTAAGGTTCGAGCTGATATAGCTGTAGGCGATTTCGGCAGACTCTTTCATCACCTCGCCCAACTGCCCCGTGAGTTTGAAACCGCGATTCAAGGTATGAATCCGGGTGGCCTCAATCGGCAATGTGGCGCCGCCCATGCTGGTCCAGGCAAGCCCGGTGATCACACCTTTGCCGGACAGCACGCGCTCATTGCGGAAGACCGCCATACCCAGGTAGCGCTCAAGATCCTTGTGGCCGATTTTGATCGGGGTTTCGGGGTCGTCCAACAGTTTCACCACGGCCTTGCGCACCAGTTTACCGAGCTGTTTTTCAAGTTGGCGTACGCCGGCTTCGCGAGCATAGCCGTCAATGACCCCGCGCAATGCTGCATCGGTGATCGACAGGCGCTTTTTCGGCACGCCAGCTTTTTCCAGCTGTTTTGGCCACAGGTGATTTTTGGCAATCGCCAGTTTTTCTTCGGTGATGTAACCGGAGAGGCGAATAATCTCCATGCGGTCGAGCAGCGGCCCAGGAATCGAATCCAGGGTATTGGCGGTGCAGATGAACAAGACCTTCGACAGGTCTATTCGTAAGTCTAAATAGTGATCGAGAAACTCGACGTTCTGCTCGGGATCAAGGGTTTCAAGCAGTGCAGAGGCTGGGTCGCCCTGGAAGCTGGTGCCCATCTTGTCGATTTCGTCGAGCATGATCACCGGGTTCATCACTTCCACTTCTTTCAGCGCTTGCACCAACTTGCCGGGCAGGGCGCCAATATAGGTACGGCGATGGCCCTTGATCTCGGCTTCATCGCGCATGCCACCAACGCTGAAGCGATAAAAAGGTCGGCCCAGAGATTCTGCAATGGATTTACCGATACTGGTCTTACCCACCCCTGGCGGGCCAACGAGTAGCACGATTGAGCCGGCGATTTCACCTTTAAAGGCGCCTACAGCAAGGAACTCGGTGATCCGCGACTTGATGTCATCCATGCCCGAATGATGCTTGTCGAGTACGGTGCGTGAATGTTTGAGGTCCAGCTTATCTTGACCAAACACGCCCCAGGGCAGGGAGGTCGCCCAATCCAGATAATTGCGGGTCACGGCGTATTCGGGGGAGCCAGTTTCCAGTATGGCTAACTTATTCAGCTCCTCATCAATGCGCTTGCGCGCTTGATCGGACAGGGTTTTACCTTCCAGACGTTGCTCAAACTGCTCGATATCGGCGCTGCGGTCATCTTTGCTCAAGCCCAGCTCTTGCTGAATGATTTTCAGCTGTTCCTTGAGAAAGAATTCGCGCTGATGCTCGGATATCTTGCGATTCACTTCAGCGGATAACTCGCCCTGCAGGCGCGCGACCTCAACTTCTTTGCGCAGCAGCGGCAGCACTTTTTCCATGCGTTTAAGCATCGGCACGGTGTCGAGCACTTCTTGCAGTTCTTTGCCAGGCACTGTGGTCAAGGCCGCAGCGAAGTCGGTTAGCGGTGACGGGTCGTTCGGGCTGAAGCGATTGAGGTAGTTCTTCAACTCTTCGCTATACAGCGGGTTGAGCGGCAACAATTCTTTGATCGCATTGATCAGTGCCATGCCATAGGCTTTGATCTCATCGCGCGATTCGAGCAGGGTTTTCGGGTACTCAACCTCGGCCAGATAGGGCGGTTTGCGTCGCAGCCAAGTGCGGATACGCACGCGGGTCAAGCCTTGCGCAACAAATTGCAGCTTGCCGCCTTCTTCCGAGGCATTGAGCACGCGCACCAGCGTGCCGTGTTCAGGCATGTCATCAACGTTTAGCCCGCTACCATCGGTGGGCGGATTGTCGACGAAGAACAACGCCATGCTTTTGTGTGGTGTATCACTCACCCGCTTGAGGGTCGTACTCCAGGGTTCAGGGTTGACGATGATCGGCAACACTTGGGCAGGGAACAGCGGGCGGTTGTGAATTGGAATCACATAGAGCTGTTCAGGCAGTTGCTGACTCGGCAGCGCCAGACTTTGATCCATATTTTCTGCTTCTACGACGATATCGTTATCTTCGTTCATGCGGCACCTGCAATTGGGCTATGACATAAACATGGGGGGTAACTTGGCTATTTCAATCGCCATTGGCCTGCGGCGCAATGCCACCCCCGTTGTCCATTTGTCGTCGACACTGCTGTTTTGACTGTTTAAGAGGTAAAATGTGCCATCACTCTGCGGACGCCGTCTTGCGATGCTCAATGCCCGTCTAATTCGCCTCGATGATAAAGCCCACGAACATACCCACGATCACCATCAGTTGGTGATGTCGCTGTCCGGGCGTGCGGAATTTGAAGTCAATGGCAGCGGTGGCGAGGTCTGCCGGATGCGTGCCTGCTTGGTGCCTGGCGATGCGGATCACCAATTTGCGGGGATGGGCGACAACCGCATGTTGATCATCGATCTCGACGAGCATGACACCAGCAGCGAAGATCTGGAGTTATTGACCCACTTGTTCGAAACACCGCGCTATCCGCAATTGGATGTGGACTTCCAGCACTTGCTCAGCTATGCCGGTGCCGAGCTTGAACGCTACGGCAGTGATCTGATTCTTGCGCGATCACTGGGCGGTGTACTGTTACGCGCTTTGCACCTGCGCCTGATTGGCGAGACAAGCAGTCGGTTTAACGGCTCACTCAACCTAGAACGCCTGGACCAGTACATCGCTGAGCATTTGTCGCGACGCATCAGTGTTGCCGAGTTAGCCCAGACTGTGTGCCTGAGCCCCAGCCACTTCCATGCTCAGTTCAAAGACAGCGTCGGGCTGACCCCGCACCAGTACCTGCTTAAAACTCGCCTCGACCGCGCAGCGCGGCTGCTTCGTGAGAGCAATTTGCCGTTGATCCGGATCGCCGAAGAGTGTGGCTTCTCTTCACAAAGCGCCCTGACGACAGCCATGCGTCGCTATATGGGGCTTACCCCTAAGCGCGTGCGCAGCCCTAGATAAGCTGGCGCTGCAACTGCGTCGGCGACAGTATGCAAGAACGCCACATGGGCACAAACCTGACGCCAAGTGATTTCAATCCGTTGCTAGAACGTTGGCAGGGCACAATGATGACCTGGGCGTAACGGTTCCCGTGCAAAATTCTTTGCTCGCGCGACTCGCACCGGTGTGTGCCCTGATGATTGATCAGTGATTAAAGGAGTGTTTAAAGGTGAACCCGCAACAGGCCTCGGTTATTTGGCAAACCAAACATCATCGCGAGCTTAGCGTCACGGATCTTTACGCTGCATTAAAGCTGCGCAGTGCGGTTTTTGTGGTCGAGCAAAACTGCATCTACACTGATATCGATGGCCTCGACATGCAGGGTGACACCACGCATGTGTTGGCATGGCAAGGCGATACGCTGGTGGCGTATCTGCGCTTGCTCGACCCTGAATTTAATGATGCAAATGTGGTGATTGGCCGTGTGGTAACCGACGCTTCAGCGCGGGGCACCGGTCTCGGCCACGAGCTGCTGGCACATGCCTTGGACGCCTGTGCCAAGCGCTGGCCAGAGGTGCCTGTGTATTTGTCTGCGCAAGTCCATTTACAAGGTTATTACGGGCGCTATGGTTTTGTTGCCTGCAGTGACGTTTATCTGGAAGACGGCATCGAGCACATAGGCATGCGCCGCGATTAATAAGGCTGCGCTCCATAAAGGCTGCGCTCCATAATAGGGCGCACTGGGCGTCGCGCTTAATGGCATAAGTCGGCGCCCGCAGTTTTTGACGGCAGAGACAGGATTTGGCTAGATGAGTGGCTCTTATACCTTCTAGCCCGGGCGTTGTGGCTGTTTTTATATGTTTTTCCGGTTAATTGCCGCCCGCAAATAAGTTCCCCTCCTCATAGCTTTCTGCAAAAACTCCAGAGGTTTTAGTAAGAAGCTGTAATCACTCTGCCACTAAATTCAGTCATCCAGTTGCGTCGAGTTGGGTTGCCTTGAGTTTTGTCGTCCGGGCGACCTGCCTGCACTTAAAATATGCACAGACGCTTACAACAACAGTCTCCAGAAGAGGATGGGCGTGATGTTTAAAGCCAGTCACGTCTTGCAGGACGAGTTCCTAACCCGGATCTCTGCCGCCAAGGCCGCCGATTTTTCCCCTGTCATCAGCGCTAACTACAGCGTTGACGAGGCAGCCTATCTCACTGAGCTTTTAGAGCTCGCTGACCCCGGTGAAGCCGGCATTGAGGCTATCCGCCAGAATGCCCGCACCTTGATTGAACATGTGCGTAGCCGGGACAATGCCGTCGATACCCTCGACGCACTTCTTCGTCAGTACAGCCTCGACACCCAGGAAGGGCTGATGCTCATGTGCCTGGCCGAGGCTCTGCTGCGGGTGCCTGATGCGGTCACCGCTGATGCACTCATCCGCGACAAGCTCAGTGCTGCCGAGTGGGAACGCCACTTGGGCAAGAGTGACAGTGTGCTGGTCAACTTTGCCGCTTGGGGCCTGGTCATGACCGGGAAAGTGGTTGACCCGGATACGGCCGATGGTCGCCCGAAAAATGTATTGGGCAAGTTGATCAAGCGTTCCGGTGAGCCGGTAATCCGTGCGGCCATGAACCAAGCCATGAAACTCATGGGCAAGCAATTCGTCCTCGGCCGCACCATCAGCGAAGCGCTGAAAAATGGTCGCCCTGAACGCGAAAAGGGTTACAGCTATTCCTTCGATATGTTGGGCGAAGCCGCGCTGACGGCTGAAGACGCCGACAAGTACATGGCTGATTACCGCAAGGCCATTGATACCGTCGGGGCTGAGCCGCAGGTCGGTAAAGGCCCACGCCCCTCGGTGTCGATCAAACTGTCGGCGCTGCACCCACGCTATGAAGTGGCGCAACGCGAACGCGTTCTGACTGAACTGTTCGCTAACGTGCGCGAGCTGTGCGTGCGTGCGCGCAAGCTGGATGTAGGCATCTCGATTGATGCCGAAGAAGCCGACCGCCTTGAGCTGTCGCTCGAACTCTATGAAAAACTGCTGCGCGACCCGGCCATTGCCGGATGGGGTGAAGTCGGTCTGGTTATTCAGGCCTACTCCAAGCGTTGCTTGCCTGTGCTGGTCTGGCTGACGCTGCTGGGCAAGGAACTTGGCGAGAAAATGCCGCTGCGTTTGGTTAAAGGTGCCTACTGGGACAGCGAAATCAAGCAGTGCCACGTACAAGGCCTGGATGGTTTCCCGGTATTCACCCGCAAAGAGGGCACCGACAGCTCGTACCTGGCCTGTGCCCGCTTCCTGCTGTCTGAGTTCACCCGTGGGGTGATCTACCCGCAGTTTGCCAGCCACAACGCGCACACGGTCAGCTGCATTCTGACCATGGCCGCAGCTCTGCCACAGCCGCGTGATTTCGAGTTCCAGCGCCTGCACGGCATGGGCGACGCGCTGTATGACACCGTTTTGGAGAAGCACGCCACCAATGTGCGTATCTATGCACCGGTTGGCGCGCACAAGGATTTGCTGCCGTATCTGGTGCGTCGCTTGTTGGAAAACGGCGCTAACTCCTCGTTCGTGCACCAGTTGGTTGACCCAAGTACACCGATTGAGTCACTTCTTGATCACCCAGTGACGCAGTTGCGCAAGTTCAAGTCGCTCAGTAATGAGAAAATCCCACTTCCGCCTGCACTCTTTGGTGCTGCTCGGAAAAATTCCCAAGGCATCAATATGAACATCGAACATTCCTGGGCCGAACTGAACAGCGCCTACCAGCCTCATCTCGACCGTCAGTGGCACGCCGCCCCGGTCATTAACGGTGAGAAACTCGCCGGTACGGCACACGCGGTGCCTTGCCCGTTTGAGTTGGACAAGGTTGTGGGCAAGGCTGAATTCGCAACCGCCGCCCAAGCCGCTCAAGCACTCGATGGGTTGAGCGCCGCCTGGCCGCGCTGGAATGCCACTGCAATCGATACCCGCGCGAGTATTTTCGAGCGTCTGGCTGACCTGCTGGAAACGCACCGCGCCGAGCTAATGGCAATGTGTACGCTGGAAGCGGGCAAGAGCCTGCAAGATGGCATCGACGAAGTGCGTGAAGCCGTTGATTTCTGCCGCTACTACGCGCAACAAGCGCGCCTGCGTCTGGGCCGTGAAGAGCTGCAAGGCCCGACCGGCGAGCGCAACGAACTGTTCCATGAAGGTCGCGGTATTTTCGTTTGTGTCAGCCCGTGGAACTTCCCGCTGGCGATTTACCTGGGCCAGATTGCCGCGGCTCTGGTTGCCGGTAACTGCGTGCTGGCCAAACCTGCCGAGCAGACCAGCTTGATTGCTGCACGTGCGCTGGAGCTGATGTTTGAAGCCGGTTTGCCGAAAGATGTGATCGCATTCTTGCCGGGTGATGGCGCGACGCTGGGCGGCGTATTCTGCCGCGATGCACGGGTATCGGGTGTGTGCTTCACCGGCTCGACCGATACCGCGCGCATTATCAATCGCCAGTTGGCTGAAAAAGCCGGCCCAATCGCTGCATTGATCGCTGAAACCGGCGGCCAGAACGCGATGATCGTTGATTCGACCGCGCTGCCTGAGCAAGTGGTTAAAGATGCTGTGCTGTCGGCCTTCACCAGTGCCGGTCAACGCTGCTCAGCGCTTCGTGTGCTCTATGTGCAGGCTGACATTGCGGATCGCGTGCTTGACCTGCTTAAAGGCGCCATGGCCGAGCTGAAAGTGGGCCCAACGCATCTGCGTGAAAATGACATTGGCCCGGTGATCGACGCTGAGGCCAAGGCTGGTCTCGATGCACACATCGCCAAGCTCAAGAGCGAAGGTAAGCTGATCGCTGAAGCGCAATTGCCCGCTGACCTTGATGGCCATTTCGTAGCGCCTGTGGCGTTTGAAATCGGTGGTATCAATGAGCTGGAAAAAGAAAACTTCGGCCCGATCCTGCACGTCGTACGCTTTCAGGCCAGCGAGCTTGAAGCAGTGGTTGGCGCCATCAATGGAACGGGCTACGGCTTGACCCTCGGGGTACACAGCCGCAATGAGGAAACGGCCGCGCGCATCGAAGCATTGGCTCGCGTGGGTAACCTTTACATCAACCGTAACCAGATTGGTGCAGTGGTGGGCGTGCAGCCGTTCGGTGGTTGCGGTTTGTCCGGTACCGGTCCAAAAGCCGGCGGGCCGAGCTACCTATTGCGCTTTGTGAATGAGCGCACGACTTCGGTTAACACCACCGCAGTCGGAGGCAATGCGTCGTTGCTATCATTGGGCGACGAGATTTAAACAGTTTTTACGGGCGGGTGCCTTCGGGCCCCGCCCGTTGTTTTATTCAAGGCTGAGAGCCTGAGGTTTCAGGTTGAGTGACTTGCAGGCTAATGACTCAATCTTAAAGAGGGACCGGTTGTTCTGATAGTGCGCTGAGCTGGGTTTTCCGGCCGCAGGGTATAGACACCGTATCCGCTTTGTTAGGTGCGGGCGCTTTACGCGAACGCTGTTTGCCACACAGGGCATGGGCCAATCCCGTGCTGCCATAACAACAAACGAGAGGGGAACACCCCAATGACTGCGAACACACCCATGCTTGTCACCTTCGTGGTGTACATTGCTTTGATGATCGGGATTGGCTTATTCGCCTATCTGCGCACCAAAAACCTGTCCGATTACATCCTCGGCGGTCGTAGCCTCGGGAGCTACGTAACAGGCTTGTCTGCAGGTGCTTCGGATATGAGTGGCTGGTTGCTGCTGGGTTTGCCGGGCGCTGTTTACTTGTCAGGGTTGTCTGAAGCCTGGATTGCCATTGGTTTGGTGATTGGTGCTTATCTGAACTGGCTGTTTGTGGCGGGTCGCCTGCGGGTGCAGACCGAGCACAACGGCAACGCACTGACCCTGCCTGATTACTTCAGTAACCGTTTTGAGGACAACAGCCGCGTGCTGCGGGTCTTCTCTGCGTTGATAATCCTGGTGTTCTTCACCATCTATTGCGCCTCTGGCGTGGTCGCTGGCGCGCGTTTGTTCGAAAGCACCTTCGGCTTGCCTTACGAGACGGCGCTGTGGGCCGGTGCTGCTGCAACTATCGCTTACACCTTTATCGGTGGTTTCCTGGCTGTCAGCTGGACTGACACCGTACAAGCCACACTGATGATCTTCGCGTTGATCCTGACGCCAGTGATTGTGATGATCGCCACCGGTGGTGTTGATCCAACCTTCGCCGCAATCGAAATGCAGGATGCGACCAACTTTGACATGTTCAAAGGCGCAACCTTTATCGGTGTGATTTCGCTGATGGCATGGGGCTTGGGCTATTTTGGCCAGCCACACATCCTCGCGCGTTTCATGGCGGCTGACTCGGTTAAAACCATTCCAGCTGCACGTCGTATCTCGATGACTTGGATGATCCTGTGCCTGATCGGTACTGTGTCGGTAGGCTTCTTCGGCATCGCTTATTTCGCAGCGCACCCTGAAGTTGCCGGTCCTGTGACTGAAAACCCTGAGCGGGTGTTCATTGAATTGGCCAAGTTGCTGTTCAACCCATGGATCGCGGGCGTATTGCTGTCGGCTATCCTGGCAGCGGTTATGAGTACCTTGAGCTGCCAACTGCTGGTCTGTTCAAGCGCGTTGACAGAAGACTTCTACAAAGCCTTCCTGCGTAAAGATGCCTCGCAGACCGAGCTGGTCTGGGTTGGTCGTGGCATGGTGCTGTTGATTGCAGTCGTTGCAATCATACTTGCTGGTGACCCAAACAACCGCGTACTGGGCTTGGTGTCTTATGCGTGGGCAGGTTTCGGCGCTGCATTTGGTCCTGTTGTATTGCTCTCGGTCATGTGGTCGCGTATGACCCGTAACGGCGCTCTCGCTGGCATGTTGATCGGCGCTATCACCGTGATCGTGTGGAAGAACTTTATCGGCCTGGGCCTGTACGAAATCATCCCTGGCTTTATCTTGGCGACGCTGGCGATTGTGGTCTTCAGCCTGCTGGATAAAGAGCCGTCTGTAACCATGCAGAAGCGTTTCGCTGATGCAGAAAAAGAGTACAACGCCGCTTAATCATCGGCTTTGTGCACGACTAAGCCGGCCCATGCAACCTGTGCATGGGCCGGCTTTTTTCTGTCGAAAGGACGCACAGTCTTCTGCAGATGCTTTATTGCTTCCGTTAGCGCCTGAGCTTGGCTATGGTGCGCTTCTCAACTCATTCGCAGCAAAGGCCCGGCATGACTCGAACACCCAAAAATCCGCTGCATGGGGTGACCCTTGAGGCGATTCTCAATCAGTTGGTCGCGACGTATGGTTGGGATGGGCTGGCGCAGCGTATTGATATTCGCTGCTTCAAGAGCGATCCGAGTATCAAATCGAGTCTGACGTTCTTGCGCAAGACGCCTTGGGCGCGCGAGAAGGTGGAAGCACTGTATATCAAAGCGCAACGCACGGTTTGATAGCGCTCGCGCCGTTTTCGGAACGGGCAACGCAGGCTAGATGAGCCGCCGCGCTGGCACCGGCTCATTACGGGGTGAGCAGAATCAGCTCATAGGCTCGTCGTCGCGGACCACGATATATTCACGGCCATTGTCATCTTCGCTGTAGTCGAGCACATAAAACATCACGACTTCACCCGGGTTCGGCATTGTCGCGATGTAGTCGTTCCCTTCAACTGTAAAGAACTGCGCTGAATCAGGCTTGGCCTCGCACTCAACAAATGCGGTCATAAACAGCTCAGGGTTGGTGTCAGCGAAGAATTCTTCACGTTCCTGCTCTTCCCAGTCAGCGGGCGCTTCGAACACACCGGTGAAGAGAATTTTGGCATCGCCAAGGTCGATTTCTTCAGCATCAGGGTCCTGCTCATCTGGGCGATAAACCATGCAGTTCAGCGCATCTTCATCAGCCAAGGTGGCGTTGCGCGCGGCAAGGCGCTTTTGCGGATCGAGTGGTGGCACGTCTAGCTCCATGTATGTTGCCGCATGCTGATTGTGTCAGCAGCGGTTGCTGACAGCAAACCATCGCCAGCATGTGTTAAAGGAAAAAGACCATCGGTCAGCTTTCGATACCCATGCCTGTGTATGGTTCATCTGTAGGTGCAGATATTACCACCGCACAACCCATTGCCGACGCTCTGCCATGGGCTAATAAGCACTATATTTGATGGTAGTCGCTGTGTGGCGAACCTGCAGGTTTTGGCTCAATGCAGGCTCATGCGTATTTCGTTTTTTGTTGGCCGCCATTGGCGCATACCAAGGGTAAAAGACGTGTCGCGCCCTGGAACCCGAGCGATAGGGTTTCTGCGTTTTTATCAGCAAGCCGAGAACCAGAGGTCAATATGTCAGGTGATAAGCCCTCCCAAATGATGCGCAGTTGGCAAGCCAATGCGCAGGCTTGGACCCATGTTGTGCGTGAACAGCGATTACCGAGCCGGCGGCTGGTGACGGATGCTGCTTTGCTTGAGGCAATTGAGCAGTGCTCGCCAACACGGGTGCTTGATGTCGGCTGCGGCGAGGGTTGGTTGTGTCGGGCATTGGCGAAAAAGCACGTTGAGGTCATCGGTGTTGATGCCTCGCAACCTTTGATAATGCAGGCCCGTGCCGCCGATCCGTATCCGCAACGTTATCACCATTGTGCTTATGATCAGCTTGCACAGGCGGGCCATGCTTTGGGGCAGTTTGATTTGTTGGTGTGCAATTTTGCGTTGTTGGATGAGGTGCTGCTGCCAAGCCTGAAAGCATTGAGTACAAGGGTCACTGAGACGGGCCATCTACTGATCCAAACGCTACATCCTTGGCAGGCGTGTAACGGTCAGCCCTATCAAGACGGTTGGCGGGTTGAGCAGTTCAGCGATTTTGCCGGTGAGTTTGTCGAGCCTATGCCATGGTTTTTTCGCACGTTGGGGTCTTGGCTTGAACTGCTGGCGGAGGCGGGCTGGCAGTTGCAACTATTGCGCGAACCGTTGCACCCACAACAGCAGCAACCCGCATCGCTGCTGTTAGTCCTGCGTCAGTGCTCAGCGGGCGACGCTGACACCTTCGAGATTGGCAAATGAGGTGTCTTTGGCGGTCAGCAAAAAGTCACGCATAAAAGGGGCGTCGAGCATGTCGGTGCGAATCCCGGCATAGAGGGTTGCCAGCAAGCCTTTCTCACCCAGTCGCTTGGCAGTGACATAGCCGCGCGAGCTGTACTCATGCAGCGCCCAGTTGGGCAAACCGCAGACGCCACGCCCGCTGGCGACCAGTTGCATCATCATCACCGTCAGTTCTGAAGTCCGTACCTGTGCCGGCTCGATATCTGCCGGCTCCAGAAACCGGGTGAAAATATCCAGCCGGTCCCGCTCGACGGGGTAGGTGATCAAGGTTTCTTTCTCTAAATCCTCAGCGATGATAAATGCCTTGTTGGCCAGTGCATGCTGATTCGCTACGGCGAGCATGGCCTCGTAGGTAAACAGCGGTATGTAAGTAATTCCCGGCAACTCGATGGGGTCCGAAGTGACGACCAAATCGAGGTCGCCGCGGGCTAGGGCGGGCAAGGGCGCAAAGGAAAAACCTGAAGCCAGATCCAGTTCGACTTCTGGCCAGGCGTCGCGGAACTGATCAATGGTCGGCATCAACCACTGGAAACAACTGTGGCATTCAATCGCCATGTGCAGCCGGCCAGCGGTACCACCCGCTAGACGCGAGAGATCGCGCTCGGCGCCGCGCAGCAAAGGCAGCACCGAATCGGATAGCTGTAGCAAGCGCAGGCCGGCGCTGGTGAAACGCACAGGTTTGGTCTTGCGTACAAATAACTGCATACCCAGGCGCTCTTCGAGCTCTTTGAATTGGTGTGAAAGTGCCGATTGGGTCAGGTGCAGGCGTTCTGCAGCGTCAACCAAACTGTCGCATTCGCGCAGGGCGTGCAGGGTTTTCAGGTGGCGGAGGTCAAGCATTGCGGTCTCACGGTAGTGGGCGCAATCGAGATAGCGCGCCTGGCCCAAGGGTCGTCGGTAGTGGCTATGTGAACATGAGTAAAACTATAGATCAATACGAATATGTTGAGTTTGTTTCATGATTCGGTCTTGTTGAGAATGCACACCATCATCTGTATGGAGCATTTAATCATGGCTGTATCGCATTCCCTCGGTTTTCCTCGTATTGGTCGCGACCGTGAATTGAAGAAAGCATTGGAAGCCCATTGGCGGGGCGAGCTGGATGAGGCGGGCTTGCGTGACGTTGGTCGTGAGTTGCGCGCCACTCATTGGCAGCTGCAAAAAGACGCTGGTATTGATTTGCTGCCCGTGGGCGATTTCGCATGGTACGACCAAGTCCTCACCCATTCACTTACCTTTGGTGTGATTCCGCAGCGGTTCCGTCCCCAGCAAGGTCAGCCGACACTGGATACCTTGTTCAACATGGCACGTGGCGTGAGCCAGAGCTGTTGCGGCGGTGCCCATGCACAGGAAATGACTAAGTGGTTCGATACCAACTATCACTATTTAGTCCCTGAGTTCAGTGTCGACCAGCGCTTCCAATTGAACTGGGAGCAGCTGTTTGAAGAGGTCGCTGAGGCCCATGCCCTGGGACACAAAGTGAAGCCGGTAATTATCGGTCCGCTGACTTACTTGTGGCTGGGCAAAGCCAAGGGCGATGAGTTCGACAAGCTTGATCTGCTTGAGCGTTTACTGCCGGTCTACGGTGAAATTCTTGGTCGTCTGGCCGCGCAGGATGTCGAGTGGGTGCAAATTGATGAGCCAATCCTCGGCCTTGACCTGCCGCAAGACTGGAAGAACGCTTTCGAGCGTGCCTATCACTTGCTCCAGCACGCGCCATTAAAAAAACTGGTTGCCACCTATTTTAGCGGGCTTGAAGACAACCTCGGGTTGGCCGTCACCTTGCCGGTCGATGGTTTGCATGTCGATTGGGTGCGCGCGCCTGAACAATTGCCGCAGCTGATTGATCGGCTACCCAATTACAAGGTGCTGTCGTTAGGTGTGGTCAATGGCCGTAACGTTTGGGGTTGTGATCTCAATACGGCGCTGCAGGCCCTGAAACAGGCGCATCGTCGCTTTGGTAACAACCTTTGGGTGGCCGGTTCTTGCTCGCTGTTGCACAGCCCGGTCGATCTCGAACGTGAAGACGGGTTGGATGCTGAGCTTAAAAGCTGGTTGTCGTTCGCGGTACAGAAGTGCGCGGAGATTGCCCTGCTGAGCAAGGCACTTAATGACCCGCAAGCCGAAGACGTTAACGCTGCCTTGGCCCACAGCGCCCAAGTGCAGCTCAGCCGTGAGCAGTCCACCCGCATTCACAAACCGGACGTGCAGGCACGTTTGCGTGGGGTGACGAGTGCCGACAGTCAGCGCGAATCAAGCTTTCTGAAACGTATTGACCTGCAGCGGCAACGCTTGCAGTTGCCAGCATTTCCGACCACCACTATTGGTTCGTTTCCGCAGACTGCTTCTATCCGCTTGGCGCGGCAGTCATTCAAGCAGGGCAAATTGACGGGTGCAGAATACGCCGAGGCAATGTACAGCGAAATCCGTCATGCAGTTGAAGTGCAAGAAGCCCTTGGCCTCGATGTGCTGGTGCACGGAGAAGCTGAACGTAACGATATGGTCGAGTATTTTGCCGAGCAACTTGATGGCTACGCATTCACCCGTTTCGGCTGGGTGCAAAGTTATGGTTCACGCTGCGTTAAACCCGCCGTGATCTTTGGTGACTTGAGCCGCCCCAAGGCGATGACGGTTGAGTGGATTCGCTATGCGCAAAGCCTCACCAGCAAAGTGATGAAGGGTATGCTGACCGGCCCGGTAACGATGCTGATGTGGTCGTTCCCGCGTGAGGATGTCAGTCGTGAAGTGCAGGCGCGCCAGTTAGCGCTGGCCATTCGCGATGAAGTGGTGGACCTGGAGGCGGCGGGAATCAAGATTATCCAGATTGATGAGGCCGCTTTCCGCGAGGGTTTGCCCCTGCGTAAAGCCGCGTGGCAAGGCTATCTTGACTGGGCAACCGAAGCGTTTCGCTTATGCGCCTCTGGGGTGCAGGATCGAACGCAGATCCACACTCACATGTGCTACAGCGAATTTAATGATGTGATTGAGTCAATCGCAGCCATGGATGCCGATGTCATTACCATCGAAACTTCGCGTTCCGACATGGAGTTGCTGGATGCATTCGAAGCGTTCGATTATCCCAATGACATCGGCCCGGGCGTTTACGATATTCACTCGCCACGGGTGCCGGACACTGCGGAAATCATCAAGCTGATGAGTAAAGCCGTGCAGCGTATTCCGGCAGAACGCTTGTGGGTGAATCCCGATTGTGGCTTGAAAACCCGTGGTTGGGCGGAGACCGAAGCTGCGTTGGTGAATATGGTCGCGGCCGCGCGTCAGTTGCGCTCACAGCTGGCGTAAACCGCGCCGTTGAAAGCAACGCGCCGGTGTGAGGTGCGCGTTGCTTTCAGGTATCAACTGTTTTGTTATCCAGCTTTGCGGTGGTTTTGGTGACCACTGAGCAGGGTTCATCAAATTGTCATCGTTCTGTGGCAGCGCGAAAGCATAAATATCATCAAACTCGCACCTTAATGGGGTTCTGCGTTTTGGTGTTTTTATGCGTGCGTTATTTTTCATCGCCGCGCTGTTTTTCAGTGTGTCGTCATTTTCTGCGGTTCGTTGCGATTTAACTGCAGCTACACAATTTGCTGACGTGGGCGAGGTCAGTCTTGCCTATCAGAGTGTCGGCCGTGACAGTGATCCGGCGTTACTGCTGGTCATGGGCCTTGGTGGTCAGTTGATTCACTGGCCAGATGAAGTGGTGCAATCGCTGTGCGAGCAGGGTTTTCGGGTCATCCGTTTTGACAACCGTGATGTGGGGTTAAGCACTTGGCATCAGCCTGAACCACCGGTTAACTTGACTTACCAAGCATTGCGCTATCGCTTCGGCATTAGTGTGTCGGCGCCTTATAGCTTGACGGATATGGCCGAGGATTCGCTGGGCCTGATGGATGTCTTGGGCATTCAGCGCTTCCATGTATTGGGCGCCAGTATGGGTGGCATGATCGCCCAGCATCTGGCCGATATTGCACCGCAGCGGGTGCAAAGCCTGACGTTGATCATGACCAGCTCCGGTGCCGAGGGGTTGCCCGCACCGAGCCCTAAGTTATTGGCCCTGCTGGGGCGGCGTGAGGCGCCGAACCGCGCGGTGGCGTTGGAGCAACAAGCGGATCTGTTGGCTGCGTTGGGCAGCCCTGAGGTCAAGGATGATCGCCAGGAACTGCTACATGAGGCGCAGGTTGCATATGATCGCGCGTTTAATCCGCAAGGGGTTGAGCGACAAATTGCTGCCATCCTGGCCGAGCCAAGCCGGGTTGAGCTGCTCAATCGCTTGCGGGTGCCGACGCTGGTGGTGCATGGCACCGCAGACCCGCTGTTGCCGGTGATGCATGGGATTCATGTGGCAGCACATATTCGCGGCAGCCAATTAACCTTGATACCCGGCCTGGCCCATCGCTTTCAGGAGGCGTTCAAACAACCCTTGCTGTCAGCAGTGTTGCCCTATTTGATGGCGCATCGCACAGAGACCCATATCGCCCAGTTGTAGGGGCGTAGGGTGCGTCAACGCGAAGCTTGGCCACCGTGGTTCATACCAATGCGCTGTGTGTTCAGAATTGCAACGGTGGCTGCCACACGCGTCATACCCCCGACAGCTCAAAGCGATGGGCTGGCCGTCAATGCTGGACGCTGGGTCGAATGTTTCGCCATTAGCGTGCTGCGTTGGTGCAGGTAGTCACTCAGGCGTGCTTGTTCTGCTTGGCTCATAAACAGGCCCAGCTTGGATCGCCGCCATAGAATATCTGCCGGCGCCGTGGCCCATTCCTCATTACACAGGTAGTCAACTTCACGGGCATACAACAACGCCCCAAAATGTTCCCCCAAGTCTTGCTGGTTCTGAACCCCACACAACAGCAACCAACTGCGGTTGCCGTAGGTTGTCGCCCAGCGCCGCGCAAGAGCAATTGGCAGCCAACTGAAACTGGCGCAGAGTGCTTCAACCAAGGCGCTCTGGCTGACGAATTCTTCAGCGCCCGGTAGTAAACTTGTTGTGGTCCAGCTCGGGCCCATCTTCGGAAACTGGTAGGCGAGCAATTTCAATGCGGACTCAGCGAGCTTTCGGTAGGTGGTCAACTTGCCGCCGAAAACCGAAAGTAACGGGGCTTCACCTGGATGCCCTGAAATTGACAGGGTGTAGTCGCGGGTAACGACTGAAGGGTCGGCAGACTCATCATCACACAGCGGCCTCACGCCAGAAAAACTGTGCAAGATGGCTTCGCGCGTAAGCGGCTGACGAAAGTGTGCGTTGAACACCTTAAGCAGATAGTCGGTTTCTTCCTCGGTGATCGCCACCTTGCCTGGGTCGCCTTGGTACTCGCGATCAGTGGTGCCAATCATGGTGAATTGGTCGAGGTACGGAATTGCAAATACCACGCGCTGGTCTTCATTTTGCAGGATGTACGCCTGCTCACCCTCAAACACACGCGGCACTATGATGTGGCTGCCTTGAATCAGACGCACGCCATAGGGTGACTCTTGCCTGAGATCGTCGCGAATAAATTTTGCCACCCAAGGCCCAGCCGCATTGACCAATGCACGAGCACGAATCGAGAACAGGCTGCCATCGCTGCGCTCAAGGTGAATGTGCCACAAACCTTTGCTGCGACGAGCGCTGGTGCAACGAGTCTGGGTGTGGATGTGCGCACCGTGTTCGCGCGCGGCCATAGCGTTGAGAACCACCAGCCGGGCATCATCCACCCAGCAGTCTGAATACTCAAAGCCACGTTTTATTTCGCTCTTCAGTGGGCTGCCTGCGTCAAAGTGCAGGCCATGGGAGGCGGGCAGCTTTTCCCGTTTGCCGAGATGATCATAGAGAAACATACCGGCACGAATCATCCATGCCGGGCGCAGGTGAGGGCGGTGTGGCAGGATAAAACGCATCGGTTTGATGATATGCGGCGCTTTCCCCAGCAGTACTTCTCGCTCAGCCAGTGCTTCGCGCACCAGGCGGAACTCATAGTGTTCGAGGTAGCGCAGGCCACCGTGGATCAGCTTGCTGCTGGCTGATGAGGTGTGCTCGGCCAGGTCATCGCGCTCACAGAGAAACACCGATAAACCGCGACCGGCAGCATCGGCGGCAATGCCGACGCCGTTGATACCGCCGCCGACAATGGCAAGGTCGTAAATCTCGGCAATGGGCGCGGTTTGGGTGCTGTGATTAGGCATGCTGACACTCGCTTAGGTCGAAATTGAACTTTTCATGTTCACTTTCGAACATAGCATAGTTGAGTAACCTTGGCTTCGCCAGTGGGTGACGGTCGCGGGCGATGGGTCGCTATGGCGTGGCGGGTCGGGATCAAGCCACAAATAGGGAGCAAGCAGGGTCAGACAAGGTGAAGTTGAATCTTCGCGGCCTGCAAAAGCCGGCTGATGACCGGGCTCGGAGCCGCATCGGTAAACACCTGGTCAACGAGCTTGATAGAGCCCAGGCGAACCACTGCGTTACGCCCGAATTTATTTGAGTCAGCGGCCAACAATACCTGCCGGGCATTGCTGATGATGGCTTGGGAGACCCGGACTTCTTGATAATCGAAGTCGAGCAAGCTGCCGTCCTCGTCAATTCCACTGATGCCGACCAAGGCAAAGTCGACCTTGAACTGCTCAATAAAATCGACAGCCGATTGGCCGACAATACCGCCATCCGGGCGCACCGTCCCGCCCGCAACCAGCACTTCGAAATCAGCCTTACTGCTTAGCAGTGCGGCCACATGCAGGTTGTTGGTGATGACTTTCAGCCCATTGTGATTGAGCAGGGCGCGGGCAATTGCCTCGGTGGTTGTGCCGATATTGATAAACAAAGACGCATGGTCAGGAATCTGCGCGGCAATGGCTTCAGCGATGCGCTGTTTCTCTTCACGCATTTGCCCGGCGCGCATGGTGTAAGCGGTATTTTGTGTGCTGGAGCTTTCACAGGCGGCGCCGCCGTGAGTACGCCGCAACATGCCTTGCTCGGCAAGCTGGTTAATGTCACGGCGGATAGTCTGGGGCGTCACGGAAAATGCCTGAGCCAATTCGTCGATGCTGACGTAACCACGCTCGCGGGCGAGGGTAAGAATGTCTTGCTGACGCGGGGGCAGGGTCATGGAGGGTTCCTTTTATGCGCCATTATAGGCTGCTCAGGAAGAAATTTTCGGCTATGGTAATCAGACTTTATCAGAGTATTTTCACAAACGAACATGACCCCTGCAATCGACCTATTGAAAAAAGCTAAAGCACAGTTCCAGCTGCACAGCTATAGCCACGACCCAAAAGCGGCTTCCTATGGCCTGGAGGCTGCAGAAAAGCTAAATCTTGAACCGGCTCGGGTGTTTAAGACACTGCTGGCGGCGAGCGAGAAAGGCGAGCTTTTGGTTGCAGTGGTGCCTGTAGTCGGTAGTCTGGACTTGAAGGCATTGGCCAGTGCCGCCGGCGTCAAAAAAGCTGACATGGCAGACCCAACAGCAGCGCAGCGGGCTACCGGTTATTTGCTCGGAGGCATCAGCCCGTTGGGGCAAAAGAAACGTTTGCGTACCTTTATCGATGTCTCCGCTCAGCAGTTTTCCAGCATTTTCGTCAGCGCGGGTAGACGCGGTCTTGAGGTTGAGCTCGCAAGCACAGTACTTGCGCAGCACACTCAGGCACAGTTTGCAGAAATTGGCCGCACATAAGCTCAGTTAGCTGCACGCCTTGAGCATGGGGCGGGCAGATTCATCTCGGTCGATACCTCGTTGAGGTAAAGGCGCGACAATAATAAGGATTTCAACATGTCACGGTTTCTGCTGGCGATTGATCAGGGCACGACGAGCAGTCGCGCAATAGTATTCAGTGCTCAGGGCATACCTGTGGCGCGAGCGCAGCAGGAGTTTAAACAGTATTTTCCGCAAGACGGTTGGGTTGAGCACGACGCTGAGGAATTGTGGCAGACCACCCTCAAGGTTTGTCGCGAGGTCTTGCAGCACAGCAACATGAGCATTGAAGATGTTGCTGCAATCGGCATCACCAACCAGCGCGAAACCACTCTGGTCTGGGATGCTGAAAGCGGCGAGCCGATCCATCCTGCAATTGTCTGGCAGGATCGACGCACGGCGGACTATTGCGCAGGCCTCAAGGAAGCAGGGCATGAGGCCAATGTCGCGGCGAAAACCGGATTGCTTATCGATCCATACTTTTCCGCCACCAAGCTGCGCTGGATTCTGCAAAATGTCGAAGGGGCCCGGGAGCGAGCAGAGCGGGGTGAATTGCGCTTTGGAACGGTCGACAGTTTCTTGCTCTGGCGTTTAACCGGCGGGCAATCGCACAAGACAGATGCGACCAATGCATCGCGTACCTTGATGTTCAATATCCACACTCAACAGTGGGATGCAGAGCTGCTGGAGTTGTTTGATATTCCAGCGAACATGTTGCCTGAAGTCATGGACTCCGCGGCTGACTTTGGCACCTGTCTACCCGAGCTGTTCGGCGCTGCAATTCCGGTATTGGGTGTGGCAGGTGATCAGCAGGCAGCACTCGTCGGTCAGGCCTGTTTTAAGCCGGGTATGGTTAAAAGTACCTACGGCACCGGCTGCTTCATGATTCAAAACACCGGTGACACCCCCGTCACCTCGCAGAACCGCTTATTGACCACTGTCGGCTACCGCCTAAATGGCAAGGTTACCTACGCGGTTGAAGGCAGTATTTTTGTCGCTGGCGCGGCAGTGCAGTGGCTACGCGACGGTGTAAAACTGATCAACCATGCGCGTGACAGCGAGGCCATGGCTGAGCAAACCGGGGATGCCTGCGGCGTCTATCTGGTGCCTGCTTTCACCGGCCTGGGGGCGCCTTATTGGGACCCTAAAGCGCGCGGTGCAATCTTTGGTCTGACCCGCGACACCGGAATCAAGGAAATTGTCACCGCCGGTCTGCAGGCGGTGTGCTATCAAACTTTGGACTTGCTTCAGGCCATGCGTCAGGACGGCGCTGCCGCCCCCAGTGCGCTGCGGGTGGATGGCGGCATGGTCGAGAATAATTGGCTCATGCAGTTTCTCGCGGACATTCTCGGGGTCACCGTTGAGCGACCGAAGGTCACCGAAACCACTGCCCTCGGAGTGGCCTATCTGGCTGGCTTGCAGGCAGGAATATATCCAGATCTTGATGCGATTGCAGAGCACTGGGAGCGTGAACAACGCTTTGCTCCGATCATGGCAGATGATCACCGCGATACACTATATAAGGGCTGGTTAGACGCAGTTAAGCGCGTGCGCAGCGAGAGATAGATAAACGACTATTGGCTTTTTGCGAGGCAGGTATTTGATTCGCACATTACGGTTATGCCTGGCTATCACAGCGATCGTCAAGGTTCAGATGCTTTATGCCGCGCCTGAAACATTGATAATCGCCGGGGACATTTGGTGCCCTGTGAACTGTGCGCCGGATGCACAGCAGCCAGGCATATTCGTTGAGCTGGCGCAGCGTATCTTTGCCGAGCATGGGATCAAAGTTGACTACCGAGTTACCAACTGGGCGCGCGCCATTCACGATACTCGCCAAGGTCGAATCAACGCTGTGATTGGCGCCGGCGTGCGAGACGCACCGGATTTTATCTTTACCAAGGCTGCTCCCGGAATCTCACGCATTTGTTTCTACACCAAGCCGGCCAAAAGTTGGCGCTATGAGGGGCTTGGTTCTTTAGATCGTGTCACCGTCGGGGCCATCAATGGCTACAGCTATGGCGCTGAGTTGAACACTTATTTTGAGCATTATAGAAGCGATCAAACCCGTGTGCAGATGGCTTCAGGTGATAACGCGCTGGCCGTCAATATTGATAAATTGGGCAAGGACCGAGTCGACACCGTGATCGAAAATAGCTGGGTCATGCAAGCTTATCTTGCCGCGCACGGAAAAACCGATGCGCTGCAGCAAGTAGGTTGCCGCAAGGTTGATGTGCCGATTTACCTGGCATTTTCACCCGCGCTCAAGACCAGCCAGGTTTATGCTGAAATTTTCCAGCAAGGCTTGGAGCGCTACAAGGCCAGCGGAGAGTTGGATGCAATCTATAGCCGTTATGCCGTCAGCTCTCCTAAAAACCGGGGCGATAATCACGCCCCTCAACAGTGAAGACAGGTTGCTGAATACTGTCTCTAACCGTTTTTAAGGTGCATCATTATGCAGCTCGACTACCATCAGGTTGATGCGTTTTCCGATCGTCCATTTGCCGGTAATCCTGCGATTGTTTATCGCCTTGATCAGTGGCTCGATGACGCACTGATGCAGAAAATTGCTGGCGAACACAATCTGGCTGAAACCGCGTTTGTGGTCAAGCAGCCGGAGTATTGGCACATTCGCTGGTTTACCCCCGCCACCGAAGTCCCCTTGTGTGGCCACGCGACCCTGGCCACGGCGTATGTGTTGTTCAATATCTACGCTGAGCCGGGCGATGTGATTGAATTCCACAGTTTGTCTGGGCCGCTGCGGGTAAGCCGCGTGGGCCGGCGCTTGGAACTGGATTTCCCTGCACAAAGCATCGAGCCGGATGAACCGTTATTGCCCGCGGTAGCAGCTGCGTTAGGGGTGACAATCGAGGCGTTGTTTGTCGGCCCTGAGTTGCTTGCCGTGGTTGCGGATGAGGCAACTGTGCGCCGCTGCGAGCCGGACCTGACAGCACTCGCCAAGTTACCGGGTATGGGTGTGATCATCACTGCGCCAGGGCTGCAGCACGATTTCGTCTCACGCTACTTCGCCCCTTCAATCGGTATTGATGAGGACCCGGTTACAGGCGCCATCCACTGCAGCCTGATTCCCTATTGGGCGCAGCGTTTGGCCAAGGACGAAATGCGTGCATTCCAGGCCTCGGCCCGGGGTGGTGCGTTGCACTGCCGATTGGACGGCAAACGCGTCAGGATTGCTGGCGATGCAGTTTTAGTGGCCAAGGCGACGTTGCTGCTCGGCGACGTATAGGCCCCGACCACTTGTGTTAAGTGGCGGGGGATCCTGGGTTTATCTACCCGAACTATGGCGGCGCACGCCACTGTTTGCCTGTTCAGCATGGGTGGCGATACTGCCCGGCACTGCGAATGCAACCAAGTGATCCGCAGCAATGCGAATACCCACGCTTTCACCCGGCTGAAGGTCCGCGTGGCTCGGAAACAGCGACTCCAACTGACTGCCGGTTGGCAGTTGCAGGCGATACAAGGTCGCTGCGCCGAGGAAGGTCTTGCCGACGACTAAGGCCTTCAGCGGGCTTTCAGGCGCGTAGACAATATCGTCGGGTCTGAGCAGTACATCCACCGCGCTGCCGACCGGCCAGACGTAAGCGCGATCGCCGCTGATCACTCCCAGTTCGGTTTGCACCTGTTCAGGACTGAGTAATTGGCCCCGAATAAAATAGCCCTGGCCCACAAAGCTGGCGACGAAGGGACTTTTGGGTTCGTGGTAGAGGTTGTACGGGGTGTCCCACTGCTCAAGTTTCCCTTCATTGAAAACACCAACATGATCGCTGACGGCGAAGGCTTCTTCTTGATCGTGCGTCACCAGGATGGCGCTGGTGCCTCGACTCTTGAGGATCTCGCGAACCTCGAGGCTCAAACGTCGACGCAGTTCCCCGTCGAGGTTGGAGAAGGGCTCATCAAGGAGTAAAAGCTGGGGCTCTGGGGCGAGCGCACGGGCCAGTGACACCCGTTGTTGTTGCCCGCCGGATAATTCGTGGGGATAGCGTTTGCCCAGGTTGTCGAGTTTAACCAAGGCCAGCAGTTCAGCGGTGATGCGCTCGCAATCAGGTTCCTTGCGGATGCCAAAGGCGACGTTCTGCGCCACGCTCAGGTGCGGGAACAGCGCATAGTCCTGAAACACCATGCCGATTCGACGCTTTTCCGGTGCCAAGGTAAAGCCGGCACTGGAAATCACTTCGCCGGCCAGGGTTATCTCACCGCTGTGCACCGGCTCGAACCCGGCAATTGCACGCAAGGTTGTGGTCTTGCCGCAACCGGAAGGCCCGAGCAGGCAGCCGATGTCACCGGCATTAAGGTGCAGATTCAGGCCTTGGACAACCTTGTGGTGTTGATAGCCACAGCTTAGGTCTTGCAGGTTAAGTAGCATTGAATGACTCATGTGTGGCTATACGACGCTTCAACTAGGAACTCAAGCAGGGCTTTTTGCGCATGCAAGCGGTTTTCGGCTTGGTCCCATGCCGCAGAGCGCGGGTCATCAAGCAAGTCGTCGCTGATCTCTTCACCCCGGTGTGCCGGTAGGCAGTGCAGGAACAACACGCTGTCGTCTGCGCTGTCGAGCAGGGCGCGGTCAACCTGGAAGGGCTTGAACAGTTTCATGCGTTCTTGTGCCTCATCTTCCTGGCCCATCGAGGCCCAGACGTCGGTCGTGACCAAATGCGCACCCGCAACTGCTTGGCGTGGATCACGGAAGATCTGTACGCGCTCGCCGGCTTGCTCCATCAGCTTGGCACTTGGCTCGTAGCCTTCGGGGCAAGCCACACGCAGCTGGAAATCGAACTGGATGGCCGCTTCTATATAGGAGTTGCACATATTGTTGCCGTCACCGATCCAGACCGCAGTTTTCCCGGCGATATTGCCACGGTGTTCGAGGTAGGTCTGCATATCGGCCAATAACTGGCAGGGGTGCAGGTCATCGGACAAACCATTGATGACCGGCACCCGTGAGTTGGCGGCAAATTCGGTCAGTGTTTCGTGGGCGAACGTGCGGATCATCACCGCATCGAGCATGCGCGACATGACTTTTGCGGCGTCAGCAATGGGTTCGCCACGACCCAGTTGGGTGTCCCGGGGGGACAGGAAGATAGCCTGACCGCCGAATTGAATCATGCCCGCTTCAAAAGACAGGCGCGTACGGGTTGAGGCTTTCTCGAAAATCATCCCCAGTACACGGTTTTTAAGCGGCTCGAAGAGCACGCCTCGATTGCGCAAATCCTTCAGCTCCATGGCACGGCGGATCAGACCCACCAGCTCAGCGGGGGTGCAGTCCATCAGCGAGAGAAAGTGTCTTGCGCTCATCTTAAATACCTTTTTACAACAGGGCGCAGGTTGCACAGCCGACTATAAATAGTAGAAATAGCTGAACCTGCGGCAGGAGGCCGCACAGTGCGACGAAACAGGGAAAGGCGAAATCTTATAAGGAAATGACGATTAGGCGCAAATTCTCTGCTGTTTCAGGGTTTGCCCGCCTGCGCTAAGTTCGGCAACTGGTTAATTGCTTGGATGCCAGCCAAGGCTGAATCGGCTGGCCTGATGCCTGTCAATTCACGGGGCGAACGCTGCTGGTGCAAGCTCACGTCGCGGGCCATAGTCGTGGTTTGCGCTCTCGGCGAGTGCAGCCTGATAAGAGTGAGGCCGGCCATGAGCAAGACCCTTCATCACCGCGCGTGCCACCTGTGTGAAGCCATCTGCGGTCTGTCGATCGAAACTGAACGAGCGCCAGACGGCAGCCAACAGATTGTGTCGATCAAAGGCGATGCGCAGGACAGCTTCAGTCGTGGTCACATCTGTCCTAAAGCGGTTGCCCTGCAAGACATTCAAAATGACCCGGACCGTTTGCGTCAGCCCATGCGCCGGGTCGGCAGTGAGTGGCAGGCGATTGAATGGGACGAAGCATTTGCCCTGGTTGCTGAGCGCTTAAGTGATATTCAAGGGCGTTACGGCAACAATGCGGTGGCGATTTATCAGGGCAACCCGAGTGTGCATAACTACGGGCTGATGACCCACAGCAACTATTTTCTGGGCCAACTGAAGACACGCAATCGCTTTTCTGCGACCTCGGTAGACCAGTTACCGCATCACCTTACGAGCCATCAAATGTATGGCCACGGTTTACTGATACCGATTCCTGACATTGACCACACCGACTTTATGTTGATTCTCGGAGGCAATCCGCTGGCCTCTAACGGCAGCATTATGACTGTGCCGGATGTCGAGAAACGGCTAAAGGCGATCAAGGCGCGAGGCGGTAAGCTGGTGGTGGTTGATCCACGTCGCACCGAAACTGCCGCCATTGCCGATCAGCACCTGTTTATCCGCCCCGGCCAGGATGCGGCGTTGCTATTTGGCGTACTTAATACCCTGTTTGCCGAAAACCTCACTCGTGAAAGCCATCTCCCTGTGCAGGGGTTGGAGGCGGTGCGGGAATCGATCAAGGATTTTACGGCCGATGCAATGAGTGAACGCTGTGCAGTGCCGGCCGAGGTTATTCGGCAGTTGGCCCGTGATTTCGCCGCAGCGGACAAAGCAGTGTGCTACGGCCGCATGGGCGTTTCGACCCAGGCCTTCGGCACCTTATGTCAGTGGTTGGTGCAGCTTATAAACCTGGTGACCGGCAACCTTGATCGCGTGGGCGGCGTGCTCTGCACTGAGCCGGCAATTGATTTGGTCGCAAACACCTCGGGCGGGCACTTCAATGCGTGGCAAAGCCGGGTTTCCGGCCTGCCTGAATACGGCGGCGAGTTGCCAGTGGCGGCCTTGGCAGAGGAAATGCTGACGGAAGGTGAAGGCCAGGTCAGGGCATTGATTAGCGTTGCAGGCAATCCGGTGCTGTCGACGCCCAACGGGCGCAAGTTGGAGCAGGCACTCGATGGTTTGGAGTTTATGCTCAGCATCGACTTGTATATCAACGAGACCACACGCTATGCCGACTTGATCCTGCCGCCGACAGCGCCTCTGGAACATGATCACTACGACACCACCTTCAATACCTTCGCCGTGCGCAATGTCACCCGGTTCAATCCACCAGTGCTGGATAAACCAGCCCATGCGTTAGACGACTGGGAGATATTCGTTGGTTTGGCCCAAGCCTTCTCAGCGAAGATGGGCACCGAGCTCAAACCAACTATGGCACCTGCCAAGATGATCGACGCAGGCCTGCGCCACGGCGCCTATGGCGATAATTCAACCCACAAGCTCAGTCTCGCGGCGCTCGAAGAACACCCACATGGCCTGGATCTGGGCCCGCTCAAGGCCAATCTGGCGGGTCGACTCAAAACTTCCGATAAAGCGGTGCAAGCCGCCCCCGCGATCTTTATGGCCGACCTGCAGCGCTTTGCGCAACAGCCGCTGCCTGCGCCGGGTGAGTTGTTGCTGATTGGTCGCCGGCATGTGCGCAGTAATAATTCATGGATGCACAATTATCACCGCTTGGTTAAAGGCAAGCCGCGTCATCAATTGTTTATGCACTCGACGGATCTGGCCAGCCGAGGGTTGACCGACGGTCAGCGGGTGCGGGTGCGTTCGCGGGTGGGGCTGATCGAGGTTGAGGTCGCGTCCAGCGATGACATGATGCCCGGGGTGGTCAGCCTGCCTCACGGCTGGGGGCATGCGCGACCTGGGGTCCAGATGGCGATTGCCAGCAGTCAACCGGGTGCCAGCGCCAATGACCTGACCGATGAATTGCAACTCGATACGCTGTCAGGCAACGCTGCATTAAATGGTGTACCGGTCGAAGTCGTAGCTGCTTGAGCTGCTGACAGAGGCCCAGGCTCAGCTATTTCGAGGCAGCTGTTGTCTGTGACGGGTAAGGCCGAGCATTGCGCTCGGCTTTTCGCTACAATAGCGCCAACCGTGTCGACTTTTGAGTCGTAAAGCTAAGTCCTGAGGTGCCCAATGGATATCATCGAAACTATCAAAGAACAGATCGCTAACAACTCCGTTCTGTTGTACATGAAAGGCTCGCCGAACGCCCCACAGTGTGGCTTCTCGTCGAAAGCTTCGCAGGTTGTTATGGCGTGTGGCGAAAAGTTCGCTTATGTCGATATCCTGCAAAACCCGGAAATTCGTGCCAACTTGCCAAAGTACGCGAACTGGCCAACTTTCCCACAGCTGTGGGTGGGTGGTGAGTTGGTTGGCGGCAGCGATATCATTGCCGAAATGTTTGATAATGGTGAGCTGCAGACCATGATCAAAGCGGCCGTTGAGAAATCTGAAGCCTAGGTTTCGCGGGTGCTGAAAAAAATCGATGCTTAGGCATCGATTTTTTTTGCCTGCTCAAAAGTGAGTCCCCTGAACCGATCAAGTTATACAGGGGTCTTTAAGGCAGGTGAATTTGTTCGCAGCGGTCAGTGTACTGGCCCTCAACCCTCAGGTGAAATCTATCGATGCCAGCAATAAAAGGAAGCGGGATGAATTCGCAGCGTCAGCAGCAGTTTCTCAACGGTTCAATTGCTAAAGCGCTGTTGTCGCTGGCGGTGCCGATTATCCTGGGCAACCTGCTGCAGGCGGGTTACCAACTCACCGACACCTATTGGGTTGGCCGTCTCGGTGCATCGGCGGTTGCGGCGGTTGCGATTAGTACACCGGTGACCTTTTTGGTGGTGGCGCTTGGCGCTGGACTGGCAATGGCCGGGGCAACTCTGACATCACAATACATGGGCTCTGGTCGCTATGACCTGGTGAACCATGTGGCTGCGCAGACCATGCTGATGGTGATGATCAGCTCAGTGGTGTTGGGCGCCTTAGGCTTTATTTTTTCACCCTATTTACTCAATTTGCTGGGCGTTGAAACCAATGTATACGCCAGCGCATTGGGCTACATGCGTGTGTCATTTGTCGGTGTTATTTTTGTCTTTATCTTCGCGATGTTCCAGTCTTTGATGCGCGGTGTTGGGCAAACGCGGGTGCCGCTGCTGATTGTGGTGGGCACGGTGCTGCTTAACTTTGCCCTTGATCCGCTGTTTATTTTTGGTTGGGGCCCACTTCCGGGCTTTGGCGTCAGGGGGGCAGCGATGGCCACCTTGGCCACCCAGGCAATTGCTGCCAGTTTGGGTATGTGGGTGTTCCTGCGTGGCCGTCACGGCATCCAATTGACCTGGGCGGGTTTCAAGCCCGACTTGAGTTATATCCGCAAAGCCTTCTTTCTTGGCTTTCCCGGTTCAGTGGAGTTGTCCACCCGGGGCCTGGGCCTGATTATCATGTCCTTTTTGGTGGCAAGCTTCGATACCACCACCATCGCTGCTTACGGTATTGGTGCGAATATTCTGCAAGTGATCACCATTCCGGCGATGGGGGTGTCGATGGCTGTTTCGACCTTGGTTGGCCAGAATATTGGGGCAGGCAATATCAGTCGTGCCTCGAAAATCACCCAGTTGGGCGCGCTCTATGGCTTTGTCGGCTTAAGCGTTGTCGGTCTGCTGGTGTATGTGATTGCGCCCTATCTAGTGGCGTTCTTTGTGCCGGGTGAGCCTGCAGTGATTAATCAGGGCGCACACTTTATCCGGATCATGGCGTTGGCTTGGGGGTGTATCGGGATTCAACTGTGCATCGTTGCGGCGTTCCGCGCTTCTGGCAACATGCTCAGTGCGATGGTCATTGCTCTGGTGGCGCAGTGGATGCTGCAATTCCCGCTGGCCTATGTGCTGGCCAAACATACGGTTCTGGGGGCTGCTGGCCTGTGGTGGTCGTTCCCGGTGACCAACGTATTGATTGCGATTATTTCAGTCTGCTGGTTTGCCAGAGGCGGCTGGAAGAAAACCCGGATTACCGAAGAGGATCAGCAGGTGTGCAAGGTATCGGATGAAGCCTTGGTTGAAGAGGGCTACCGTTAAACCTGCCTGGGCGGTCATTTAATGTAAAAAAACGGCAGCCTTAAGGCTGCCGTTTTTGCAGTGCAGGGAGTTGAATTATTCGTCCATTTGCGACTGCAGGTAGTTTTGCAGGCCGATGGCTTCGAGCAGGCTGAGTTGGGTTTCGAGCCAGTCGATGTGTTCTTCTTCAGAGCACAGAATATCTTCAAGCAGTTCACGGCTGGCAAAATCACCAATGCTTTCGCAGTAGGCAATCGCCGCTTTCAGATCGGTATGGGCTTTGTGCTCAATCTTCAGGTCGCACTCAAGCATCTCCTTGGTGTTTTCACCAATCAGGATTTTGCCGAGGTCTTGCAGGTTAGGCAGGCCTTCGAGGAAAAGAATCCGCTTGATCAACTTATCAGCGTGTTTCATTTCGTCGATCGACTCATGGTACTCATGTTCGCCGAGTTTTTTCAGGCCCCAATCTTCATACATGCGTGCGTGCAGGAAGTATTGGTTGATCGCGACCAGCTCGTTACCGAGGATCTTGTTCAGATGCTGGATGACTTTCTTGTCGCCTTTCATGTGCCTGCCCTGTGCTGAAAATAATGTAAGGAGTAAATTTTGAGCGCTTAACCCTAAGCTGTCAAACCTAAGTGCTTGATAGTTAAGTTAAAATTAAACTTAATACGAATGTTTAAGTTCTGCATTTATCCATTAAGTCATTGAATTTTGGGCATAAAAAAGCCGGATATTAAATCCGGCTTTATAAATTGCTTGTGTGGCAGCAGTAAAAAATATTCAAGCCGCTACAAAATTGACCTGGTAGGCGAGGGCGCTCTGGCTGGCCTGCGCTTCATTCAAGGTTTCGCGAACAACGGATTTAGCTAAACAGGCACATTTGCCGCATTGGCTGGCAACGCCAGTGGCTTCACGGACTTCACGGTAGCTGCAGCAACCTTCGTAGATTGCATCGCGGATCTGACCGTCGGTGACACCTTCGCAGAGGCAGACATACATAGTTAAGACTCGCTGCTCAAAGTATGTTTCGTTGGCAAGGATACTAATGTGAATGAGAATGCTTGTCAAAGCGATCCGCTTTTGGTTTTTGCTAATAAGCCAAGCCACCGATGAACGGTCAAGACCTCGCTGAATTGCCGCTATGGGTCTAAGGTCAAAAAGCGGTGGGCGAGGTCTAAAATCGGAGTGTATGATGGTGGGCCCAGTCAGTGCGGGCGCGTAATTGCGTTGTCGTGTTGCAGCGCTAGGATTAAATGGCTCGCACTACTCAAACTTTTTAGGAGATATCGAATGAGCGTACTCGTAGGTAAGAAAGCCCCTGATTTCGACGTCGCAGCTGTATTGGGTACAGGCGAAATCGTTGACAGCTTCAGCCTGTCCTCTGCGATCAAAGGCAAATACGGCCTGGTATTTTTCTACCCGCTGGATTTCACCTTCGTATGCCCTTCGGAGCTGATCGCTCTGGATCACCGCATTCCTGAGTTCCAGGCGCGCAACGTTGAAGTCATCGGTGTTTCCATCGATTCCCACTTCACCCACAACGCATGGCGCAACACCCCAGTCGACAAGGGCGGCATTGGCCAGGTCAAGTACACCTTGGCCGCTGACATCAACCACGACATCTGCAAAGCCTACGATGTTGAGTCTGAAGGCGGCGTAGCTTTCCGTGGCGCATTCCTCATCGACCTCAATGGTGTCGTTCGCTCGCAGATCGTTAACGACCTGCCGCTGGGCCGTAACATGGACGAGTTGCTGCGTCTGGTTGATGCGCTGCAGTTCACCGAAGAGCACGGCGAAGTTTGCCCAGCAAACTGGAAGAAAGGCGACAAGGGTATGACTGCCTCGCCAGACGGCGTTGCTGCTTACCTGTCTGAGAACGCTGCCAACCTGTAAGGGTTTGCACTTAGCTGAGCGTGCTCAGCTGAATGATGCTTAAGACACACAAAGAACCGGCTTATGGCCGGTTTTTTGTTTTCAGGCTTTTGCCGGGTGGCCAATCTTGCATTCGTTGACAGCTTGTTGATAGCTTATCAAAGGGTAGTACCTTTAGATAATGAGGGGTGTAAATTGGCCACTTCAATCAAGATCGATGACGAGTTGAAAAAACGCATCGAGTATTTGGCAGGTCTACGTCAGCGCTCATCTCACTGGATCATGCGCGAGGCGATAGCGCAGTACGTTGAGCGTGAGGAAGCCCAAGAACGTTTTAAGCAGGAAGCCCTAAGCGCATGGGCCGCCTACCAGGAAACGGGACGGCATTTGACCGGGCAAGAGGCTCGGGCGTGGCTAAACACCTGGGGCACCGAGGCTGAAGAGGCGCTGCCCAAGTACCACGATTGATCATCACCGAAGGTGCTGGGCAAGGTTTGGAGCATTGCCGCCAGTTTGTTGCGCGCAAAGGTCCTCATGTCGCTCGACGAGCAGCTCAAGCTATTGAGTTGCAGCTCGCTCGACTGCAAGAGAGTCCGGAAGTAGGTCGCCCATTTGCGCAGGTGCCGCAATTACGTGAGTTAGTTATTGAGTTCGGTGATTCGGGCTATGTTGCTCTCTACCGGCATTAACGTGCGGATGACGCGGTTTACCTGCTGGCCTTTCGTCATCAGAAAGAAGTTGGGTACTGAGTCTTAACCCGCAGGACTGGCTTCGCCTTGTCGCACCCCAAGTTGGGTGCGACGTTTATCGCCGGCGTTTCAGTCGCCGAAGTCTTCCCAGCCGCCCATTTCTTTCCAGCGGTTGACGATGCCGCAGAACAGCTCAGCGGTTTTTTCGGTGTCGTAACGGGCTGAGTGTGCTTCACGGCCGTCAAACTCAATGCTAGCTGCCTGGCAGGCCTTGGCCAGCACGGTTTGGCCGTAAGCCAAGCCAGCCAGGGTGGCGGTATCGAAGCTTGAGAACGGGTGGAACGGATTGCGTTTCATGCCCGTACGGGCAACGGCAGCATTGAGAAAACCAAGGTCAAAACTGCTGTTATGGCCGACCAGAATCGCACGCTTGCAGCCATTGGCTTTGAGCGACTTGCGCAAACCACGGAAGATTTCCGTCAATGCATGTTCTTCAGTCACTGCCATGCGCAGCGGGTGATCCAGCTTGATGCCGGTGAACTCCAGCGCCGCTTGTTCGATGTTGGCGCCCGCAAAGGGCTCAACCCGGAAAAAGTGGGTGTGATCAGGATAGAGAAACCCCTGCTCATCGATGCCTACCGTGGTCGCGGCAATTTCCAGCAGTGCGTCAGTGGCACTGTTGAACCCGCCGGTTTCAACATCAACCACGACAGGAAGGTAGCCGCGAAAGCGTGCCGCCATCGGATGGCGCGGGCCAGACGGCGCGCTGCTTTCCAGTTCGTCGTCGTATTGTTCTTCGCTCATGCGGTTTGCTCCAGCAAGCGCCAACGCAGGGTTTCACCCGCACGTAACGGGATAACGGTTTGCTCGCCAAAAGGCAGGCTGGTCGGCACATTCCAGTCATCACGAACCAGAGTAATGGTCTCGGTGTTGCGCGGTAAGCCGTAGAAGTCCGGGCCATTGAGGCTGGCGAACGCTTCGAGTTTATCCAGCGCGTTGCGCTGTTCAAAGGCTTCGGCGTACAACTCGATGGCGGCAAAGGCGGTGTAGCAGCCAGCGCAGCCACAGGCGGATTCTTTGGCATGCACGGCATGCGGCGCGGAGTCGGTCCCCAGGAAGAACTTGCGATTGTCGCTGGTGGCGACATCGAGCAGGGCTTCCTGATGCACATTACGCTTAAGAATCGGCAGGCAATAGAAGTGCGGTCGAATCCCGCCGACCAACATATGGTTGCGGTTGTACAGCAGGTGGTGAGCGGTGATGGTTGCGCCTACGTTGGCAGGCGCGGCTTTGACGAACTCGACGGCATCCCGGGTAGTGATGTGCTCAAACACCACTTTCAGGGTCGGGAAGCGCTCAACCACACGGGCGAGGTGCTCATCGATAAACTGCTTTTCACGGTCAAAGATATCGATTTCGCTGCGGGTCACTTCGCCGTGAACCAGCAGCGGCAAGCCGACTTCAGCCATGGCTTCCAGGGTCGCGAATATCTTGTCGATACTGGTCACGCCCGAGTCGGAGTTGGTGGTTGCACCGGCCGGATAAAGCTTGGCCCCATGGACAAAGCCCGACGCCTTGGCGGTGCGCACATCTTCAGGGCTGGTCTGGTCGGTGAGGTATAACACCATCAAGGGTTCGAACTGGCTGTTTGCCGGGCGTACGTTGAGGATGCGTTGGCGATAGGCATCCGCTTCGCTGGCAGTACGTACGGGCGGAACCAGGTTCGGCATGATGATCGCGCGGCCAAAAGTACGCGCAACGTCAGTTACGGTATGCGGCAGAACGCCACCGTCGCGCAGGTGAATATGCCAGTCATCAGGACGCAGCAGAGTAAGGCGGTCGATCATGGAAGCTTCCAGGCGGGTAAAACGTGGCTGGAATCCTACCCGAAAACCCCCGTCAGAGCACGCCGTCAGTGTGCTCACTGTGTATATCAGCGACCAGCGTGCTTAAGTTTTGGCCGGTGCTACCGATATTAAGGGCAACCCCGTGATTTCGTGTGGAGCCTATCGTGCGCCAACTACCTGTTACTCCACTGTTCCTGCTAATTGGCATGAGTGCTTGTATGCCTGCGTGGGCTATCAGTTTTCAGACGCGTCTGGAAAATGTTGAGTGGAAGGTCGAGGGTGATAAGTTTGAGTGCCGCTTGTCACAGCCGGTGGCTGATTTCGGTGTAGGCGAGTTCGTCAGAAAAGCCGGTGAGCAAGCCACCTTTCGCTTGCAGACGCAGGGGCAGTGGTTGAGCACCGGTTCGGCAACCTTGCTCGCGGCCGCGGCGCCTTGGCAGCCGGGGCGTTCGGATATTAATTTGGGGCGTGTCGGCGTTAACGATGGCAGCACTCCGTTCAATAGCTCTCAAGCGCAAGCTGGGCGTTTACTTGCTGGGTTGTTGGACGGTCGCAGTCCGCTGGTGCGGAACCTGTCAATTCAGGGCGGCGAGCGGATTGAAGTGCGCCTACTGCCGGTCAAGTTCAAGCTGGCTTACAACGATTATCTGGCCTGTACCGCCAAGCTGTTACCCTTTAATTTCAATCAGGTAAAACAAAGCCGTATTGGTTTCCCCAATGGTGGCGTTGACCTCGATCCGATGGCCGAGGCCAAGCTGCAAATCTTGTTGGATTTTCTTAAGTCGGACCCTGCGGTCAATCGGGTGTTGGTAGAGGGTCATTCGGATAACAGTGGCAGTCGTCTGACCAACCGTGATTTGTCGCGGCGCCGGGCCATCGCGGTGGTGAGTTACCTGGAAGCCCACGGTGTGCCGGCCGACCAGATCACCATGCGCTTTCACGGCGAGCGCTACCCTGTAGTGCCGAATAACAGCCCCGCTAACCGGGCAACTAACCGCCGCGTGGCCATCACCTTGGACAAAGTGCCTGAGCAAGCCGCAGACAAAGCTCCGGATGCGCCTGCTTCAGCACCTAAATCCACTGCGCCAGCGGACCCTGCTGCGACCTCCTGACCACTGTTTCAGTGGTCGCATCGAACAAACAATTTGTCGCCTCGTCGTCTTAAGCTGTCGCGCCTCTGTAAATTGGCCGCCAGGGTCAGTAGAATGGTCGGCTTTCCGCACAACCCCATGGAGTTCATGGCATGGCCGATGTAAACAAGGTAGTCCTGGCATATTCCGGTGGCTTGGACACTTCAGTGATCCTCAAGTGGCTGCAAGACACTTACAACTGTGAAGTAGTGACCTTCACTGCTGACCTCGGTCAAGGCGAAGAAGTTGAGCCGGCTCGCGCTAAAGCTCAGGCCATGGGCGTTAAAGAAATCTACATCGATGACCTGCGCGAAGAGTTCGTTCGTGATTTCGTGTTCCCGATGTTCCGTGCCAACACTGTTTATGAAGGCGAATACCTGCTCGGCACTTCGATCGCGCGACCACTGATTGCCAAGCGCTTGATCGAAATTGCCAATGAAACGGGCGCTGATGCTATTTCCCACGGTGCAACCGGTAAAGGCAACGATCAGGTTCGTTTCGAACTGGGCGCCTATGCACTTAAGCCAGGCGTCAAAGTGATTGCTCCTTGGCGTGAATGGGACTTGATGTCCCGTGAAAAACTGATGGATTATGCTGAAAAGCACGCCATCCCGATCGAGCGTCACGGCAAGAAGAAATCGCCCTACTCGATGGATGCCAACTTGCTGCACATCTCCTATGAAGGCGGTGTGCTGGAAGACACCTGGACCGAGCATGAAGAAGACATGTGGCGGTGGACCAAGTCGCCAGAAATGGCCCCAGACACTCCAACCTACATTGAGCTGACGTACCGCGCCGGTGACATCGTTGCCATCGACGGCAAAGAGATGACGCCTGCAACTGTGCTGGCTGAGTTGAACCGCATCGGTGGTGAGAACGGTATTGGTCGTCTGGATATTGTAGAGAACCGTTTTGTCGGCATGAAGTCGCGCGGCTGCTACGAAACCCCGGGCGGCACCATCATGCTCAAGGGCCACCGCGCCATTGAGTCGATCACCCTGGACCGTGAAGTGGCGCACCTCAAAGACGAGCTGATGCCGAAATACGCCAGCCTGATCTACAACGGCTTCTGGTGGAGCCCTGAGCGCACCATGCTGCAACAGATGATTGATGCGTCGCAGGCCAACGTCAACGGCGTGGTCCGCATGAAGCTGTACAAAGGCAACGTCATCGTTGTAGGTCGTAAGTCCGATGAGTCGTTGTTTGATGCCAACATCGCTACCTTTGAAGAAGACGGCGGTGCCTACAATCAGCAGGATGCTGCTGGCTTTATCAAGCTGAACGCTCTGCGCATGCGCATTGCCGCCAACAAGGGCCGCAAACTGATCTAAGCTGTTCAGTAGCTTCCCAAAAGCCTCATATGGATATATCTGTATGAGGCTTTTTTATGCGTCAACGCAAAGCTACGAAGTAGGGCGGATGACGCTTTTCTCATCCGCCATTGGCTGCTTAGGAAGAAGTGTTGTGGCGGACACGCTTTGTGTTGTGCGCCTTATGGAGGGTATTGATCATGGGTAAATTACTGCTGGGTCTGACGCTTGGCCTGTTTTGCTTGAATCTGCAGGCCGGCGTCATTAACCCCGACTGCACCGCTGGCAAAGCCGCCAAAAGCGCCGCCATGAAAGCCACTGTGGGGGTGGGCGGACGCTGTGATGCCAAAGAAGCGGCTTCCGATAGCATGGGGCTGGATGACAAGAAGGACAAAATGGACGATACCAAGGACAATATGTCCGACAAGAAGGACAAGGCGCACGATGCCACTGACAATGCTGGCCGCAAAGCGGTGAAAAAGGCGCTTTAAGATCAGCTAATGCAGGAAGGATGACGCTTTGTTCATCCGCGATCGATTGTTCGGGCATCGGTGCTGAGTCATGGCGAGCTGGCATGGCATTGTCCGCCTTACGCATTGCCTGATGCCATTGGGACGCTCACAATAGACCTTCTCTTAGAAGCCATTGATCAGTGATTAGTGGCTTTTTGCATTTGCCATAACGACTCTAACGGAGCCTTTATCATGCGCTTGTTGCATACCATGCTACGCGTTGGCGATATGGATAAGTCCATCGCTTTCTACACTGAAGTGCTGGGCATGACCCTGCTGCGCCGCAAAGATTATCCAGAGGGTAAGTTCACCTTGGCATTCGTTGGCTACGGCGACGAAGCCCATAACTCGGTGCTCGAACTGACCCAAAACTGGGGCACTGAACGCTATGACCTTGGTAACGGTTATGGCCACATCGCCCTTGAAGTGGAAGATGTTTACAAAGCTTGTGATGACATTCGCTCTCGGGGCGGCAAAATCACCCGCGAGCCCGGTCCGATGATGCATGGCACCAGCATTCTCGCCTTTGTCGAAGATCCGGACGGTTATAAGATCGAACTGTTGTCGCCATCGCGTAACGACTGATCCCACGTTTTCCCGCAGCTTAGGTCAGCAAAAAGACTGCTGCATTCTGCTGCCACTGTTTACAAGGTATCCCCATGCACAATCCTGTCTCAGCTGTTGATCCAGAAGGTCTGCTTGAGTATTCGGTGGTCTACACCGACCGTTCGCTGAACCACATGTCGCAGTCTTTCCAAGGGGTCATGAACGATATTTCGCGCACCCTCAAACAGGTGTACAACGCTCACGCTGTGGCTGTAGTCCCTGGCAGCGGCACTTTCGGTATGGAGGCAGTGGCTCGCCAGTTTGCCGGTGACAAGAAGTGCCTGATTGTGCGTAACGGCTGGTTTAGCTACCGGTGGACGCAGATTCTGGAGATGGGCAAGATCGCCGCGCACAGTACGGTGCTGAAAGCTCGCCCGGTCAATGCTGAGCCGCAAGCGGCGTTTGCACCTGCACCCATTGACGAAGTGGTTGCTGCCATTCATCAAGAAAAGCCAGACGTTGTCTTCGCTCCGCACGTTGAAACCTCATCTGGGATTATCCTGCCAGACGAATACATGCGTGCCATAGGCGATGCGGTTCACGCAGTCGGCGGTATTTTTGTGCTCGACTGCATTGCCTCTGGCACGCTGTGGGTGGATATGCAGGCCAATGCTGTGGATATCCTGATCAGCGCGCCCCAGAAAGGCTGGAGCGGCTCTCCGTGCTGTGCCTTGGTGATGTTCAGCGAGCTTGCCCGTGAACGTATCGAAGCCACAGAAAGCAGCAGCTTTGCCTGCGACCTGAAGAAATGGCTGCAAATCATGAACGCCTACGAACAGGGCGGTCACGCCTATCACGCAACCATGCCAAGCGACTCGCTGGTGCGCTTTAGTCAAGTGATGAAAGAGACTGAGCAGTACGGGTTCGATCTCGTGCGCAAGGAGCAGCAAGAACTTGGCGATAAAGTCCGCGCCTTGTTGGCTGACAAAGGGTTCAAGAGTGTGGCTGCACCGGGATTCGAGGCGCCGGGCGTGGTGGTTTGCTACACCGACGATGCGGATATCAAAAGCGGTAAAAAGTTTGCAGCCCAAGGCCTGCAGATTGCTGCTGGCGTACCGCTGATGTGTGATGAGCCGGCAGACTTCCAGACTTTCCGTCTGGGTCTGTTCGGTCTTGATAAGCTGAATAACGTTGAACGAACAGTGAACACTCTGGCAAACGCCTTGGACAAGGTGTTGGCTGAGTAAAACCGGGTTCGATGTGCGAAGCTGAAACAATGCAATAGCGCTGGTCTTGGCCCGCGCTATTGCTTTTCAACCTGTTGCGTCAGTCCTGCTGCTGTCTATAGTGCAGGCCAGGCTGCTTTACAGGGCGGTGCTTATAAATCGAAATCGTATTCAGACAGTTGCTTGTTCAGGCGACGTTCGTCGAGAAAATTATCAATGATACGGCGCTTGGTCAGGTTGGTTTTCGCCACCTCAACCGGTGCATCGCCGTCATCGCTATCGTCTGCGGCAAAGTCGTCGTCGATGTCCAGATCTTCTTTATCAGTGCTCATATCTTCCACTCCCGGCTGCGTTAGCCATTTGCGCACCTTATAGCGGCAAAATCGCAGCGGGTAAAAAAGATTTTTTCAATCAGGTAGATAGAAAAGTCACTGCAAAATCAATCGTCAGATGTTTTCTGCTTGTATTCGCACAAATCTTCAATGCGGCAACTGCCACAGCGCGGCTTGCGAGCCTGGCATACGTAGCGCCCGTGAAGGATCATCCAATGGTGTGCATCCAGTAGAAAATCTTTGGGCACAAACTTCAAAAGCTTCTTCTCGACCTCAAGCACATTCTTGCCAGGGGCCACGCCGGTGCGATTGCTGAAGCGGAAGATATGGGTGTCGACTGCCATGGTGAACTGACGAAATGCAGTGTTGAGCACCACATTGGCGGTCTTTCGCCCCACGCCCGGTAGCGCTTCCAGTTCTTCACGGGTTTGCGGTACCTGGCTGTTATGCAGGTCTATGAGCATGCGGCAGGTTGCTATGACATTCTTCGCCTTGCTTGGGTATAAGCCAATGGTTTTGACGTACTCACACAAGCCGTCGTAGCCCAAGGCGAATATTGCCTCTGGGGTGTTAGCCACGGGGTAGAGCTTGGCAGTGGCCTTGTTGACCCCGACATCAGTGGCTTGAGCCGACAAAATCACCGCAATCAGCAGTTCAAAAGGTGTGCTGTAGGCCAGTTCGGTTTTGGGCTCGGGGTTGTCTTCATGCAGACGACGGAAAATTTCGTAGCGTTTAGCCGCGTTCACTCAATGACTCCTGTTACTCGAACCCGGCGGCTTGGCACGACCAACTCCGGTTGGTTGGCCCTGGCGCGTTCAGCCAGCACCGAGTCGATTCGGTTTTTTCCGGCAATTAACAGCCCAAGAACGATAAAGGCACCCGGCGGCAAAATAGCCAGCAGGAAGCCTTGGTAATCGCTGAACACTGTAATCTGCCAATTGGCCGCAGCAGGGCCAAACAGCAACTGCATATTGGCAAACAACATACCGGTGCCAAGCAGTTCGCGAATGGCGCCGATGGCGACCAGCACCGCCGCAAAGCCCAAGCCCATCATCAACCCGTCATAGGCGGCGCGGCCCGGATCGTTTTTGGCGGCAAAGGCGTCGGCTCGGCCCAGGATCACGCAGTTGGTGGTGATCAACGGGATAAAAATACCGAGTATCTGATACAGCTCATAGGTGTAGGCCTGCATCAGCAATTCAATGCAGGTTGTCAACGCAGCGATGATCATGACAAAGGCGGGCAGGCGCACAGCGGTATTCACCACGCCGCGCACCAAGGACACCGCAGTGTTGGAACAAATCAGTACCAAGGCACTGGCCAACCCTAACCCTAAGGCGTTCACCGTGGAATTACTGGTACCCAGCAGTGGACACAGGCCGAGCAACTGAACCAGGCCTGGGTTATTTTTCCACAGGCCGTTCAGGGTGATTTCGCGGTAGCTGGGGCTGGCCATCAGTTGCCTTCCTGTATGGGCGTGCGTTGAGTCGCAAACAGTTGTTGCTCATTCGCGTCGAAGTATTGCAGCGCCTTATGCACGGCTTTGACTACGGCGCGCGGGGTGATGGTCGCGCCGGCAAATTGGTCGAATTCGCCACGGTCCTTCTTGACTGCCCAGCCGCTTTCATCCGGGTTGCTGAGGGACTTGCCGTTAAAGCCCAGAATCCAGCGGCTTTTACTGAGGTCAATGCGGTCGCCCAATCCCGGGGTTTCCCGGTGGCTGAGGGCGCGCACGCCGGCCAAGGTGCCATTGGCGTTGATCCCAATCAGCAGCTGAATCGCACCGCTGTAGCCGTCTGGGGCCGTAGCCTTGAGGATAATTGCACTGGGCTTGCCGTTTTTAAGTGCAATGTAGGCGTCTTGCGGTGTTTTGATCCCGAGTAGTTTTGGATCGAACACTTCAACCACATTGTCCAGTAGGTGGTTGTCGTAGCTGCCATTGGGCAGTATTTCTGCCAGGGCACGGACCTGCGCTTCACGCTTCGAAGTTTCAATGCGCGATGCGGTACCCAGTTGGGTGAGCGCCACGGTACCGACTGTGACCACGGCGAAAAGCCCCAGCACCAAGCTGTTTTTGATCATCGATCGGCTGATTTCAGGCAAGGCCACTGGTTATTCTCCGAGCTTAAAGCCGCGGGTGGGCTTGCGATGACCATAGGTGCGGGGTCGCGTGTAGTAGTCGATGGTTGGCGCTGCGAGGTTCATCAGCAACACGCCAAAGGCGACGCCGTCCGGGTAGCCGCCCCAGGCACGGATGACGTAGACCAGCACACCAACCCCAATACCGAATAGCAGGCGTCCCAGGTTGCTGGTGGCGCCGGAAACCGGGTCGGTGACAATAAAAAAAGCGCCAAGCATGGTGGCGCCGCTAAGCAGGTGAAACAGCGGTGAGCCGTGGGAGTCGGAGCCACTACCGTTCCAGAACAACAAGCTCATTATTGCCAGTGCCGCGAGCATGCCGACCGGTGCATGCCAGGTGAACAAGCGTTTGCGCAGCAGGTACATGCCGCCGACCAGAAAGGCAAAGTTGACTGCTTCTGCGCCAGCGCCGCCAAAACGACCAAAGCCCGGGTTTTGCGCCCATAGCTCGTCGACGGTCAGGCTTTTATTGATTTTAAGTACATCCAGCGCTGTCGCTTGCGCCCAGCCATCGGGCAGATTGGCGAGGCCGAAAATTTGCTGCAAGGCATCCAGTGGGCCGATCATGTGCGGCGCTGGCCATGTGGTCATTTCCACGGGGAAGGACACTAGCACCACCACGTAGCCAACCATCGCCGGGTTGAACGGGTTCTGGCCGAGGCCACCATAGAGCTGTTTACCAAAACTAATGGCAAAGCCGGTAGCGACCAGCGTCAGCCACCAAGGTGCGTAAGGCGGCAGCGCCAAAGCCAGCAGTACGGCAGTAACCAACGCACTGTAATCTTTAAGGAAGAAGCCTACGGGGCGCTTACGCAGGGTTAAAATCAGTGCTTCAAAGCCCAATGCACAGGCACTGGCCCAGATCAGGTTGATCAGGGTGCCAAAACCGAACAACCACGTCAGTGCAAGAATCCCGGGCACCGTCGCCAGCAGCACCTGCAGCATGACGTGCTGGGTGCGGTTGCTACCCTTGGCGTGAGGCGATGTGATGCGGGGCAGGGCCATTGGCTATTGGGTCTCTGTTGAGGTTGAGTCTGTGGCTTGATGAGCCGCCAAGGCTTGCTCGGCAGTGCTCAAACGCGCGTGCGCAGCGTCCAATGCAGCAGTTTCTGCATTTGCATCACGTTCTAATTTGCGCAAATCCGCCCGGGCGAATGCCACCTCAGTTTTCAATGCACGGCGGGTCTCATCGATTGGCCGTTTATCGTTACGCTGCAACTGCGGTGCTGGCTTGTTCGATGCATCTTCTGCGGCGTGCAGGGCATGTTCAGCAGCGTCTACGGCGGCGCGTAACGGGCTCAACGCGTCAGCATCGGCTTCGGCCTTCTCTGCTTTTTTCAAAGCCGCGCGAGCCATTGCCAGTTCAATCTTGGCCTTCTTCAGCGGGTCAACTGCACCTGGTTCGGCTGTGGTTGTGGCTGCTGTTGCTGGCGTTTGCTGTTGCAGGCTGGCGAGTAGCGTTTCTGCGCTGCTTAACTTGCTGCGCAGTTCTTGCAACTCTGCGTCTTGCTCAGCGCTTGGCGCTTCGGTTTTTTCCAGCTTGCGCAGTTGGGCGCGGAGCATGGCCGCGTCGATCTTGGCTTTTTTCAGCTCAGCGTCGTTACTTACTGGCGCCGTTGGCGCGGGGGCAACGGCTGTCTGCAGGCTGGCGAGAGCCTTTTCTGCGGCTTCAAGCTGGCCGCGCAGTTGCTGTAGCTCGGTTTGTTGTTCGGCCGTTGGCGCTTCGACTTTTTCCAGTTTGCGCAGTTGGGCGCGGAGCATGGCGGCGTCGATCTTGGCCTTTTTTAGCTCAGCATCGTTGCTCGGCGTGACAACTGGTTCAGCCGCTAATGCAGCATCCAAGGCTTTTTGTGCCACTTCGGCGGCGCTGCGCAGCTCGCTGACTTGCGTGTGCAGTTCTGGGGTGTCGTGAGTGGCCAGTTGCTTTTCGGCTTTTTTCAGCGCGACCTGGGCCATGCTCGCTTGAATCTTCAGCTTCTTCAGTTCATCGCTTAGGCCGCTGGCTTTGGGCGCAACCGCATTGCCAGGCGCTTCAGCAGTTGTTGCACTGGCTTGGCTGGCTTTGGCGTGTGCTGCGCGTTCAAGGCGCGCTTTGCGCTCGGCCTCTTTTTTCTCTTCGGCAAGGCGCAAGCGCTCTTGGCGTAACTCAAAGCGCTGTCTGGATTGCTCGGCCTTGAGCTGCTTTTGTTCCAGATCGCGAATCTCGCCTTTGGCGGCGCGGTAATACTGGACCAATGGGATGCTCGACGGGCAAACATAGGCGCAGGCGCCGCATTCGATGCAGTCAAAAAGGTTGTGGGCTTTGAGTTGCTCGTGATCCTGGCCAAGGGTAAAAAAATGCAATTGCTGCGGCAATAAACTGGCTGGGCAGACTTCTGCACACTCACCGCAGCGGATGCAGGGCATCGCTGGGGTGGGCGCGGCGAGTTCGGCAGCGCTCGAAGCGAGCAGACAGTTGGTGGTTTTGATCACCGGCACATCAGTGTTGGGCAGGGTGAAGCCCATCATCGGGCCGCCCATGATCAAGCGATTAAGTGAGCGCTGATCCAGCCCGGCAAAGCTGAGCAATTCGCCCACTGGCGTGCCAAGCAAAACCTCGACGTTCATCGGTCGCGCCAACGCTTCACCGGTCAGGGTGGTAATCCGCGATATCAGCGGCTTGCCAAGGACCACAGCATTATGCACGGCAACGGCGGTGCCGACGTTCTGACAGAGCATGCCGATGTCCGCAGGCAGTCCACCGCTTGGCACTTCAACCCCGGTGAGAATCTGGATTAGCTGTTTCTCGCCGCCAGACGGGTATTTGGTTGGGAAGACGCAGACATGAAAAGGCCGCTCGGCCACTGCTTGTTTCACCGCGGCAATGGCCTCGGGTTTGTTGTCTTCGATGCCAATCAGCACCTGTTCCGGGTTGATCAACTGAACCAGGATTTCAATGCCTGAAACCAACTCGGCCGCGAACTCGCGCATCAGCATGTCATCGGCGGTGATATAGGGCTCGCACTCGGTGCCATTGATAATCAGCGTATGGATCTTCTGGGTCGGGCGCGCTGTCAGTTTTACTGCTGTGGGGAAGCCCGCACCGCCCAAACCGCTGATCCCGGACTGACCAATCAGCTCAAGCAGTGTAGTGGGTTCAAGTTGGGGGTAGTCGGCGCAAGGCTTCAGCTCGCACCACTGATCCTTGCCGTCACTGTCGATAACGATGGCGGGTGCGAGCATGCCCGATACATGCGGATAGGGTTGCGGGCCAATAAAGCTGATGGTGCCCGAAGTCGGAGCATGCACCGGCACGCTGATAAAGCCATTGGCTTTGGCAATCAGTTGGCCTTTTAACACCGCATCGCCGACATTCACCACCGGCTCCGCTGGAGCGCCAATGTGCTGGTTCAGCGGTAATATCAGGCGCGCCGGCAAGGGAGCGGGCTGGATCGGCGTCTGGTTGGAAAGGTCTTTGCGCTCAGGCGGATGAATGCCACCCGGAATATCCCAGATTTGCATCAGGCTCATGCCGCTTCGCCCCGATGGTTGTCAGAGCGATCAGTAGCAATTAACTGGCCGGGCGCGAGTGGCTGTTGCCATTTCCAGGTTTGCACGCTGCTGCCGACTTCGATCATGTCGATGCAATCCACTGGGCAAGGCTCTACGCAAAGATCGCAGCCGGTGCATTCTGAGACGATCACGGTGTGCATCTGCTTGGCGGCGCCGACAATGGCATCCACCGGACAGGCTTGAATACACTTGGTGCAGCCAATGCACTCGGCTTCACGGATGTATGCGACCATTTGCGGCTTTTCGCCTTCGACCGCATCCAGCGGTTCTGGCTCGACATCGAGCAAGTCAGCCAGCGCTTGGATGGTCGCTTCGCCGCCAGGTGGACATTTGTTGATCTTGTCGCCGCCCGCAATGGCTTCGGCGTAGGGTTTGCAGCCGGGGTAACCGCACTGGCCGCATTGGGTTTGCGGGAGCAGGGCATTGACTTGCTCGGCAATCGGGTCGCCTTCGACCTTAAAGCGCACGGCAGCGTAACCGAGGATCGCGCCGCAGACCAAGCACAGGGCCAGCAGCGCGAGTACAGCGCTGATGACCAGAGTCATAGCTTGATCAATCCGGTGAAGCCCATAAATGCCAGAGACATCAAACCAGCGGTGATCATGCCGATCGCCGCGCCCTCAAATGTCTTGGGTACGTCGGCAATGGCGATCCTTTCGCGCATGGCCGCAAACAATACCAGCACCAATGAGAAGCCCAAGCCCGCGCCAAAACCGTTGGCAGTGGCGGTGATAAAGGTGAACTCGCTTTTGTTGGCGTTGAGCAGGGCAACGCCCAACACGATGCAGTTGGTAGTAATCAGCGGCAGAAAAATCCCCAGCACCCGGTAGAGCAGGGGGCTGGTCTTGTTAACCACCATTTCGGTGAACTGCACCACCACCGCGATCACCAGAATAAAGCTAATGGTGCGCAGAAACTCGATGTCCAGCGGTTTGAGCACGTATTGCTGGACCAGATAGCTGCACATCGCAGCCAAGGTCAGGACAAAGGTGGTCGCCAGGGACAAGCCAATCGCGGTTTCGATTTTCTTCGATACACCCATAAATGGGCACAGGCCAAGAAACTGCACCAACACGAAGTTGTTGACCAGTATGGCACTAACCAGAATCAGAGCGAGTTCGGTCATTGCGGGTACCGTTTGGACGGGCAAAGGCCGTATAAAAAGGGCGTTTATTATCGGTGACAGGTGCCGTGCAGACAAGCCAGCATTGGCATAGCTGTTAGTCACTCATAAGCCTAGCACCGTTGGTGCTGGATGCTGACTGGCGTTACTGCTCGGGTGCAGTAACGCCATGGCGTGAGTGGTGTTACTTAACCCGTTGGCCGGGCTTGGCACCGCTGTCTGGGCTGAGCAGGTAAATTTCTTCACCACCAGGGCCTGCTGCCAGAACCATACCTTCGGATACGCCAAATTTCATTTTGCGTGCGGCCAGGTTGGCCACGTACAGGGTCAGGCGACCTTCAAGCTTGCTTGGGTCTGGATACGCGCTTTTGATCCCGGAGAACACGTTGCGCTTGGCATCACCGATATCCAGGCTGAGGCGCAGAAGCTTGTCAGCACCTTCAACGAATTCACATTTTTCGATCAAAGCCACGCGTAAATCGACAGCGGCAAAGGCGTCGAAGGCAATTTCGGCAGCGATTGGCTCTTTGACCAGCTCACCATTGCCGGCTGGCTGGTTAGTGGCCTCAGCGGCAGCGAGGTCTTCTTTGGAGGCTTCGATCATGGCTTCAATTTTCGCAGGTTCGATACGAGTCAGCAGAGCGCTGAACGGATTCAGTTGATGGTCGGCCAGCAGGGTTTTGTAGTCATTCCATTGCAGAGGCGCAACATTGAGGAATTTCTCGGCGTGTTCGGCAAGGTTTGGTAGCACCGGCTTGAGGAAAATCACCAACTGGCGGAACAGGTTGATCGCCTGAGCGCAAATCGCTTGGACTTCTTCCTGCTTGCCTTCCTGTTTATTCAATGACCACGGCGCTTTGTCGGCGATCCAGGCGTTGGCGCGGTCGGCCAGGCCCATGATTTCGCGCATGGCTCGAGCAAAGTCGCGGGCTTCATAAGCCTCGGCGATGCTTGGCGCGGCGGCCTGGAAAGCTTCGGTCAGTTCAGGCGCAGCGTTGCTTGCGACCAGAACTCCGGCGTTGCCTTTGTGAATAAAACCGGCGCAACGGCTGGCGATATTGACCACTTTGCCGACCAGGTCGGAGTTGACCTTCTGCACGAAGTCTTCGAGGTTGAGGTCGAGGTCGTCAACGCCACGGCCCAGTTTAGCGGCGTAGTAGTAACGCAGGTATTCGGGGTTGAGGTGATCCAGATAAGTGCGCGCCTTGATAAAGGTGCCGCGCGACTTGGACATTTTCTGACCATTAACGGTCAGGTAGCCGTGGACATTGACCGCCGTTGGCTTGCGCAGGCCGGCACCTTCGAGCATGGCTGGCCAGAACAGGGCGTGGAAGTTGACGATGTCTTTGCCGATGAAGTGGTACAGCTCGGCGCTGGAATCCTTGTTCCAGAATGCATCGAAATCCAGATCCGGGCGTTTGCTGCACAGGTTCTTGAAGCTGGCCATGTAGCCAATTGGGGCGTCCAGCCAGACGTAAAAGTATTTGCCTGGCTCATCTGGAATCTCAAAGCCGAAATACGGCGCATCACGGCTGATGTCCCACTCGTGCAGCCCTGAATCCAGCCATTCGGCGAGCTTGTTTGCCACGGCATCCTGCAAGGCGCCACCGCGCGTCCATTGCTTGAGCATGGCTTCGAATTCAGGCAGCTTGAAGAAGAAATGCTTGGATTCTTTAAGCACCGGCACGGCGCCAGAAATGGCTGAACGCGGGTCTTTCAGCTCGGTTGGCTCATAAGTCGCGCCGCACTTCTCGCAGTTATCGCCGTATTGGTCTGGCGTCGCACATTTCGGGCAGGTGCCTTTAATAAAGCGATCCGCGAGGAACATGCCTTTTTCCGGGTCGAAGTACTGGGTCACCGAGCGCGTAGAAATATGTCCAGCATCGCGCAGTTTGAGGTAGATGGCTGATGACAGCTCACGGTTCTCATCAGAGTGCGTCGAGTGGTAATTGTCGAAGTTCACGCCAAAATCGGCAAAGTCGGCGGTGTGCTCGGCTTTGACGTTATCAATCAGTTGCTCTGGTGTGATGCCTTCTTTTTCGGCGCGCAACATGATTGCCGAGCCGTGGGCATCGTCGGCACAGACATAAATGCACTGATTGCCGCGCAGTTTCTGGAAACGCACCCACATGTCGGTCTGGATGTACTCAAGCATATGGCCAAGGTGAATTGAACCGTTGGCGTACGGCAGGGCGCTGGTTACGAGAATCTTGCGGGCTTCAGTCATGGATATCGGCTGCACTGGTAAAACAAAGGAGGTCGGTAACTATATAGGCCCGGCAGGTTTTTTTCATCCTGCGCGGACGCCTTGAGGCTTAAAAGTCGGCATCTGTTGCAAGTCTGGCTTTGCGGTAACATGCTGGGCTGCGTTACTTGACCTTTGTTTGGGAGTTTTCATGTCTGTCACCCGTGAAGTGGTTGAAGCCACCCTGCGTCAGTACACCGATCCGCATTTGAATCAGGACCCGGTCAGTGCCGGTTGTCTGCGAGAGATCGACATTCAGGGGGGCACCGTTAATGTCCGTCTTGAATTGGGTTATGCGGCTGGCTTGTTCAAGAGCGGTTGGGCGCAAGTGCTGGAAATGGCGCTAAGCAACCTTGATGGCGTCGACACGGCCAAGGTGCAGATTGATTGCGTAATTGCCGGGCACAAAGCGCAAGACCAGGTCCCCGCGCTGGCCAATGTAAAAAACATCATTGCCGTTGCCTCGGGCAAGGGTGGCGTTGGCAAGTCGACCACAGCGGCGAACCTGGCACTGGCTCTGGCCCGTGAAGGCGCCAAGGTCGGGATTCTGGACGCGGATATTTATGGCCCGAGCCAAGGCATCATGTTCGGTATTGCCGAAGGCACGCGCCCGCTGGTAAAGGATCAGAAGTGGTTTGTACCGCTTGAGGCCCACGGCGTCGAAGTAATGTCGATGGCGTTCCTGACCGACGAGAACACGCCTGTAGTGTGGCGTGGGCCGATGGTTTCCAGCGCCTTGATCCAGTTGATTACGCAAACCGCCTGGACTGATCTGGATTACTTGGTCGTGGATATGCCGCCAGGCACGGGTGATATTCAACTGACGCTGGCGCAGAAGGTCCCGGTTGCCGGTGCAGTCATTGTGACTACCCCGCAAGACCTCGCATTGCTCGACGCCAAGAAGGGCGTTGAAATGTTCCGCAAGGTCAACATTCCAGTGTTGGGCGTGGTTGAGAACATGGCGGTGCATATCTGTTCAAACTGCGGCCATGCCGAGCACCTGTTCGGTGAGGGCGGGGGCGAGAAGCTGGCCAGGCAGTTTGATGTGGACTTGCTGGCCTCATTGCCATTGTCGATGGCGATTCGCATGCAGTCCGATGGCGGCAAACCCACCACTATCGCCGATCCTGAAAGCCAGATTGCCATGATCTATCAGGAAACGGCGCGTACCGTGGGGGCACGTATCGCCCAAAGCGGCGCCACCGCGCAGTCGATGCCGACCATTTCGGTCAGCGACGACTAACAGCCATCACCGCGGTTGCCTCGATACCCTGAGGCAACTGCTGGTCAGAGCGTCGCCTGTCTTCTGTCAGCATCAATCTGCAGGCATAAAAAAACCCCGCCGAAGCGGGGTTTTTTATAGGGAGGACAAGTTAGATAACTTGTACTTCCTCAGCTTGCATGCCTTTCTGACCACGAGTGGCCACGAAAGTCACTTGCTGGCCTTCTTTCAGGCTCTTGAAGCCATCGCTCTGGATAGCTTTGAAGTGTACGAACAGGTCATCACCAGATTGTGGAGTGATGAAGCCGTAACCTTTCTCATCGTTGAACCACTTAACGGTGCCAGTTTGACGATTAGACATGTGAAATCTCCTAACAAAAGTAAATAACAGCCCTGGAAAAACCCAGGCCGGGACTGAGTGCAACGAGTACTAGGAGTCGGACGATGTTTGGATCGAAATCTAGGCATCAAGTAGCGATTCGCGGTGACACATGCAGCACAGTGGAAGCACCATACTCGTTTTTCACGCTAAGCGCGAACACTGTGTGCACCTTTCTGTTATTTAACGACTGATGGAGCCAAAAACTGCTCAGTTTTTGTACATTCGACGCCAGCCTTTGAACCCTACCGCTCGCACCGGTAAGATGCGCTCACTTTTCACCATTTGTTTCATCACTCATATTCAGGACGCCCGCCATGAGCATCAAATCGGATAAGTGGATTCGCCGCATGGCCCAAGAACAGGGCATGATCGAACCTTTCGTAGAACGCCAAGTACGCACTGAAGGTGCTGAACGATTAATTTCGTACGGCGTCTCCAGCTACGGATACGACGTGCGTTGCGCAGATGAATTCAAGGTTTTTACCAACATCAACTCGGCAACCGTCGACCCAAAAAACTTTGATGAAAAAAGTTTTGTTGATGTGAAAAGTGATGTTTGCATCATTCCGCCGAACTCTTTCGCCCTGGCGCGCACTGTCGAGTTCTTCCGTATTCCACGTAATGTGCTGACCATTTGCCTGGGCAAGAGCACCTACGCGCGTTGCGGCATCATCGTTAACGTCACTCCGCTTGAACCCGAGTGGGAGGGCCACGTAACGCTGGAGTTCTCCAACACCACCACGCTGCCCGCGAAAATCTACGCCAACGAAGGTGTGGCGCAGATGCTGTTCCTGGAGTCCGATGAAGAGTGTGAAGTGTCTTATAAAGACCGTGGTGGTAAGTACCAGGGCCAGCGCGGCGTGACGCTGCCTAAAGCCTGAGTCTGAAACGGTAAAACAGCCTCGCCACGTGCGGGGCTTTTTTTCGCCTGCTCGACCGGCTTTTGCGCTGGCGTTGTGGTTAGGAGGACAGGCTAGGTCAAAAAAGAGGTGGTGAGCATTCGCTGACCACCTAAGACCATGGAGTCGCTCAGGGAGAGCGCAGGGTTGAAACACAAGGCACGGGCGCCTTGGAATGCATTCAACTGTCCAGGGGCTAATTATCCATGGAAAGCTGTGTGGTTATTGCCAGCTTACGGCAGAAATTTGTCCGTTGATGACAAATGTGCCGGGGCGGGGGGTAATCTGGCTTCAGCTTGAGCAAGGCTGGCCGGTTAATACCTTTCATGATGTAACGCTGCCGAACTGTCTGGGGTCTAGGCTTTCTAAACTCAACAGGCCCTTAATCAGGGTGGTCACTCAAGACGTTGTTATGAGGAGGCACCATGCCAGTTTGGCGAATTACCTACAGTCATGATGAAAGCGCCGAGAGCTTGGAAATTGAGTCGGCGCAAAAGCCCGGTATTGATGAAGCCAACGAGTTGGTTCTCGACATGGCGCAGCACAAGCATAAAGCCCTGCCACCCAAAGACCTCCCCCATGAGGAGCAAACACCGGCTGTTCGGCTATTGGAGCGCTACGCAATCACGGTGACAGGCATCACTCAGGAGTGACCCTTGCTCTGTAATGCAAACCGCAGGCAAAAGAAAGGGCGCCAAGAGGCGCCCTAAAAGATGATCATGGAGTAAGTCCATTATCTCTGAGTGGTATTCGGTCTTTTGGTTCAGTGAGTACTGACAAATGGTGGCGCTCCTGTAATTCCGTCTGCGTGGTAAGTGACGATTTAAGGGGGGCCATCGGCCTTGTGCATCGATTGCTTGATGATATCCATGATCGCTGCCGTCATTACTGAGGTGGAAACTCCAAACATAAGAATGCCATTCGCACCTTCCAGCGGCCCCAACAGTCTCCAGCGCTCGGACATGACGATATCGCCGTAGCCCAGCGTCGCGAAGTTAACGCCTGAGTGATACAGCGCCGTGCTGAATTGATCGAACTCCCCAAGCCACATAAATACCTTGGCCCATATGGCCATTTGCACGAAATTGCCGAGCAACATCAAAATCATGATTAGCGACAGCAACAAGGTATTTTTAACGAAGGGTTTTTTGAGATGTATGATCGCTTTGCGTTTACTTACGTATTTGCGGAGGCACAATGCGACGAAGATCGCTTGGAAAATCAGGCAGGTCAGCATCACTGGGATGCCGATTAACAAGTTCATCAGCATTACGGGGTTAATCCAGCAAGTGGGTATTTTCGCCGACGCATACGCCGGTTATCGATCAGGTAGATGGCTGCGCAGGCATAAAGTGTTACAGCAGTGAACAGGCCCATGCGTATTGCGAATGCGCTGTAAACGTCTTTACCACTGGCGCTGTCTTGAACGGACTGGCCGAGCAGAATAATCATTGTAGTGGCGGCATTGAGCCAGAAGCTGGCCGACAAGTTGTTCGGGACCAGTTGGTAAAGGCGTCGCGCTATCATCAGCACGAAGAACAGGGTCAAAATAAAGAACAGCCAAATGTGCGGCAGAATGCTTAACAGGGTCCAGAAAACCACTGCAAGTAAGCCGCCAAGCAGGGTTGAGCCGATGACCTCGCGACCCGCATTTTTTGAACTGGTGATGCACACTTGTTGGCCCAAGGTGACTGATTTCATTATCAGCGGCATATAGCTGGCCGGATCTATCAGCGCCATCAGAAACGAAGGCATCACCACCAGCGCCGCGCGCAAGGCGATCCAGCTTGCCTGCTCTGGAGTTGATTGGCTGGGGGCTTGCTGGCCGGGCAAACCGGCGGGTTCCGGAAATAACCAATGGCTCAGCATCACCGCAAGGGTGGTTATCAGCACGCTTTTAATCAGCGCCTCAATGACCAGCAGTGCCAACTCGAAGGAGCTGGCGCCTGCTGCGGCAATCATCGTTAGACCAATAACCATGAAGGTTGAAAGCAGGTTATTACCGCCACGCAGTGCGTAGCGGAAACAACCAAACAGACTGAGCGCAATGATCAACACGCCGCTGAAGGGGTAGTACTGCAGCAATGGTGTCACCAACAAGCCACAGCTGGTTGTCAGTGCGACCACGGCAGCCAAGGCTAGTCCGCCTTTAAGAGGAAGAGACTGATTGCGCATAACCAGTAGGAATAAGGTCAGCATTGGCGCCAGGAAGGGCAGCGGCAGGGCCAAGGAGAAGCTTAGCGCCAGAGCAACTGCGCTACCCACACCTAGCCTCAAAGCGCGTAGTGGTCGTGGATCAACTCGCTTAGATTGCATTAGTAGGCGTACGACAGCCAGCTCATAAAGCCTAAAAACAGGCCGCCGAGTAGGTTGAGTGGGTTGCCATCTAGGGGGAAGGCCATGACTTCAGCCTGACCGCCCACGCGCAGGTTTTGATAGGTGTCGAGTTGGCCGGGGTCAATGCCAACTATCACTGGAAAGCGCTGCGCTGCTCTCAACCAGTCGCGGCTGTTCTGCACCGTTGGCAAGCCCCCGGGAGGGGCGCTTTGGTTAACGCTAACGCCATAGCCGATACTGCGAACCTTGCCGCTCAGCACGTGGCCAGGCATTGCGTCCAGAACGATAGACACCGGCGTGCCAGGCTGCATGTGTCCGAGGTTGTTTTCGGTCATGTCAGCGCTGATCCACACATCATTTAACGCGATTAGAGTCATTTGCGGGTTGCCAGTGGCGGCAAACTGGCCGACATCGATATTCAAGTCGGTGATCAAACCTGCAGAGCTGGCATGCACTTCGGTTTTGCTTAAGTCTAACCGGGCTTTTTCAACCGCACTGGCTGCGCTGCGCAGTTTGGCATTGTCTTCACCGCCACCGCCTTCTTGTTCGCGTGCGCGCTGCACTTCGGCGCGAGCAGCGGCAACTTGGCTGGTTGCTTGTATAAGTGTGGCGCGGGATATTTCCAAGCGGCGCAGTGAAATAGTCCCGGAGTCTTCAGCGTATAGCCGCTCCAATCGGTTGCGGTCTTGACTGGCTTTCAGTTCATTGGCTTGGGCTGCGCGCAACGAGGCTTGCGCTGAATCAATACCGGCCGTGCCAGCACCGACCTGGGTGCGCACGTTGGCCTGGTCGGCCAGTGCGCGATCGAGGGCGATTTTGTAGGGTGTTGGGTCAATACTGAAAAGCAGTTGGCCTTGCTCGACATTCTGGTTGTTGCGAACTGCAACTTTGGTCACGCGCCCGGCAACCTCTGGGGCTACCGCCACGATGTAGGCTTGGACCCGCGCTTGCTGGGTGTAGGGCGTGAAGCGATCGGCCAACACGTACCATAGCAAGCTGATGATGATCAGCAGGCCGACAACCCGTACTCCTTTGCGGCTTGGATCCGTTGGGGGCTTAGCCGCTGGCGCGGGGGCGGAGGGATCCGGAGTCTGTTGGTTATCAGTCATCGTCTTGGACCTTGTTGGAGGTGGGGCTGCTTTCGTCGAGCAGATCGCCCCAATCGGTGCGGTGCGACATTTGTTTGAGGGTGGCGTCGTCAATCAACGGTTGATCGCTCTGCCAGCCGCCACCGAGTGCTTTGTACAAGCCAATCAAATTACTCACAGCGGCGCTGCGGCTGAGCAGGTAACTGTCTTGTTGGTTGGCGAGCGCGCGCTGTGCGTCAAGCACGCGTTGAAAGTCCGAATAACCTTCGCGGTACTGCGCTGATGCCAGTTCCAATGAGCGCTCGGCCGCAGAGGAGGCTGCACTGAGAATGCGTTCACGCTCTAGGGATTTGATCAGCCCCGTCGCCGCATCATCGGCCTCGCGGGCAGCTTGGCGAACCCTGTCGCGGTAAGCGACGATCAATTGCTGCAGGCGTGCATCTTGAATACGCACATTGTTACGCAGTAAGCCTTGATCGAAAATATTCCAACTCAAACTTGGCCCGGCACCTAAGGTTAGGGTGTCGGACGCAGAGCCGAGAGAACTTGCAGACCAGCCGATGCTTCCCAGCAAGGAAAGCGAAGGGTAGAGGTCAGTCTCGGCGACCCCAACCAGTGCCGACTGTGCTGCGACTTGCCATTGTGCGGCGCGAATATCCGGGCGCCGCAGTAATAGATTCGCGGGCACATCATTGAGTGCTGCGCTATCCACCAAGGGGATTAATCCGGTCTGTTCTGCAAGCTCGGGCAAATCGCTTGGGGGGCGACCGATTAAAACCGCTAGCGCGTTGCGGGTACTGGCGACCTGAGCTTCGAAGTCCGGTAGGGTACTCAAGGTACCTAAGTATTGGCTCTTGGCTTGCTGTAGATCGAGTTCTGCACTGTTCCCACTGTTGAACAGCCGCTCGGTAATGTCCAAGCTGCGCTTCTGCCGTTTGGCGTTATCACGGGCAATCCTCAGGCGTGCTTCTGCGGTGCGCAACGCAAAGTAAGTGGTTGCCACTTGCGCGCGCAGTATCACCAGTAGGTCTTGGTAATTAGCTTGGGCGGCAAAATAGGCGGCGTTCGATGACTCGATTGCACGGCTGTAGCGGCCCCAAAAATCAAGCTCCCAGCCCACGTCGAAACCTGCGCTGTATTGCGCAAAGTGATTGTCTTGCGGATTGCTGCCGCCGGACTGGTTGCGGTCGATGTAAAACGCATCGGCACTGGCAATACGGGCTTGCGGCAAGCGTCCCGCCTGAGCCATGCCCAAGCGTGCGCGTGACTCCAGAATGCTTAAGCCGGCAATACGTAGAGTGGCGTTGTGTGCATCGGCTTCACTGATCAATCGGTCCAGCAGCGGGTCGTTGAACGCAGACCACCACTGCGGATTGTCCGCTTGCTGCTGGTGATTGGTACCCTGAGCGATCGACTTGCTGCTCCAGCCATCAACCCAGGGTTCGCCCGGAGGAGTGAAGTCAGGGCCCAACTGCACACACCCCGAGAGCACACAGCCGCACAGTAGAGGCAGTGTGACTCGGGTTGCCCCAGTAAGCGCTGACTTTCGGCGCTTACTGCGCATCCTGCTTGGCGCGATCAGCAATTTCGGTCACGGTTGGTTTTTCACTGGCATCCACCCATTGCCAGAACAGTTTGTAACCCACCGCGAGCACCACCGGGCCTATGAACAGGCCAATAATTCCGCCTGCTAACATGCCGCCCAAGGCGCCGATCAGGATCACCGGCATGGGAACGTCAACGCCACGGCCCAGTAGCAGTGGTTTTAGGATGTTATCTAGCAGGCCACCGACAAAGGTGTAGATGGCGAAGATAACGGTGGCCACCGAAGTCCCTTCGGTGAAGAACACAAAGGCGATTACCGGAATCGTGATCAAAGGCAGAGGCAACTGCATGATGCCCAGCAGTAGAACCACCATTGCCAATAGACCGGCACCCGGAATCCCCATGACCACGAAGCCGATGCCGATCACCAACATCTGGATAAAGGCAATACCGATGACTCCTTGAGCCACGGCGCGAATAGTTGCGGTGCACAGGGTAACGAAGCTGTGGCTGCGGTCATGGCCGATAATGCGGTCAGCAATGCGAATTGCACTTTTGTGGCCGCTTTCGCCATAAGCCATCATTACCCCGGCGATGACCAGCGAAGCGATGAATATCAGAAAGCCAGCCCCGACGCCCGCCAGTTTGCTGAGCAGGCCAAGGGTGAACCCTTTCATGTGTGGCGCGAGACTTTGCAGGACGCTGGTCAAGTCTGAGGCTGCATTGGCCCAGAAGCTGTACAGCGGTTTGCCGATCATGGGCCAGGTTTCGATCGAGGCAGGTGGTGGCGGAATGTGTACGCTGCCACTTTTGACCGTTTCGATTGCGGCTTGCACGGACTCTGTCAGAGAGGTGCCGAGGAAATATACCGGAACCAGCAATACGGCAATTGCCAAAACTACTAGCAACGATGCTGAGCGGCCATCGCGGTTGCCCAAGCGTGCTTTGAGCATTTTGTGCAATGGATACAGGGTCACGGCGAGTATCAATGCCCAGAGCATCATACTTAGGAAGGGGTGAAAAACCTGATAGCAGCTGTACACCAGAATCGCGACCAACGCTGCGCGGATGAAGGTATCCAGCAGGGTCCGCGAAAATTGCAGCTCGGGAGGGGATGTAAGCGACATTTGAGTTCCTTTCTAGGTGGCTAAGCAAGGGGACATGACCAAGCCTTGAGCACAGCCATTGCCGAGTTGCCATGTAGTGTTAAATCCAGGTTCAAGTAGAGCATAGCCGCTGGTCAGAAATACAGTGTGCGACATAACTGACTGCGTAGTCAGTTACTAACGTGTTCCTAGGCACCACTGTCAATCATTCAGGGGCATGAATAGGTCGGAGCCTTGAGGACTCCCTTGAAGGAGCGCCCATCACCTCTGCCGTGAGCCAATTATTATGGGGGGGCAAGTCAAATTTCAGGCAAAAGAAAGGGCGCCAGAGGCGCCCTTAAACGATGATCATGGAGTAAGTCCACTATTTATGACGGGTGCTTTAGCCATTTGGTTCAGCACTTAGGAATAAATAGTTTTTACTTGCCAGGCGTCAGCAGTAAACGCTTGTTGCCGTAAACCTTGTCGATGTTCTGCGGCTTGAACGGAAAGCTCATGTAATGGCCCTTGAGCCAGGCATCAATGCCATCGGCATAGTGATCACTGGCCGGATTACCCGACTGGCCAGAACTGTTGACTCCATAAAAGGGTTCATCCAGACCAAAGTCCACGGCAATGCGCATGGCCGGAATCAACCAGGTATCGAAGTCTTGTCCCCAGTTGTAGGCCGAGGTATTCAAGGTGCTGTGGTCGCCACCGGCCGGGTAAGGGCCGCGATCCAGATAGCTGCTAATGGTGCCTACACTGGCGCGTTGACTGGTGCTGAGCATCGGTGCACTTTTGCTGCTATCGCTCAGCCAGGTGTAGCTGTGCAGTTTGCCCCACTGCCAAGCGGAGGGGTCGCTGCCCAGTTGGTTTTGGGTGAAGGTGGCGGCGGCGCTGAGGCTGCGGGCCAGAATCATGGCTTTGGTTTCTTTTTGCGGGGTATTGATGTCATCCCAGAACGGGCTGTCATCGCGACCTAGCAAATGATCTGCCTGGGCCGAATACGAGGTATTCGCCGTTTCAACCAACGCCTTCCACGCGGCACTGGTCTCTGGACCCAATTCATCGAGAAATGTCTGGCGCGCGCTTACATAGAGGAATGCACTGTACAGCGCCGCATCGGCTGAATTGGCTGCCATGTTCCCGTCAAAGGCCATCAGGCGCTTCAAGGTATCTCGCGCTTGTGTCGCTTCAGCCGTAGGCAGCGCGTCAATCGCTTGTTTGAGTGGCGCGCTCATGCCCGGCGCCTCGAACATGCTCTGCAGCTTGCCTGGAAACAGACTGGTTTGATCGTATTGCATGGCCTTGATGCTGCGCATATCCTGCTTGCCACTGTTGAGCAACTGGGCGATCCGTTCGGCCCGCTCCGGGTAATACCACGAGTTGGACAGTTGCATGCCGTAGCCGGGCTGGATGGTGCGGTTATTGGCGGTGCCGATCCAGCCTTGTTGCGGGTCTTGATCATAAGGGTGCAGCATAGGCTCGGCATAACCGTCCCAATCGTACTTGCCGTCCCAGCCCGGTGAAGGCATCAGGCCTACGCCGGCGCGGCGATTGGGGAAGCTGCCGGTGACTTGCCAGCCAATATGCTCAGCATCGGCAAATACAATGTTCAGAGGCATGGCGCGGATTTCACGGGTGGCGGTTGAAGCTTGGTCCGCCGATTGGGCACGAGACAGGTCAAAAAAAGCATCCAGGCTTTTGTCGTTATCGAGGCGTGGGGTTTGCAATGCCAAGCCATAGCCGCTGCTGATCTGCAAGGGTTGGAGCATGTGCTTGCGCTCACCCAATACCGAATTCAGTAACGGACCGTGGCGGGTCTCAAAAATGGTTTCGCGGATCGGGCTTTGACCCTTGATGAAGAAGGTTTCCTGGCGCTGTTTGGCCGGTTGCCACTTGCCGCCTGCCAGATAGTAAAGTTGGCCGTTCTGACGTTTGATTTTCTCAAGGAAAATGTCCTGATTGTCACCCATCACCATGGTCATGCCCCAGGCGACTTTGCCGTTAAACCCGGCAACTACGGCGGGCACACCGGCGATTGAAACACCTGCCACCGAATATTTTGGTGCGCGGATCTGGACGAAATTCCACATCGACGGCAATGACAGCGGTAAGTGTGTGTCATTGGCCAGCAGGCTTTTTCCGCTGCGACTCTTTTGTGGGCTTACCGCCCAATTGTTGGAGGCGGCAATCCCCAGCAAACGTGTATCGGCTACCTGTTGTGCGGCTGAGTCGATGGCATTCAACCCAGCAATCTGGCCGTTGAGTTTCAGGCCTTTGAGCTTGTCAGCCTCAGCAAATGGCAGTGCTTCGTCAGGATAAACCGGTAGCAGCCAGGCGAGGTTGTTGCTGCCCACTTTTTGCGCCATGACCAGTGCGGCGATTTCTTCTTGCAGGTTCACCGACAAGCCAAAGTTGATCAGGCTGAAAACCAATGCTGAGTCTTCTGGTTTCCAGTACGCCGGGCGATAGCCCGATTCGGCAATATCCATCGGCAGCTTGTCGCGGTGGCGGAACATATAAGCGTTCACGCCGCGCGCGTAAACCTCAAAAATCTTCTTCAGGCGCGGCGATGCACCTTTATAAAGCTGCTCAGCACTTTGTTTCAGGTTGACCGCCCGCATGAGTCGGTCGACTTCAAGTGCGCCGGGGCCGACCATTTCAGACAGGCGACCTTCAGCTAACAGGCGCATGCCGACCATCTGGCTGAGGCGATCACCGGCATGCACATAGCCGAGGGTGAAAATTGCATCATGCAGGGTGCTGGTTTCAATCAATGGCATGCCCAGTGCATTGCGCCGGACAACTGCCCCTTTGGCCAAGCCTTTAACGCTGACGATGCCATGCTCTGGCGGCACGCTGTCGCTGTAGCGGCTGCTCAAAAATGACTCACAGCCACTGAGCGTAAGGGCAGCGCTGAATAACGCGGCAAGACCGAATAGGGCGGTTGGACGAAACACACGCGATTGCATGCGGCAAACTCCTGGCGGGTGGAGCGGGTCGATAATTAATTGAGCAATGGTCACTAGCCTAGCAGGCGTGCCGGGCAGGGTGACGCTGGCGCTGCGTACGTTAGTCAGCGGCGCTGAAACTGGCAAGCGCTGGATTGAAAATATCGATCCGACGCGACGGCTTTACCAGGTTGAACCGGTCTGGATATACACCGCCGTATCTTCAGGCCCTCTGGCGATATCGGCGCCCATTACCAGGCCGTAGCGTTTGGTGATCAGGTAGCGAAAGCCTGTGCCGTAACTATTGACCACTTCAGCACTGCCCAGTTGATCGACGTGGTCGGCTGCGCGGCCAGTGCCGGTGAATGCGCCGAGGGTCCAGCGTGGCGTTAGCTTGTAGTCCAGCTGAACCTCGGCCATCCCGACCCGGTTACCTTGATAGCGTGATTTCGGCACCCCGCGCAGGTCGATAAAGGGCGGTACATAGGGCGGCAGGTTTTTATCCCCACGGGCATTGACTGCATCCATCTGCAGGCGCAGGCCCAGATTCCAGCGGTCATTCAATTGCCAATAATTCAATCCGGAAATCTGATAACTGGCGTAGTCGACATCACTGCCAATGCTGTCATCGAACACCGTGTAATTGCTTGAGTAGTAATAGCCCTTTTGCGGATTAAAAGGGTTGTCACGACTGTCATACTCCAACACCAGGCCTAAACCCGAGGTGGTAATTGACCTGTCGGTTTGGCGCTGAAGAAAATCCTGCACCGCGGTTGGGAAGCGCGACAGGTCAGGAGAGTGGGTCAGTTTACTGGTTACTTTACGGTAAAGCTGACGGCCGCCGATGAAGACCTTGGTACCGGGGAGTCGGTACTTCAGGTCCTGAAAAACCACTGGGCCTTTAAGGTTCAGCTCAACAGATTTGCTCAACTCACCGGTTCGCGGTAGCGAGTAAAACTCCAGGTTAGGTGATGCATAGGCCAGCACCCCCCGGTAACGCACTGTGTCCTGCAACCAAAACCCAAGATGGCCAACGGCTGCTGCCCATGTGCCGTTTTCAGTGGCAGCACCCCCAAGTATGCTGATGTTTTCCGGTAGCAGGGCTTTGCCCTGAGTGCGCTGTTTACGTTGTTCGTCAGACTCATGAAAAAACAGAGCGCCCAACGCGAGCCCGGTGCCTACCGCGGGTTCGGTGATAAGGCTGGGCACTGGCAGAAAACCACTTGGCACCTTAGACAGATAGCCACTCATATCGAACTGACCATCATCGGGGTCGACCATATGCTCGTTCATCGCATCAGCTAGCGCGATGGAGGGCAGTAGCAGTGCCAATGAGGAGAGTATCGGTTTCAAGCTCATCCAGAGGCGCATCCCGTGTGGAGTCTGACCTGCAGTATAGGCAGAGGTTAATCAGTGCTGGATTAACTCAGGTTCTACCGCAGGGTCTAAGCTACAGGTTAATAATCAGTTTGAGTCGCGGGGTAACCCCAGAAACCAGCGGTAGTAGGGGTTGTCGCCGTCGGTTTGCATGAGCTGGCGTACTTCACGTGTCCAGCCTTGGCGATCACGCTGGTAGGAAAACAGCCCGGCTGCATAGAAGTGTTGCAGGCGTTTCCAGTTATCGGCGACTTCAGCACGGAACGCAGCGTCAGCCCCGTCCAATGGCGGCGCACTGTGCAGCTCCAACAATTCGGGCAGTACGCGGGTGATTTCATTTGAGCGTACCCAAGGCGCGTATTCGATGCGGGGTTGATCGTCGGTGACGGCTGGGGCATCGCCGACAAAACGCTCAAGGCCCTTGCGGTCGGTAATCCACGTCGCAAGCAAGGCTGCCGGGGAGTCAATGCCCACTTCACGCAGTGATTCAGTAATTTGCGGGCGTGCGAAGCGTTGCTTAATAGTCGGGACCGAGAGGGTCATGGGCTCCAGGGAGCCGATCAACAGCATCTCGTGGAGTTCGGTGGTCCACAGCGTTGCATGGGGAAAAACATCGATAAAGCTGCGCACTAACGAGCGACTGTCTTCGGTATTTTGCGTGGGCAGAGGTAACCATTGGGCGACCAGTCCGCCTGGCTTCAAGCGACTGGCCGCGAGCCGGTAGAAGTCCCGTGAGTACAGATTGACCACGCCCGCTGCTGAAGGCGGCGGCGGCTCCAAGGTAACCACATCGTAATGGTCGGCGCTGCGCAGTAGCTCGCGGCGTCCGTCACGTAAGCGGATGTCCAGACGGGGATTGTTTACCGCGTTGTAGTTGCCTTTAAACAGCGGAGCGGCTTGCAGTACTTCTGGCAGCAGTTCGGCGACCACCGAGTGGTCTAAATCTGCGTCGCGCAGCATGGCGCCGACGGTGATGCCAGTGCCAAAACCGATGACCAGGGCAGAACTGGGTTTTCCATCGTGGATCAACAACGGCAGCAGCGCCTGCAAGCGCATGTAGCGCAGTGACGGCATGGCATCTCCGGTGTTGGACACACCTTGGATATACAGCCGGTTGAACTGGCGTTCAGCGCGACCTTGGCTGACAACGGCGACCGTACCGCTGCGGCCTTCTTGATAGAACATTATTTTGCCGTTGCGCGCTCCGGGCAGTAGCTCGGCCAGTCGTTCAGGTGGGGTCAGCACGCTGCCCACAACCGTGGCCAGCCCGATCCCCAAAACGGTAAAGCGCATGCCGCGACCGACTGCCACGCCTTTAAGCACGGCAAAGGCGCCGATCAGCGCCGCCACTACAGCCAATACAGCCAAGGTCCTTACCAGCCCCAATTCAGGTATCAAGACAAAGCCGGTGAGCACCACGCCAAGGATGCCGCCCAGGGTATTGAGGGCAACCACTGCGCCGACATCGCGGCCGACGTGCTTGCTGTCGACCACCAAGCGCAGCGCCAATGGAAAAGCTGCGCCGAGTAGGGTGGTGGGCAAGAACACAACGCACAGGGCGGCCACAGTAAAACGTGCCGTCATACCTGCCAGATCATTGCCGGTCAGTTGCAGCACCACGCGTTCTGCTTGTGTCTGGGCGATGATCAGCCAATGGCCCAGGCCAGAGATTTGCAACAGCGCGAGCAAGCCTGCAGCGGCTATGAGTAGGCCAAATAAACCCCAAGGATCCCGCAAACGATCGGCACGACGTGCATAAAGTGCACTGCCGAGTACCAAACCGGTGAGGTAGGTGGCGAGCACTACCGAGAAGGCAAAGGTGCGCGTGCTCATAAAGGGTACGATGGACTGCGTCCAAACCACTTCGTAGCCAAGTGCCACGCCACCTGCGATGCAATACAAGGCAATGGCCAGGCGTGCCGTGTTTGAGCGCGCAGTGCGGGTCATAATTGCAGGTTGGGCCAATGCCTGATCATTGCGTCGGGCTAACCAGGCACCGCCGCCTGCAAGCAGGTTAAGCAGCGCCGCCGCCCAGGCGCTGCCGGTGACCCCTAATTGTGGAATCAGAAAAAAAGCCGCAAGCAGCGTGCCGGCAATGGCGCCTGCGGTGTTGCCTGCATAGAGACGCCCACCTGCTTCACCGAGGCGACCCTCAGCTGGCGACAAGGCACGGACCAATACCGGCAAGGTTCCACCCATAAAAAACGCGGGCAAACCGACTAATAAAAAAGGTAGCAACCACGCGAGTAACCCCAGGCTGTCTTCCAGTCGGGCGAACAGGCCCGCTGAGTGGGACAAGGCATAGGTTGTAGACACACCCAGAATCGCGACAATCAACTCCAGCGCTGCATACAAGCGCACAGGCCGTGTTAAGCGATCGGCCCAGCGGCCGAAGACCAAGCCACCCAGCGCCAGGCCTGCGAAGAATGCACTAATGCCGGTGGTGATGGCATAGACCTCAACCCCGACGACCAGCGACAGTTGCTTCACCCATAGCACCTGATACACCAGCGCAGCGCAGCCGGATACAAGCAGCAGCAATACAGGAATCAGCATGGGCAGGGTAAGCGGTTTTGCAGGGGAATCAGCAACCGCACCCGGGGAGCGGGCACGAGACGATTTGGCGGCTGAGGACATCAAAAAAGAGCCTTATCTGATATGAGAAAACCTGCGACAGGTTGCCCCGTCACAGGTTTTAAGATAGCGGCCGCGACAAGCGGACGCCAGGTGTTACATCACTGTTTTTTAACCGCTTCAGCTTCTTGCATCTTCGCTTCGATCTGCTTGTCCACATCAGCGCGGATCTGGTCAATGCTGAAGCTCGCCGGACGCTGGCTTGGTGGGTAGTCGACAAATGTCTGCAGGAAGGCGGCTGCCTTACGCGTGCCTTCGAAGACTAAATAGTCGTTCTTTGTCAGCCAGTCGTAGTATTGATCAGACACCACGTCTGCGCGCTCGTAGGGGTCCATGCGCAGGTTGAATAGCTTAGGCACTCGCAGGCAAGTAAACGGCTCGCTCCAGACTTTTAAACCGCCTGGTGCACGTTGCTCGCAATAGACCAATTTCCAGTTGCCGAAGCGCATGCCGACCAAGTCACCATCATCGCTGAAGTAGTAGAACTCGTCACGTGCGCTCTTATCAGCTTTGCCGGTCAGGTAATCGAGCTGGTTATAGCCATCCAAGTGAACCTTGAAGTTCTTATCACCGACTTCAGTTCCTTTAAGCAAGCGGTCCTTGACATCGGTATCACCTGCAGCGGCAAGCAGGGTTGGGAACCAGTCCAAACCGGAGAACATTTGGGTGGAAACCGTATCTGGCTTGATGTGGCCCGGCCAGCGAATCATCGCCGGTACCCGGTAAGCACCCTCCCAGTTGGAGTTCTTCTCGTTACGGAAGGGAGTGGTCGCGGCATCCGGCCATGACCATTGGTTTGGACCATTATCGGTGGTGTAGATAACGATGGTGTTATCCGCGATCTTCAGGTCATCGATCTTTTTCAGCAACTTGCCGACATCTTCATCGTGCTCAAGCATGCCATCGGCATATTCATTGCCTGGCATGCCGCTGCGGCCTTTCATCGAATCACGGACATGGGTGAAGGCATGCATACGTGTGGTGTTCATCCACACGAAGAAGGGTTTGTCTGCCTTGACCTGTTTGTCCATGAAGTTGATGGCAGCTTCGGTAGTCTCGTCGTCGATGGTTTCCATGCGCTTGCTATTAAGCGCTCCGGTATCCTCGATTTTGCCGTCAGCACTGGATTTCATCACACCACGCGGTGACGCGGCCTTGAGGAACTCTACGTCATCTTTTGGCCAGTAAGGACGCTCTGGTTCTTCTTCGGCGTTAAGGTGGTAGAGGTTGCCGAAGAACTCGTCGAAACCATGGTTGGTTGGCAGGTATTCATCACGGTCGCCAAGGTGGTTTTTACCAAACTGACCGGTGGCATAACCGAGGGGCTTGAGCGCTTGGGCGATGGTCACGTCACGGGCTTGCAGGCCAACGGTTGCACCGGGCATCCCAACTTTGGACAAACCAGTACGCAGTGGCGATTGACCGGTGATAAAGGTCGAGCGGCCGGCGGTGCAACTGTTCTCTGCATAGTAGTCAGTGAACATCATGCCTTCTTTGGCAATTTTATCGATGTTCGGCGTTTGATAGCCAACAACGCCATGGGCATAGGCGCTGATATTCGTCTGGCCAACGTCGTCGCCAAATATCACCAGGATATTCGGCTTGTCGGCGGCCATTACCGCAGAGGCACCGATGGCAGTTGCCATCACCAGTGCCAGTCGCGGTACCCATTTTTGCGGGGTTCTCATGTTTGTATCTCCTTATAGCGCCACTGTCTTCAACATCAACGGTTTAAAAGCGTAGTACATAACCAAGTCTGAGGAACTGTTATGCATCGTTTTAAACCGACTAAATGACTTAAGGTTGATTAAGCTCAAAGGGATAGACGACTTTCCACTCTTTTGCCATATCAACAACTGTCCAATTATTGGCCTTCGCCGCATCAAGGGCTTTGTCCAAACGGCCGATATGGCTATCGCGGTCGTAGGCCCATTCGCGTTTTGCATCTGTGTGATGGACTATCCCGGCGAATCGCTTACCTTCCCCTGCAGTGGTCCACTGCAGCATTTGCAGGTCACCGTCGGAGTTACCGAAGGCCAGAATAGGGCGGCGACCGATGATTGACTGAATGCTCACAGGCTTACCGGGGCCATCGTCGTTGAGCGCCAGCTTTGGCTCACGCAATATCGAGTACTTGCCATCTTTATCTTGAAACTGGGTGGAAAAGGTTGTGCCGATGACCTGCTCTGGCGGTATGCCGTACACCTCTTCGGCGAAGACCCGCATAAACTCCACTTCACCGCCTGAGACAATGTAAGTTTTAAAGCCATTGGCACGCAGGTAATTCAGTAGTTCCAGCATTGGCTGGAAAACCATTTCAGTGAAGGGCTTATCATTCTTCGGGTGTTTGGCTGTCGCTAGCCAGCGCTGTGCATTCTCTCTGAATGCATCAACAGATACGCCGGTATGCGTGGCGCCCACAATCTTCATCAGACCATCCATGCCAGTGGTGGCGAGGGTCTTTTGGTCGTTTTCAAGGACGGCTTTGAAGGGTTGTTCGGTTTTCCATTCCGGATGTTCAGGCGCCAAGCGTTTAACCTCGCTTAGTGCAAACAACAGTTGGAAGTACATCGGCTGTTCGCTCCACAATGTCCCGTCGTTGTCGAACACTGCGATGCGCTGGGCCACGGGCACATAGTCTTTGCTGCCCTCGGTGGTGACTGTCTCAACAAATTGCTCAATGGCCTGACGTGAGGGGCCATCGTTCCATGACGCGAGTTGGTCATCCGCTTGCGCAAGCAATGGCAGCGCCAGCACGAGTGCGATAACCCAACGCAACTGTATGTGCGCAATTGATCGAAGCATGTAGATATCCTTATTTTTAAACGTTCAAACAGCTCAGTGTTTTGGATTTAGCGGTTTGAGTGCCCCGCTAATCGGTGCGGTAGCAGCATTTTCTTTGAATAGATGGCGGCATTGAGCCAGTATTTGTTTTTGCTCAGAAGCCCTTGCTAGAGCGGTTTTGTCATCGGCGTAGCTGGACTTTAAAAAGGTTAGCAGTTGATCGTTAAGATGCGAGGGCAGTTGCCATGATGCACCCTGAAATGTGTCAGTATTTGCACTGCGTTTGAGCCAACGATACAACTCAGTGAGGGGCGGTGACTCATCATTGAGATGGGCCTGGAGTTGTTGCCAAGCGTAGTCCGGTGAGTTGTGCCATGCCTGCTTTCTTGCTGCCCGGCGCTGGCGTAAATAGCTGACGCCGCGACCCCAGTAGGGGCGAGCGAAGTAGCTCAGTAAGGCAATTAGTACTATTAAGGACGTCAGCAATAGCCAGTGGCGGGCTATGTGCACTCTGCTGTTCTGACCCAGTTCACGCAGGTCTTCGGCGATTGAGAATGGGGCGTTATAGCCACTACCGGCCTTGGCTTCGAATATGACTTTTTCGACTGAGGCCGTTTGTGCTTGCCCGGCTTGATCCCACCATTTCAGCTCCATAGCCGGAAGGGTGTATTTACCGGGCTTGCTGACCACATAGGCAATCGTATCGCTACGCTGACCGCCAGTAATATCGCCGCGGCCGTTGTCGATTGGCTGAATGTCAGGGGTTTGCAGGTAGTGTTTTAGCCCGTCGACTTCAGCCAGTTTTGGGGCTGGAATGAGCATGGCTTGCGCACCTGTGGCCCGCACACTGAGTTGCCGGCTGATGGTATCGCCAACCCGCAATGGATCGTGGGAACGGACAATGTTTTGGCTGTATTCGACTGACTCGGCGACTAGGGCATGCTCTTCATTGCTGGCACCGACAGGTTGTACCGCGTTGAAACGCTGGGGTTGGGTCTGCACGGTTTGTGGTTGAGTGCCTTGTCCAGGCTGCACTTCAATGCTTAGCGCCGGAATGTCGAAGCTTTGTGCCTGTTGCGGAGTAATTCGATAAGAGAAGCGCAACCCAAACAAGGTTTTGCCATCGCGTTTTTGAGTGAGGTGGGTTGCTTCCGAGCTCGGTGCGCTCACCACTGCGCCGGGCAGTTCCAGCTTTGGCAGTTGCGGTGCGTTGGTGAACCAGGTGTCGACCAACAGATCGACCTCCAGAGTCATCAGCCCACCGACTAACACCTGTTTGTCCGGCACCAGGCGACTGTCGACAATTACCGTAGGCTCCGCCGCCAATACGGGCCAAGGCAGCAGTAATGCAAGTAGCAGGATCAGGCGTTTCATGGCGACGGCTCCGTGTCTTGCTGGCGCTTGGCGTCTTGCAACATGAATTTCTGCTTGAGAAAACGTGCCGGTGAAGTGGTCAGGTTGTCCAGCCAGAGTTGGTCGGATGCGGCCTTGATCACGGGCAGCGGGGTGTCCTGACCTTTGTTGGTTTTGTTATCGAATTTAACTTCATCGGGTTTGTCCCCCGGCGGTGTGGCTTCTTGCTGACTTTCGTAGTCTTTTTGCAGGGCTTGGGCCAACGCTAAGTTGCTGGTGGCCTCGGCAAACACCGGCTGCTTTTTCAGGGCTTGCTGGTATGCATTTATCGCTTCGGGAAAGCGTGATAGGCGCACATAACTGTTGCCCATATAGAAGAATGCCTGGGCACTATCAAGGCTGGCTAAATTGATCAGCGCGGCGTCAAAGTCTGCAGCATTGTAGGCGGCTACGCCTTTCCAGTAAGGGTCGTTAAAGTGGGCTGCGGCTTTGGGGTACTGTTGATGTTCAAAGGCCCAGCGGCCCTGTTGATCCGGTGTGAAAAAGGCATCGGCCAAAACACCTGCTTGGGCAGGAGGGGCAGGCAACCCGAGGCCTACAGCCAGCAGTAGACTGGCCAACCAGTGCACACGCCAGCCGCGGCGTACGCAAAACAGCGCGATCATTAACAGCGGCCAGCACAGCCAGTAGCCCGCGTCCTTCCAGTGGATTTCTTTGCCGTCGTCGCTCACGGCCTGGAAGTGGCGCTGGGCGTGCAGCTCGATCCAATCCAGATCATCGTCATTAAGGGTCAAGCTGCCGAGTGGCGCATTGGCTGCGTCGGCCAGATCCTCAAGGGCTTTGCTGTCAAACTTGGCCACAACTGGGCGACCGCTGGCATCAACCTGCGGTTGCCCTTGTGCATTGCGTACGACCCCTGTGGTCTTACTGCCAACGGCGAGCACCAGCACCTGCAGGTCGACTCCTTTAAGATGCTCGTCTATTTGTGCATTCAGGCCAGGATCGGCTCCATCGGTAATCAGCACCAGCGTGCCGGGGCTTTTTTCCGCCTCGAGCAAGCGTTTCGCTTGATCAATTACCCCGAGAACGTCATGACCGTTTTTTTCAATCAGGCCGGTCGATAGCGCTTGCAGGAAGCTATCCAACAGCGCTGGGTCGTCGGTTGCAGGCAAGACCAAATGAGCGCTCCCCGCATAGGCGATCAGTGCGGTGCGAGCACCGGCGCGTTGCTCGATCAGGTCGTGCAATTTATGGCGCACCGCGCTTAAGCGTGTCGGTGGCACATCGTCGGCATCCATTGAGGGCGACAAATCCACGGCCAGAATAAGTGGGGCGCGGTCATCTAGAAAGTCAGGGCGATCTTGTTGCCACGTCGGACCGGCTGCGGCCATGGCGCCCAATATCAGCAGTGCTGCGAACAAGTGCACCGGACGCAAACGCTGATTATCCTGCGGCTTTATCACCAGGTGTTGAAGCAAATGTGGCGCGATGGCGCCTTGCAGTTGGCGGCTTATATCGTTGCGGCGTGCCCAGATAATCGGCAGGGCTATACCCGGTAGCAGTAGCAGCAGCCAGAGCGGGCGCAGAAAGTGAAAGGCGCTGAGATCGATATCCATATCAGCGCTCCTTCTGCTGTCGAGGTGGGCCAGATGTGGTCATCCGAGCGGAAAGTGCGGCGAGGGATTGAGCAAGTGCGAGCAATAGAAGTGCTGCCCCTAAAGGCCACCAGAACAGATCGCGTTTGGGTTGATGGCTAAAGGTTTTGACTTTGTGCGGGGTAATTTGATCAAGGGTGTCGTAGACCTGTTTGAGCGCCGTGCGATCGTCGGCGCGAAAGAAGCGACCGTGGGTGATGTCGGCGATGTTTTGCAGGGTTTGTAGGTCAACCTTGGACTCACCGGTGGCTTCGGGGTCGCCAATACCAATGGTGTGCACAACAATGCCCTTGCTGGCGGCCAGGTCAGCAGCATGATCAGGGGTGATTGCGCTACCTGTGTCGTTACCGTCAGTGAGCAGGATCAGCACTTTTTCCTGCTCTTTGGCGTTGTCCAATAATTTAATGGTCAAGCCAATGGCGTCGCCCAGCGCCGTGTTCGGCCCGGCCATGCCGATCCCTACTTCATCGAGTAATAGGTTCAGGCTGGAATGATCAAGGGTCAGCGGGGCCTGAGGGTAGGCGCCGGTACCAAACACGATCAAGCCAATGCGGTCGTCTTTGCGTTCAGCTATGAAGTCACGCACCACATCTTTAACTGCACTCAGGCGATCGGTCTGCTCGCCGCTAAGGCTGGTGTAGTCGCGGGTTTGCATCGATTGGGAAATGTCGATAGCGAGCATCAGGTCGCGGGTCGGCTGAGTATGTTCAATCGGCTTTTCAACATACACAGGCCGCGCGCAGGCAAGTAGGATCAGCAGCCAAACCACTAGATTGATCAGCAACTGCCAGCGGCCACCGCGCGCAGTGGCTTGGCCGGGCTCTTGGCCAACGGCTTGGCTCAGCGCACCGAAGAAGGGAACGCGCACCGCGCTGCGTGATTCGCGGTACTCGGTGCAATAGCGCCATACCAGCCAAGGCAGCGGCAACAGCAGCATTAACCAAGGGTAATCAAGCTGCCACATCATGAGCCTCAATCCATTGTTTACAGGTGTTAAACAACGCGTCGAGTTGCTCCTGGCCTAGGGTTGCCAGTTGGGCCTGAGGCGCATAAGCCAATAACCAGAGTTGTTGGCTAAGCGAAGTGGGCAAAGGGGTAGGGCTCGCGTTTTGCAGAAAGCTTTGCCAACCAGCGCCACTTAAACTGCCGACGTCTGGAGAGTTGGGCATCGACAGCGCCACACGTTTAAGCAACTCGGGAAGTTCGCGCAGCGCTTGCAGCCGTTGTTGATCATGGATGACGGCATCTTGTAATTCGGCTAGACGCTGTAGGGCGTCGCGGCGATACCGGTTACGCCGTCGGTGGCGCCAGTGCAGCAGCGCCCAGGCGCTCAAGCTAATCAGGATAACCAGCAAAAGCGCGAGCCAACCCCAGGTTTGTGGCAGGTAGCTAAAGTCCGGCGCCGTCAGCTCCAGTTCCTTTAACTGACTGATATTGGGCCTGCTCATCGAGGCACCTGCGCAAGTCGGCCCAGTTCTTGGCGCAACTGTTCCAAGCTGTCTTCGCCAGTGTTGAACATCATTAGGGGCACTTGGCTGAGCCGCAGTAAATCGGCCACTTCGCGCAGACGCCCCATAAGAAACTCGCCCAATGGCTTATTAACGCGGCGGCGGTCAACCTGTAGCTCGACCTGCAGTTGGCCTTGGGTGACCATCAGCCGACCTTTGCTTGGTAGGTTCAAGGCGATGGGATCATAGACCTGCAAGGCGATGACATCGTTGTGGGTTTTTAGCTCGCGCAGCAGTTGTAAGGTGCGTTCACTGGTGGCGGCGAAATCGCTGATGATGCAAATCAGGTGATCGTGCCCTGCAAGGCTCAAGCAGTTACGTAATGCTTGGTCTAATTGATCTTCGTGTTCTGTGTCTGGGCGGGTTGCAGACAGCATCTGGTTTTGCCGCACGATGCTGGTACATAACGCTTCAACCCGAGAGCGGCTGCGCAGTGGGCGGATATGCTCGATGCGCTCGTCCCCGAACACCAGCCCACCCACGCGATCACCGGCTTGGAGGGCGATCCATGCACAAAGGGCGCCCAACTCGGCAGCGGTGACGGATTTGAAGTTGCGCTGCGAGCCAAAAAACATACTCATGCGCTGGTCTACAAGGATCAAGGTGGGGCGGTCGCGTTCCTCGGTGAAACTGCGCACAAAGGGTTTGCCGTAGCGCATTGAGGCGCGCCAGTCGAGGTGGCGTAAGTTATCCCCGGGCAGGTAATGGCGCAACTCGTCAAAACTCAAGCCTCTACCCCGTAGACGCGAAGCATGATTGCCCGACAGCACGCTTGATAACGACTGCCGAGCCATAAAGCTCAGGCCACGCGCCCGGTACTCAAACGCCATTAGCTGTGGCAATGATGCGTAAACGAACCCGTCAGCGGCGACGTTGGAAGGCTCCACGGTAGTGCTCCTTGTCAGGCGGGTATTGCCACCTTGTCGAGCAAACGATCAAGCACTTTGTCTGCGTCTACCCCATCGGCCACTGCGTCGTAGCTAAGCAACAGTCGGTGTCGCAACACCGGGTGAATGACCGCTCGCACGTCGTCAGGTGAAACAAAGTCATTGCCCGACAACCACGCGTGGGCTCGGGCTACCCGGTCCAGGCTAATGCCGCCGCGTGGGCTCGCGCCAATATGGATCCAGCGGGCGAGGTCTTCGTCATAATCTGCTGGATGACGAGTCGCATTGACCAAATCAATCAGGTAACGGTCGATAGCCTCCGATACATGCACCTGATTGATTGCCTGGCGTGCGGAGAAAATCACGTCCTGGGGCAGGCGCAGTTCTTGCTCTGCTGTGTGCTCGCCATCTGCGGCTTGTTCTTCTGCTCGCAACATGCGCAACACCTGAGCTTCATCCTCTGTGTGCGGATAATCCATGACCAGCTTCATCAGAAAACGGTCCATCTGCGCTTCCGGCAGTGGGTAGGTGCCTTCCTGTTCGATAGGGTTCTGCGTCGCCAATACGATGAACAATTGCGACATGGGATGCGTTTGGCCGGCGACCGTTATTTGCCGCTCCTCCATGGCCTCCAGCAAGGCCGCTTGTACCTTGGCCGGAGCACGGTTGATTTCATCCGCGAGTATGATTTCGCCGAACAACGGGCCAGGCTGAAACTTGATTTGGTTCTGGCCATTGACCTGCTGCAGGATCTCGCCCCCGGTGATGTCCGAGGGCAACAGATCTGGGGTGAACTGAATACGGCTCATCCGCGCATCAAGATGCTTGGCAAGTGCTTTGACGGTGCGGGTTTTGGCAAGACCAGGGAGGCTTTCCAGCAGGATATGGCCGTTGGCTAACAGCCCGAGAATCACATATTTAATGGTCTGCTCTTGGCCAAGCACACGCTGGCCGACAAAGCGTTCTAAATTTGAAACTTGTTCTCTGCTATCCATGGAAGTTCCTTAGCAACGACGCAGTCTTCATGCCTTGAGCAACAACGCGATTTCAGCTTTTGCTTAATATGAGCTCAGATGGTGCATGCAATAGTAGAACATTTAAGTTAGGCACATGTAGCTATTAACTCGATGTCAGGAAATAAATGAGATGCTCTAGCGCGCACTTTATTGCCACTTCACGGCTTATGGATGGTATCTAGGGCTATCACTAAGCTTGGTAGCGGGCTCTACGCGGTATTCATCGGTATCTGGAGTTTAGCCTTGATGTTTGCCGTTTGATTGCGTGCTTGTGTCAGACCGTTCGCACAACTTTAATGGATAAATCGGCCCGCCCTAACAACCAGCTGATCAGGCAAATCAGCTGGGTCTAATACCTCTGGCACGCCGGGCACAGTATCGTTCGCGAGTACCGTTATTCAGGTGCACCGCACTTCCAACCATGATCTATGCGTCCGGGAGCCTCCTCGGAGTCAACCAATGGGCGGCCGAGCATTGCTGTGCTCGAAACATGATAATTAATAGGGAAATTGATATGTTTAAACAGGCTAAAGTCATCAGCCGTACCGCAAAATGCCTGCTGATGGCGCTTTCTCTTACGGCGCTAGGCGGCGTTGCCCAAGCAGCCGACGTCGTCAATAAAGCTACACAGGCGCACTTTATTGATGCAACCACGGCACATATCCCACAGGGCTATCGAAGCTGGACCCACATCGGCACGTTTGCGACCCCGCCAGGCCACAAAACCATCATTGATGGCAGTACTCGGGAGGGCGCTCAATTCGGCAATACCTATGTCGAGACGTCTGCATTAGCCATCTACAAAGTCACCCACAAGTGGCCAGACGGTACCCAGTTCGTCAAGGAATTCAGCGAATCCAGCCTAGCTGACGACTGCGACAAGACCACCGGTGCTTGCGTCATGAACCATGGTAAAAAATGGCCACAGCACATGGGTAACTGCGACAAGACTACAGGCGTCTGCGTGACGACCCATGGCACTGGTATTTTTCAGAACAACTTTTTCGGCGTGACCTACATGGTCAAGGATGCTGCACGTTTTCCCAAAGCACCGGGTAACTGGGGTTATTTTGCCTTTGGCCCCGCCAAGAGCGACAAGGCTTACCCTCAGACATCCAAAGTGTTGCCATTTGAAAAATGCGCCGGTTGTCATGTGGCTCACGTTGCAGATAAAGACTACGTGTTTAGCGACCTGCACTTAGGCTTGCAGTAAGTTCAAAGATTGTAGAAGGCGCCGTGGGCTAAGTTATTCGCGGCGCCCTGTATTAATACTTTAGTTAACTTCGTGTGATAGCCTTTTGATGGCATTTAAAGGCGCTGTTTATGACCGTCCGGTCATTGTTCAGTAATGAGCCGGTAATAAGCAGCGTCATTATCTTCTGCGTAGGCAGCCGCCTATCAGGAACTTACCCTGTAATTCCTCTATCGAATGCAAGGCGCCAGCATCCGTTAAACCTGAAAACGTTGATCTCGGGCACTTTATTGCAGTGATTTGAACTTTTTTTCTGGGTGGAAAATATGGGTTTCTGTATAAGTAGACTAAAGTTGCAATGAAGATTTATGCGGCTAGAGCTAACAAGCTGGTGTGTCCGTATTTTGACCTGCCAGTCGCTACTAAACACGTATCAGGCTAATTGCGTTTACAGGAGTAACACATGCGTCGATTTACCCTTACAGTTCTCAGCTTGGCGGTGACTTGCTCCGCCCATGCCTATGACCGTATCCCCAAGAAGGATGGCTTTACTGGTTATGTCTATCTGGGAGCCAGTACTAACCGGATGGAAAGCAATACGGTTGCGACGCTGGGCGGCACCGATGTCAGTGACAGCCATATTGACTCCCTGAACAGTTCCCCCGACAGCAAAAGCTTTAGCAAAATTCTGCCGGCTTTTGGCCTGTCTTATAAACTGCAAGGCAGCCGTACCGAGTTCTTTGGCGGTACTGAACTTGAAGACTTTCTGACTCAAGATGGCACCCTTGCACTCGGTGTGCGTCAGGGCATCGGTCAAGCCGGTAACCTCAGCGCCAGCCTGTTGGCCTCGACCCCGGTCGAAGTGTGGGAAGACCCGTACCTGGTTAATGGCAAGCGCAAAGAAACTGACCGTGAAAGCAGCGGGGCACGTTTGGCGTGGGAACATATTTTTCAGTCCGGCTTTGACGTGACCTATACCCACCGCAAAATCGACATCGATGATGAAAATAGCGGCGAGGCCTTAGGCCTGACCGCTGCGCAGCGCGGCTTGCTGGATCGTGAAGGCGACGAAAACAAACTCGACGTGCGTTATGTTTGGGGCATTGGCACTGATCACATCGTGATCCCGACCCTGAGTTACATCAACCGTGACCTCGATGGCGATGCAATGGCCATGGACGGTTACCAGATGGAGCTTAACTATGCCTACACCGGCTTTGACCGTTGGGAACTGGTCACCAACCTGACGGCAGGCCATTTGGAGAGTGATGACGACAATCCAATTTACGACAAGAAAGCTGATTTGGACCGCATGGGTATCTCCTTTGCTGCCACCTATAAAGAACCGTTCGGCCTGAAAAACTGGCGCGCACGTGCTGTGGCGAGCTATGGCGAGGAAGACAGCAATATCGACTTCTACGACACCAGCATCAAAAGCTTGAGCTTGGGCATGCTCTACAACTTCTAAGGTGTATTGAGGCGCCTGCTACGAGCGTGTCGCCATTGGGTTCAGGTTGACACGCTCAGTGCTAGCTCGCGTTTATCCAGCGTCTTAGCGGTGCGAGTGTTGCGGGATAATCATTACTTCAGATTAGGGCTTTAGCTGCCGTCACAGGCTGTTTTCTCAACAGTTGGATGCGGTTTTGTGCCTGTTTCACAACCGATCAACCGGTGGCAGCTTATTGCATTGCTGCGTTAGCAGGTCTGGATGGACAGCTTGGCAGGGGTGATTATACTCAACCCCAATTCCACATTTAACCGGACCTTAAAGCACCTAATCAGTTAAGTGTTTATACACACACATCAAGGGATTTCAGGCCATGCTGCACAAAGCACTATTGTCTATGACGTTGTTGGGCATTACAGGGAATGTTTGGGCTGGCGGTTTGATGGTTTATGAAGTGGGTCAGGAGGGGGCTGGTTTGGCCAATGCCGGTGCCGCCGTTTTGGCTACAGACCCCAGTATTTTAATGAATAACCCTGCCGGTTTAACTGAGCTTGCGGGAACCCAGGTCAGCGCTAATGGCCAATTAATGTTGGGTGACATCACGTTCTCACGTGATGATGGCAACGACTTCGATGGCAACGAAGGCGGCAATGCCCTCAAGTATTTTCCAAGCGGCAGTGCCTTTATCAGCCACCAACTCAATGACCGTGCGGCTATCGGCTTCGGCATGGTGGGTAACTTCGGTTTGGCAGTGAACTATGACGATGACTGGGCGGGGCGCTATTTCACCCAGAAGTCCTCGTTGATTGGTCTCGCTTTTCAGCCAACGATTGCATACAAAGTCACCGATGACCTGTCGGTGGGTGTCGGCCCCCGTATTATGTTTGGCCGCTTTGTCACGGAGATAGCGGTGGACAACAACCCGCTTGGATTAGGCAATGCCGAGGACGGCCAACTCAAATACAAAGACACTGACTGGGGCATGGGTGTGACCGTGGGTGTTTTGTACGACCTCTCTGAGCGCACTAAATTGGGTCTGTCTTATGTCAGCAAGATCAAACTCAAGTTTGAAGACAACCCGGATTTCGATGGCATCAGCAATCCTCTGTTAAATGTTGCGCTTGGCCGTATCAATGCGGATCAACTCAATGTTGATATGACCGTGCCGCAGACAGCGTTGGCGAGCATCTCGCATCAGTTGAATAACCAGTGGAAAGTCCTCGGCAGCGTTGGATGGCAGGACTGGAGCGAGTTCGGCAAAATCGGCGTAGAAGTCGATGGCAATCCGAATGGTTCATCTGTCTCGCGCTCGGTAGACCGGAACTACAAAGATACCTGGCATCTATCCTTGGGCGCACAAAACCAAATCACTCAGAAACTGCGGCTCAACATGGGTGTCGGTTATGACAGCTCAGCGGTTGATGACAAGGATCGCACTGTGGATGTGCCGATGGGCGAGGCTTGGCGCTTGGCAACGGGCTTCAACTACCAAGTTGACGAGACGCTGTCGGTCAATATGAACTACACCCTTATCTGGATGGGCGATATGAGTGTCGAGCAGAGCAAGCGTAATGGCGAGACTCTGTCCGGTGAGTTCAAGAACGCAGCAATCCACGTTATTGGTGGCGGTGCCACCTGGCGCTTCTAAAGGCTTAGGTCGGGATTGGGTGTGAGCTGCTCCAACTGTGGACACGCCCATTCAACGAATGCCCGCACCCGTGGCGAGAGTTGCAAGGCGTGCGGGTAGACCAACTGCACTGGCAGGTCCAAGGGTTCGAAATCCTTAAGAATCCTGATCAGCCGACCCGCTTCCAGTTCATCCGCAACCTGATAATGCATCAATCGAGTAATGCCTACGCCTTGCTGGCAGGCGAGGCTGGCAGCGCGGATCTGGTTGCAGACTAATCTGGGGCTCAGTGGTGTTGTAAGCGTTTTGGCGTTATCCCGAAAATACCAGTGCCGCCCATGTGAAGCCAAGATGATACAGGCGTGGTCCTGCAACGATTCTGGGGACTCGATCGCGGGCGCGTTGGCCAGATAATCTGGGCTGGCGCAGGTTATGAGCCGGGTTGCACCGACCTGTCGCGCGATCATGGCGGAGTCGGGCAGATGGCCAATACGCAGTGCAAGATCGAGACGCTCATCAAGCAATGCAACCACCTGGTCGTTTAGCGTCAGCTCAATGGCAATGTCGCTGTGCTGCTTGAGAAACTGGTTAACCAGTGGCGCCACAAATCGCTGACCAAACTCCACAGGCGCCGTGAGGCGCAGCACGCCACGAACAATGCCATCCCGGGAGTCCAGGCGCTGCTCCATGTGTTCGAAATCAGCGAGCGTGCGCCGGCTCCAGTCGAGGTACTGTTCGCCTTCAACCGTGAGTGCCATGCGCCGGGTGCTGCGGTTCAATAAACGAACCCCTAAATAGCGCTCCAACGCCGCCAGCGAACGCACCAACGATGCAGCCGACTGGCCGGTTGCGTCTGCAGCCGAACTCAAGCTGCCGCAGTCGACGATCCGAACGAAGTTGGCCATTGCCTTGAGCCTGTCCATTCTCACTCTCTGATTTGTGCGTTTACTGCATAAGTATTGTCAGGTTCACACCATTGGTGAAAGTGCTATCTGCGCTGAAACTTCAGGGGTTATCTCAAGCAGAGACCTTATCTGGAGTTGCATGGATATGAACCCACACGCCAACCCCGCCAGAATTTGTGCCTACGACCACATTGGCATCCGAGTCAGCGACAAACCGCGGGCGATCGCTTTTTATCAGGCGCTTGGCTTCGTCGAGAGTGCCACTTTTCCGCTGTATGAAGCCAACGAGATGCTCACTGCGGACGGGGTACGGATAAACCTGATTTTCAATGGTGCCCGTCAAGCCAATGCCCACAATGTCTTGCTAGACGCGCCCCTGAAACTGCCGGGGATGACCCATCCGGCATTCGTGGTTGATGACCTTCATGCGCTTGAGTCTTGGTTGAATGAGCAGGGCATCGTGATTACCGAAGGCCCGCATCACATCGGTCCTCGACGCATTGCGCTATTTATCCGCGACCCCGACGGCAATGTCCTCGAATTCAATCAGTTGATGAATGGAGATGAACAATGAAACTCTATGATTTAGATGCGTCCGGTAACTGCTACAAGGTTCGCCTGCTGGCCTCTTTGGCCAATATCAAGCTTGAACTCGTGCCGGTGGATTTTTTAAACGGCGCGCATAAGAAGTCGCCGCTGGTGGACCTGAATCCACTGGGCCAGGTGCCGATTTTAGAAGATGGTTCTCAGGTCCTTCGCGACTCGCAAGCCATTCTGGTTTACCTCGCTGGTGTTTACGGCGGTCTGGCGTGGTGGCCCGCCCATGCCCAAGGTCAGGCAGAGATCATGCAGTGGCTGTCTTTCGCGGCGAATGAGATTGATCACAGCCTTTGTGCGGCGCGTTTGGTGCAGAAGTTTGGCGCCGAATTGGACCATTCGGCGGCCCTGGAAAAATCCTGCGTGACCTTGTCCCTGCTCGATAAACATTTGCAACACAGTGAGTGGCTGGCGATCGGGCGGCCTTCAATTGCCGAGTGCGCGGTTTACCCATACGTTGCCTTGGGCCCTGAGGGCGATGTGGATCTTGCCCCATACCGCCATGTTGCACGGTGGATGAAGCAGGTGGAGGCTTTACCTGGTTATTTAGCCAAACCCTGAGTCGCGTTTTGATCGGTTTCTGCCGGTCTTGGGCAAAAACCGATGGTGATAATCCCTAATTCCGATGATTTTAGACGGGTTTACAGCTTAACCACGCGCCCCAGAAAAGGCTGCTGAAGAAACGAGTTGCCTCGCCGTACCCGGCGTTATGCAGCAGTTTCTGTACCTGCGCTTCGGAGTGTGGCGGGTCAGCGCCTTGCAGGATTTTGCCAAGCTTGACCTTCACCTCGTCGGGGCTCGCACCGTGCTGACGCCAACGTTGCCCCCAGGCAGCAAGCAGCAGTGGTTGGCTGGCATAGGCATGGTGATTACCGGCCACAATAAGCGGGGCACCGGGCTTTAGGCGAGCGTGAATGGACTCAAGCAATCTGTGCTTAGGCGCATCGCCCTGCAGGTGGTGAAGGACCCCAATGAGGGTGGCGGCATCGTAGGATTCATCGGCTGGCAAGTCATCCACCGAGCCGAGGTGAATGGTTGTTCGATCAAGTAATTGCTCGGCGCTTAATGTCTGTGTCGCGGCAGCCAGCATCGGCTCGGATGGATCAACAGCCGTGAAGCGCCAACTGGGCTCCAGCTTTGCCATCGCAATAATTTCCTGCGCCGTACCGCCAGCGCCAACCACAAGGACTTTCGCCGAGGTCGTGCTGCCGAGACTTGCAGCGAGCATGCAGGCTGCAAGGTCGTGGCAGGCGTCGTATCCGGCTAGGGCAATACGGCTTTGCTGGCCGTATTCATTGGCCCGTGAACGATCAAACTTATCAGCAGCGTCACTGGAGGGTGATTTCAAGAGGGTTCTCCTTGGTCTTGAACCAGCCTACGCCGAGGTATCAAATAATAAAAATTCATTAATTTTATGCAATGCATTCCTCTCGGGAATGCTGCGGCAGCCAGCGGCGTCGGTCTTAGACACATCCAGCACTGTAACGCCGCGAATAACGCGGCGTTACAGGTCAGGGATGAGTAGAAAATTTGCCAACCACGGAGCAACAGCCCTTGCTCTCCGGTCGGTAAATTGGCTAAAGGTGCGGCGGGTTTTGTATTGATGCTTAGAGGTTCATGCCTATAGCCAGCCGATTGAAGGCATTCATCAGCGAGATAGCCAGGGTCAGATCGGAAATCTCGATATCGGAGAAATGGGCTTTTAAAGGCTCATATAACGCATCGGGTGCGCCTTTTTCGCTGACATAAGTGAGTGTCTCGGTCCAGGCGAGGGCTGCGCGCTCGCGATCGTTGAACAGCGCGCTAATTTTCCAGCCGGCGAGGCAGTCGAGCTTCGCTTGCGCCACGTCGCATTCACGCAGGGTTTGTGAATGTGTACCCAGGCAGTAAGCGCAGCCGTTGATTTGCGAAATACGCAAATAGACCAGCTCAATCAGTGGCAGGCCCAACGAGCTTGCAGCCAGTGCGGTGTTGGTGGCAAGCAAGCCTTGGTAAGCCGCAGGCGAAAGGGAAGAGAACGGCAGTCTAAGTTGGCTCATGATGAAACTCCTGGCGTAGAAAAAGTGATCGGTTGCAAGCAAGGTTGCTCAACCAAGTGGGTGAATAAGGGTTCGCGGGACAGTGCTGCTCGGGCGTCTGCGAGTGTGCTGCGTACGGCTTCTTCACCCAGCACTAAACCTTGGAGGTAAGTGAACTGCAGATTAAAAAGCCCCATGGTGTTCAGCGCATGACGCAGGTAAACCGTCAGGAAATCCGGCTGGCGGGCCCGCTCACCCCGATGAAATCCGCCGGAGCCTACGATGACGTGGACGGGGCGATCCTCCAGCAGCCCGACCTTGCCTTCGGCGCCCGAACTGAATGTCCGGTGAATACGCAGCACATAATCGATCCAAAGCTTGAGCGCGGCGGGGAGGGTAAAGTTGTGCATCGGTGTGGCAATCAACAGAACATCACTGCGCTCAAGTTCGCCGATCAGCGTCTCGGAAAGCTCAAACACTGGTGAGTCAACGGGCGTGATGGTGGTGAGCGCGCTGGCATATTCCGATCCTAGCGGTGGCAGCGGGTTGGCGCCCAAGGCGCGCTCCACCCGTTCGATGCCCGGATACTGCTGGTGTAAGGATGCCGCTAACTCCACTGCAAGCTGGTGCGCGTGGGAGGCGTGGCCGTGAGGACTGGCATTAATCAACAGAATATTTTTCATCGCGATTCAACCTCATGCAGGCTCTGGGTGAAATGCATGCCTCGGGCCAGCAAGCCCTCGCGGAAATAAAAGCGCTGGGCCAGTGGCATATGCAGGCCGGTATCCAGGACGAAGTGATCACACTGATATTCCAGGGCTTCGTCACGTACCGCGTTGAGCAGATGGCTGCCGAGGCCACTGCGCTGCAGGGCGGGACTTACGACAAGGTCATCGACGTAAATAAACCGTCCGTAGAGCAGGTTTTCCAGTTCACGGTATCCAGCTAGGCCGACAATCCGCTCACCCTGCCAAGCGGCGAGTAGGCGGTAGCCTTGGCGGGTTTGTCGCATCAGCTGCGCCACATAGGCCGCTGAATCGACTAGATGCGGACGCAAGACAGGCATCAGGTCGAAACTGGACTGGAAGTCTTGCTCGTTCTCAAGGTGTTTGAAGGTAAAGGGCATGTTCGTGCGCCTGCTTAAAAGTGATGACTGATTTTAGAGGCAGGATGGCTTAGCCTATAGAGCCAAAAAATGCATAAATGACTAGGCCATGATTGTTCAATTTGAGCTTGACCGCAGCTATTCGGCGCCGATCTACCGTCAGCTTTATCATCGCTTTCGCGAGTCGATTGCTGATGGCCGCCTGCGCCCCGGTGATCGGGTGCCAGCGGTTCGCGCTCTGGCGGCAGAACTGAATGTGGCACGCGGAACCGTGGAGGCGGCTTACCAGTTACTTATTGGTGAGGGCTATCTGATTGCGCGGGGAGCAGCCGGGACTGTCGTCACGCCGCAATTGGCCGCGGTCATCCGGCCTGTACGCCATGAGGCGGTTGCGTCGGTGGCTTATCAGGGGACTCATTCCGGTGAATTGCCGTTAGCGCTGCAGATGGGGCTGCCCGCGTTGGATGCATTTCCGCGCAAACTGTGGACACGACTCGCCGGCCGCCAGCAGCGCCAGTCTGGCCTTGAAGGCCTCGTCTACCCGGACTCACGCGGTTATGCACCGCTGCGCGCGGCCATTGCATCCTATCTGGGGATTTCGCGAGGCATCAATTGCCACCCTGATCAGATAGTGGTGTGTGCGGGCTATCGTGCTTGCCTCGACCTGATCAGTCACACCTTGATGCGCCCGGGCGATAAATGTTGGATCGAAGAACCCGGCTATTTCATGGCGCGGAGCGCCTTGCAAGCAGCCGGCGCAGAGTTGGTGCCGGTCACTGTGGATGATCAGGGACTGGATGTTGTGCAGGGCATTGCGCGCTGCCCGGATGCACGCTTTGCTGTGGTCACCCCGACCCATCAAAGTCCGCTGGGGATGTCTCTGTCACTGCCGCGTCGTTTGGCCCTGCTCGCGTGGGCCAACCGCCAAGGCAGCTGGATCATTGAGGACGATTACGACAGCGAGTACCGCTATCAGGGCAAACCATTGCCAGCTTTGAAAAGTCTCGATGAGCAAGGCCGTGTGCTGTATACCGGAACCTTCAGCAAGGTCCTGTTTCCGGGGTTGCGTCTGGCTTATCTGGTGGTGCCCAGGGAGCAGAGCCAGGCATTCGCACGGCAAGCGGATCGTCTGCATAACCATTGTCCGCATCTGCTTCAGGCGACTGTTGCCGCCTTCCTCAGCGAGGGACACTTTGCCCGGCATTTAAACAAGATGCGCAATCTCTATGCGCGGCGCCGGCAATGGCTGGTCGATGCACTCCGTGATCAATTCGGCGAGCGTTTACAGATCAATCCACAGGCCGGAGGAATGCATCTGGTCGCGGGGCTGGGGGAAGGTGACGATAGCGCGCTGGTTAAGCCTGCCCGGGCTTTGGGCATCGCCATTGAGCCCTTGTCCCACTGGTATCTGCAGGCCCAGCCCAGGCACGGTTTGGTTATAGGTTTCACTAACATTGCCAGTGCCGAGCAAGCATCAGCTGTGGTCGCGCGACTGGCACAGATACTCAGTTAACAGCCGCCTGATGTATATCTTCAATCGCTAGCGGCATCCCCAGCGGCTAGAGTTGTGCCTCGATTGCAGCCTTATCAATGATCGACCAGACGTGGGCAATTTTGTCGTCGATGAATTCATAGAACACGTTTTCGGAGAAGGCGACCCTTTTGCCATTGATGGCAAGCCCGAAGAATTCGCCCCTTGGGCAGACATTGAAGTTCAGTCGACTGGAAATGTGGGGCGGATCGGACGTCAGGATCTGAATGCGAAACACCAAATCGGGTATTTCTCGGAAGTCTCGCTCCAACATGGCTTGATAGCCTGCCAGACCGACTGCAGCTGAATTGTGGGTCACGTCCTTATGGACAAAACGGTCAAGATTTTGCCAATCCTGACGGTTTAGGCAGTCAATGTAACCCCGGTATGTGGCGGCCAGTTCGTCTCGTGTCATAAGGCTTAGTCTCGTTTCCAGCAGGGCGATCAGGGGAAGGGGTTAACATTAAGTAGCAGCACTCCCACCGTTTAACGGCTCGCCGGTTGCACTGCTCGCTTCAGCATTTCCTGCCCAAGTACGTCCGCCTCAATTCTGTTGCGGCCATTTGCCTTGGCTTTGTACAAGGCTCGATCGCCCCGTTCAAGCAGCTCTGCCAAGCTGTCACCGGGGCGCAGTTCGGTAACGCCAAAGCTCGCGGTGTTGTGTCCGATGCGCTCGAAGTCGAACGCATTGATCCGTTGTTGCAGGAGTTGCGCCACCGTCAGCGCGTGATCGCCATTGGTTTCAGGAAGTACGACCAGAAACTCTTCGCCGCCACGCCGCCCCACCCAATCGACCTCCCGCACATGTGACTTCAAGAGGGTCGCGAACTGGCAAAGCACGTGGTCGCCAACCGCATATCCATGACTGTCGTTGACGCGTTTGAAGTGGTCGATGTCCAGGGTTATCACCGACAGTGAGCCGCCGTATCTGGCAGTGCGAGCGATCTGGTCGTCAAGAAACTGATCAATATGCGAGCGGTTCGACAGTCCGGTCAGGCCGTCAATGCTTGCCAACAAAGCAAGGCGGTGCTGTTGCAGAAACATGCTCTTGTGCGCCTTCTCCAGCAGAAACGCGCAGAGCAGGCCAAACGAGAACGACGCCAATATCCATAAAAAATGCAGTGCATTTATACCCGATTGCGCGGTGTGGCCTAGGGTCACCGCCAGCAGTATGAAAAGTGAGGTACAAGCGGTCGGCGTCGCCTCGCGCAGGCTGAGACCAGACACGGCGAAGATCCACATCAGGCTCAGGTAAATCTCGGGAACGTAGTAGGCGAAGTCACTGCTTTGCGAGTTGAAGTAAAGATTCGACGCCACCGCCACGACGGGGGCGGTTGTCAGTATGCCCAGCATTGGTCGGCGCAGGGACTCGTTGTAACTGAGCAACGCCACGGCCAGCAATGCGCCTGGAATGACAACGCCGTGAACCAACAGGCGTAACCCTTGCTGGTCGGTGGCAACGTGATACTCGATGGGTGCGTAGACAAAATAGAGCGCCATGGTCAGAAAGGCTACATAGCGTATTTGCGGCACTTTTGTGCGCATATACCACGGGATAAAATCGCGGCGAACCGACGCTGAGACGCCGTGGAGCGGGTCGAGCAAACCCTTCAGCGTGTTGAGATACGACACATATCACCTATGCAAAATGCCATCACTGTGTGAAGCATACGATGCGGCCGTTAAGAGCAACAGCATTGTCGCGATGATAGCCAGGCGACGTGCCAATGCAGTGCCTACAAAAGCCGTCTAATCGTCGATGGGGCGCAGCGTAACCCCTGGCACAAAATCACGCAGGCTTCGATTTACTGGGCGATATCTGCGCCTGCCGCGCCAATAGCCAGCACGCTGATGAGTATCATCCAGTCATTGAGGATATGGGCACCCGTGGAGACCCAGATGTTTTTGCTCATGATGTATGGCAATAGCAGAATTAACCGCGCACTGCCGATAAGGACTAGTGACTGCACGACGTTCCAGTCGTAGGTGGGGAGGTGGGCCGCACCGAACCACAGGGGTGAGAGCAACCACGCCGCAACTATTGCCTTGCGCCGGGACCAGCCGAATGTGGCGCTGAATAAAGTCAGCAACGCGAGGAAGGGCAATATCGTAAATAGCTCTTCGCCAAACAACTGCGGGATGGTCATCAAAAAGAAGCGCAGGTGATCATTGCGCGATTGAGAGGCCAGTTCAGCAAAAACTGGATTGTCATTGACACCCAAGGTGCCCTGCAACAACACGCCAATCAGCAGGGTGACAACTATGTTGATCAGGGCGAACCCAAGCATCCACATGAAATCCCGTAAGCGCGGTTTACGGAACAGTGAGGTCCAATGCCCTGGGGTGACAAAGGCAAGTGCCGCCAGGGGGATGACGAAAAACAGGGTTGCAGGGATAAACAGGGCCCAGCTTCCAGAGACGACTTTCTCGAGGGTAATAAGCGCGATAAAACCTAGCACAACAGCGACCAGTACCATGCTCCACTGAGGCGCGGAAAGCCATACTGGTTGGCCATTGTAGAAAGGGAAGTCGTCGTTTTTACGCTCTAGCCAAGTAAATCGTTCAACGTCTGCCAAATCGCGTTTTTCTGCTGTTCCCGTGTGGCCGTTATTCACTTTACTCTCCGCTTGTCTTTATCAGGAACGCGATGCTTATTCGATTGACTCTAGCGCTGGCCGTTGAGATCGCAAGCACCCTGTGGCGGTGAATGTTCGCTTTTGGATTGGCTAAAAATTGCTGTTGGGGCGAGCGTGCAACTTGGCTTTAGAGGTTCGTACCACTGTCAGGGATAACGGTATTTACAGATTGGACCGTTGGCGCATGGCATGGATATTGGGGATGTGGCTCTTGATTCACATAGGGTGGTTGACGCTATTTTTCAGCCACCATTTGCACGATCGGGTATTTGGATTATTGCCTGAAAATGACGGCCAAGCTTTGCGTTGATCGCCGTTATAAACGTTCAAATATTACCCTGCGCTATCTGCATCACTTAGCGCGTCGACCTCGGCCTAATTGAGGTACCCGCTGATCAAAGAGCATTGTGGCGGCACTCATTATTGGCCGCTTGTAAAAAGCCCGCTTCAGCGGTCATTATTTCAGGATGTTTCCTGAATATGCCTGAGACTTCGTTGTGTCTGCGACTCTTTCTTCATCGCCCGACGATATGCCGAAACAGGCAGTCCGAAATGCGCGCCTCGCAGCGCTGACCCTAGCATTTTGCCTGCCCAGCGATGTGTTGCTGTATTTGCTGCTTCCGATGCACCCAGAAGCTTTCGGCATCACGTTAGTGCAGGCAGGGATCTTGCTGGCGGCCAATCGTTTGGTGCGGATATTTGGCTACAGCCATGTGTTGCGTTTCTATGGATGCCGTGGAGATCGGCTCACCTTGATGCTGGCGGCTGGCGCGGCGATGTTCTGTGCCTTGGGTAATGCAATGTTCTCCGGGTTCGCGGCGTTATTGGTGCTGCGTTTGATCTGGGGCTTGTGCTTCGCCGCGCTCAACCTCTCGACCCAAGTCTTGGCGACTGCTGATGCTGGCGGAGCAGCCCACCGCGCCGGGCGCTCACGTGCGCTGATTGCGCTGGGCCCGATGTTGGCATTGCCACTGGGAGCGTTCGCCAGTCAGGAGCTTGGTCCGCGTTCAGTTTTTTGGGTGCTGGCAGTCAGTTGTGCCGTCGGCTTATTGATCGCCCGGGGCCTTCCTGCGTCCGGTCATGACTTGCCCGTGAATAAGCGCCGGTTTCGTCTTCCCGACAGCGTAGCCGCCTGGTCATTCGTAGAGGGTGTGGGACTGGATGGTCTTTTCATCTTCGGTTTATCACTGCAAGCGCAGAAGATGCTGGGCGAAGATGCGTTGCTGGTTGCCGGTACGCTAATGGCGCTGCGTTACCTCTCGGAAGTGCTGCTCAGCCCGCTTGGTGGGCGCGCCGCGCAGGCGTTCGGTGCCACCCCCATGCTTTTGCTGTTTTCCGTACTGAGTGCGCTAGCCTTGACTGCTTTTGGCATGCACTGGGTGGTGGCTGGCGCGGCGTGTGTATTGATACTGCGTGCCCTGCAGTTACCGCTGGTCACGACCCTAGTTGCCGAACGCAATCCGGGGCCAGCTCGGGTCACCGCTCTGGCCTCGAATGCTGTCTGGCGGGATATCGGCGCGGGTCTGGGACCGTTATTAGCAGGCTTGCTTTTGCCTGTGGCCTCGGCGCCTTGGGTTTTCACTGTTGCTGGACTGGCGATTGCTGCCAGCGCGGTGGTCTGCTACTTACGCCGTTAGTGCATTTCCCCCCTGGTTCCAGCTGCGACCGCCCGTATCGGCAGCGTACTGGCTGCATGCCCGGTGCGTCATTGGACCTAGGCTGCATCGGCTTGGGCTATCAGGATCAAAATCACTGCAAATGACTTCGTGCATTTGCCTAGCCAAGTGTTCCAACCCGGAATGCTTTGGCCCGCGATTTCAACCTTAAGTCAGCCTTTGCGTCGGAAGGCTTGGTACCTCTCACCCTGCAAATGGAGGAAAACATGAACTACCATCAACCAACCTGCTTGCAAGCAGCGATACTCGATTGGGCCGGTACCGTCGTTGATTTCGGTTCGTTCGCACCCACGCAGATCTTTGTCGAAGCGTTCGCTGAGTTCGATGTGCAGGTCTCCCTAGAGGAAGCGCGCGGCCCAATGGGCATGGGTAAGTGGGATCACATCCGCACCCTGTGCAACCTGCCGGAAATTGCCGAGCGCTATCGAGCAGCTTTCGGCCGCACGCCGACGGACGCTGATGTGACGGCTATTTATGAGCGCTTTATGCCGCTGCAGATCGAGAAAATTGCCGAGCACTCGGCGTTGATCCCCGGTGCGCTCAAGGTTATCTCAGCGCTGCGCGACCAAGGTTTGAAGATCGGTACCTGCTCAGGTTACCCGGCAGTGGTGATGGCTCGGGTGGTCGAGTTGGCCCGTGACAATGGCTATGTTCCAGACCATGTGGTGGCCACCGATGAAGTGCCCAACGGCCGTCCGCATCCTGCTCAGTCTTTGGCGAATGTTATTGCTTTGGGCATCAGCGACGTAGCGGCTTGCGTGAAAATCGACGACACCTGGCCGGGCATTCTTGAAGGCCGCAGTGCCGGCATGTGGACAGTGGCGTTGACCTGTTCGGGTAACGCCCTGGGTTTGACCTATGAGCAGTTCAAGAACCTGTCCAAAGACAAACTCGAACAAGAGCGTGCCCGTATCGGCCAGATGTTTGAAGGTTCGCGTCCGCATTACTTGATCGACACCATCGCCGATCTGCCAGCGGTGATCGACGACATCAACGCCCGTTTAGCGCGAGGCGAGATGCCGCAGAGCAGTTGAACCGGGAACTCTTAGAGCACTCACTGGACAACGGTAAAGCTGTTTAGCATGCACCACAAAGCGCAACACCGACACAAGGCCGGTGTTGGGTTGGCAGCCAAGGTGGCAAGAAAAGCGCCACCTTGGTACAGCCTTAGAAGCGGTACTTCGCCGATGCGGTTAGGCTGCGTGGTGCGCCGTAAGTCAGCGCACCGTAGGCGTCGAAAATATCGAAGTACTTTTCATCGGTAATGTTATCGGCGTTTAACTGGGCCGAAAGGTTGTCGGTGAACTCGTACCGCGCCATCAGGTTGACCAGCGCGTAAGCATCTTGCTCGATCTTCTCTGAGTTGCCGGCCGGGTTGGTGGCGTAGGTGTAGATGCTGTCCTGCCAGTTCACGCCGCCGCCGATGGTCAATTTGTTGAACACGCCAGGCAGTCGGTAGGTAGTGAAGGTACGCAACAGTTTGGTCGGGTACAGCGTGTTGACGTCATCGCCCTCAGCATCTTCAGCAGTGAATTGAGTGTAGCCAATCGAGGCATTCCAGTCGGTCGCCAACTCGCCGGAAACCTCCAGCTCGAAGCCCTTGCTAGTGGCGCCTTCAGACGCCTCGAATGCGTAGCCACCAATTGGGTTTGTTGGGTCGATCAGATTTCCCGTGCTCTGGCCCAGGTTGTCCTGCTTGATCTGGAAAATGGCGACCGAGGTGTTCAAGCGACCGTCATAGAACTCGCCCTTGAGGCCGATCTCACTGCTCTCGCCGGTAATAGGTTCAAGCTGCTGACCGCGGCTGTCGCGCACAGACTGTGGCAAGAAGATTTCGGTGTAGCTGGCATAGGCTGAAAGGTATTGGTTGAGGTCGTAAACGATGCCCGCGTAAGGGGTCAGTTCATGGTCAACGTCGACCTTGCTGACTTCTGAGTAGATGTCATCACTGGTCTGCTCGTACCAGCTGTCGCGCCCGCCAAGTATTAACTTCAGGTCATCGGCCAGGTTTAAGCGGGTTGCTGCGTACAAGCCTTTTTGGCGGGTTTCGCTGTAGCCGTAGTCAGAGCGTGGGCCCCAAATTGGCTCGGGAAATTCACCGTTGTAGGCGTCAAAGTTCGGCACCCCGCCAAAGCCGGTTTGTGCGTTGAGTGAGTCGGCGTCGAATTCCTGCTTACTGTCGATATAACCGAAGGCCAGGTCGTGCTTACGCCCAAGCAGCGAGAACGGGCCATCAAAACGGATGCTGTAGTCGTCTTGGGTGGTTTCGGTTTTATAGGTCGCCGGGAACGAAGCCATAGGGCTGCTGCCATTGCGGCCTGGATTACCGGAAAGGTAGAGCAGGGCTGAATCACCGCTGCGCTCGCCACGGTTGTAGCTGAGCTGCATTTTCCAATCGTTGGCAAAGGTGTGGTCAAGATTAACGAAGTAGGTTTTGTAGGTCGTGTCCCACTTGCTCCAGTCAGCGGAGGTAGACTTCGAACGACTCCAATTGGTGCGGCTGCCATCGGCGTACCAAACCGGCAGACCGCCCCACATCGGTGAGTCTTCGGTATTTTCCTGATTGCTCAGACCAAACCACACTGTGGTGTCTGGCGTCAGGTCGATGTCCATGGTGCCGTAGACGGTTTCACTACGGGTCGAGTTATTGTCGATCCAGGTGTCGCCATCGGTGACCTCACCAACCAAGCGCGCACGAATAGTACCGGCCTCGTTGAGCGCGGTGGATACATCTGCTTCAGTGCCGAAGGTATCCCAGGTGCCGGCGCTAAACTTTACTGAGCCTTTCAGGTCGCGGCTATTGGCGCGCTTGCGGACAAGGTTAATTGACGCGGAAGGATCGCCAGCACCGGTCATCAGACCGTTGGCACCGCGGACGATTTCGACGCGGTCATACATGGCCAGACTGCTGAAGATCTCCCCCGAACTCCATGGCTGTTCATAAATGGTCGGCACCCCATCAATCATCAGCGAGTTGAGCTCAAAACCACGGGCGTTGAACTGCGCGCGGCTGGTCTCATACCGGTTGACCGATACCCCGGTGGCATTGTTGACCACGTCGAGGATGGTCTCCAAATCTTGGTCTTCGATGCGTTGTTGAGTGACTACGCTGACAGATTGCGGCGTTTCGCGCAGGGACATGCTCAGTGGCGTGGCCGTACGCGCGGCTTCGGTGGTGTAAGAACCCGTGTCCTCTGTCACAGCGCTGGGCACGTACTCGGCGGTGCCGGTGATTTCCATCGGCTTTAAGGTGACCGTGCTTGCCGATTCAGTTCGCTCAACAGGTTCTGCCGCATAGACCGCTGGGGTAACAAAGGCGGCGCCCACTGCCAGCATGTGCACGGCGAGCGCCAAGGGACGTATCGCTGCGTTGGACTGCAGGGCGGAGGTATTTTGTGAACACAGGGAAGGGTGGGCGGACATGTTGGACTCACGTTTAATTATAATGCGGATGAGAATCTATATCATACGCAGTTACGTTTAATTCTGGAATGGGTCCGAGCGTTATGTTTTGAGATTGGCGAGAGGATGGCGGCTTTTAGCAGCGTTTAGCCGCGAAATGGAGCGCAGACGCTTTATCAAGGCAAGTCTGCTGGACGCAACAGGGTGGAAGTCGCTCAGGCGTAGAGGGTGGGAAGAATCGGCAAAGCTACTGTGCTTTGCCGAAGCATCAGCGACCGACTGAGCGCTGCCTTTTGATCCGGTACATATCGCTATCTGCATGGCTGAGCAGGGTATCGGCATCATCACCGTCTGCGGGGTAACAGGCGACACCGATGCTGCAGGACGGCATCTTGATCTCGCCAAATTCAGCGCCCAATGGCTCGGCCATGACGGCCAGGATCTGCTCAACCTTTGCCGAAACGGCGTCCTGCGACTGGATGTCGGTTAACAGCACCGTGAATTCATCACCGCCGATGCGCGCCACGGTATCCGTCTCACGTACGCAGCCTTCCAAGCGCCGGGCAATGTTATAAAGCACGCGGTCGCCCGCTGAATGGCCATGGACATCATTGATGCCCTTGAAGTCATTGATATCCACAAATAGCAAGGCCACGGTGTTTTGACGGCGGTGCGCTGCTCGCAGGGCGGAGTCTAGCCGTTCATTGAACAGCGACCGGTTAGCCAGTTCGGTCAGCGAATCATGGTGGGCTAGGAATTGTAATTCTGCCTCGGCCTGCCACAGCGCTGTCACATTGCGCGCTACCCCGATCCGTGCTCCCACTTCCTCGGACCAAAAGGCTGCCCAGAGGATATGGACGACAGCCCCATCCTTGCGCACATAGCGGTTGCGGAAATCAATATGCGACTGACCATTCATCACGCGGGTGATAGAAGCATGAGTAATCGCAAGGTCGTCAGGGTGCATATAATTGGTGATCAAGGTGCCGGTCAGCTCACTGGCACGGTAGCCAAGCAGAGCCTCACAGGCATCACTGACAAATACAATCTGATTGTCTTTGTCGACCACGAAGACTGTGTCGAGCATCAGATTGATCAGTTTTGGATAGAGTGCTTGCAGGTCGACGGGCATAATTCAGGGAGGTCCGCTTTATATCCCGTGATCATAGCCTGAATGTGACCGGCATCAAAGTTCCTGCCCGAGTCCTGAGAGTCGCTTATTCCCTGCTTGGGCGGCGAGCAGTCAGTCTCGGCAATAGCCTTCACCTGGCTTCACAATCAAGCAATTCTGCTTGTCCATCAGCCACTTTAAGCCCGTTGCTTCGCCATCGCCTGGGCGTAGCAATTGCTTGCCGTCGTCGCGCTCGAAGGCGATGCCATCTGCAGTCGATTCACCTTTGAATGTGCCGCTTTGATCTGCATCGAGGCCATATTGCATCTTCAGTAGGTAATGGCCTGGGCCTGCGGACTCATCTTGGCTTACCGTCAGGTTCAAGCCTTCCACGCCTATCCATCGGCCGACCCATTGATCTGTGAGCTCATGCTTGGCCTGATATTGCTCAATCGCTGCCGATGACACAGGTGCGGTGGGAGATGAAGGTGGCGCAGGTGCCGCGCTGTCGGTGTGGTGCACGCATCCGCTGAGCAGAACGCCTACGCTTAGTGCTAACGCTGTCTTGAGCATGAGCTGTTCTCCTTCGGGACGATGATTAGTGCTCTATTGGTATAGAACCCATGTAAAGAATATAGAGGAGGTGCGTGTGGAGTCGTTCAATGCGGGTTGCCTGTGCGGCAATGTTCGCGTGGTGGCGGTGGGGCAGCCTTACCGCGTCGGGATTTGCCATTGTATGGATTGTCGCAAGCACCATGGTGCTCTGTTTCATGCGTCGGCCATATTCCCTGAGGACGCTGTGACCATCAGCGGTGAAACGGGTGACTACGCCGGGCGATATTTCTGTCCTCGTTGCGGCTCAGCAGTATTTTCCCGCAGCGATGACGAGGTAGAACTTAACCTGGGATCGCTGGATGAGCCCGATCAACTGCGGCCCACCTATGAGTTGTGGATGCTGCGCCGCGAGTCTTGGCTGCCGCCATTTCCCCTTGTGCGCCGCTACCTGCGTGATCGTGACGGGGAGGGGCGTTTTGAGTAAATACCCGGATTCGTCTAAATCACGGCTGCAGACCTGTAACAGCGGCGCGTCATGCAGCCATCTGGTGATGTCTTTTGCTTGTAACTAAATTGTCATCTTTGGCTGGCAACGTGCTCGCGCATACGTCTACGGCTTGGGCCTGGATAAACATGTCCGTTGCAGTGCTGCCACTTTATCCGCGACGGACGCAACAATAAGGTTGCTGCATAAGATGATCGTCGGTTCCGCGCGTAAGCAAATAATAATCAGGTCGGATCAAATGGTCTCCGAAGAATTTGGAGACGTATTTTCGAGAATGTTTGGCAATCTTTATTCAAACCTACCCTCGCTGGACAAGACGACCCACATCGCCGGTGTATATGGTCGCTACGAGGGTGTAAGTTTTCGGCGCATGCGCTATGGGGGCAACTTTACGCTCGCTCTCCCACATTTTGCGGACGAAATCACCTTTGTGATTCCCCTCGCGGGCAGGATCATCTTCAATCAAGGGTCGGGAATCGCCGGTGGGCTGCAGGTGGGGATTGCAGTCGATAAGGTAGACCTGAACTCAGTGAGTTTTATTGATGATCATGAGCAATACGGCTTTTCTATTCGCCATGACTTGTTTGCTGCACGGCTTTCAATCCTGTTGGGCAAGCCGATCATGAGCAGAGTTAAATTCGCCCCGCAGGTGGATTTGAACAATGCGGCGCTCAAGAGCATCAGCGCGCTGCTGGGGTTTTTCACTGGCGCTGAGTCCGACCAGTTGATTAATTCCAGTGCATTGATGCCTGCGCGTTTACAGGAAATGCTAGTGGATGCGGTGCTGGAATCATGGCCGCACAATTACACCCAGGCACTTCAACATCGCACGCCGCTCATAGCCCCGCGTCATGTGAAGCTGGCAATTGACTACATTCAGGCCCATCCGGATATTTTAGTGAGCGGTGCAGAGCTGGCGCAATTGACTAATGTCAGCTTGCGCGCATTGCAGGAAGGGTTTCGTCGTTTTGTCGGCAGCTCAATTGTGACCTACCAACGACAAGTACGCTTGGAGTGGGCACGCAACGCCTTGCGCCAGGATCCTTCGTATTCGATTTCTGAAGTCGCCTTGCGCTTGGGCTTCACCAATGTGGGGAGGTTTAGTCACTATTTCAAAAGCGCGTTCGGGGTCAGTCCGCTTGAGGTGAAAAAGGGCTCGCGGCGTTGATACAGGGCCCAGTTGCTCGGTGCAGATCAAAGAGGCGATCTTGAGATGCGGGCAGGCGCTTGAAGTTCCTGGACCCAGCCCGCGCATAAAAGGGCTGGGTCTGACTGACTGGAGGTTGCGGTTCGCCTAGAAGGCGATGCTCGCACTTAGTTGCCCGGCCAGACCGCTGCTTTCGCCACCGTTTAATAGATTAACATCGGCGCCCAGGGTCAGCGCATGATGCACCGCGCTGATATTCATCCCGGCGTTGAACAGATCGCGGGAGCTGAAGGCCGATACTTGATCAATGCCCAGCCCTAGAACGGTTGCGCTACTGGTAACAGACGGGTCATTGAACATATGTTCATAACCCACGGAAAGCCCTGGTGTTATCAGCCAGTCTGCTGCTGTACGTGATTCAAAACCGAGTTTCACGCCACTTACCAAGCTGTTCAGGGTCTGGTCGATATGGTCGACATTCAGCGCCAACTCACTGCCTTTTTCTTGGAATCCGTCGAGGTTCAGCTGGCTGGTGCGCAGGCCGATTTCAGGCTCGATGCTCAGCGGGCCGCGGCTCAGGCGGTAACCTAAGCTCCCTTTGGCGCCATAGAAGCTACCGTGAGTGTCACCACGTGCCGTTCCCAGATTAGCGTTGAGGTCGCGCTTGCTGCTGTAGTCGATATAACCCGCTTCAACTTGCAAAGCCAGATAGGCACCGCTTTCAAGGCTGTCGAAGGCATATCGGCCGCCAGCGCTTAGGAAGGTCGAATCGGATTTAGCTTCTGCGTCAGCGCTGCGCACGGTGCCTTTGTTGTAGCCGAAGGCAACATTAGCGCTGGTGCGCTCATTGAGGCGGTGGACGCCGCCAACCATTGAGCCTGCGCTGTGTTCGTTGCTGCTGGCAGCCTTGCTGGAGCTATCGGTCCCGAGGTAACCGGCCAAGGCGGTGATCCAGAGTGAGGATTCGCCGGTTTTCAGATTGCTGCCAACTGCATAGGGGCTGAGCGCATCATCGATTTGCGCAGACTGGCGGAGCAAGTAGGCACCAGCGTCTGCATGTACCTGGCCACCCACTTGCGATTGCAGGCCACCGAGGGAACCCGCATCAATAGCGCTTTGCAGGTAGTAGTTGTAGGCGCTGTAGGTGCCTGAAAGACTGGAGTCCTGCAGGGCATTCAAGAGCCCCGCACCTGCGGCGTCGTTGCCGCTCAGGTCTTGCTGGCCGGGGAGAATCGAATAACGGACCAGTTTGCCACGCAGCACATAGATGGTTTCTTGATCCAGGCCTAGGCCCTGCTTGAGGTAGTTGTCCATGCTGCCGTAACTGGCCACGACCTGATCGAGCCCGGCCTGCAAGAAACTCGCCTGTACCCCGAGCAGTGGTTGGTAGGCCGCGGCCATTTCTGGCGACAAGGCGTTGAGTTGGGCGTAGGTGGCCGCGACGCGCTCGGCGGTGTAGGTGTTGGTTGCTAAATAGTCCGCCATTACGGTTGCCTGATCGACGCCCGCCAGCGTCTGCAGAATGGCTGCGGTCCAACCTGTGCGGTCTTTGCCAGCGGTGCAGTGAAACAGGGCAGCGTTTTCACTGCTGGCCAGTTCACGCATCAGCAAGCCAAATTCAGAGCGTATGCCGGGGTCAGTGACGAAGGCACGTTCACCGCCTTCCATCAAGGCAATGCTGGCGGCTGCGGTGGTGAGGCTGAAGTCCGCGTAGGCTGTGCCGGCGACGTTGATATTGGTGTATGCGGCGCCTGTTGGCAGGATATCCGGCGCAGTGGCAATCTCGTCGGGTGTGCGCAGGTCAAAGACATTACTGATGTTCAGCGTGTTGAGCGTAGCCAGATCTCCAGGCGTCACCGTCAACGCATTGGAACGGTAGAGCACCCCGCTGCGAAGTGTCCCGTTGTGGGACGTGGTATAGGCCGTTTGGGTGCCGGCTAGATCACGGAAATTATCTGCATTGGTTAAGCGCGGGGTGTTAAGCGCGTTGGTTTCTGCGGCCTGCGCAGCAGAAATGGACAAACCAAGAAGTGATAGAGAAAACAGGATGCGGTGAAACACGTAGTAGCCTCATTGAGCACGAATTAGGCTGGCTACTATGTGAAATCAAGGATTAAGAATTATGACAAAACAGGTGCAAAGCAAAATGCTCGCGCAATCTGTCCACTGCCTTCGCAATTTGTCCTTTTTTGCTAAAAATCAGCCCGAAAAAGCTCGCCGGATGGCGATCAGAAGCACGCTATCCAGATAGAAATGAGTACAAATTTAGGCAATTGTTTGAGGCACCTCGGCCGAAAGCAGCAGAAGAACTTGGAGCGCTCGAGTGATTGGCAATGACCCTGGAAAAAGTTTGATTGAAAAGGGCCTTGCAGCTATCTCTCGCAGGGTTATTAACAATGCAATGGCGACGAGGCGCAGTGACGCCACTTTTTTTCGGGCATAAAAAAGGCCTTGATAATCAAGGCCTTTCTTCGAGTTTGTGGTGCCCCGGGGGAGACTCGAACTCCCACTTCTTTCGAAAACGGATTTTGAATCCGCCGCGTCTACCGGTTCCGCCACCGGGGCACAATGGCGGCGAAGTATAGGGACGAGTTTCGAGTTGGTCAATGCTCTTTCGTGGTCATTTTAAATATTTTCCGCTAAACTTTGCCGCCCTGCTAGATGACCCTTCTTGTCATGCGTGTTGCCGATTTTCATTTTGATCTACCTGAAACCCTGATTGCTCGTCATCCATTGACCGAGCGGCGCGCGAGTCGCCTGCTGACTGTCGATGGGCCGAGCGGTGCATTGGGCCATCGCCAGTTCAGCGACTTGCTTGAGTTTCTGCGTCCGGGCGACTTGATGGTGTTTAACAACACGCGGGTAATCCCTGCGCGCTTGTTTGGCCAGAAGGCGTCGGGGGGCAAACTTGAAGTGCTGGTTGAGCGTGTGCTCGATACGCATCGGGTGCTGGCACATGTGCGCTCAAGTAAATCGCCAAAGCCGGGCTCGATGATCCTGCTTGAGGGCGGGGGCGAGGCGCAGATGGTTGCCCGTCACGATGCCTTGTTCGAACTGCGCTTTGCTGAAGAAGTGTTGCCGCTGCTTGAGCGCGTCGGCCATATGCCGTTGCCGCCTTATATTGATCGCCCGGATGAAGAAGCCGATCGCGAGCGCTATCAGACGGTTTACGCGCAGCGTGCAGGTGCTGTGGCAGCGCCAACGGCGGGTTTGCATTTCGATCAAGAATTGATGACGGCAATCGCCGAAAAGGGCGTTGAGTCTGCGTTTGTCACCCTGCATGTCGGCGCGGGTACCTTTCAGCCGGTGCGCGTTGAGCGCATCGAAGAGCACCACATGCACAGCGAGTGGCTGGAAGTCGGTCAGGATGTGGTTGATGCCGTAGCAGCCTGCCGGGCGCGCGGAGGTCGGGTGATTGCGGTGGGCACCACCAGCGTGCGTTCGCTGGAGACGGCAGCGCGGGATGGCGAGCTCAAGCCCTTTAGTGGCGACACGGATATTTTTATTTACCCTGGCCGGCCATTTCATGTGGTCGATGCCTTGGTCACCAATTTTCACCTGCCTGAGTCGACCTTGCTGATGCTGGTGTCGGCGTTTGCAGGTTACCCGGAAACCATGGCGGCTTATCAAAGTGCTGTCGCCGAAGGTTACCGCTTTTTTAGTTATGGTGATGCCATGTTCATCACCCGTAATCCCGCGGCGCGCGGGCCTGAGGATCACGTATGACGCGTAATTGCCGTATGTCTTTTGAGTTATTGGCGACCGATGGCAAAGCGCGTCGTGGACGTCTGACCTTTCCGCGTGGCGTTGTCGAAACACCTGCATTCATGCCGGTCGGTACATACGGCACGGTGAAGGGCATGTTGCCGCGTGACATCGAGGCGATTGGTGCGCAGATGATTCTGGGCAACACCTTCCACCTGTGGCTGCGGCCGGGTACCACGGTGATCAAGGAGCACGGCGACCTGCATGACTTTATGCAGTGGAAAGGGCCGATCCTTACCGATTCCGGCGGTTTCCAGGTGTTTAGCCTGGGTGCCATGCGCAAAATCAAGGAGGAGGGCGTGACCTTCGCTTCTCCGGTTGATGGCGCAAAAGTATTCATGGGTCCGGAAGAGTCGATGCAAGTGCAGCGCGATCTGGGTTCTGATGTAGTGATGATATTTGACGAATGCACGCCATACCCGGCCGAGTTCGATGTGGCCAAGACCTCAATGGAACTGTCGTTGCGCTGGGCCAAGCGTTCCAAAGCGGCCCACGGCGACAACACTGCCGCGCTGTTTGGCATCGTTCAGGGCGGCATGCATAAAGAATTGCGCCAGCGCTCGCTCGAAGGCTTGAATGAGCTCGATTTCGATGGCTTGGCCATTGGCGGGCTTTCGGTGGGTGAGCCGAAAGAAGAAATGATCAAGGTGCTCGACTACCTGCCCGAAATGATGCCGGCTGAAAAACCGCGTTACCTCATGGGTGTAGGCAAGCCAGAGGATTTGGTCGAAGGTGTGCGCCGTGGCGTGGATATGTTCGATTGTGTGATGCCGACACGTAACGCGCGCAATGGCCATCTGTTCATCGATACGGGCGTATTGAAGATCCGTAATGCGGTGCATCGTCACGACAATTCACCGCTTGATGCCAACTGCGATTGCTACACCTGTCAGAATTTTTCTCGGGCGTATCTGCACCATTTAGACAAGTGCGGAGAAATGCTGGGCAGTATGCTCAATACAATCCACAACTTACGTCACTACCAGCGCCTCATGGCTGGTTTGCGCGGTGCTATCCAACAGGGTACATTGGCCGCCTTTGTCGATAGCTTCTACACCCAGCGTGGTTTGCCAACACCGCCGCTGGATTAAAAATGAGTTTGTTAAAAACTATTTCAACAGGAGTGATACATGAGCTTTTTTATCCCTGCGGCATTCGCAGACGCCGCTGCACCTGCGGCTGGTCCAGCTGGTAGCGGTTTTGAATGGGTATTTCTGGTCGGCTTTCTGGTCATCTTCTACCTGATGATCTGGCGCCCACAGTCTAAGCGTGCCAAAGAGCACAAGAGTCTGCTCGGCAACCTGCAGAAGGGTGATGAGGTGGTAACAACTGGCGGTATCGCTGGCAAGGTCAACAAAGTCAGTGATGACTTTGTGGTCATTGAAGTATCGGATACTGTTGAGTTGAAAATTCAGAAGGTAGCAATTGCAGCGACCTTGCCTAAAGGCACTCTGAAAGCCATCTAAGTTGCAAACCATTACCATTCGACGGGGCGCTAAATGCGCCCCGCGTTACAACGGGCGGCGTCATGCTCAATAAATTTCCAGTTTGGAAGTACCTGCTGATTGTGGCCGTATTGGCCGTCGGCTTTCTTTATTCTGCACCTAATCTGTACCCGGATGACCCGGCGATTCAGATCAGTGGCAACAGCACCGCCAAGCGCATTGAGCAGTCTGATCTTGATCGCGCAGACCGTGCGCTTAAAGAAGCGGGTATTGCGGTCAAGGGCCTTAGCGTCTCTGATCAAGGCAAGGCAGGCTTGCTGCGCTTGAGTAAGCAGGAAGATCAACTTCCAGCTAAAGACATCGTGCGTAAAGCGCTCGGTGAAGATTTCGTGGTGGCGTTGAACCTTGCGCAAACCACTCCAGACTGGCTGCGTAGCGTTGGTGCAACGCCGATGAAGCTGGGTCTCGACCTTTCCGGTGGTGTCCACTTCTTGCTTGAAGTGGACATGGAAAAAGCCCTGGATGCACGCCGCAAGGTTTACGAAGGTGAAGTGAAAACTTTGCTGCGTAAAGAGCGTGTACGTTATCGCAGCATGCCAGAGCAGGATGGCGCAATTCAGCTGGGCTTCGCCGATGAAGACACGCTGGATAAAGCCAGCAGCTTGGTGCGCAAAGATTTCACTGACTTTGAGCTGACTACCGCTGAGCGTAGCGGCATGCAAGTGCTGCGTTTGACCCTGACCAAGGCCAAGGTTGCCGAGATTCGCGAATACTCGATCAAGCAAAACTTGACCACCGTGCGTAACCGGGTGAACGAGTTGGGTGTGGCGGAGCCTTTGGTTCAGCGTCAGGGCGCCAACCGCATCGTGGTTGAGCTACCGGGTGTCCAGGACACGGCTGAAGCTAAGCGTATTCTGGGTAAGACCGCTAACCTTGAGTTCCGTCTTGAAGCAGCCCCGGATGCTGCAAAAGCTTCGACTGAAGCTTTTGAGTTCCGAGAGCCGGGTCGTCCACCTGTTGATCTTGAGCGTGAGCTGATCATTACCGGCGACCAGGTGACTGACGCTCAGGCCAGCTTCGATGAAAACGGCCGTCCACAAGTGAATATCCGTCTGGATAACCACGGCGGTGATCTGATGAGTCGCGCCACGCGCAGCAACGTCGGGCGCAGCATGGCGGTAATCTTCATCGAGCAAAAGCCAATCACCAAGTTCGTGCGCAAGACCGTCGATGGTGTTGAGCAAGACGTGGCTGTACCGAGCTTTGCCGAAGAAAAGAAGATCATCAGCCTGGCAACTATTCAGTCGCCGTTGGGCAGTCAGTTCCGGATTACCGGCCTGAATGGTCAAGGCGAGTCCTCTGAGCTGGCCTTGCTATTGCGCGCCGGTGGTCTGGCTGCGCCGATGTACTTCGCTGAAGAGCGTACCATCGGTCCTAGCTTGGGTGCCGACAACATCGCTAAGGGTGTAGATGCAGCGCTGTGGGGCATGCTGTTTGTGTCACTGTTTATCATCGCCATCTATCGCTTCTTTGGTGTGCTGGCGACCATCGCGCTGGGCTTCAACATGATCCTGCTGCTGGCATTGATGTCGTTGCTCAGTGCAACGCTGACCTTGCCAGGTATCGCCGGTATCGTATTGACCATGGGTATGGCGGTTGACGCCAACGTGCTGATCTTCTCGCGTATTCGTGAAGAGATCGCCAATGGCATGTCGATTCCGCGGGCTATTCATGAAGGTTTCGACCGTGCAACCTCAGCGATCATCGATGCCAACCTGACCACGTTGCTGGTTGGTGGCATCCTGTTCGCAATGGGCACCGGGCCGGTTAAAGGCTTCGCGGTGACACTGTCGCTTGGCATCCTGACGTCTATGTTCACTGCCATCTGGGTGACCCGCGCTATGGTCAACCTGATATTCGGCGGGCGTGACTTCAAGAAGTTGTGGATTTAAGGGGCTGACATGAATCGTACAATCAACTTCATGGGTGCGCGGAATCTCGCGTTTGCTGTGACTGTTTTCCTGACGCTATTGGCGTTGGGCAGCTGGGCGCTCAAGGGGCTGAACTTCGGTTTGGACTTCACCGGCGGTACCCAGATCGAACTAAGCTACGAGCAGCCTGCTGTTTTGGAGCAGGTGCGTGAGAAGCTTCAAGCTGCCGGTTTTACCGATGCAGTGGTGCAGAGCTTTGGTGCAACGACTGACGTCGTGGTGCGCATGCAAGGTGATGACTCGGACCTGGGTAACAAGGTCGCAGGTGCATTACGCGCCACGGGTGATCAGCTGCAGGTTAAGAAGGTTGAGTTCGTTGGCCCGCAAGTGGGTGAAGAACTGCGTGACCAGGGCGGTATTGGCATGTTGCTGGCGCTGGGTGGGGTGCTGTTGTATCTGGCCTTCCGCTTCCAGTGGAAGTTCGCAGTCGGCGCTATCGTCTCGCTGATCCATGACGTGATCGTGACGCTGGGTATCCTGTCGTTTTTCCAGGTGACCTTCGACCTGACCACGCTGGCTGCCATTCTGGCGATCATCGGTTACTCACTCAACGACACCATCGTTGTGTTTGACCGGGTGCGTGAGAACTTCCGGTTGCTGCGCAAGGCGACCTTGATTGAAAACATCAATATCTCGACCACGCAAACCTTGCTGCGTACCTTGGCCACGTCGATCTCGACCTTGTTAGCCATTGGCGCATTGTTGATTTTCGCGGGCGACAATCTGTTCTCCTTCTCGATCGCGCTGTTCATTGGTGTGTTTGCCGGTACGTATTCTTCGGTTTACATAGCCAACGTGGTGTTGATCTGGCTGAATCTGACGGTGGATGACCTTATTCCGCCGGTGGTTGCCGAGGAAGTCGACGAGCGCCCATAACGTCGCGTCGCAGTCATGCAAAGCCCCCATAAGTTGAACTTCTGGGGGCTTTTTGCTGTCTGATGATCAGGAAAAGGCGAGATTCGCCAGATAAAAGGTCAGGAGTCAGTTATGAATAAGTCTTTGCTTGTAGGTGCGGTATTAGGTGCGGTGGGCGTAACTGCTGGCGGTGCTGTGGCGACTTACAGCTTGGTCGGTGGCCCGGACTACGCTGATGTGGTGGCCGTAGAACCCATTAACAAAACCATTAAAACGCCACGTCAGGAATGCCGTGATGTGACCGTGACGCGTCAGCGTCCGGTACAGGATCAACACAAGATTGCCGGCACGGCTATCGGCGCTGTAGTCGGTGGTTTGCTGGGTAATCAGGTGGGTGGTGGTAACGGTAAGAAAATTGCGACTGCAGCAGGTGCTATTGGCGGTGGATACGCGGGTAACAAGGTGCAAGGCAATATGCAGGCCAATGATACCTACACCACCACTGAAAATCGCTGCAAGACGGTTAACGATACCCACGAGGAAGTGGTCGGTTACAACGTTAAGTACGAGTTGGATGGCAAGGTCAGCCAGGTGCGTATGGCTGAAGATCCAGGTAGTCGTATTCCGGTTAAGGACGGCAAGCTGCAGCTCTCCGAAGCGCAGTAATCCAGCCAGTCAAAGGAGCGCCCTGATTGGGCGCTTTTTTGTGGGCGCCTGATGAATGCGAATAGCGGGATATGTGACTAGCTATGGTCACGCGGCGCGAAGCGAGGCCAGCGCAGGTAGGCAAATAGCTTTGATCTGCGTGGAGAATGGGTGGGGATAAAAGAATCACCAATCCTTGAGGGCTATAGGCTCGCAAGATACGGCGGGCAATAAAAAAGCGCCCGAAGGCGCTTTTTCGCTGCAATAGAGCTTAACGCTTCAGGGATGCTGAAAGGTGAGGCTGAATCGCAGTCAGGACGGCTTTGAAGCACTTGGTGTTGCCTGCAACGATTTGGCCTTTGGCCAGGAAGTCGTGGCCACCGGTGAAGTCGCTGACCAAGCCGCCTGCTTCTTGAATCAGCAGTGCGCCTGCAGCCATGTCCCACTCGGACAGGCCAAACTCCCAGAATGCATCAAAGCGACCGGCTGCTACATAGGCCAAGTCGAGGCTGGCAGCGCCTGCCCGGCGTACGCCGGCAGTTTGACCGACCAGGCTGCGGAACATGCCCAGGTAATTTTCCAGGTTGTCGAGTTGGCTTTCACGGAACGGGAAGCCAGTTCCGAGAAGGGCGCCGTCGAGGCTCTTGCGGTTGCTTACACGCAGGCGACGACCATTTAGGGCAGCGCCACGGCCACGGCTGGCGGTGAATTCTTCCTGGCGAACCGGGTCGATGATCACGGCGTGCTCAAGGCGACCACGGTATTTGCATGCCAGGCTCACTGCGAAGTGCGGTACGCCGCGGATGAAGTTGGTGGTGCCGTCTAGTGGGTCGATAATCCACAGGTAGTCAGCGCCGTCGCCACTGCCTTCGGTCAAGCCACTTTCTTCGCCGTAAAAACCGTGTGTTGGGTAGGCTTTGCGCAGCGCCTGGATAATCAGCTGTTCGGCGGAGCGGTCAATCTCGGTCACATAATCGTTGGCATCTTTCTCGTCTACCGAGATGACGTCCAGGCGTTCAATAGAGCGGAAGATCATTTCACCGGCGCTACGGGCTGCGCGCAGCGCGATATTCAGCATAGGCTGCATGGATGGGTCACCTGGGTCGTTAAAGAAAGCCGAATATTCTATCAGAAAAGTTACATATATGAAGTGCCGCTTAGCCTTGCGTGGCGTAATCAAGGTGGGTTCTGTAAGATTTGCTCCTTTGTGCATTCAATGTGAGCGCTTTCGTTGCTGCAAAATATTCGAGTGGTCTTAGTCAACACCAGTCATCCCGGTAACATCGGTGGCGCGGCGCGGGCAATGAAAAACATGGGGTTGAGCCGGCTGGTGCTGGTCGATCCGGTTGATTTCCCGAGCCATGAAGCGGATGCGCGAGCATCTGGTGCCAGCGATATTCTTCAGGCGGCGCAAATTGTCGGCACTCTTGAGGAGGCGCTGGTGGGTTGCAACCTTGTGCTTGGCACCAGTGCCCGTGACCGGCGTATCCCTTGGCCTCTGCTGGATCCCCGTGAGTGCGGCGTGGCGGCGTGTGAGCAGGCGCTGGAAGGCGCTGATGTGGCATTGGTGTTTGGTCGTGAGTACGCCGGCCTGACCAATGAAGAGCTGCAGCGCTGCCAGTTCCATGTGCACATTCCGTCTGACCCTGAATTCAGCTCGCTGAATCTGGCGGCGGCGGTGCAGGTGCTGGCCTATGAGGTGCGTATGGCGTGGCTGGCTGCGCAAAATCAGCCGACCAAAGTCGCCAAGCTGGAAACCACCGCAATGCTCAATACGCAGATGGTCACGGCTGATGAGCTGGAGTCGTTCTATGCCCATCTGCAGAAGGCGTTGGAGGAAATCGGTTTTCTGGATCCGGAAAATCCGCGTCATTTGATGAGTCGGTTGCGGCGTTTATATGGTCGCAATAACATCAGTCGGGCGGAGATGAATATTTTACGCGGCATTTTGACCGAGACGCTCAAGGCGGCGCGCGGCGAACACCACAAGCAGGGGAAGTCAGATGTTTGAGCTCATCCGGGAAGACATTCGAAGCGTATTTCATCGCGACCCAGCGGCGCGTAATACCTTTGAGGTTGTCACCTGTTACCCCGGCCTGCACGCTGTTTGGTTGCATCGTGTGGCGCATGCCTTGTGGGCGAATGGCTGGAAATGGCTGGCGCGGGTGGTTTCAAACTTTGGTCGCTGGTTGACCGGCATTGAAATTCATCCGGGTGCGAAAATCGGTCGTCGTTTCTTTATTGATCACGGCATGGGCATCGTCATTGGTGAAACCGCTGAGATTGGTAATGACGTCACGCTTTATCAAGGTGTGACGCTTGGTGGCACCAGCTGGAATAAAGGCAAACGTCACCCGACCTTGGAAGATGGTGTGGTTGTCGGTGCTGGCGCCAAGGTTCTCGGTCCCTTTACCGTGGGTGCAGGCGCCAAGATTGGCTCCAATGCGGTGGTCACTAAGGCCGTGCCAGCGGGTGCGACTGCTGTAGGGATTCCGGGTCGAATCATTGTCAAAGACGACAGCGATCAAGAGGCTAAGCGCCAGGCCATGGCTGAGAAGCTCGGGTTTGATGCTTATGGCGTGAGTCAGGATATGCCGGATCCAGTCTCGCGGGCGATTGGTCAGCTGCTTGATCACTTGCAGGCGGTCGATGGTCGGCTTGAGGGCATGTGCCAGGCGCTGACCTCGCTGGGAAGCGATTACTGCGCGAAGGATCTGCCAGTGCTGCGCGATGAAGACTTCATCGGTGTCTGCAAAGAGCAGAGCGACAAGCCCGCACCGGATGCGCAGGCATAGTTAGTTTGCTATGCTTTGCGCCCCTCGCAAGCGCTAATCCCGAGTAAATTAATAGGTCTTATAGTTGACTTAAATACTCGGGAATTGCATAATTTGCAGCATATTGTAATCCCCGGTACCTCTTCGATGAGACTGACAACCAAAGGCCGCTATGCCGTCACCGCCATGCTTGACTTGGCGTTGCATGCGCAGAATGGTCCCGTGTCCCTTGCTGATATTTCTGAGCGTCAGGGAATTTCCCTTTCCTACTTAGAGCAACTATTCGCCAAGTTGCGTCGCGGAAGTCTGGTCTCCAGTGTTCGCGGGCCGGGCGGTGGCTACCAGTTGGCGCGTGAAATGGCCGGTATCCAAGTTGCAGAAGTGATTGATGCGGTGAATGAGTCAGTTGATGCAACGCGCTGCCAGGGGCAGGGCGACTGTCATGCAGGTGACACCTGTCTGACGCATCACCTGTGGTGTGACCTGAGCCAGCAGATCCACACGTTTCTCAGTGGTATCAGCTTGGCGGATCTGGTTACACGTCGCGAAGTTCAAGAAGTTGCTCATCGCCAGGACCAGCGTCGCTGCAACGGTAAAGTGCCGCACTTAGATAAAATCCAAGCATCCGCCGTCGACTGAGTCCAGCCTGCAAAGCCTGATTCCTGATAGGAGAGAATCAATGAAATTGCCTATTTACCTCGATTATTCCGCAACCACGCCAGTTGACCCGCGTGTTGCGCAGAAAATGGTTGAGTGCCTGACAGCTGACGGTAACTTCGGTAACCCAGCTTCGCGCTCCCACTTCTTTGGCTGGAAAGCTGAAGAGGCAGTTGAGAACGCGCGTCGTCAGGTTGCTGAGTTGGTTGGCGCGGACCCGCGTGAAATCGTTTGGACCTCCGGTGCAACCGAGTCCGATAACTTGGCCATCAAAGGCATTGCTGACTTCTATAAGAGCAAGGGCAAGCACCTTGTTACTTCGAAGATCGAGCACAAAGCGGTTCTCGACACCATGCGCCAACTTGAGCGCGAAGGTTTCGAGGTCACTTATATCGAGCCAGGCGAAGATGGTTTGATCACCCCGGCCATGGTTGAAGCCGCGCTGCGTGAAGACACTATTCTGGTGTCGATCATGCACGTGAACAACGAAATTGGCACGGTCAACGACATTGCGGCTATCGGTGAACTGACCCGTTCGCGTGGGGTTATCTTCCACGTTGATGCGGCGCAGTCGACCGGCAAGGTTGAAATCGACCTTGAGAACCTCAAGGTTGATCTTATGTCCTTCTCGGCACACAAGACCTACGGCCCTAAAGGTGTTGGCGCGCTTTATGTACGCCGCAAGCCACGTATTCGTCTGGAAGCTCAGACCCACGGTGGCGGGCATGAGCGCGGTATGCGTTCCGGTACCTTGGCAACGCATCAGTGCGTCGGCATGGGTGAAGCCTTTCGTATTGCCAAAGAAGAAATGGTCGCCGAAAACAAGCGTCTGTTGGCATTGCGCGATCGTTTCTACTCGCACCTTGAGGATATGGAAGAGCTGTACATCAACGGCAGCATGATTGCCCGTGTACCGCACAACCTCAACCTCAGCTTCAACTATGTTGAGGGCGAGTCGCTGATTATGGCGCTTAAAGATCTGGCTGTTTCGTCGGGCTCTGCCTGTACGTCAGCATCGCTTGAGCCTTCATACGTTCTGCGCGCCCTGGGCCGCAACGATGAACTGGCACACAGCTCGATTCGTTTCACCTTCGGCCGTTTCAGCACCGAAGAAGAAATTGATTACGCAGCAGCGAAAGTTCGCGATGCAGTGACCAAACTGCGTGAACTGTCGCCACTGTGGGATATGTTCAAAGAAGGTGTCGATCTGTCCCAGGTTGAATGGGCGGCACACTAAAGCTGCCGATGAGCGGCGCCTGATGATTGAGGATTAAGAGCATGGCTTACAGCGAAAAGGTCATTGACCACTACGAAAACCCGCGCAACGTCGGCAAGATGGATGCGCAGGACCCTGATGTTGGCACCGGCATGGTGGGTGCTCCAGCGTGCGGCGACGTAATGCGCCTGCAGATCAAGGTTAACGGCGAAGGCGTGATTGAAGACGCCAAGTTCAAAACCTACGGTTGCGGTTCAGCTATCGCTTCCAGCTCCCTTGCCACTGAGTGGATGAAGGGTAAGACGCTGGATGAAGCTGAGACGATTAAAAACACTCAGCTCGCTGAAGAGCTGGCGTTGCCGCCGGTTAAAATTCACTGCTCAGTACTCGCCGAGGACGCCATCAAGGCTGCCGTGCGTGACTACAAGCAGAAGAAAGGTTTGCTCTAAGGAGGTTTGTCGATGGCTATCAGCATGACCGAAGCCGCCGCCCGGCACGTACAGCGCTCCCTTGATGGGCGCGGTAAAGGTGAGGGCATTCGTTTGGCTGTTCGCACGACTGGCTGCTCAGGTTTGGCTTATGTGCTGGAGTTTGTCGATGAAACGGCGGGCGAAGACCAAGTCTTTGAGAGTCATGGGGTCAAAGTAATCATTGACCCTAAAAGCCTAGTCTACCTTGACGGCACTGAGCTGGATTTCGTCAAGGAAGGTCTGAACGAAGGTTTCAAGTTCAATAACCCTAACGTGCGCGGTGAATGTGGCTGCGGCGAAAGCTTCAACATCTGAGGCTATTGTGGGTACTCCTTGTCACTTCGCTTTATTTGACCTGCAGCCGAGCTTTCGGTTGGACCTTGATCAGCTGGCTACGCGCTATCGTGAGTTGGCGCGTGCGGTGCATCCGGATCGCTTTGCCGATGCCGAGGCGCGTGAGCAGCGTGTTGCACTGGAGAAGTCTGCGAGCCTTAATGAGGCGTATCAGACGCTGAAAAATGCGCCGCAGCGTGCCCGTTACTTGCTGGCATTGAGTGGCCCAGAGCTGCCGCTGGAAGTAACCGTGCATGACCCCGACTTCCTGATGCAGCAGATTCAGTTGCGTGAAGAGCTGGAAGACCTGCAGGACGCCGCCGATGTTGCCGGCGTGCTGCACTTCAAGCGTCAGCTGAAAATTGCCTCAGATGAGCTGAACGAAAGCTTTGCGGTTTGTTGGGATGACCCTGCCCGACGTGATGAGGCCGAGCGCCTGATGCGTCGCATGCAGTTTCTCGACAAGCTTTCCCACGAGGTTCGCCAGTTGGAAGAGCGCCTCGACGATTAACGCTCGCGCACCTGACCGGGTGCGCCTGATATACAGATAAGCACATATAAACCATGGCCTTACTGCAGATCGCTGAGCCCGGACAGAGCCCCCAGCCACACCAGCGTCGGCTGGCAGTGGGGATCGACCTGGGTACCACCAATTCCCTCGTTGCTGCACTGCGCAGTGGTATTTCCGAGTCATTAGCTGATGCTACCGGCCAGGTCATCCTGCCGTCAGCTGTGCGCTATCACGCCGACCATGTTGAAGTGGGTGAGGGGGCCAAGGCGTCTGCTTCAAGTGACCCGCTCAATACCATTGTCTCGGTTAAGCGTCTGATGGGGCGCGGCCTGGCTGACGTCAAGCAATTGGGCGATCAATTGCCTTATCGCTTTGTCGGCGGCGAGTCGCAGATGCCTTCAATTGAAACCGTGCAGGGTGCGAAAAGCCCAGTCGAAGTGTCTGCTGAAATTCTTAAAGTGTTGCGCGAGCGCGCCGAGTTGACGCTCGGTGGTGAGCTTGTTGGGGCGGTTATTACCGTGCCGGCGTACTTTGATGATGCCCAGCGTCAAGCGACCAAAGATGCCGCACGCCTTGCCGGTTTGAATGTGCTGCGATTGCTCAACGAGCCGACTGCTGCGGCTGTGGCGTATGGCCTTGATCAGAAGGCTGAAGGCATTGTGGCGATTTATGACCTTGGGGGCGGTACCTTCGATATTTCGATACTGCGCCTGACCAGTGGTGTATTCGAGGTCATGGCTACCGGCGGCGACAGTGCGCTGGGCGGCGATGATTTTGATCACGCAATTGCCAGTTGGATTATCGAGCAAGCCGGTTTGTCGGCGGATATCGATCCAAGTGCTCAGCGCAGCTTGCTTGAAGCGGCGTGCGCCGCTAAAGAAGCGCTGACCAGCAGTGAATCGGTTGAAGTGGTCTACCAGCAGTGGCGCGGTGAACTGACCCGCGAGCTGTTTGAATCGCTGATCGAACCCATGGTGGCGCGCAGCCTCAAGGCCTGTCGCCGTGCTGTGCGTGATTCGGGTATTGAGTTGGAAGAAGTCGGCGCCGTGGTGATGGTTGGCGGTTCCACGCGGGTGCCGCGTGTCCGTCAGGCGGTTGCTGACATGTTTGGGCGTCAACCGCTGACGGATATCGATCCGGATCAGGTAGTTGCCATCGGTGCGGCGATTCAAGCTGACACCTTGGCTGGCAATAAGCGGGAAGACGGCGAAGAACTGCTGTTGCTGGATGTGATTCCACTGTCCTTGGGGCTGGAGACCATGGGCGGCCTGATGGAAAAAGTCATCCCGCGCAACACCACGATTCCTGTGGCGCGTGCCCAGGACTTCACTACCTATAAAGATGGCCAGAGCGCGATGATGGTTCACGTGCTGCAAGGCGAGCGTGAATTGATCAGCGACTGCCGCTCACTGGCACGCTTTGAATTGCGCGGCATTCCACCGATGGTGGCGGGCGCTGCAAAAATTCGCGTGACCTTCCAGGTGGACGCGGACGGCCTGCTCAGTGTTGCCGCGCGTGAACTGGGCTCTGGGGTTGAAGCAAGCATTCAGGTGAAGCCGTCTTACGGTTTGACCGATGATCAAGTGGCGAAAATGCTTCAAGACTCATTCAGCAATGCGAGTGGAGACAAGCAGGCGCGCGTCCTGCGCGAGCAGCAAGTTGATGCCCAGCGTTTGCTGGAAGCGGTTGAGGCAGCGCTCGCTGTTGATGGTGAGCGCTTGTTGGATAGCGAAGAGCGGATAGCCATCGATGCACAGGTTGAGCTTTTGCGTGAGCTGATGAATGGCACCGACGGCTTAGCCCTTGAGCAGCAAACTAAACGATTGACCCAAGTGACCGATGCATTTGCCGCGCGCCGCTTGGATTCAACGGTCAAAGCCGCCTTGGCGGGCCGTAGTCTTAATGAGATTGAGGAATAAGCATGACCCAGTTGATTTTCCTGCCGCACGCCGAGCATTGCCCAGAGGGTGCGGTTTTTGAGGCTCAGCCTGGTGAAACTGTGTTGAATGCTGCGCTGCGCAACGGCATCCACATTGAGCATGCCTGCGAGAAATCATGTGCCTGCACCACTTGCCATGTTGTGGTTCGTGAGGGATTTGATTCCCTTGAGGCTTCCGACGAACTGGAAGATGACATGCTCGACAAAGCCTGGGGTTTAGAGCCTAATTCGCGCCTGTCGTGCCAAGTGGTGGTGGGTGAAGAAGACATGGTCATTGAAATCCCGAAATACACCATCAATCAGGTTTCCGAAGGCCATTAAGGAGCGTCACGATGAGCATTAAATGGTCTGATGTGCTGGAAATTGCCATTCAGTTGGCAGACAGCAAGCCTGATGTTGATCCGCGCTACGTTAACTTCGTCGATCTGCACCGTTGGGTCATCGAACTGCCGGAATTTTCGGATGACAGTCAACGTGGCGGCGAGAAGGTGCTTGAAGCCATTCAAGCGGCCTGGATCGAAGAAGCCGATTGATCTGTGACCCAAGGCAGCGCGCCTTCAGGCGCGAGCCCTACGCATTTCCCAAGAACCCGCGTATAATTCGCGGGTTTAATTTTTCGCTTTAATCCTTGTTTTTGGAGTTTCACATGGCTGTTGAACGTACTTTCTCTATTATCAAACCTGACGCAGTAGCTAAAAACGTCGTTGGCGAGATCGTTACCCGCTTTGAAAAAGCCGGTCTGCGCGTTGTTGCATCGAAAATGGTTCAGTTGTCCGAGCGCGAAGCTGGCGGTTTCTACGCTGAGCACAGCGAGCGTGGCTTCTTCAAGGATCTGGTTGCATTTATGACTTCTGGTCCAGTTATCGTTCAGGTTCTGGAAGGCGAAGGCGCCATCCTGAAAAACCGTGAACTGATGGGCGCAACTAACCCTAAAGAAGCTGCTGCCGGCACTATTCGTGCTGATTTCGCTGTTTCTATCGACGAAAACGCTGTGCACGGTTCGGATTCCGAAGCGTCGGCTGCTCGCGAAATCGCTTATTTCTTCGCTTCTACCGAGGTGTGTGCTCGCATTCGCTAAGCGAACCGAGTGAAGGTGAAACCATGACTATTGCGACCGGTAAAACTAATCTTCTGGGTCTGACCCAGCAGGAAATGGAACAATTCTTCGACAGTATCGGGGAGAAGCGTTTCCGTGCCGGTCAGATAATGAAGTGGATTCACCACTTTGGTATCGATGATTTCGACGCCATGAGTAACGTCAGCAAGGTCTTGCGCGAAAAGCTCAAGACCTGTGCTGAAATTCGCGGGCCAGAAGTGGTCACTGAAGATATTTCCACCGATGGCACCCGTAAGTGGGTGGTTCGTGTGGCGTCGGGTAGCTGTGTTGAAACCGTGTATATCCCGCAGGGTTCGCGTGGCACCTTGTGTGTATCGTCGCAAGCCGGCTGTGCGCTGGATTGCAGTTTCTGCTCCACCGGTAAACAAGGCTTCAACAGCGATCTTACTGCCGCTGAAATCATCGGTCAGGTATGGATTGCTAATAAATCATTCGGCACTCAGCCCGCGAAAATTGATCGCGCCGTCACCAACGTGGTGATGATGGGCATGGGTGAGCCGTTACTGAATTTCGACAATGTCGTCGCCTCGATGAAAATCATGATGGACGACCTTGGTTATGGCATCTCCAAGCGGAAGGTGACGTTGTCCACCTCGGGCGTGGTGCCAATGATCGACAAGCTGGGCGAGGTGATCGACGTATCCCTCGCGCTGTCGTTGCACGCACCCAACGATGCGCTGCGCAACACCTTGGTTCCGATCAACAAGAAGTACCCGCTGGAAATGCTACTCGCCGCGTGCAAGCGTTATGTATCGCGTTTGGGTGAGAAGCGGGTGCTGACGATCGAGTACACCTTGCTTAAAGATGTGAACGATAAGACTGAGCACGCTGAAGAAATGATCGCGCTGCTTCAAGATGTGCCATGCAAGATCAACCTGATCCCGTTTAATCCCTTTCCTTTTTCCGGATATGAGCGGCCGAGCAACAATGCGATACGTCGATTCCAAGACCTGCTGCACAAAGCAGGGCACAATGTCACTGTGCGTACAACGCGCGGTGAGGACATTGATGCTGCTTGTGGCCAGTTAGTGGGTCAAGTAATGGACCGTACTCGTCGCAGTGAGCGTTATATCGCCGTGCGTGAATTGAGCAGCGAGGCAGAGTCGCCACGTTCCACCGCTAACCGAAACTAAGAGAGGAAATTCATGACCCTGCGCCCCGCGCTGTTCTTGTTGCTCATCAGCCTGCTTGCTGGCTGTGTTACAACCGGTGATGTTGATCCGATGAGAACCGAGAAGGGTCGTGAAGAGGCTCGTGATGCCTACATTCAATTGGGGCTTGGTTACATTCAGCAGGGCGCCAGTGAGCGCGCCAAGGTGCCACTGAAGAAGGCCCTTGAGCTTGACTCCTCCAGTGCCGATGCCCATGCCGCGTTGGCGCTGGTGTTTCAGCTCGAGATGGAGCCAAAGCTGGCAGATGAACATTACCGCAAAGCCATCTCTGAGCGTCCTACCGACGCACGGCTGCTAAATAACTACGGCAGCTTTCTGTATGAACAGAAGCGATATGACGAAGCACTGGAACAGTACAAGAAAGCCGCGCAAGATAACCTCTATCAAGAGCGTTCAAGGGTCTTCGAGAACCTTGGGGTCACCGCTTTAGCGCTTAACCAGCCAGCGCAGGCCAAAAGCTACTTCGAGCGCACCCTGCGTTTGAATAGTCGCCAACCTCGTGCGCTGCTGGAGATGGCTGAGATTTCGTATAAAGAGTTGGATTATGTGTCGGCAAGGCGCTACTACGATAGCTTTAGTCTGATTAGTGAGCAAAACGCTGCGAGCCTGTTACTGGGTGCGCGTCTTGCCAAGATATTTGACGACCGTGACAAGTCAGCAAGCCTCGGTCTGCAATTAAAACGTTTGTATCCTGGTACGCCGGAATATAAGCAATACCTGTCGGAGCAATGATGAAATCGGCGCCACCTGAAGCTATAGCAGCAAATCGCATCAATCCCGGTGAAACTCTGCGTCTAGCGCGAGAGGCCAAGAGCTGGTCGATTGCTGAAGCTGCGGCACAGCTCAACCTTACCCCCGAACGTCTCGGTCAGATTGAAGCGGGCGAGTTCGATAAACTGCCGGGCACGACATTTGCCCGGGGTTACTTGCGCACCTATGCAAAATTGCTGGGTGTTGATCAGGCCGAGATTGTTAAAGAATTCGATCAATTTACCGGCAGCAGCGTAGCGGCCAGCAATGTTCAGAGCCTGGGGCGCATCGAAGAGCCGGTTAACTACTCGCAGAAAGTTTTACGTTTTGTCAGCTTTGCCATGCTGGTGGTTTTGGGGACCGTAGGTTTCTTCTGGTGGCAAGAGCAAGCTAAGCGTCAATCTGACGAAGCCTCGATGGCTGGCATTGAACACGTTGAAGTTGAGGGCGCCGATGGCTCAACTCAGATTCATGCTTTGGATGAGCCAGAAGATCAGGCCGTGATTGCGGCTCAAAACGAAACGCAGCTGGATTTGCCTGGCACTGGCGACTCACTTACCGAGTCTCCCGAGCCGGAAAGTGACGACGCTACACTTGATCCCGCCAATACTGAGGCTGCGGCCCCTGAGATTGCGGAGTCCACGCCTCCAGCGACGCCAACTGAGGCACCTGCTGCTGCGGCTCAAACGCAACCTGCCGCTACAGAGGCTGCGCCTGCGGCAGTTGCTGGCGAAGGAAACGTCAGCATCAACTTCACCGCTAACTGCTGGCTGCAATTGACAGATGCGAACGGCAAAGTGGTTTACAGCGGTTTGAAGAAAGCAGGCGAGAGCCTCAACGTCAGCGGTAAAGCGCCTTTGCAACTGCGTTTGGGTTTTGCCAGCGGTGCGCAGGTTACTTACAACGGTCAGGCTGTCGATGTCGCTCCCTATACATCTGGCGAAACAGCACGCGTGAAACTGGGGCTTTAACTCATGCATGGCGAATCACCGATCAAACGTCGCTTGTCGCGTAAAATCTGGGTTGGCTCAGTACCGGTAGGTGGAGACGCGCCTATCTCGGTGCAGAGCATGACCAATACCGATACCAATGACGTGGCGGCCACTGTGGCTCAGATCCGTCGGCTGGAAGAAGCCGGTGCCGATATCGTGCGCGTGTCTGTGCCCGATATGGACGCCGCAGAGGCATTTGGCAAGATCAAGAAATTGGTCAATTTACCCTTGGTTGCCGATATTCACTTCGATTACCAGATCGCCCTGCGTGTGGCCGAATTGGGTGTTGATTGCTTGCGGATCAACCCGGGTAATATCGGGCGTGAAGACCGCGTGCGTGCGGTGGTTGAAGCGGCGCGAGACAAAGGCATCCCGATCCGTATCGGCGTGAACGCCGGCTCGCTGGAAAAAGACCTGCAAAAGAAATACGGTGAACCGACCCCGGAAGCATTGGTTGAGTCGGCATTGCGCCACGTTGAACACCTTGATCGACTGAATTTTCCAGACTTCAAAGTCAGTGTTAAAGCATCCGACGTGTTTATGGCGGTAGCGGCATACCGCTTGCTGGCCAAACAAATCGAGCAGCCTTTGCACTTGGGTATTACTGAGGCAGGTGGTTTGCGCTCGGGTACGGTAAAATCAGCCGTGGGCTTAGGCATGCTGCTTGCCGACGGGATTGGCGATACTATCCGCATCTCGTTGGCGGCTGATCCGGTTGAAGAAATCAAAGTCGGTTTTGATATCCTCAAATCATTGCGTCTGCGTTCGCGTGGCATCAACTTCATTGCCTGTCCGAGTTGTTCACGGCAGAACTTTGATGTGGTCAAAACCATGAACGACCTTGAAGGGCGCTTGGATGATCTGCTGGTGCCGCTGGATGTCGCGGTCATTGGCTGTGTGGTCAATGGTCCAGGCGAGGCAAAAGAGGCTCACATCGGTTTGACCGGTGGCTCGCCAAATAACCTGATTTACATTGATGGCAAGCCTGCACAAAAACTGAATAACGAAAACCTTGTGGATAATCTGGAAAGATTGATTCGTGAGAAAGCCGCTGAAAAGCTCGCAGCAGATGCCGCTGTGATTGTTCGCAGCTAAGCGCTTTGAGCCTAAGGAATTGAATTGAGTAAGCCCCTGCAAGCCATTCGTGGCATGAACGACATCCTGCCAGAGCAAACCCCATTGTGGCGCTATTTTGAAGCCACGGTTGCAGGTTTGCTGGATGGCTACGGCTATCGCCAGATTCGCATGCCGATTGTCGAGTTCACCGAACTGTTCAAACGCTCGATTGGTGAAGTCACCGATATCGTCGAAAAAGAGATGTACACCTTCGAAGACCGTAACGGCGACTCGCTGACCTTGCGCCCTGAAGGCACGGCTGCCTGCGTGCGTGCGGTGCTCGAACATGGCTTGGCGGGTGGTGGTCAGACTCAGAAACTGTGGTACATCGGCCCCATGTTTCGCCATGAGCGCCCGCAGAAGGGCCGTTATCGTCAGTTTCACCAGATCGGTCTTGAGGTGTTCAATCTGCCCGGCCCGGATATCGATGCTGAGCTGATCATGCTCACTTGGCGGCTGTGGAAGCTGCTCGGTATTGGTGAGGCGGTCACCCTTGAACTCAATAGCCTTGGTACCAGCGAAGCGCGTGCGGTTTATCGGGGCGAGCTGGTTGAGTACCTGACGGCACGCATTGATCAGTTGGATGAAGACAGCCGTCGCCGTCTGTCGAGTAATCCGTTGCGCATCCTCGATAGCAAATCGCCAGAAACCCAGGCTTTGCTGGTTGATGCGCCGAAGCTTGAAGACTATCTCGATGAAGAGTCTAAGGTGCATTTTGCCGGACTCAAGGCGCGTTTGGACGCGGCTGGCATTTCATATGTCATCAACCCAAAGCTGGTTCGTGGCCTCGATTACTACAGCAAAACTGTATTTGAGTGGGTCACCGATAAACTCGGTGCTCAAGGTACAGTTTGTGCTGGCGGCCGGTATGATGGTCTGGTTGAGCAGATGGGCGGTAAGCCGACCACTGGCGTTGGCTTTGCCATGGGCATCGAACGCCTGTTACTGCTGATTGAGACACTCGACAAAGTACCGGCCGAGATCGCCCGCACTGTTGATGTTTATCTCTGCGCTTTCGGTGAGGCCGCTGAACTCGCAGCGATCCCCCTGGCCGAGCAATTACGTGACAAAATCCCAGGTTTGCGTCTGCAAGTTAATGCTGGTGCTGGCAGTTTCAAAAGCCAGCTGAAGAAGGCAGACAAGAGTGGCGCGTTATACGCGCTGGTCCTGGGGGAAGACGAACTGGGCCAGCAAGTGGTAGGTTGCAAGCCGCTGCGTGGTCAAGGTGAACAAAACAGCATTGCTTGGGATGTCCTTGCCGGACATCTGGCAACCAGCCTCAAACAGGCTTAAGCGAATTAGCGGATAAGGAGTATTGGGGTGGTTTCGCGTAACGACGAAGAAGAATTAGCGGTAATCAAGGACTGGTGGCAGCACAATGGCAAGCCGCTGATGGCGGGCTGTGCGTTGGCGTTGATCGCCGTGCTGGGCTGGCAGGGCTGGCAGAAGTATCAAGCCAATCAGTCGCAAGGCGCCTCAATGCTTTACCAGCAATTGCTGGAAACTGCCCTTGATCCAAGTGGTAAGCCGGATACCGGTAAAGTCGCTGAATTGGCAGGTAAACTGAGCAGTGAGTACGGTGGCACCTATTACGCTCAGTACGGCAGCCTCTTTGTAGCTAAGGTCGCAGTTGAAGCGGGTGAGCTGAAAGATGCGGCCACTCAACTGCAATCAGTGGTTGATAAGCCCGCGGATGACACTCTGGAAGAGTTGGCGCGTCAGCGCCTGGCCCGTGTGCTGGCTGCCCAAGATAAGACTGAAGACGCTTTGAAACTGCTGGATGGCGATGCAGACAAAGCATTTCTGGCGAGCCGTGAAGAGCTTAAAGGTGACTTGCTGGTTAAGTTGGGTCGTGCCGATGATGCTCACGCTGCCTATGAGAAAGCCAAGTCTGCACTGTCTGAAGATGCAGCGGTTGGTGGCTTGCAAATCAAGCTGGATGACCTAGCGAAAGGGGATGCGTGACGTGATTCGGTGGAAGAATATCGCACTACTGAGCCTGGCCTTACTGGCCGTTGGTTGCAGTAGCAACAGCAAGAAGGAACTGCCGCCAGCAGAGTTGCCTGACTTCACTGCAGAAGTTGAGCTCGATGAGCAGTGGGATCGTTCGATTGGCGATGGCCAAGGCGAAACGTTCAACATGCTTCAGCCGGCGATCGAAGGCGAAAAAATCATTGCTGCTGACGTGACCGGTGTGGTCATCGCAATGGACCGTATGACGGGCGATGTTATCTGGAAAGACGACCTCGAACTGCCTGTCTCGGGCGCAGTAGGCGCGGGTTACGGTTTGGTTTTGCTGGGCACTGAGAAAGGCGAAATCATCGCGCTGGACTCTACCAACGGCGAAGAAAAATGGCGTGCTCGTGTCAACAGTGAAGTGTTGGCCGCGCCTGCGACCAATGGTGATATCGTGCTGGTACAAACCCAGGATGACCGTTTGGTAGCCTTTGACGCCGATACCGGTAATCAGCGCTGGAGTTTCGATAACACTCCTGCCGTTCTGACGTTGCGCGGCACAAGCGCGCCGTTGCTTACTAACAAGCTGGCCGTTGCTGCGTTATCCAGCGGTAAAGTGATTGCCCTTGACGCACAGCGCGGTATCCCAGTGTGGGAGCAGCGAGTGGCTGTTCCACAAGGTCGTTCTGAGCTGGACCGTGTGGTTGATATCGACGGTGGCTTGCTGCTCTCCGGCGGCAAACTCTATGTCGTCAGCTATCAAGGTCGTGTTGCCTCTTTGGATCTTGAGTCAGGTCGCGTGCTTTGGCAGCGTGAAGCCTCAAGCTCAGTGGGTGTAGCGCAGGGCTTCGGCACGGTGTATGTCTGCTTGGCCAACGGCACTGTTGAAGGGATCGATGAGCGTTCTTCATCGGCACTGTGGAGCAATGACGCACTGGCTCGTCGCCAGTTGTCGGCTCCGGAAGTATTTTCCAGCTATATCGCCTTTGGTGATTTTGAAGGTTACCTGCACTTGATCAGCCAGGTTGACGGACGCTTTGTCGGCCGTGAGCATGTTGACAGTGATGGCTTGCGGGCACGCCCACTGGTTGATGGTGACTGGCTGTACGCCTTTGGTAATAGCGGCAAATTGGTCGCTTACACCATCAAATAGTTGAGGCTTGGCTAAGCTGCTTTATAGCGTTTAAGCCTGCTGCAAATTCCGGCCGCTGCTTGTGCAGCGGCCTTTGTATTTTCTGAAATAACGAAGTGGAGAGCCTAATGGTTCCCGTAATTGCCCTGGTGGGCCGACCGAACGTCGGTAAGTCCACGCTATTTAACCGCTTGACCAGGACCCGCGATGCCATCGTTGGTGACCTGTCGGGTCTAACCCGTGATCGTCAGTATGGCGAGGCCAAGTGGCAGGGACGCACCTATATTGTCGTCGACACCGGTGGTATTTCCGGCGACGAGGAAGGTATTGACGCAAAGATGGCTGAGCAGTCGCTGCAGGCTATCGAAGAAGCTGATGTGGTGTTGTTCCTGGTCGATGCGCGGGCTGGTTTGTCTGCCTCTGATCAGATGATTGGCGAGCACCTGCGTAAGCGCAACAAGGACAGCCACCTGATCATCAACAAGGTCGATAACCTCGACCCAGACCTGGCCCGTGCCGAATTTTCCTCGATGGGTATGGGCGAGTCCCTGGCCATTGCCGGCGCCCATGGGCGTGGCATTTCGCAGATGCTTGAAGCTGTACTTTCCCGCTTCCCTAAAGATGCTGGCGAGCTGGAAGAAGGCGAAGAAGCAGAAGAGGTTGCCGAAGGCGAAGAAGCTAAACGCATCCCTGGCCCGAGCGAGAAAGACGGCATCAAGCTGGCGATTATCGGTCGACCTAACGTGGGTAAGTCGACACTGGTTAACCGCATGCTCGGTGAAGACCGGGTCATCGTTTATGACCAGGCGGGCACTACGCGTGACAGTATCTACATCCCATTCGAACGTGATGATGAGAAGTACACGCTGATCGACACCGCCGGTGTACGTCGCCGCGGCAAGATTTTCGAGGCTGTCGAGAAGTTTTCGGTGGTTAAAACTCTGCAGGCGATTCAAGACTCCAACGTCGTCGTGTTCGTTATGGATGCGCGTGAAGGGGTGGTCGATCACGACCTGAACTTGCTCGGATTTGTGCTTGAAAGCGGCCGCGCGCTGGTGATAGCACTGAACAAATGGGACGGCATGGAGCCAAGCGAGCGCGACTATGTGAAAACAGAGTTGCAACGTCGCTTGTTCTTCGTTGACTTCGCCGACATTCACTTTATCTCGGCATTGCACGGCACTGGTGTTGGCCATCTGTACAAGTCGGTGCAGGCGTCGTTCCAGTCGGCAATTACCCGCTGGCCAACCAACCGCCTGACTCAGATCCTTGAAGATGCGGTGCGTGAACACCAACCGCCGCTGGTTAACGGTCGCCGGATCAAGCTGCGTTACGCGCACTTGGGTGGGGCTAACCCGCCGTTGATCGTCATCCACGGTAACCAGGTTGAGTCGGTACCGCGTGCCTATTCGCGCTACCTCGAAAACACCTATCGTCGAGTGTTGAAGTTGGTTGGTACGCCAATCCGCATTGAGTACAAAGGCGGTGAGAACCCGTACGAGGGCAATAAAAACACCCTCACGGATCGTCAGGTGAACAAGAAGCGTCGCTTGATGAGTCACCATAAAAAAGCTGAGAAGAAGCGCAAAGACAAACGCTAGACCGGCTATTTTGTTGGTGTTGAAAAAGCCGCTCCTGAGGCGGCTTTTTCATGTCCGGATGATCCGTTATCCTGCAGTTATAAATCGCCAAGTCAGGCGTGTGCAGCAGGAATCTGTGATGATCATCAGCAAATTGCCAAACGTTGGTACCACTATCTTTACCCGCATGTCCCAACTCGCCATGGAAACCGGTGCGCTGAACCTGTCGCAGGGTTTTCCTGACTTCGATGGCCCGCCGGCGCTGCGTGATGCGGTCGGTCGACATATTGCCGCAGGGCACAACCAATACACCGCCATGACCGGTTTGCCGGCCTTACGTGAACAGGTCGCGGCCAAGATTGCGCGTTGCTATGGCAGCACAGTGAATGCTGACACCGAAGTGACCATCACACCTGGCGCCACACAGGGGATCTTCTGCGCGATTCAGGCATTGATCCACCCCGGTGATGAAGTAATAGTCTTTGATCCGAGCTATGACAGCTATGAGCCTTCAGTCGAACTGGCGGGCGGGCGCTGTATCCATGTGCCCTTGGCCTTGCCGGATTTCGCCATCGATTGGCAGGGCTTCACCGATGCGCTGAGTGATAAAACCCGCCTGATCATTATCAACAGCCCGCACAACCCCAGTGGCGCCCTTATCAGTAGGGGTGAGCTGGATCAACTGGCCGCGCTGATTCGCGATCGTGATATTTACCTGATCAGCGATGAAGTTTATGAGCATCTGGTGTTCGACGGCGTTGCCCACACCAGCGTCTTGTCTCATGAAGAGCTGTATCAGCGTGCATTCGTGGTCAGCTCCTTCGGCAAGACCTATCACGTGACGGGGTGGAAAACGGGCTATGTAATTGCACCGCCGGCGCTGACCGCTGAGCTGCGCAAGGTCCACCAATATGTCAGCTTCTGTGGCGTCACTCCACTGCAATGGGCTTTGGCGGATTTTATGGCTGAGCAACCCCAGCACATCGAAGAGTTACCGGGTTTTTATCAAGCAAAGCGGGATTTGTTCTGTGACTTGCTCAAAGACTCGCGATTCAAATTTAGCCCAACCCCGGGTACTTACTTTCAGTTGGCGGATTACTCGGCCATTCGTGAAGACCTTGATGATGTGGCGATGTCGGAGTGGCTGACGCGTGAGCACGGAGTGGCAACTATTCCTGTGTCGGTTTTTTATCAACAGGCACCGAAGGATTTGCGCTTGGTCAGGTTCTGTTTTGCCAAGCGCGAAGATACTTTGCGTCAAGCTGCGGAGAAGTTATGCGCGATCTAAGCACATTGCCAGACCTCAATATTGCTCTGGTCCAAAGCGACTTGGCTTGGCAAGACCCCGCTGCCAACCGTGAGCACTTCGAGCAGTTGCTGGAATCAGTGAAGGGGGCTGATCTGGTTGTACTGCCGGAGATGTTCAGCACTGGATTCTCCATGGAGTCAGCCAAGCTGGCAGAACCTGAAGAGGGTCCAACTAGTCAGTGGATGATCGCGCAGGCTTCGCGTATGAATGCTGTGGTGACGGGTAGCCTGATCATCCAGGCTGCCGATGGCACTTATCGCAATCGCTTGATCTGGGCGCGTCCTGATGGTTCTGTTGCCCATTACGACAAGCGTCATTTATTCCGTATGGCCGGGGAGCATAAGTACTTTGCTGCTGGGGAACAGCAGGCGTTGTTTAATCTTAACGGTTGGAATATTCGGCCGTTGATCTGTTACGACCTGCGCTTCCCGGTATGGAGCCGTGATTCTGCAGAAACCGACTTACTGCTCTACACCGCAAACTGGCCAGCCGCGCGGCGCAACCATTGGAACCGTTTGTTGCCCGCGCGGGCGATTGAAAACTTGTGCTATGTCGCAGCGGTTAACCGTACCGGCAGCGATGGCAAGGGCCATGCCTACAGTGGGGATTCCAAGGTTATTGACTTCCAAGGTGATGTAACACTTGATTGCAAGGACGTAACAGGGGTTCAGTGCGCCACTCTAAAAGGCATTGACCTGGCGGAGTATCGTCAGCGTTTCCCGGCTGACCGCGACGCGGATGGTTTCACGCTTATATGAGGTAAAGGACTGCCATGGATGCCCTCGCGACCGCCAGCAATTCACGACATACACCGCATCGCGCGGGCACCCTTGAGGTCGCTGAGGCCAGGTTGTATTCAGTCACAGCCATTGTCATCGCCACGCTATTGGGCACCTCGCTGGCCGGTGCCTTCCTGTGCCATCACAACCTTAGCGTGCTGGGGCGCGCCAATGAGTTATTCAGGCTTTGGGCTATTGCGATCAGCCTGTTTGCTGCGACCTTTGCTTTAGCCGCGCTGTTGCCTGAGGCGTACGGGAGGCAGTTGCTGGTAGTGCCGGAGGCGTTGGCCATGCTGATGTATGCCAAGTTGAGCTTTGCCGGCTCAGCCCAGCTACACGCCAAGGGGTTTTATTCAAACTGGCGCACTGTGGGTATTTGCTTGCTGCTGTTGTTGGCCATGTTGGCGGCAATCATGGAGCTGGCGTTTTTCTTGAGCCTGTTTTAAGGCTTTCCAGATACAAACAACCCCGCTATTTGGCGGGGTTGTTGGTTACAGCGTGAGGCTGATCAGGCTGCTTCTTGTTCCTGAATCAGCGCTCGGTTCAGGGCGCTAAACAGGGCGCGGAAACTCGCAGTCGTCAGGTTCTCGTCGATGCCTGCGCCGTGCAACGCACGACCGCCATTTACGCGCAGCTCAATGTAAGCAGCTGCTTTGGCGTTAGTACCTGCGCCAATCGCGTGTTCCGAGTAATCCATGATTTCGACATCAAATGGCAGGCCCGCAACCAAGGCTTCTAATGGGCCTTTGCCGATACCACTCCAGTGTTTGCTTTCGCCGCCACTGATCACTTCGACGTCTACCGCGCTGGTGCCGTTTTCTTCCTGCAAGCGGTGGCTCTTGAGTGAATAAGGCGATGCGGCTTGGAGGAACTCGTTTTTGAACAGGCTGTAAATCTGCTCGGCCGTCATCTCAAGGCCCAGACGATCGGTTTCCTTCTGTACGACCTGGCTGAATTCGATCTGCATGCGTCGTGGCAAGCAAACACCGTATTCCTGTTCGAGCAAGAAGGTGATACCGCCTTTGCCAGACTGGCTGTTGACGCGAATCACTGCTTCATAGCTGCGGCCAATGTCAGCCGGGTCAATCGGCAAGTAAGGCACTTCCCAGATAGCATCGGCTTTTTGTTGGGTCAGGCCCTTGCGGATAGCATCTTGGTGCGAGCCAGAGAACGCGGTATGCACCAGATCGCCAACGTAAGGGTGACGAGGGTGAACCGGCAGTTGGTTACATTCTTCGACCACTTTGCGCACGGCATCAATGTCGGAGAAGTCCAAGCCCGGGTGAATGCCTTGGGTGTAGAGGTTCAAAGCGAGGTTGACCAAGTCGACGTTACCGGTACGTTCGCCGTTACCGAACAAGCAACCTTCAACCCGGTCAGCGCCCGCCATCAAGCCCAACTCACTGGCAGCAACACCCGTGCCACGGTCGTTATGGGTGTGCAAGCTGATCAACACACTGTCGCGACGGCTGATGTTGCGGCCAAACCATTCAATCTGGTCGGCATAGACGTTTGGCGTCGCCACTTCAACGGTGGTCGGCAAGTTGAGGATGACTTTGTTGTCTGGGGTGGGCTGCCAGACATCCAGCACTGCGTCGCAGACTTCGACGGCGAAATCCAGCTCGGTTGAGGAGAAGATTTCAGGCGAGTATTGGAAAGTCCACTGTGTATCAGGCTGCTCATCAGCCAGGCGCTTGATGACTTTGGCGGCGTTGGTGGCGATATCCACAACGCCTGCCTTGTCGAGGTTAAACACGATGCGGCGAAACGATGGCGCAGTCGCGTTATACACGTGAACGATGGCTTTCTTGGCGCCCTTGAGTGATTCAAAGGTGCGGGTGATCAAGTCTTCTCGGGCCTGGGTCAACACTTGAATAGTGGTGTCGTCAGGGATATGCCCATCAGTGATCAAGGTACGCACGAAGTCAAAGTCAGTCTGCGAGGCCGAAGGAAAGCCCACTTCAATCTGCTTGACCCCAACCTGAACGAGGGTCTTGAAGAACCGCATCTTCTTCTCGGCATCCATCGGTTCGATCAGCGACTGATTGCCATCACGCAGGTCAGAGCTGCACCAGATCGGCACTTCGGTAATGGTCTTTGACGGCCAAGTGCGGTCAGGCAAATTAATCGGCGTGAACGCACGGTATTTACGTGATGGGTCTTTAAGCATGCTCATGATAAATCCTTGGAAGCGGCGACCTGACAGGTGCAGGTGAAATCAATGGGTAGGGCGGGCGAGGCGAAGCGGTATTAGCTACGCAGTCGCTGGCTTACCAGGCAAAGATTGGCGTGTTGCCGCTGAAGAAACAGGGTGTGAGAAGTATTCATGGGTCTACACTACTGCCCTAGGTTAAAGCTGGCAAGCATGCGTGAAAAATTGGTGATTTTGGTTTCTGTAGAAGATAAGTCGCGAATTAATTGCGCGTTTTGGTGGATTGTTATTTAAATATTGCGTGGTGTTGCCCTCGGTCGGATATTGCACCTAACCAAGGGCTCTTCAGCCCGTTCAGTCTGCTTGGCTGAACGGGAACTGCTGGCGCAGTTCGCGCATATCTGCGCCACTCGGGTGTTGATAAACCCGCAGGCCAAACTCCGGCAGAATTGCCAGCATGTGATCAAAGATATCCGACTGAATGCTCTCGTATCGGCCCCAGGATATGGTCGTGGTAAAGCAATAGATCTCAATCGGAAGTCCTTCAGCAGTAGGCGCCAGTTGGCGGACCAGTTGGGTCATCTGCTGATGGATATCTTGATGATGCTTGAGGTAATTCTCAATGTAGGCGCGCAATGTACCGATATTGGTCAAGCGTCGGGTATTGGCCTGAACCTCTGCGCTACCTGCCAGTTCTTTGTTCCACTTACTGACTTCTGCGGTTTTATCGCTCAGGTACTGACTCAGCAGGGTCATTTGCTGCAAGCGTTCAAGCTGTTCGCTGCTGAGAAAGTGAATGCTCGACTGATCGAGGTAGAGGCTACGTTTGATCCGCCGACCACCGCACTCCTGCATGCCACGCCAGTTCTTGAACGGGTCGGTAATAAAGCGCCGGGTCGGAATGCTGGTGATGGTTTTATCCCAGTTCTGCACCTTAACCATGTGCAATGCGATATCGATAACGTCGCCATCGGCGTTGAGCTGCGGCATCTCGATCCAGTCACCCACACGGACGATATCGTTGGATGAGATCTGAATGCTGGCCACCAGTGACAGGATGGTGTCCTGAAAGATCAGCATCAGCACGGCCGCCATGGCGCCCAAACCCGACAAGAGAATCACCGGTGAGCGGTCGATCAATGCGGCGACAATCAGAATCAGTGCAATCAAGGAAATAATGATTTGCACGACCTGCAGGTAGCCCTTGATCGGACGCAGGTGCGCATCAGGTCGGCGCTGGTACAGGGTATTGATGATGTCGAGCACGGCGTTAATCGCAAGGGCCATGGTCAACACAATAAAGGCACTGCAAACGTTGGTAACAATAGTCACCAGGGTTTCTGGCATGCCTTCAATCACGCGTATGCCATTCGACATAATAAGCGCAGGAACAATATTCGACAGGCGCTTGATTACACCACTTTCTTTGATATTCGATTCGCGCCACAGCCGGGTATTCGATGCAGCTGCGTGCATGCCGCGGATCAGTACGCGCTTAACTAGCCAGTTGCAAACCGCAGCAACAAATACCAATGCCAGGAGGGCAATCGGTGTGTAAAGGTCGGGGTGTTGCTGCAGCCATTCCAGCCCGTTGGCTAGCTCTTGTTGCATAAAAAACTCCAGCTTCCTTGATTAAAAGCCGGAGCACCTTACCAAAGCCCCAAGACGCGTGCAGGGGTTTACTGTTACTCAAGGTTTGAATGCGCCAATGAAAATCGCCGGATCAACCCGGTTGGCGTTAAGACTGACATTCCAGTGCAAATGCGGTCCTGTAGCTCGGCCGGTTGCCCCGACCTTGCCGATAACCCCGCCACGCGGCACTTCATCACCGACTTTTACGCCGATCACCGAGAGGTGACAAAACATACTGATCAAGCCTTGGCCATGATCGATAAACACGGTGTTGCCATTAAAGAACAGGTTGCCGGTGAGCAGCACTTTACCGGCCGCAGGTGCCTTGATCGGCGTGCCGCTGCGGGCGGCAAAGTCGAGCCCTGAGTGCGGGTTGCGCTCCTCGCCATTAAAGAAACGGCGCAGGCCGAACGGGCTTGAAAGCGGGCCGCTGACAGGACGGTCAAACAGCAAGTTACTAGGCTGGCGGGGGCTGAATTGATCGTATGCGGCATTCTGTTCAGCCAGTTCGCGGTTAATACGCTTGAGGTTGGCCGCGTTGGGATTGACCTGCTGAGTGTTCTTGATGGTGATGCGCTGTTCTTTGTACTTCTTCGCATTGACCTTGAATGTCAGGGTTTTATCACCGGCGTCACTGCTGACTTGCAGGCTTTCAGTACCGGCTTTGGTGGTCAACGCGATGCCAACAATTGCGATCCAGCGTTGTTGGTCCTCATGCACCACCAGCACCGGTTTATCGCGATAGCTAGCGCGTGGTGCATTGGCGCCATTGCCCAAATCAACCACAGCAACCCCGCCAGGCACTGGCTGGTTGAGCAGGCGCGTGATAAAGCCTTCAGCATTGGCCGGCAACGCGGCAAAGGCTATGCACAAAAACAAAACAAAACGCAGGCGAGACATAAAAAACTCAATCCAGTGAATACAGCGGCAATGCTTGCATTAAAGCTTGGCTGCTGTGAAGGGCGGAGTGTTATTCCATACCTGTCGCAAGCCCAGCAAGACGGATGCTTAATCCAGCAGCGACAAAGTGGTTGGCGCGATGTGGTTGTCCTCGACGCGGATGGCCAGTTCACCTTCGCCAAGTTTCGCTTTCAAGCGTTGGCCGGGCTGGGTGTCGGCGGCTTTGCTGATCACGCGGTTATGTTCATCGAGCAAGATACTGTAGCCGCGCCCCAGCGTTTCCAGCGGGCTGACGGCGTTGAGGGTTTTCATCTGGCTTTGCAGCTGAAAACGACGCTGTTTAAGCGCATCGTTAATCGCTCGGGGTAGACGCTCAGCAAAGCTATCGAGGCGTTGCCGGAGAAGTTGCAGGTTGCGCCCGGGGTGTTGGGTGATGAGGCGTTTATCGAGATACGCGAGACGATCTTTGCGGCTGTTGAACTGCTGCTGAAATGCGCGCTGCATGCGCATGTCCAGGTCGTCCAGTTGTTGCGCTTGTTGACGTAAACGCTCACCCGGGTGACGCAGGCGGCGGCTGACGCTCTCGAGACGTAGGCGTTCACGCTCCAAGCGGCTTTGCAGGCGTAGCACTAAACGCCGATGCAGGTTGCTCAGGCGTTGCACCAGTTCTGAGCTGTCCGGGGCGAGTAATTCGGCAGCGGCGGAGGGGGTTGGCGCACGAACATCGGCAACAAAATCACTGATCGACACGTCTGTTTCATGGCCAACTGCGCTGACCAGCGGCGTGATGCAAGCATCAATCGCTCGCGCCACAACCTCTTCGTTAAAGCACCAAAGGTCTTCCAGTGAGCCGCCGCCACGGGCCAGGATCAGCGCGTCGAACCCTCGCTTATCGGCAAGCTGCAAGGCGCGGACGATTTGCCCCGTGGCTTCACGACCTTGAACGGCGGTTGGAATCAGTACCAATTCGACCTGCGGCGCACGACGGCGGAACACGCTGATAATGTCGCGAATTACCGCGCCAGTGGGGGAGCTGATAATGCCGATCCGTTTTGGGTGGCTAGGCAGAGCGACTTTGCGCTCTGCTGCAAATAAACCTTCAGCGCTGAGTTTTTCCTTGAGGGCGTCGAATGCTGCGCGTAACGCGCCGTCACCGGCTGGCTCTACGGTGTCGAGAATTAACTGGTAGTCACCACGGCCCTCAAACAGTGACACCTTGCCGCGTACTTTTACCGCCAAGCCATCACGCAGTTCTTGGCGAACCCGCGCCGCACTTTGGCGAAACAACGCGCAGCGCACCTGAGCCTGACGGTCTTTAAGGGTAAAGTAGACGTGGCCCGAGGCAGGCTTGGCCAAGTTGGAGATTTCACCCTCAACCCAAATGCCGCCAAATACGTCCTCAAGCAACAGACGCGCGCGGTTATTCAGCTGGCTGACGCTCAGCACCTCACGGTCAAGGCCCAAACGCTGAAACGGATCTTTAATCATGGGCGCATGATAAAGGCTTTAACGTCTGCGCCATAGCGCGGCATAAATAGATTGTCTTGACCCAGAGGCTGGCGCGATTAAGCTGCGCGGCTTTTACTTAAAGATAACCTCAGCAGAGCTCGTCAGATGAATGATCAAGCCATCATAGTCCCGCAAATATCCAGCTTCCCCGGCCACGAGGGGCGGGCGCGCCTGATTGTGCGGTGGTTGGTGCAGCAGAAGATTATTGAGCAGCAATTAACCACCTGCGGGCGCACCTTCCAAAAGATGGCCTACGGTATTGCTGCCGGTGCGAGTCGAGTCGTGGAGCAACCGGAGTTGCTGCCTTTCGGCCAGCCGGTCAACGGTTTGGAGATTGTCACCCGGCGCTGTATTTTTACCCCACAAAAAGACTTCAAAGAAGAAGCCGGTTGCCCTGAGTGTCGGCAGGAAATTGGCGAGGCACTCTTCGACAGCCTTGAGGGCTGGATGCCCGGGCACACCGATAACTTTATTTGCCCTGAATGTCGTCATGAAGATGACATCAACGGTTTTCTTTATCTGCAGCCCTGCGGCTTTTCCAACCTTGGGTTTATTTTCAACAACTGGGCGGATGCAATTTTCAAACAGAGCTTTGTTGCTGAGTTCGCTGAGCGTTTGGGCTATGAGGTGGCAGTGGTGCGGGTCGATCTTTAGGCAGGTGGCGCTGCACAGTCAGATTAAGCGCTGTGCAGCCTGGCATTAGATTGTCGCTTGCTCGGTTTTTGGCAGCCAGGGCTCGGCCAGCGTCAGGCTGCCATGACCATTGCGCTTGAGGCATTTGATGACCTCCAGCCAAGTCAATTCGGTCAGATGTACATGGGCAGAAGGAACGATTTGTACGGCGCCAGCAGTCAGGCCAGCCGAGCCACCGTCCGGCAGGAATATCGAGGACCAGTCGCGGCCGCTTTCGACAATCAAACAGAACTGCACAATATCGCCATCCAGGTACAAACCAACCTGGGTATTGCTTTCCTCTTCCACCCCAGCCATGCGCGCCATGGTGTCTTTAAGCAGGCGATAGCCCGGCACATTATCGAGCAGTTTGTCCTCAATTGAGTTACGCACGCGTTTTGCTGCACTGGTTTTGGCCAGCAAGCCCGCGAGAAAGCACAGCAGCAGCAATGCAAACAGTGCCGCAAAGGATAATGCAGTGATACCCGCCACGCTGTGGTGATCGAAAACCGGCAGCATTTTACTGATCGGGCCACGCAACAGGTGCACGGCTTTTTGGATCAACACGATGACCAGCACCAGCGGTAAAATGAACAGCACCCCACCCAGGGCCGTGGTTTTCAGAAACTTAAACATTGGACGCTCCATTGTGCCAATTACGCGTTGTCACTAAAGCTAGTTGAAATCCCGGAATCGGGGTTGAAAATTGCGGGTCAATCCGGCAAATAGCGCGTTGGTTTGGCGCAGGCTTTCCCAGCACGTAAGATAACGCTATGGCTGATTATCTAACAGGGTACTCCCTCGACTCCACCGATCTTCTCGATTCATTGGTTGCAACCGAGCGCCTGCTGATCATTCAAGATCTAGATGGCGTCTGCATGGGGCTGGTCCGTGATCCGCTGACTCGCGTGATTGAGCGTCGTTATATTGCAGCGGCTGCACGCCTTGCAGGACGTTTTTATGTGCTTACCAATGGTGAGCACATTGGTCGGCGCGGTGTGAATAGCCTTATTGAAAATGCTTTGGTTGACCCCAGCCATGCGCGTGAGCAGGGCCTGTATTTACCTGGTTTGGCGGCAGGCGGTGTGCAGTTGCAGGACCGTTATGCTGAAGTTTCACATCCCGGCGTGAGTGACGCCGAGTTGCAGTTCCTGTTAGAGGTACCGGCACAAGCTGAGACTTTCTTGCGTCGCAGACTGGCCGCTGCGCCCTATGAGATTGATGAACCCTTGCTCAGCACGCTAGTGTCTTCCGCGGTGCTGGACAACCGGGTTTCGCCCACCCTAAATCTCAATGTGTTTTATCAGCAATTTAAGGCTAGTCCGAGCATCTATTGCCGTTTGCAGCAGGATGTCGCTGAGTTTATGGCGGCTCTGCATCTGCAGGCAGCCGACCGAGCATTGGATGCCAGTTTCTTTACTCACCTTGCACCAAATTCAGGTCGCGATGAGCACGGCCACGAGCGCCTCAAACTCGCTGATGAGAACAATGCCGGCACCACCGATTTTCAATTTATGCTCAGCGGCGCAATCAAAGAAGTAGGCTTGCTGGTGCTACTTAATCACTACTACTTTGGCCAAACCGGAGCCTATCCATTGGGCGCGGATTTCAATCCGCGTCAAGCACCTCATACCCAGGCAGAACTGCTCAAGCTGGCGAGCGATAAGTTTGATCCACAATTTATGCCGCGCATTGTCGGCGTCGGCGATACCCTTAGCTCACATGTGCAACAAGGCTCGGGTGAGGTATTGCGCGGTGGCAGTGATCGTGGTTTTTTGCAGTTGATTCAAGCCTTGGGTGAGTTGTTTGAGCAGGACAATAAGCTGATCTACATCGACAGCAGCGCAGGAGAAGTACGCCGCCCCGGTGTTGATGCCACGTTCTTGCAGCGGCGAAAAGCTGAACCGGCGCTTGAGCCTTGGGCCGCGTTAACAGGGATTACCGATGCCGCCGACCCGTTACGCCTGGACCTGATTTTTAGCGGTGGTCATCAGCAGTACGTCGAGTTCTTCTGCGCGCTGGCGGAGCGGATAGGGAACCCTCGCTAACAGTGCCCTATACCTTTGCCGCCAATAGCCCGGTGGCACCTTGGATTTTTTGCGTGTACCAGAAAACGCGGCTCACCCCGCGTGTTATGGCCACGTAACCGAGGCGTAAGCTTTCGTCACGCATGGTTTGGTCGTAGCTGTTCACAAAGTAACCCGAGTACGCATAGAGCGCATTGCGCAGTGGGTGGCTTTCAGTTGCTTTGCAATCGTCGAGAATAATCGCAACTTGCGCTTGCAGGCCCTTGGCGCGGTGGATGGTGTAGCTTTTGACGGGCAGTTTTTTGTCGAGTTGAGCCTGAATGGTTTGCAGGCTGTGGTTAGCCCTGCTCAGTAATAGAACGGCCGTTTTTTCGGGTTTATCTTGCTCGGCTGCATAGCGGCATTGTTCGCTGATTTGCTTGATTAGTTCAGGCATGCGTTTGTTCAGATCAAAACGGCTGATGACCTTCACCCCGTGCTCAAAGGGCTGTGTCTCACGGGATGCACGGCTGGTTTTGCTCTGCTTGAGGTTGACGCCACTTAACACCTGCTCGCCATCGCGGATGATGGGCTCAATCGAGCGGTAATTGGTGGTCATCAACAAGACCCTGCTTTTATTGGCTTTGCCCTTGCTTGGGAAGTGTTTATCGAAATTCATAAAAAGCTCTGGCGAACTGCCGCGCCACGCATAGATTGACTGCCAGTCATCACCGATGGCCATCAGGCTGACGGGTTGTTTTTGCTTGGCCAGTGAGCGTTGGACTGCCTGCAGCCACTCAACAATCTGCGGTGAGATGTCTTGGAATTCGTCGATCATCAAGTGGGTAAAGGGCTGCAGTGCAGCGTGCGTGGAGGCAGCGCTATCGCTGTTGAAACGTTGAGTAAGCTGCTCGAACGCGAGGTTGAAGGTCAGCAGGCTGTGTTCCTTTAACGTCGCTTCAAAATAACCATTGAATGCCACCAGTGCCTGAATGAACAGGCGCTCGCTGGCGCTGCATTGCAGTTTGCTTGGGTCCAACTGCGCGATGCGGATGCCGATGCTTTGGATAAAATTGGTTTGTGCATAAAAGACCTCAAACAGCGGCGCGGGATTGAACTCGCCATTGAGTTTGAAACCGTCCAGCGGCGCTTTGCCTGCGGATTTTGCTTTTGCGTTGTCGCCTGGCGCTGCGGGCGCCGGCAGATTAAGCAGTTGGTGAACCTGCTGGCGAAACTCGGGCTCGGCGCTGTAGCAGCTTTGATAGGCTTGCTTCAGTAGGCGCTGCTGAGCTGCACCCAACCGAGAGGCAGTCAGTGGGTTATCCAGCTCATTGGGATTGGCGGATTTCTCGTTGAGTTGCTCGAACCAGCTTGGCTTGCCCAACAGTTCTGTGGCCAGCGTGCCCATTGCTGAGTGGAAGGTACGCACGCATTGGCGCGCTTGAGTCTGGTCGAAGGGGTATTGCCAGAAACTCAGCAGGTTTAGCAGTTGCTTGCGCAGTTGCTCGCACGAGGCGCTGGTGAATGAGATCACCGTGAGCTGCTCGGGCTTGACCTGCAAGTGACACAGCATAAACACCACCCGCAGCAGCAAAGTGGTCGATTTGCCCGAGCCCGCACCGGCAAATACGCGGGTGAGGGGGGCGTCGCTGAGAATCATTGCCCACTGCTCGGCAGACGGTTGGCTAACTACACCAGCGCTGGCTGCTTTATTGACCAACTCGCGCATGGCTTGAATGTGCTGCTCGGCAATTGCCATCGGAGTCGGGCCATAAATACCTTCGATGGTTTTCTTCGGTCGATTGCTGGCCGGTTTGCGCGCTGGATTAGCGGCAGCTTTGCGCGCTTGGGTTGCAGTTTTAGTCTGAGGTTTTTGGCGTGCGACGGCTGAAGGGTGGCGGAGCAGTTGGCCATCTTCTGCGCGTAAATAGGCACTGGTGCGGGGGAAATAACGGCTCAGCGCCCCGGATAACAGTAGTTTGTAGCGTTTAACAGTGGACAGCATTCAACGTTTCCAGCGATCGGATCCTATACAGCGCTGAATGATAAGGGTTTTGCGCGCTGGCAGGGGGCCAAGCGCGCAGATTGCCGAGGGTTTTAAAAGTCGACGCTGGCTTGCAGACGAACCTCGCGTGGCGCACCGACATTGACCCGCAGATTACCCCCGCTCGATGGATAGTAGTGTTGGTCAAAAAGATTGCGCACGTTAAGTTGTACCCGGGTTTTCTCACCCAGTAGGGCGCTGTCCCACGCGATGAAGGCATCTGCAACTGTGTAGCTGTCGAGCCAGAAAGAGTTGCTGTTGTCCCCCGCGCGTTCACCGACATATCGGGCACCGCCGCCGATGCGCCAGTTTCCGGTTTGCGGGTTGATATCGAGGTCATGGGACAGGTACAAACTGGCGATGTTCTTGGCTGCGTTGACCAGTTCGTTACCTTGGTTGACCGGGTCATCCTTGATTTCAGTGTCGGTGTAGGCATAGGTGCCGAGTAGATTCCAGCGTTCAGCGATGCGCCCGTTAATGTCCACTTCGACCCCGCGAGAACCCACCTTGCCAGCGGCTTCTGAGCTGCCGTTATTGCTCACCACGACGTTTTCTTTTTCGATATCGAACAAGGCAACGCTACCTGTCAGGCCTTGGTTAAGATCAAATTTTGCACCCACCTCATAGCTGCGGCCTTCTTCTGGGTCGAACGACTCTCCAGTATCAGCATCCGATGAGTTAGGCACGAACGAGCGGCTGTAGTTTGCGTACAAGGAGACCTGCTGGTTGAGCTGATACACCAGTCCGGCGAATGGCAGGAAGGTGTTGTCAGTTCGGTCAGTGGTTTTGACATAGTCATCCCCTCTGCCTTGATCTGCGTATTGGTCAAAGCGCTGAAAGCGGCCACCCAACACCGCAATCCATTGATCGTTCAGGTGCCAGTTGTCTTTGAAGTAAAGCGATTGAGAGTGCAGTTCATCGCGGCGATCGCTTTGTGCGTCGTTGAGTAGTGATGGCTCATCCAGGTTGCCATATTGCGGGTCATAAATATTGAAGCCCGTGCTGTTGCGGCCGCGGTAGGTATCGCCGCGGAAGTTGTCGACGCGCTCTGTGTCAGCGCCGATCAGCAGATCGTGCTGTTGATTGAACAGCTGCGATTGGCCAATCCAGTCCCATGAAAGGTACTGGGTCTGGTTGTTGTGCTCGCTGCCGTCCGCGCGCCGGGTCAGGTCGCCAGTGTTTTCATTGAGCGAGGCCGGGCGCGCCTCGTTGTAATCGTAATCCTCGCGGTTCCAGCCGTAAGTCAGGCGGGTCAGCCAATTCGGGTTGAGTTGGTACTCGGCTTTGGCGGTGACTAATTCATCGGTGCCTTGCGCCTTTGACCAGGACTCACTGAAACGCTTGTTGTAATCCACGTGGGCGGGCTTGCCGTTGACTATTACCGTGCCACGATCGAGAGGGGTTGAATATTCCTTGCGCTCGTACGCCAAACTTAGCGTCAGGTCATTGCCGGTCCAGCTAACAGATGGAGCAATCAAGGTGTGGGTGTCATCACCGGAGTTGCGCCAATAATCCTCGTGCTGACGCTCGGCAATGAAGCGAAAAGCCAAGCCACTGTCGGCTAAGGGACCCGTGACATCGACCATCGCGCTGCCGCCGCCAAAGCTGGAGGTTTCGCCACTGACTTGGCTACTCCAGATATATTCAGGCTGTTTGCTGATGACGTTGATCAGACCGCCGGGTTCGAGGGCGCCATATAGCAGCGAGGCAGGGCCTTTAAGCACCTCGACCCGCTCAGTGGTGGCGCTGAAGTTGCGCGATAAGCTAGAGCGGATGCCGTCGCGTAATATGGATCCGTCGGCATTAGTGCCAAAACCGCGTTTAATAAAGCCATCCTGACTGCCTGCCAGTGTGTTGCTCTGGCTGATGCCGCTGACGAAGTTCATCGCATCATCGAGGCTATTCACTTGGAAATCTTCAATCACCTGCTCAGTCACCACCTGCACTGACTGGGCTTCTTGCATGATCGGAACTGCGCTTTTGCTGGCCGTGCTGGCAGTGTCGCTGGTGTATTGGCGGCTTTGTTGCTGGCCGGTGATCTGCTGACCCGGTAGCTCCAGTGCATCGTTAGCTTTGGCGGCGAGCGGATTGAGGGTGAGCGCTGCGATAGCGGTAATTTTGCTTATGCGAAACAAATGCATTGGTGGTTAATTCTTTGGTGCTATTGATAATCATTATTGTATGTGTTTTTAAGCGTCAAGCGCCATGCTTTGCGATGTTTTAAATTCCGTTGCTAGTTTGCATTGAGTGCAAGGCCAGTGCTGGGTATAATGGCGCGCTTCCTATTTTCCCGTCTGGGAGCCCCCGCCATGCTGCGTATTAGTCAAGAAGCTCTTACCTTCGACGACGTTCTACTTATTCCCGGTTATTCCGATGTTCTGCCGAAGGACGTCAGCCTCAAGACTCGCCTTACCCGTGGTATCGAGCTGAATATTCCTTTGCTTTCAGCTGCGATGGACACTGTTACTGAAGCGCGGTTGGCGATTGCCATGGCGCAAGAAGGCGGCATCGGTATCATCCACAAGAACATGACCATCGAGCAGCAAGCTGCCGAAGTGCGCAAGGTCAAGAAGTTCGAAGCGGGTGTGGTCAAAGACCCCATCACCATCGAGGCTGATGCTACGGTGCGTGATCTGTTCGAACTGACGCGTCAGAACAACATTTCCGGTGTGCCTGTGCTGTCTAACGGCGACCTGGTTGGCATTGTTACTTCACGTGATGTGCGCTTCGAAACCCGCATGGACGCTAAAGTCCATGAAGTGATGACGCCGAAAGAGCGTTTGGTCACGGTTAAAGAAGGCGCCGACAAGAATGTTGTGCGTGATTTGCTGCACAAGCATCGCATCGAAAAAGTCCTGATCGTCAATGATGCCTTCCAACTGAAGGGCATGATGACCGTTAAAGACATCGAAAAAGCTAAAGCTTACCCGCTGGCTAGCAAAGACGATCAAGCGCGTCTGCGTGTTGGTGCGGCAGTCGGTACAGGCCCGGAAACCGGCGATCGGGTTGCTGCATTGGCGGCGGCTGGCGTCGATGTGATTATCGTCGACACCGCTCACGGCCACTCCAAAGGGGTGATCGATCGTGTGCGTTGGGTTAAGCAGACTTTCCCTGATATTCAGGTTATCGGTGGCAACATTGCTACCGGTGCTGCGGCCAAGGCGTTGGTTGAAGCGGGCGCTGACGCGGTTAAAGTCGGTATCGGCCCAGGCTCGATCTGCACCACGCGTATCGTTGCCGGCGTCGGCGTACCGCAAATTTCGGCGGTGGCCAATGTTGCGGCAGCCCTTGAAGGCACTGGCGTTCCATTGATCGCTGACGGCGGCATTCGTTTTTCCGGTGATTTGTCGAAAGCGATCGTGGCCGGTGCATCCTGCGTGATGATTGGTTCGATGCTTGCCGGTACTGAAGAAGCGCCAGGCGAAGTTGAACTGTTCCAGGGCCGTTCTTACAAAGCGTATCGCGGCATGGGTTCGCTGGGCGCTATGTCCCAAGCTCAAGGCTCGTCCGACCGCTACTTCCAGGACTCCTCGGCTGGCGCTGAGAAGCTGGTCCCGGAAGGGATTGAAGGTCGCGTACCTTATAAAGGCTCGATGGCGGCAATCGTTCATCAATTGATGGGCGGCCTGCGTGCTTCGATGGGCTACACCGGTTGCGCAACGGTTGAAGACATGCGCACCAAGCCTGAGTTTGTCCGCATCACTGGCGCCGGTATGGCTGAGTCGCACGTGCATGACGTGCAGATCACCAAGGAAGCACCGAACTATCGCGTCGGCTAAAAATCAGTTTGAAGCAAATTGATTTTTATACAGGTTAAGAAGTACGGGGCCGAATTGATCGGCCCCTTGTCATTTGTGAATTCCGCTACGAGAGACGGCTATGGCTCATCCTGATATTCACGCCCATCGCATCCTTATTTTGGACTTTGGCTCCCAGTACACTCAATTGATCGCCCGCCGCGTGCGTGAGATCGGGGTCTATTGCGAACTGCATCCGTTCGACATGAGCGATGATGAAATTCGCGCATTCGCGCCTCGCGGCATCATTCTCGCGGGCGGTCCTGAGTCGGTTCACGAGCTTAATAGCCCGCGCGCCCCGCAAGCCGTATTCGAGCTGGGTGTGCCGGTTCTGGGTATCTGCTACGGCATGCAAACCATGGCTGAGCAGATGGGCGGTAAAGTGCTCGGCTCTGATGTGCGTGAGTTTGGTTATGCGCGCGTTGATGTAGTCGGCAAGGGCCGCTTGCTCGATGGCATCGAAGACCATGTTGATGACGACGGTGTGTTCGGCCTCGATGTGTGGATGAGCCACGGTGACAAAGTCACCACCATGCCGGAAGGCTTCAGCGTTCTGGCGAGCACGCCGAGCTGCCCGATTGCCGGCATGTTCGATGATGCACGTGGCTACTACGGCGTGCAGTTCCACCCCGAAGTGACGCACACCAAGCAGGGCGGTCGTATCCTCTCGCGCTTCGTGCTCGACATTGCGGGCTGTGAAGCGCTGTGGACCCCGTCCAACATCGTCGATGACGCCATTGCTCAAGTGCGTCAGCAAGTGGGCGATGCCAATGTTCTGCTGGGGTTGTCTGGCGGCGTTGACTCCTCGGTTGTGGCAGCGTTGCTGCACAAGGCAATCGGCGATCAGCTGACCTGCGTATTCGTCGATAACGGCCTGCTGCGCCTGCACGAAGGCGAGCAAGTCATGGCCATGTTTGCGGAAAACATGGGCGTTAAAGTGATTCGCGCCAATGCTGAGAGCCAGTTCCTCGACAATCTGGCTGGCGAAGCCGATCCAGAGAAAAAGCGCAAAATCATCGGTCGCACCTTTATCGACGTGTTCGATGCACAAGCCTCGAAACTGGATAACATCCAGTTCCTCGCCCAGGGCACCATTTACCCCGACGTGATCGAGTCTGCTGGTGCGAAAACTGGCAAGGCCCACGTGATCAAGTCGCACCACAACGTTGGCGGCCTGCCAGAGGAAATGAACCTCAAGCTGGTTGAGCCCCTGCGTGAGCTGTTCAAAGACGAAGTGCGCAAAATCGGCCTTGAGCTGGGCTTGCCGTTCGACATGGTTTACCGCCACCCATTCCCAGGCCCAGGCCTAGGCGTGCGTATCCTTGGTGAAGTGAAAAAGGAATACGCCGACATACTGCGTCGTGCGGATCACATCTTCATTGAAGAGCTGCGTAATTTTGACTGGTACCACAAGACCAGCCAAGCATTCGTGGTGTTCCAGCCCGTTAAATCGGTGGGTGTGGTCGGTGATGGCCGTCGCTACGCATGGGTTGTTGCCTTGCGCGCCGTTGAAACCATCGACTTTATGACCGCACGTTGGGCGCACCTGCCTTACGAGCTGCTGGAAAAAGTCAGCAACCGCATAATCAATGAGATCGAAGGCATCTCACGCGTCACCTACGACGTGTCGAGCAAGCCACCGGCAACCATTGAGTGGGAGTGATCCCGCATCCGGCCTAGGCTGGAGATAGCGACAGAAACAACCAAAAAGCCCGCTTAATTGCGGGTTTTTCTATGCTGTTTTTTGCGTGCTGCCGTACAAAAGCAGGCGATAACATGAACGGAAACTTGATGCTGATATAGCGTCAAAGCGCTTTGACTGCGTGGCTTCTGAAGCCATCCCAAAGCGGGGTATACCGTTTCCACAATCAAATTTCAGGCTTTGTGGCCGCTCTTGCGCTTAGTGGTTTGCGCGTGGCTATGTCAGCTGACGTTGTATATCTTGGCGGCCATGCAATACACGGATGATTTCAACCCTGTTGGCGATTACCCGGTAAAACAGGGTGTGGCTTTCTACAGGAAAGCTTCTGGTGTCAGGCATGAGTTCGGGGCGTTCGGTACCCATAAGGGGCTGTTGGGTTCGTAGGCAGAACTGTTTCTTGACCTTAGCCAGATAGCTTTCGCAATGGGGCCGCCCCCATTGGCGAAGACCGTATTGGTTAATGTCTTTGAGGTCATTTTGGGCGGCAGGCGCGATGACAAGCAGATGAGAGGTCATGCGATTCAGCGTTTGATCTCGTCAAAAAAAGCCTCAAGCGCCACTTTTGATTCGATCGCGATACCGTTGCCATTATCTAGCTGGTTTGTACCGACTTTCAGTTGCTCACGCAGGCGAGCCAGCTTGATCTCGTGAACCCAGTCTTCGTGGGTCTCCATGAACCGTAATGCTTCGCGGATGACTTCGCTGGCGTTGTTGTACATGCCAGTTTTCACCTTGGCTTTAATGCGAGACTCCAGTTCGGGAGTAAGTGATACATGCATAATGACCTCCAAAGAAAAACATTTCCCTAAAGAACCCTGGGTTGGCTTACAAAGATCGTCAATCATTGTACTCGCTCCAGGGGGCGTATCCCGGGCTGAAAAATAGGCATGGGATTTTCAGGTTTAAGATTTCATTTGAATATTTTTTCTATTGATTGTTGCTACGCGTGACACAAGTCCTTTTCAGGCTGCCGGCCTGGCAGTGATTAACCCTTGGGAAAATAATTTATAAACACAGCCTAAGACGAACCGCTTAGGCATTTACTTATAATCTTTCGGTTGATTGCCATATACGGTTAGGGCATTAACCCGGCCCATCGCTGGCGGCGGCCAACAGCGTCACGATCACGTCGCCGATTGGCGTAGCGATGCCATGTGAGCGGGCGCAGCGCTGCAGGACCCCGTTACGGCAATCCCATTCCAGTGGCTGGCCAGCTTGCCGGTCAGCGAGGATAGACGTGCCTTGGTCGGCTGGGTAGCGGCAAAAGACATCGACAATATCTTGCGGCACTTCGTCGCTCAGTACAGCACCTTCCGCGCGAGCAACTTCAAGGCATTCGCGTAAGTAGGCGCGCGCCAGTTCGCTGATGTCGTCACGGATAAACATACCGGCCCTTCGTCCGGTTAGCACCATCAAGCCTGCGGCTGCGTTTTGCAGCAGCTTGCGCCAGGCAACCGAGGTGAAGTCGGGCGCCACTTCGACTGAGCAGAGTGTGTCCGATAACGCATTGACCACTAAGGCAGTCGCCTCGGTGTCCGGCAAGGTGAGGCGGGCCTTGGCGCGCAGCCACACCGAGTTGTCCGGCTCGCGCTGTGCGGGGAACCACACCACTGAAGGCAGCACCGGGCCACCGGAGACATGGGGTGTGATCAGCGCTTTTTGCTCTACGCCGTTTTGCAGTGCACAGACAACAGTCTGCTCGCTGCATAAGGCCGAGAGCCAAGGCGCTATCGCATCGATCTGAGTTGACTTAACCGCGACGAAAACCAAGTCATAGGTCTTTTTGATCGCTGACGGGTCCGCCAGCACAGGAGCCGGCACCACGATATTGCCGCCGTCGTAGCGCAATTCAAGATGCTCGTAGGCTGTTCGACCGCAAATCAATGGTGTGCGCCCGACCGCATGCAGCGCCGCCGCGATGGTCGTGCCTATAGCTCCGGGGCCAATGAGGGCAATGGTTGGATTTTCAGGCGTCATCATTACCATCCTGTCTTGATCGTTATTTTCTGTTCTGACAACCATGCGGTACAGGGCAGGGCTAGATCAAGTCTTTCGATGTTGGGAGCATAGATGTGACTCGAATGGATATGAAAGCCAATCCGATCCAATCCTTTGTTTTGCGGGTGTGACCTTATGTTCACTCGGCTGCGGGGTTGGTGCCGTGATAAAATCAGCGGATTGCCGACTGAAGTGATTTGTGGCAACACCGCATGTTGTTGTAACCGTTAGGGCAAGAGTCGTTTTCCGTAGAGAAAATGCTGTTGCCCGCCGCCTGATGGGCTCGAATTGATTGGCTAATAGGAGCCCATTTGTATGTCGTTTACGCGTAGACAAGTGCTCGCCGGGCTTGCGGGTTTGAGTGTCATTGGCCTTGGCGCCGGTGGTGCGCGGCTGTGGTTGGGTCGTCCGTTCGATCAGAAAACCCACGATTACGAATTGATCGCCGCGCCGGTTGATCTAGAGCTGGTGCCGGGCCATATGACCACTGCATGGGGCTACGGCGGTTTGGCGCCGGGCCAGGAAATCCGCTGTCGGCAGGGCGACCTGTTGCGTGTGCGCTTTATCAACAAGCTGCCTGAGCAGACCACTATCCACTGGCATGGCATTCGGTTGCCACTGGAGATGGACGGCGTGCCTTACGTTTCGCAGATGCCGGTGCTGCCCGGTGAATACTTCGACTATCAGTTTGTGCCGCCAGATGCGGGTAGTTTTTGGTATCACCCCCATCTGTTCAGCTCCGAGCAGATGGGGCAGGGTTTGGTTGGGCCGCTGGTCATTGAAGAGCGTGAGCCTAGCGAGTTCAAACATGAGCGCACGCTGAGCATTAAAAATTGGCACGTTGATGAACAAGGTCAGTACACACCGTTCAGTATTGCGCGCCAAGCTGCGCGTGAAGGCACGCGCGGGCGTTTGTCGACCATCAATGCAGTGCATGTACCGACGCTTGAATTGCCGGCAGGGCAGGTGGTGCGGCTGCGGCTGATCAATCTCGACAACACAGTTACCTACCGTTTGAACTTGCCTGGCGTCGAGTCGCGTATTTATGCCATTGATGGCAATCCGATTGTGCCGCGTGATTTGGGTAAAGAGTATTGGCTGGGTGCTGGCATGCGCCTTGATCTGGCTGTACGTGTGCCTGAGGCCGGTAAAGAGTTGTCGCTGCGAAATGGCTCTGTACGCTTGGCAACGCTCAAGAGTGTGGCCTCAACTGACGCTGCGGCTGATTGGCCTGCGGCATTGCCGGCCAACCCCGTCGCTGAGCCTGACTTGGCCAAGGCCGAAACCATCAAGTTCAACTTTGAATGGGCGGCGTCGCTGGCAGATCCTAATCAGAAAGGGCCAGCCAAGTACTGGCAGATTAATGGTCAGGCTTGGGATATCAACGATAAAACCTGTGCTGATCGGCCCATTGCTACGCTAAAGTTGAATAACAGCTATATTTTTGAACTGCGCAACATGGCGCAGTACCTGCACCCGATTCATTTGCATGGTATGACCTTTAAAGTCCTCAGCTCGAACCGGAAAAAGATTATTCCGTACTTCACCGACACCTATTTGCTGGGCAAAAATGAAACCGCAAAAATCGCCTTGGTTGCCGATAATCCTGGGGTGTGGATGTTCCATTGCCATGTGATTGATCACATGGAAACCGGTCTTATGGCCGCGATTGCGGTGGTCTGATGCGACAGCCGAAAATCATTGATCGCAGTCAGGATCAACACTTTATGCGCGAGGCGCTGCTATTGGCTGAGCACGGCGCCGTGCTGGGTGAAGTGCCGGTAGGCGCGGTGCTGGTGCAGGACGGCAAGATCATTGGGCGTGGCTTTAATTGCCCAATCTCAACCCATGACCCAAGCGCCCATGCCGAGATGATGGCGATTCGGGATGCAGCCCGGCAGCTGGATAATTACCGCCTGCCGGGCAGTACCCTGTATGTGACCTTGGAGCCTTGCAGCATGTGTGCAGGGTTGATCGTCCACGCGCGGGTTGAGCGTGTGGTGTTCGGTGCGACGGAGCCCAAGGCTGGGGTTGCCCTGAGTCGTGGTGAGTTTTTCAATCAGGCATTTCTTAATCATCGGGTGATGATTGAGGGCGGGGTTTTGGCGCAAGAATGCAGTGAAGTGCTGAGTGCTTTTTTTAAAGCGCGCCGCGCCAATCAATCGCGCTAGGCTGGCAGTGGGCGTTTATAAAGGCGGTGATTCAGCTTCGATCGACTCTTTGCTGACGCCCGGCAGGTGCATGCTGCTTTCGACAACCTGATTGCTCTCAAGCTGTGGCTGAGTCACCCAGGTAAGGATGTCGTAGTAGCGGCGAATGTTACGCACGAAGTGCACAGGCTCGCCGCCACGGGCATAACCATAACGGGTTTTGCTGTACCACTTCTTTTGCGCCAGGCGCGGCAGAATCGATTGCACGTCGAGCCACTTGTTTGGGTCCAGCCCTTCGGCTTCGGTGAGTTTGCGCGCATCTTCAAGGTGGCCGCCGCCGACATTGTAGGCGGCGAGAGCGAACCAGGTTCGGTCCGGCTCTGGGATGCTATCGGGCAACAACTCTTTGACGTGAATAATGTACTTGGCACCGCCATCGATACTTTGCTTGGGGTCGAGTCGATTCGAAACGCCCATTGCTTGTGCCGTGCGCAAGGTCAGCATCATAAGTCCGCGGACCCCGGTTTTGGAGGTGGCGGTGGGTTGCCAGAGTGATTCCTGGTAACCCATTGCGGCGAGCAGCCGCCAGTCCATATTATTGCTGCGCCCAGCCTGACGGAAGAATTGCTCGTAGCGCGGCAGGCGTTTTTGCAGGTGTTGGGCAAAGGTGTAAGCCCCCACATAACCGAGTACGTCAACGTGACCGTAATAGCGGTCGGTCAGGCGTTTAAGGCTGCCGTTCTCCTTGGCGCGCCCAATAAAGGTGTTGACCTCATCGAGCAGGCTATGGTCTTCGCCCGGCTTTACTGCCCAGGCGAGATTGAGTGAGTCGCCAAGATCAAATGCAACCCGCACATTGGGAAAGTACACCTGATTCATGGCCAGCTCGTTGGAGTCAACCAGGGTGAGGTCGATCTGGTCTTCATCAACCATGCGCAGCAGGTCGACGATTTCAACGTCGGAGGACTCTTCATACTCAAGTGTCGGCATTTGCACTTTTAGCTGGGCCAGCTGTTCGGCGTGACTGCTGCCTTTAAGCACGACGATGCGTTTGCCGAGCAAGTCTTCCGGGCGAGTAGGGCGGCGCTCGCCGTTGCGGTAGATAACTTGCGGGGTGACTTCGAGATAGGGCTTGGAAAACAGCGCTTGTTGTTTGCGTCCGGCGCTATCGACCAGACCAGCGGCAGCCAATACCGGACCATCAGCCGCATTTAAACGGTTAAATAGATCATCGAGGTTGTCGGCCGTTTCGATTTTTAGCTCGACTTTAAGGTCGGCGGCAAATCGTTTGACCAGTTCATACTCAAAACCGGTCTCACCGTTGCGGTCCTGAAAGTAGGTCGCGGGGCTGTTCCTGGTGATCACCCGCAGTACTCCCTCCGCCTGCACTTGCTCAAGGGTTGTGGGTACTTTTTCTTCGGCACCACAGCCATTTAGCAGCAGAAGGATTCCGATCGCTGACAGCCATTTGGCGTAGCGCGTGCGGATCGCTGATTGGGAATACATCGATGCAGTATACGCAAAGGATTCGCCTTGCAATATCTCGACAGACAGGCGCATCTCTGCTAGCACACAGACTGTCGTTTTGGCGGTGGCAAACGGGTGATGTGTTCGGCGCTTTAGGCTAGAATGCACGGCCTCAAAGCACACCCCCTTCCCAGAGGCTGTCATCGATGTTGATCCTGCGCGGTGCCCCCGCTCTTTCTGCTTTTCGCCACGGCAAGTTGCTTGAGCAACTTACCCGCAAAATACCGGCTGTTACTGGGCTGTACGCCGAATTTGCACACTTCGCCGATGTGGTCGGTGTTCTGACCGCCGACGAAGAGCAAGTTTTGGCTCGTTTGCTGAAATACGGGCCGAGTGTAGAAGTGCAGGAGCCAAGCGGTCGCTTGTTTCTGACGATTCCACGTTTCGGCACGATTTCGCCTTGGTCGAGCAAGGCCAGTGATATCGCCCGTAACTGTGGTTTGGCGAAAATTCAACGCATCGAGCGCGGTATTTCCTACTACGTCAGTGGTGAGCTGGATGCGGCGGCGCGCGAGCAGGTTGCCGTATTGTTGCATGACCGCATGACGCAGCTGGTGTTGGAAGACTTTGCCGGCGCTGCTGCACTGTTCAGCCATGCCACACCTAAACCATTGACCGTGGTTGACGTGCTCGGTGGCGGTCGTGCTGCTTTGGAAAAGGCCAACGTCGAGCTGGGCTTGGCGCTGGCTGAAGATGAAATCGATTATTTGGTCAGCAGTTTTGGCGCCATGGGCCGTAATCCCCATGACATCGAACTGATGATGTTTGCTCAGGCTAACTCTGAGCATTGCCGCCACAAGATTTTCAATGCCAGCTGGGATATCGACGGCCAGTCGCAAGACAAATCCCTGTTCGGCATGATCAAAAACACCTACCAGATGCACAGCGAAGGCGTTCTGTCGGCTTATAAAGACAATGCCGCAGTGATCGTCGGTAGCACCGCTGGACGTTTTTTCCCGAATTCGCAAACCCGTGAGTACGGCGCTGTTACTGAGCCTGTGCACATTTTGATGAAGGTCGAAACCCACAACCACCCAACTGCGATTGCCCCGTTTCCGGGCGCATCGACCGGTTCCGGCGGTGAGATTCGTGATGAAGGCGCAACCGGCCGTGGCGCCAAGCCGAAAGCGGGCCTGACCGGTTTCACCGTGTCCAACCTGCAGATTCCTGGCTTTGAACAGCCGTGGGAAGTGCCATACGGCAAGCCTGAACGCATCGTGACGGCACTGGACATCATGATCGAAGGCCCGCTGGGCGGCGCCGCGTTTAACAACGAATTTGGTCGTCCGGCCCTGACCGGTTATTTCCGTACCTTCGAGCAATTGATCAGCACCCCGCATGGCGATGAAGTGCGCGGCTACCACAAGCCGATCATGCTGGCCGGCGGTATGGGCAACATCCGTGAAGATCATGTACAAAAAGCCGAAATCACCGTCGGCTCCAAGCTCATCGTGCTCGGTGGCCCGGCCATGCTTATTGGCTTGGGTGGCGGGGCGGCTTCTTCGATGGCCACAGGTGCCAGCTCTGCTGATCTCGACTTCGCCTCTGTGCAGCGCGAAAACCCGGAAATGGAGCGCCGCTGTCAGGAGGTTATCGACCGGTGCTGGCAGTTGGGTGACGACAACCCGATCAGCTTTATCCATGACGTCGGCGCGGGCGGTTTGTCCAACGCATTCCCTGAGCTGGTCAATGATGCCGATCGCGGTGGCCGGTTTGATCTGCGTGCAGTGCCGAATGACGAGCCCGGCATGGCGCCACTGGAAATCTGGTGCAACGAATCCCAGGAACGCTATGTAATGGCGGTTGATGCGGCCGACTTCGAGCGTTTCAAGGCAATTTGTGAGCGTGAGCGCTGCCCGTTTGCCGTGGTCGGTGAGGCTACTGCCGAGCAGCACTTGACCGTTGCGGATAGCCATTTTGGCAACAACGCGGTTGATATGCCGCTTAACGTGTTGCTTGGTAAGGCGCCGCGCATGCACCGCAGCGCTGATCGTGAGGCTGAGCTGGGGGATGATTTCGATCCTGCTGGCGTTGATATTAAGGAGGCGGTCACCCGCGTCCTGCATCACCCGGCCGTGGCCAGCAAGAATTTCCTGATCACCATTGGCGACCGCACCATCACCGGTATGGTGGCGCGTGATCAGATGGTCGGTCCATGGCAGGTGCCAGTTGCCGACTGTGCGGTAACCGCCGCCAGCTTCGATACCTACAACGGTGAAGCCATGGCCATGGGTGAGCGTACACCCCTGGCCTTGCTGGACTCCCCGGCCTCGGGTCGTATGGCCGTTGGCGAGACCCTGACCAATATGGCATGCGCACGCATCGACAAAATTTCCGACATTAAACTGTCGGCAAACTGGATGGCGGCTGCTGGCCACCCCGGTGAAGATGCCCGCCTGTTTGACACGGTTAAAGCCGTCGGCATGGAGTTGTGCCCTGAGCTGGGTATCACCATTCCGGTGGGTAAAGACTCGATGTCAATGAAAACCCGGTGGCAAGACGGTGACGCTGACAAGAGCGTGACCTCGCCCATGTCGTTGATTGTCACTGGCTTCGCCCCGGTTAAAGACATTCGTCGCACGCTTACTCCAGAGCTGCGTATGGACAAAGGCGAGACCGACCTGATCCTGATCGATCTTGGCCGTGGCCAGAATCGCATGGGGGCGTCTATTTTGGCGCAGGTTTACGGCAAGCTGGGTAAGCAGGCCCCAGATGTCGATGATGCTGAAGACCTGAAAGCGTTCTTCGCGGTGATTCAGGGCCTGAACGCCGATGGCCGTTTGCTGGCTTACCACGACCGTTCCGACGGCGGCCTGTTGGCGACTGTGGTCGAGATGGCGTTTGCCGGTCACTGCGGCCTTAGCTTGCAACTTGATACCTTGGCCCTAAGCCACGATGAGCTGGCTGGCGTGTTGTTCAACGAAGAGCTGGGCGCGGTGATTCAGGTTAACCAGGACTTCACCGCCGAGGTGCTCTCGCAGTTCTCTGCGGCGGGCTTGGATGACTGCGTTGCCGTGATCGGTAAGCCGGTTAATAACGGTCACGTCGAGATCAGCTATAAAGAGGTGTCTGTGTTCTCTGCAGAGCGCCGTATCCTGCAGCGTCAGTGGTCTGAAACCAGTTACCAGATTCAACGCCTGCGTGATAACGCGCAGTGTGCCGATCAAGAATTCGACGCGCTCCTCGAAGAAGACAACCCAGGCCTGAGCGCCAAGCTCGGCTTCGATGTCAACGAAGACATCGCGGCGCCGTATATCAAAAAAGGTCTGCGTCCTCAGATCGCTGTCCTGCGTGAGCAGGGCGTAAACGGTCAGGTGGAAATGGCTGCAGCCTTCGACCGTGCCGGTTTCAGCGCTGTCGATGTGCACATGAGCGACATCCTTGCAGGTCGAGTTGATCTCGATACCTTCAAAGGTCTGGTTGCGTGTGGCGGCTTCTCCTATGGCGATGTGCTCGGCGCGGGCGAAGGTTGGGCCAAGTCGATTCTGTTCAACAGCCGTGCGCGTGATGCGTTCAGCCGCTTCTTTGAACGTGAAGACAGCTTCTCGCTGGGCGTATGCAATGGTTGCCAGATGCTCTCCAATCTCCATGAGCTGATTCCGGGCAGCGAGTTCTGGCCGCACTTTGTGCGTAACCGTTCTGAGCAGTTCGAAGCGCGCGTGGCGATGGTGCAGGTGCAGGAGTCGGAATCGATATTCTTGCGCGGCATGGCCGGTTCACGTATGCCAATCGCCATTGCACACGGTGAAGGTCATGCCGAGTTCAAGAGCGATCAAGCACTGGTCGAGGCTGACTTGTCAGGCTGTGTGGCGATGCGCTTTGTCGATAACCACGGCAAGGTCAGCGAAACCTATCCAGCTAACCCGAACGGCTCGCCGCGAGGTATCACTGGCCTGACCAGCCGTGATGGCCGTGTGACAATCATGATGCCGCACCCTGAGCGGGTATTCCGTACGGTGCAGAACTCATGGGCACCGGATGAGTGGAATGAAGACGGCGCATGGCTGCGCATGTTCCGCAACGCCCGCGTTTGGGTTGATTGATGGTTTGGCGGGCTCCTAACCGAGCCTGCCAAACGAGTACTGGAGTCTCGTCAGGTAACCCTGGCGAGGCTCACGTGCTGTGCAGTTGTGGGCATTCGTCCACGCTTCCAGATTGAGCAAATTCATGCTCACAAGCGGTTCAGTTTCAGGCACTGCGTCAGCAATGGCTGCTGCCATGTTGCTGTGGGCGCTCGGCACGATTGCCATAATGTGATGGCAGTCATACTTCGTCGATTTCAGGCGTTAGACAGCAATGGCGGCGGTTCTGGGGTTGAACATTATCGCGGTTCTCTAGTCTCTAGTTAGGCATATTCAACCTGTGGCTGGATACATTGATGGCTAAGTGACATTATTGGGTCGCCTGCCGAGATTGCGGAGATCTTGATGTACAAACTGTGCTTTTACGTACCTGAAAGTCACCTTGAAACAGTTAAAACAGCACTTTTTGCCGCCGGTGCCGGGCAGATTGGCAACTACGACAGTTGTTGCTGGCAGGTACCGGGGCAGGGTCAGTTCCGGCCGTTGCCTGGCAGTCAGCCCTACCTGGGTAATGAGGGGGTTGTCGAGCGTCTGTCTGAGTGGAAGGTCGAGTTAGTGGTCGCCGATGAGTTGATCCACGAGACGGTTAAAGCCTTGAAAACCAGTCATCCTTACGAAGCGCCTGCCTATCAAGTGTGGCGGCTTTCGGATTTGCAGTTTTGAGTCAAATTGTTTAACTCGGTCATCAAGGGGCCGCAAATTAGCTCTGTTTCGGTGGCGCAAATGGTGGCCGAAAAAGGCGTCGATCACCCTACGGGCGAATCTCGATTAGGGTGCCGTCTTTTACCAGCGACCAGATCTCGCGCATGTCGGTGTTCTTCATGGCGATGCAGCCATTTGTCCAGTCTAAGCCGCTGAAATACCACTCCGGGTAATCTTCATCGATTGGCGTGCCATGAATCATGATCATGCCGCCCGGTGACAGACCCTTGCTGCGCGCAGTGGCTTGGTCGCGTGCGTTGGGGTAAGAGATGTGCATCGACAACTGATAGTTGTCGCTGGTTTTGCGCCAGTCAATCCAGTAGATGCCTTCAGGTGTGCGCTGATCGCCTTCAAATTCTTTGTGGCCTTTGGGTTTTTTGCCCAGAGAGACGCGGTAGCTTTTGAAGGGCTGACCCTTGCTGATCAGTTGCAGCTTGCGCTCGGACTTCAGAATCAGGATTTTATCGACGCGGTGGAACTGGCTGCTTTTCTGGACGGGAGGTGGGGCGGGTGTATTTGCATACACATTGGTTATCACAGAGAAGCAGATTAAACACAGCAACCAACGCATCAGAACGATATCCATATGATCAAAAAGCTACTTTGTAGTGCGCGCGCAAGGCCGCCAGGGACTCATTGCGAACCGGAAACTGAGCGGTTATACGGTCGGCAAAGTAGCATTCTAAAGTACGGCCGATGGTCGGGAAAGCCAGCTCTGACCAAGGGACGCTCGCTTCATCGAAGAGCGCTACTTCAAGGCTCTCTTCGCCCACCGCAAAATCAAGGTCAGACAACTCGGCGCGGAAGAATACATGCACCTGATTGATATGCGGTAAATCAATCAGGTTGTACAGTGCAAGGTCATGGACGCGGGCACAAGCTTCCTCGGCAGTTTCTCGCGCCGCCGCTTGTTCGATGGTTTCACCGTTTTCCATAAAGCCGGCAGGCAAGGTCCAGAAGCCCTTACGTGGCTCGATTGCCCGGCGGCAAAGAAGAATTTGCTGGTTCCAAACCGGTATGCAGCCCGCAACAATGCGCGGATTTTCGTAATGAATGGTGCTGCACAGCTCGCAGACAAAGCGTAAACGGCTGTCCCCTTCGGGGATGCGATGGCTTACCGGATTGCCACACTGACTGCAGAATTTCATGCCGTTCCCTCACTGCTTATGGCGTATCTTGGCTTGATACACCTGTTTGAATCAATCCTGGCGTCCTCAATAAGGCAATTTCGCCATTGTCTCAAGCTTGGGTGTCGTCGGCTTTCATGCCATTATCCCAGTAAGAAATAGAACACTGAGATTGCCCATGCTCGATGAGCTACTCCAACGTGTACGGTCTCATCAGCCGTTAATTCTGGGAACCGACCATGCTTTCCCTGAAGCTGCGGTGTTGGTTCCTATTACCCGCAGTGATGAACCCGAGGTCGTACTCACATTGCGAGCCAGTGGTTTGTCCACCCATGGCGGTGAAGTCGCGTTTCCGGGTGGTCGGCGCGATCCTGAAGATCAGGATCTGGTGCAAACAGCATTGCGCGAGGCTGAGGAGGAGATTGCCTTACCCCCAGGATTGGTCGAGGTGATTGGGCCGCTCAGCACCTTGGTTTCGCGCCACGGTATTCAAGTCACGCCTTACGTGGGTGTGGTCCCCGACTTTGTTGATTACCGGGCCAATGATGGTGAGATTGCGGCGGTGTTCAGTGTGCCGCTGAAGTTTTTCCGTGAGGATCCGCGCGAGACCACTCACCGGATCGACTACCTTGGCCAGAGTTGGTACGTGCCAAGTTATCGCTACGGCGAATATAAAATATGGGGGTTGACGGCAATCATGTTGGTCGAGCTGATTAATCTGATCTATGACGAGTCGCCGATTGATTTGCACACGCCGCCAAAGCACTTCATTAGCCTGTCGTGAGGAATACCTATTTATGAAATACCGTCTTGGACAATCTGCAGTCGATGCTCACCCTGAAAGCTGGGCCGCGCCGAATGCGACCTTAGTGGGCAAGATTAAACTGGAGCCGGGGGCGAGTGTCTGGTTTAACGCTGTGCTGCGCGGCGACAACGAACTGATTCTGATTGGTGAAAACAGCAACGTGCAGGACGGCACTGTCATGCATACCGACATGGGCTTTCCGCTGACGCTTGGTAAGGGCGTAACCATCGGCCATAACGCTATGTTGCATGGTTGTACCGTGGGTGATTACAGCCTGATTGGCATCAATGCCGTGGTGCTCAATGGTGCCAAAATTGGTAAATACTGCATCATCGGTGCGAACTCGCTGATTGGCGAAGGCAAGGAAATCCCTGATGGATCGCTGGTCATGGGCTCGCCGGGCAAGGTTGTGCGTGAGTTGACCGATGCGCAGAAGAAAATGCTTGAAGCCAGTGCTGCGCACTATGTTCACAACGCCCAACGCTATGCGCGTGATTTAACCGAGCAAGATGATTAAATGAGTGATGAGCGTCCAGTCGCTTCACCCTGCGTACACGTCTGCGCCTTGGATGAAGAAGATATTTGCATTGGCTGTCAGCGCAATGTAGCTGAAATTACCCACTGGAGCCGCATGGATAACCAGGAGCGACGTGCGGTGCTGGTGCAGTGCCATCAGCGAGCCGTGAGCAAAGGTATTATCCTCTGACGCTGCGCTAGCTTGGTGTGGTGCTGTGCGTACCGATGGCCCTGACGCATTCTGCTCGGGCTGTCTTCCTCCATAGTTCTTAGTTTGCCCAAGGAAATGTTATGCCTCGTATTGGAACTCCGTTGTCGCCAAGTGCGACCCGCGTATTGCTGTGTGGCTCGGGCGAGTTGGGCAAAGAAGTGGTGATCGAGTTGCAGCGCCTCGGGGTTGAGGTCATTGCCGTTGATCGCTATGCCGATGCGCCCGCAATGCAGGTCGCGCACCGCAGTCACGTGGTCAATATGCTCGATGGCGCCGAGTTGCGTGCGGTTATCGAGCAGGAAAAGCCGGATTACATCGTCCCCGAAATCGAGGCAATTGCCACTGCAACCCTGGCTGAGCTTGAAGACGAAGGTTACACCGTGATTCCGAGTGCACGCGCCGCTCAATTGACCATGAGTCGTGAAGGTATCCGCCGTTTAGCCGCCGAAGAGCTTGGCTTGCCGACCTCGCCCTATGAATTTGCTGACTCCTTTGAAGCCTTTCAGGCTGCGGTTGAGAAGATCGGTTTTCCATGCGTGGTCAAGCCGATCATGAGCTCTTCTGGCAAAGGCCAGTCGGTACTCAAGACTCAGGCAGATGTGCAGCAGGCCTGGGATTACGCCCAGGACGGTGGGCGTGCTGGCAAAGGCCGGGTGATTGTCGAAGGCTTTATCGACTTTGATTACGAGATTGCGTTGCTGACGGTGCGCCATATCAATGGCACTACCTTCTGCGCCCCTGTAGGTCATCGTCAGGAGCGCGGTGATTACCAGGAGTCATGGCAGCCGCAACCGATGAGTCCAAAGGCCATGGCTGAGGCTGAGCGGATCGCCTTGGCGGTAACTGATTCTCTGGGCGGGCGCGGCCTGTTCGGTGTTGAATTGTTTGTTAAGGGCGATCAGGTCTGGTTCTGTGAAATTTCACCGCGTCCGCACGACACCGGCATGGTCACCTTGATCTCCCAAGACCTTTCCGAGTTTGCGTTGCACGCGCGGGCCATTCTTGGCCTGCCGATTCCGGTGATTCGCCAGTTCGGTCCTTCGGCCTCGGCTGTTGTGCTGGTGGAGGGCGAGTCGAAACAGGTTAGTTTCGGCAATTTAGCGGCGGCGCTGGCTGAGCCCGATACCCTGTTGCGCTTGTTCGGCAAGCCGCAAGTAAGCGGGCAGCGACGCATGGGCGTGGCGCTGGCGCGTGACGAGTCGCTGGAACTGGCACGGGCCAAAGCCACGCGTGCGGCCAAGGCGGTTGACGTCGAGCTGTAAACGATCAGAGCGGGCGGGCGCGGCACTTGATGGTTATCGCGTTGGAGCAAGCCGATTACTCGCTGGCGTCGTCTTCCGATTCGCGGTTGTCCGCTTGCCAGGCTTTAACGCTTTTCACCCGGTTATCAGAGGATTGCAGGATTTCCAGGTGGTAGTCGCCGATTTTTAGGCAGACCGGGCTGTCGGGAATGCTTTCCAGCGCTTCGGTGATCAAGCCGTTCAGGGTTTTGGGTCCTTCACTTGGTAGCTCCCAACCCAGTGCTTTATTGATTTCACGAACGTAGGCGGCGCCGTCAATCACTTGGGTGCCGTCGTCTTGCGGGTGAATGTCGGGGTTGCGCAGGGCGTTTTGGTTGCTGAAGTCGCCCACGATTTCTTCCAGAATATCTTCCAGTGTCACCACGCCAATAACGTCACCGTATTCGTCGACGACGATGCCGATGCGGTGTTTTTGCTTCTGAAAGTTGATCAGTTGGGTCGAAAGCGGTGTGCTTTCAGGCACGAAATAGGGCTCCATGCAGGCGCCCAACAGGCTTTCCTTGGTCAACTGGTTGCTGGTTAACAGGCGGGCAATCTGGCGGATGTGCACCACGCCTTCGATCTGGTTGATGTCTGAGCGAAACACCGGCAAGCGTGTGTGAGTGGTGCTGACCAGCTGGGTAATGATGATTTCGATGTCGTCTTCGAGGTTGATCCCGGTCACCTCGTTGCGCGGAATCATGATGTCGTTGACCGTAACTTTTTCAAGATCAAGGATACCCAGCAGCATGCTCTGCCGGTTTTTCGGCAGTTCATGGCCCGACTCACGCACCACGCTGCGCAGCTCCTCGGTGGTCAGGCTGTCGCTGTTCTTGCTGGTCGGATCAACCCCGACCAGACGCAGAATGCCGTTGCTGATCCAGCCCAGCATGATCACCAGTGGGTAAAACAGCTTGAGCAGTATGCTAAGGGGCATGCTGAACGGGTACGCAACACGCTCTGGATGCAGGGCCGCCAAGGTTTTTGGGGTGATTTCACCGAAAATCAGCAGCGCGATAGTCAGCCCGATGGTGGCAATGGCAATACCGGCTTCGCCCCACAGCTTGATTGCCAGTACCGTGGCGATCGAGGACGCAAGAATATTGACGAAGTTGTTACCAATCAGAATCGTGCCCAGCAGTCGATCAGGACGGCTGAGCAGGGCGCTGACGCGCTTGGCGCCGCGATGGCCTTCTTTGGTCAGATGGCGCAGGCGGTAGCGGTTAAGGCTGAGAATGCCCGTTTCGGAGCTAGAGAAGAATGCTGAGCAAGCCAGCAGGAAAATCAGAACGCCAAGCAGAAAGCCGGGGGGCAATGTGTCCACAGGGTGCGGGCCTACCTATATGTGCAGAATGAATTCGCGAACCAGCTTGCTGCCAAAGTAGGCAAGCATCAGCAGGCAAAAGCCCGCCAAGGTCCAGCGAATTGCCTTGTGTCCGCGCCAGCCAAGTTGATGGCGACCCCAAAGGAGTACGGCGAAGACGATCCAGGCGAAGCAAGAAAGGATGGTTTTGTGCACTAAATGCTGTGCAAACAAGTCATCAATGAACAGTGCGCCCGATAACAGCGACAACGAGAGCATGATCCAGCCAGCCCACAGGAAGCCGAACAGCAAGCTTTCCATGGTCTGCAACGGCGGGAAGTTTTTGGTCAGGCCAGATGGGTGCTTGTGCTTGAGCTGGTAATCCTGCATCGACACAAGCAGGGCCTGAAAGACCGCAATCGTCAGCATGCCATAGGCAATAATCGACAGCAGGATGTGGGCAATGATGCCGGGTGCTTCATTAATGGGGTCGATGGTGCCGACGGGCATAAATTCTGCGAGTAATACCGTTATGCAGCCCAGCGGAAATAAAAACAGCAGCAGGTTTTCAACTGGAATGCGCAAGCAGGCCAGTAATGTGATGGTGATCACGGCGAAGGTAATCAGGCTGGCTGCATTGAAGAAATCCAGCTGCATGCCAATATCGTGATGCATTTGCACGAAAAGACTGCCGCCGTGAAATAGCAGCGCGAGCACGCCAAGCAGGCCTAGCAGGCGTTTGTCAGGGTTGCTGCGCGTGGAAAGGCGCAGGCCTTGGTAGATTGCAGCGCCGCCGTAAAGGCAGGCAGCCGCTAAGCTGGGCAGCAATGGGTGCATAAATCCTAGTAGGGAAAGCCCGAAAGGCGCTGAGTTTGGCACATAAAGCATAAATCACGAAAGACCACTATAGCGGTGTCGGTGTGGCAAACAGTTAGTTATAATCGCGGGCCAGGCCAGTTTTAGCGCGATACTGCGTTTCTCGACACTCATTTGGAACAACCAAATTTCGTGTCTCATGCCTTGCCTCGCACTAAAGCAGACTCCGGCACGGCCGTGAACGAAGCCTCAACAGACCCTAGTTGGTTCAGCTGGACCTGAAAGGAACGAGCATGTTCGAAAATTTAACAGACCGCCTCTCGCAATCGCTGCGAAATGTCACTGGCAAAGCCAAGATGACAGAGGAAAACATCCAGGACACCCTGCGTGAAGTGCGCATGGCTTTGCTCGAGGCCGACGTTGCGTTGCCGGTAGTCAAAGAGTTCGTAAACCGGGTTAAAGATCGCGCGGTGGGTACTGAGGTGTCCAAAAGTCTGACCCCAGGTCAGGCGTTTGTGAAGATCGTACGCGCCGAGCTCGAAGAGCTGATGGGTGCGGCCAACGAAGATTTGGCATTGAACGTCACACCGCCTGCAGTGGTGTTGATGGCAGGTTTGCAGGGCGCGGGTAAAACCACCACCGTCGGCAAACTGGCTAAGTTTTTAAAAGAGCGTAAAAAGAAAACCGTTTTGGTGGTTTCGGCTGACGTATATCGCCCTGCGGCGATCAAGCAGTTGGAAACCCTGGCCAACGATATTGGCGTGACCTTCTTCCCGTCCGACATTACGCAAAAGCCCGTTGCGATCGCACAGGCGGCGATCCAGGAAGCCAAGCTCAAATATATCGATGTAGTGCTGGTCGATACCGCCGGTCGTTTGGCAATTGATGCCGAAATGATGGCTGAGATTCAGGCCCTGCATGCGGCCGTCAATCCGGCGGAAACCCTGTTCGTGGTTGACGCCATGACCGGTCAGGATGCGGCGAACACCGCCAAGGCCTTTGCTGATGCGCTGCCATTGACCGGTGTGGTGCTAACCAAGGTTGACGGCGATGCGCGGGGTGGTGCGGCTCTGTCGGTGCGGCATATCACGGGCAAGCCGATCAAGTTTATCGGTATGGGCGAGAAGAGCGATGCGCTTGAGCCCTTCCACCCGGACCGTATCGCATCACGCATCTTGGGCATGGGTGACGTACTCAGCCTGATCGAGCAAGCGGAACAAACCCTTGACCGTGATAAGGCCGACAAGCTCACCAAGAAACTGAAGAAGGGCAAGGGCTTCGATCTCGAAGACTTCCGTGATCAGTTGCTGCAGATGAAAAACATGGGTGGCTTGGGCGGCCTTATGGATAAGCTGCCGCAAATGGGCGGCATGAACCCTGCCCAGATGGGCAATGCCCAAGGTGCAGCAGAAAAGCAGTTCAAACAAATGGAGGCCATCATTAACTCGATGACTCCAGGCGAGCGCCGTGACCCTGAAGTGATCAGTGGTTCGCGCAAGCGCCGTATTGCCATGGGTTCTGGAACTCAGGTTCAAGACATCGGCCGGCTGATTAAACAGCACAAGCAGATGCAGAAAATGATGAAGAAATTCACCGCCAAGGGCGGCATGGCAAAAATGATGCGCGGTATGGGTGGAATGTTGCCAGGTGGCGGCGGAATGCCCAAGATGTAATTCAGTGCCTCGATTTGCTGCTGCAGCCCACTAAAACGGGCGTTTCAGCGGTTTGATCGAGGCAGTTTGAATGGCTTGGCAGGCATGTTGAGCCGCGACCTCGACCGGCGGGGTCAAAAAGTTATTTGCAAAAAACCGGATTATCCTTAGAATATGCGGCCTTTCGGGCCTAGTGCCCGATGCTTGCATTATCAGTTTTGCAGCACCGACTACAGGAACGAAGTTTAATGGTAACCATCCGTCTAGCCCGTGGCGGCTCTAAAAAGCGCCCATTTTACCACCTCACCGTGACCAACAGCCGCAATGCGCGCGATGGTCGTTTCGTTGAGCGTGTTGGTTTCTTCAACCCAGTTGCATCGGGTAACGAAATCAAGCTGTCCGTTAACGAAGAACGCGTTACTTACTGGCTTGGCCAGGGTGCGCAGCCGTCTGAGCGTGTTGCTCAGCTGCTGAAGGAAAATGCTAAGGCTGCAGCCTAAGTATTTATGAGCACAACGCCAGCTCCCGCTGAAGACTTGGTTGTCCTCGGCAAGATCGTATCGGTGCATGGCGTGAAAGGCGATGTGAAGGTGTATTCCTTTACGGACCCAATCGATAACGTGCTCGATTATCCGCGTTGGACGCTTAGGCGTGACAACGAGGTGAAGCAAGTTGAAGTGGCTAGTGGGCGCTTGCAAGGCAAGGTCCTGGTAGCGAAGTTGAAAGGTCTCGACGATCGCGAAGTTGCGCGTACTTACGCCGGCTTTGAGATTTGCGTGCCTCGCAACCAATTACCGGAACTAACCGATGGCGAGTTCTACTGGTATCAGTTGGAAGGTCTTAAGGTGATTGATCAGGCAGGGCAGTTGCTCGGCAAGATTGACCATCTGTTTGAGACCGGTGCCAACGATGTGATGGTGGTCAAAGCCTGCGCCGACAGCCTTGATGATCGCGAACGCCTGTTGCCCTATACAGAGCAATGTGTGTTGTCGATTGATTTGAGTGCTGGCGAAATGCGGGTTGACTGGGATGCGGACTTCTAAGCGCTATGCCTAGCTTGCGCGTTGAAGTGATTACGTTGTTCCCGGAAATGTTTGCTGCCATCAGCGAATATGGCATTACCAGTCGTGCGGTGAAACAAGCGCTGTTGCAGCTTACTTGTTGGAATCCGCGGAGCTACACCAGCGATCGACATCACACTGTTGATGATCGACCTTTTGGTGGCGGTCCTGGCATGGTGATGAAGATCAAGCCGCTTGAGGATGCTTTGCTCGACGCCAAGCACGCCGCAGGTGAAAAAGCGAAGGTGATTTACCTTTCGCCGCAAGGTCGCCAGCTGACTCAGTCAGCAGTACGCGAACTGGCAAACGAAGAGGCTTTTATCCTCATCGCAGGTCGCTACGAAGGCATCGATGAGCGCTTTATTGAAGCGCATGTAGATGAAGAATGGTCGATTGGGGATTACGTCCTGTCTGGCGGTGAGCTGCCAGCCATGGTTCTGATCGATGCGGTAACGCGCCTTTTGCCTGGAGCATTAGGTCATGCAGGTTCGGCCGAGGAAGACTCCTTTACGGATGGCTTACTTGACTGCCCGCACTACACCCGCCCGGAGGTGTATGCGGATAAGCGTGTTCCTGAGGTGCTGCTTAGCGGCAACCATGAACATATCCGGCGCTGGCGTTTGCAGCAGTCCCTTGGTAGGACGCACGAACGACGCGCTGATCTTCTGGATAGCCGCTCGCTTTCTGGGGAAGAGAACAAGCTGCTGGAGGAATACATCCGCCAGCGGGACGATAGTTAATGTATCGATGACAAGCCAGACCGCTTGTCTTAGGAGCGCAGCATGACCAACAAAATCATTCAGCAGATCGAAGCTGAGCAGATGAGCAAAGAAGTCCCTCCTTTTGCACCGGGCGACACCATTGTCGTTCAGGTAAAAGTTAAGGAAGGCGACCGTCAGCGTCTGCAGGCTTTCGAAGGCGTCGTAATCGCCAAGCGTAACCGTGGTCTGAACAGTGCTTTCACTGTTCGCAAGATCTCCAACGGTGTAGGTGTTGAGCGTACTTTCCAGACTTACAGCCCGCTGGTTGACAGCCTGGCCGTTAAGCGTCGCGGTGACGTTCGTAAAGCTAAGCTTTACTACCTCCGTGACCTGTCGGGTAAAGCAGCACGCATCAAGGAAAAACTGTCGTAAGACGTTTTTCTTTGAAAAAAGGCAGCCTACGGGCTGCCTTTTTCGTTTCAGGATTGCTTATAAGTTGAATGGCGCTTTTACCCCTCAAACTGTTTGAGAGTGAGTATTCGCGCCGAGCCACGGTGCACACGCGTCATGTTGTCTCACCAAGGTCCTATGCTTAATCATGCAACTATTCCCTCAGCACCTAACCACAGGCCGTATTACATGACTGCTCGTGAGCAAGAAATTCAGCGTCGCACCGAACTCTCTACGACTCGCGTCGCCAAAGCCGTGTTTCCGCCGACCACCAATCACCACAACACGCTGTTTGGCGGCACTGCATTGGCGTGGATGGATGAGGTGTCTTTTATTGCTGCGACACGCTTTTGCCGGCGTTCACTGGTTACGGTGTCTACCGATCGCATCGACTTTAATCATGCGATTCCTGCGGGATCGATCGTTGAGTTGGTCGGCCGCGTGATCAAAGTCGGTAATACCAGCCTCAAGGTTGAGGTCGAAGTCTTCGTCGAAAATATGTACCAAGATGGCGTCGAGCGCGCGATCAGTGGCGTGTTCAGCTTCGTTGCGATCGATGACGATAAGCGTCCAGTGCCCGTGTTGCCGGGCTTCCCCCAAGACGCATAAGCGTTGGCTCGACACGAAAAAGGCGCCTGAGTTGGCGCCCTTTTCGTGCCTCCAGACGCGTTAACTGGCGCCGTCGATGGCAATTTCGCTGACGATTTTTTCTGCTTTCTCAGCTCTGGCTGCAGCCGCCTCTGGCGATTCTTCATCAATCAGTGACACCAGCGTCCAGCCTGCTTCAGGTTCAAAGTCCAGCGGGTGCGTGGCGACGTGGATCCAGCCTTTAGGGTCCCTGGCCATCAGCAGCAAGGCGCTGTCGCCGTGTAGCTCTTGATATTCCTGCCAGCCAAATGCTGCTTTCAATGTGGTCGTGCGGATCTCTGCGCCTTTGCTCAGGCGGCTGGCGAACTGCGGAAAGCTGATGGCTTCACTGCCGAGGCAGCGGCCACGCACACCGTCACTGCTGCGGTGCTTGTCTGAGCGTCGACTGTCATTGCCGGAGGGTAGGGTGAAGCGATTCTTCGCCGCAAAGTCGTGGCGGAAATGCATGCAGGCCAGGGCGTTGAGTTCGCTGGATGGCGACAGAGCAATCAAGTGGCCCAATCCGACCAAGTCCATATTGGCTTCGGCATGCTGCGAGGTGGGGTTGCCGAAGTAGGCGGGCAGGTTGGCCATGCGTGCGGCACGGGTGTTTTCCCAGCTGGAATCGGTCAGCAAAACTCTATTGCCAAGGCTCTGCAGGGCTTTACCCATGGCGCGGGCAACAGGGTTGGCACCTACAATCAAGAAGCCGCTTGGCGCGGGTTCAGCGACCTTCAGCAAGCGTGCCAGTGGTCGCGCCGTGGCGCTTTGCAGCACCACGGTGCCGATAATCACTAGAAAGGTCAGGGGGACGAGTAACACTGCTTGTTGATCGCCAGCCTCTTGCAGGCGCAGGGCGAAGATTGCTGAAACCGCTGCCGCCACAATGCCGCGCGGTGCGATCCAGGCGAGCAAGCTGCGTTCACGCCAATTCAGGTTCGAGCCCAGGGTGCAGGCAAATACACTCAGTGGGCGGGCGATAAATTGGATAATCGCCAGCAGCACCAAGGTTACCGGGCCAAGTGCGATCAGAGCTTTGAGGTCCAAGCGCGCCGCGAGCAGGATAAATAGCCCGGAGATCAGCAAGACGCTGAGGTTTTCCTTGAAGTGAAGGATTTGCCGAACATCCACACCGCGCATGTTGGCCAGCCACATACCCATGACCGTCACGGCGAGCAGGCCAGACTCGTGCATTAGTTGGTTGGAGGTAATGAAAATGCCCAGCACTGCGGCCAAAGAGGCGAGGTTGTGCAGGTATTCCGGCAGCCAGTGACGCTTGAGCACTTGGCCAAAAAGCCAGCCACCTATGACGCCGAGCAGAGCGCCGGTTCCTATCACCGCGCCAAATGTTGAGAGGCTGTGGCCCCAAGGGCTGCCATCCTTGACGCTAACGATAAAGCTGAACACCACAACGGCAAGGAGCGCGCCAATGGGGTCAATGGCAATGCCTTCCCAGCGCAGGATGTTGGCAATCGAGGCTTTAGGCCGCACCACGCGCAGCATGGGCACAATAACCGTGGGGCCGGTGACCAGCGTCAGGGTGCCGAACAGCAGCGCCAACTCCCAGCTAAAACCGAGCAGGTAATGAGTGGCGCAGGCGATCACTGCCCAAGTGATAAGCGCGCCCCATGTCACCAGCCGATGAACCACGGTGCCGATCTCTTTCCACTCGGACATGTGCAGGGTCAGGCTGCCTTCAAACAGGATCAGCGCGACCGCCAGTGATACCAGCGGGAAGAGCAGGTCGCCGAACAGGGCTTCAGGGTCAAGAATCCCGGTAATAGGGCCTGCCAGTAGACCACTGAGCAGCAGAAATAGAATTGCCGGCAAGCGCAGGCGCCAGGCTAGCCATTGGCTGGCCAAAGCGGCTGCACCTATGCCTCCGATGGCAAATAAAATTTGTGTTTCGTTCATCAGGACTCCTTGTCACTGGTATAGCGTTACCGGCTATGGAAAACTAAGGAACCTCTGAAAAACTACTGCGCTCGATAGGCTCTCGTCGCTCGCTACTTTTTTCAGGAGATCCCTAAAGCGCCGCCACATTAAAGCAGTTGCATATGTCCACGCTAGAACATCCGCTGATTGATCGATTCCTTGAAGCATTATGGTTCGAAAAAGGCCTTTCCGTGCACACGCGTGACGCTTATCACAGTGATTTGACTCACTTGAATGGCTGGCTTGAGGCGCGTGGCTTGACCCTGGAAGCTGCTGGTCGTGATGTGATTCTAGATCACTTGGCCTGGCGCTTGAATGAAGGTTACAAGGCGCGCTCAACGGCCAGGTTTTTATCCGGCCTGCGGGGGTTTTATCGGTACTTATTGCGCGAGGGCCTGATCACTCAAGACCCGACTCTGCAGATTGACTTGCCGCAGTTGGGCCGCCCGCTGCCCAAGTCGCTGTCTGAGGCCGATGTCGAGGCGTTGTTGGCGGCACCCGAGTTGGATGACCCTATTGGCTTGCGCGACCGTGCCATGCTTGAGGTGCTCTACGCCTGTGGTTTGCGGGTGACCGAATTGATTAGCTTGACGCGTGAGCAGGTTAATCTGCGCCAAGGTGTGATTCGGGTATTTGGTAAAGGCAGCAAAGAGCGCTTGGTGCCGCTCGGCGAAGAAGCGATTGTGTGGATCGAGCGTTACAGCAAGGAAGCGCGACCGTTCTTACTCGATGGCAAGCCCAGTGACGTACTGTTCCCCAGCTCTCGGGGCGAGCAAATGACCCGCCAGACCTTTTGGCACCGAATCAAGCATCAGGCCAAGGTCGCAGGCATCGCCAAGTCGTTGTCGCCACATACCTTGCGCCACGCATTTGCCACCCACTTGCTTAACCATGGCGCTGATCTTCGCGTGGTACAGATGCTCCTGGGTCACAGTGATCTGTCGACTACGCAAATTTACACGCACATCGCTCGTGCTCGTCTGCAAGAGCTGCACGCGGTTCACCATCCCCGTGGATAAGCGCTTATGGCACGGTCCCGCAACCGCTGAATTATGGTAGTCTCCAGCCTCCGAAATTCGCGCTGCTCTGTAGGAGAACACATGCGCTTAACCCGAATTATTGCGACTGCTGCGCTGGCATTATTGAGCAGCATGGCGTTTGCCGACGAAGCTGAACAGGCTATCCGCAAAACCCTAGATACCTTGCAGATTGACGTGCCGGTAGAAAGCATTGCCGCAAGTCCGCTTAAAGGCCTGTATGAAGTCAAGCTGGAAGGCGGCCGGATCATCTATGCCAGCGCCGACGGTCAGTTCGTTATGCAGGGCTATTTGTTCCAGATGCAGAATGGCGCCCCGGTTAACTTGACCGAAAAAGCGGAAAGCCAAGGCATCGCCAAGGTCATCAACGGTATTCCACAAGCGGAAATGGTGGTTTACCCAGCTGTTGGCAAGGCCAAGACCCATGTCACCGTGTTCACCGACACCACCTGCCCGTATTGCCACAAGTTGCACGGCGAAGTGGCAGAGCTGAACAAGCAAGGTATCGAGGTGCGCTACGTTGCTTTCCCACGTCAGGGGCTCGGCTCGGCGGGAGATAAGCAGCTGCAAGCGGTGTGGTGTTCCAAAGATCGCCGCGAGGCCATGGATAAAATGGTTGAAGGCGACAATATTTCGGCTGCAGCCTGCGCCAACCCTGTCTCCAAACAATTCGCGTTGGGGCAGTCCATTGGTGTACGTGGTACGCCAGCCGTGGTGCTTGCCAATGGTCAGTTGATCCCAGGTTATCAGCCTGCTGCTCAGCTGGGTCCGCAGGCACTTGCCGCCCAGTAATTACTGTGGCGGGGCAGATTGACTAATACTCAGCCGCTTCGTAATGTGCGGCTGTCTTTTTTGCGACCGACTTATGAGTCGGTCGTTTTGTGCAGTACAGATGGGAGTTCAGTGTGAAACCGGTCAAAGTAGGCATTTGTGGTTTAGGTACTGTCGGTGGCGGTACATTCAACGTGCTCAAGCGTAACGCCGAAGAAATCGCGCGACGTGCAGGGCGTGGTATTGAAGTGGCGCAAATTGCGCAGCGTTCAGCTAACCCGCAATGCGATACAACCGGCACTGCAATTACCAACGATGTCTTCGAGTTGGTCAGCAACCCCGAAATTGAAGTGGTGGTTGAGCTGATTGGTGGTAGCACTATCGCCCGTGAAGTGGTGCTCAAGGCCATTGAAAACGGCAAGCATGTGGTCACCGCCAACAAGGCGCTGATTGCCGTGCATGGCAATGAGATTTTTGCCAAGGCCCGTGAGAAGGGTGTGATCGTCGCGTTTGAAGCGGCTGTTGCCGGTGGCATTCCGGTAATCAAAGCGATCCGTGAGGGCTTGGCAGCCAATCGTATCAACTGGCTGGCGGGCATTATCAATGGCACTGGCAATTTCATTCTCAGCGAGATGCGTGAGAAGGGCCGTGCATTTGCTGATGTGCTGGCCGAAGCTCAGGAGCTGGGTTATGCCGAAGCCGACCCGACCTTTGACGTTGAAGGCATCGATGCGGCGCACAAACTGACCATTCTGGCGTCGATTGCCTTTGGCATTCCGCTGCAGTTCGACAAGGCGTACACCGAAGGCATCACCAAGCTGACCACGGCTGACGTCAACTACGCAGACGCCTTGGGCTATCGCATCAAGCACCTGGGCGTGGCGCGTCGTACCGAGGCGGGCATCGAACTGCGCGTGCACCCAACGCTGATCCCGGCTGATCGTCTGATCGCCAATGTTAATGGCGTGATGAACGCTGTTATGGTGAATGGCGATGCAGTAGGTTCAACCCTATACTACGGTGCCGGTGCGGGTATGGAGCCTACGGCTTCGTCAGTGGTTGCAGATCTGGTTGACGTGGTTCGCGCTCTGACCACTGATCCGACCAACCATGTACCGCATCTGGCTTTCCAGCCGGACTCGCTGTCTGATCATCCGATCCTGCCGATCAATGCCTGCGAGAGCGCGTATTACCTGCGCATTCAGGCCAAAGACCGTCCGGGTGTCCTGGCGCAAGTGGCCAGTATCCTCTCGGCTCGCGGTATTAATATCGAATCGATCATGCAGAAAGAAGTCGAAGAGCATGACGGTCTGGTGCCCATGATTCTGGTCACCCACCGTGTCGTTGAGTCGCAAATTGATGAAGCCATCACCGCGCTTGAAGCGCTGGATGACATTGCTGGCAACGTTGTGCGTATCCGCGTCGAACAACTGGTCTAAGGGAAATCGTTATGCGTTATATCAGCACCCGTGGCCAGGCACCGGCCTTGAATTTTGAAGATGTATTGCTGGCCGGTCTGGCCAGTGATGGCGGCCTGTATGTGCCGGAGAATCTACCGCGCTTTACTCAGGAAGAAATTGCCTCCTGGGCGGGTTTGCCTTACCACGAACTGGCCTTCCGCGTGATGCGTCCGTTCGTGACGGGCAGCATTCCAGATACAGACTTCAAGAAAATCCTTGAAGAGACTTACGGCGTCTTCGCCCACAATGCCGTTGCACCCCTGCGTCAACTGAACGGCAATGAGTGGGTGTTGGAGCTGTTCCACGGCCCAACCTTGGCATTCAAGGACTTCGCCTTGCAGCTGCTCGGTCGCTTGCTTGATTACGTGCTGGAAAAGCGCGGCGAGCGTGTGGTTATCATGGGGGCAACCTCCGGCGACACAGGCTCTGCAGCGATCGAGGGTTGCCGTCGGTGTGAAAACGTCGATATTTTCATTCTGCACCCGCACAAGCGTGTCTCCGAAGTGCAGCGTCGGCAAATGACCACCATCGCCGGCGATAATATTCACAACATCGCCGTCGAAGGTAACTTCGATGACTGCCAGGAGATGATCAAGGACAGCTTTGCTGACCAGAGCTTTCTCAAAGGCACGCGTCTGGTCGCGGTTAACTCGATCAACTGGGCGCGGATCATGGCGCAGATCGTTTACTACTTCCATGCGTCGCTGCAGCTCGGTGGTCCAGCGCGTTCGGTGGCCTTCTCGGTGCCAACCGGCAACTTCGGGGACATCTTTGCCGGTTACTTGGCGCGCAATATGGGCTTGCCAATCAGCCAGCTGATTGTTGCAACCAACCGCAATGACATCCTGCACCGCTTTATGAGCGGCAATCAGTACGTCAAAGACACTCTGCACCCAACGCTGTCGCCGTCCATGGACATCATGGTGTCGTCGAACTTCGAGCGCCTTTTGTTTGATATGCACGGGCGTAATGGCGCTGCCATTGCCGAGCTAATGGCCAATTTCAAGAAGGGCGGTGGTTTCAGCGTTGAGCAAGACCGCTGGACTGAAACCCGAAAGTTGTTTGATTCACTGGCAGTGGATGATACCGCGACCTGCGAGACCATCGCCGAGGTCTACAAGGAATGCGGTGAGTTGCTTGATCCGCACACGGCAATTGGGGTCAGGGCCGCACGTGAGTGCCGTCGCAGCCTGAGCGTGCCCATGGTTATTCTCGGTACTGCACATCCGGTTAAATTCCCGGAGGCGGTCGAGAAGGCCAATGTTGGCCAGGCTCCGGCATTGCCGCCTCACTTGCTTGATCTGTTTGAGCGTGAAGAGCGCTGCACTGTGCTTGCCAATGACTTGAAAGCGGTGCAGGACTTCGTGACTGCTCACGGCAATCGCGGTAAACCACTGTAAGCGATTTGCACTTTAGCGTTTAAACAAGGTCGGAAACCTTAGGGTCCCGGCCTTTTTTGTGGTCGTCATTTACATTCTTACCCAATTTTTTATCAACTGTCTGGGCGATACTTGCTAGGGTAGAAGACATCGCATCGAAAGCCGTCGCCTGGGGGCGTTTTCGTGTACTGCCCGGAAGGGCTGAACTGGAAGGGGGCTGCCATGTCGCTGCGTAATGCTGTCCAGCTAATTTGTTATCCCAATCGTTTGGGCAACAACCTCGCTGACCTCTACACCGTTATCGATCGCTATGTGGGCGATGCCATTGGCGGTGTGCATATTCTGCCGCTGTATCCATCCAATGCCGACAGCGGTTTCTCTCCGCTGACGCACGCCGAAGTTGATCCTGCATTTGGTACCTGGGCTGATGTTGAACGCATCACCGCGCGCTATGACCTGTGCCTGGACCTGACCATCAACCACATTTCCGATGAGTCGGTCGAGTTCAAGGACTTCCTGAAAAACGGGGCGGCCTCTGCCTATGCAGATTTGTTCGTTCAAGTTGACCGGATGGGCCCTATCAGCGCGGAAGATCTGTCGCTGATCCATATTCGTAAAGAAAAAGAGCCATTTCGCGAGGTGCAATTTGCCAACGGTGAGCGCGGTCGCGTCTGGTGTACCTTCACCGAACAACAAATTGATCTGGATTACACGGCTGCCCACACCTACCAACTGATGGAAGGTTACATTGCCTTTCTCGCCGCACGCGGGGTCAAGTTGTTCCGGCTTGATGCATTCGGCTACACCACCAAGCGCATCGGTAGCAGCTGCTTTTTGGTGGAGCCTGAGGTCTATCGGATTCTCGAATGGTTCCGCGATACCACGCAGAAATACGGCGCCGAAACCCTGCCTGAAGTGCATGATCACACCAGCTATCAGTACGCAATCTCCCGGCGTGGCATGCGCCCTTACGCCTTTGCTTTACCGCCCTTGATGCTGCATTGCCTGCTTGAGGGCAGCAGTCGATACCTAAAGAACTGGCTACGCATGTGTCCGCGTAATCAGGTGACGGTGCTCGACACACACGACGGTATTTGTATTCCCGATGTGGAAGGCGTGCTGCCGGATGATCAGATCAAGGCATTGATCGCCAATGTGTCTGAGCGCAGTGCCGATCCGATCATGCGTCGCTCGGCGGTGAATGTGCACAGCGTCGGCGCCATCTATCAACTGACTTGCACCTTCTATGAAGCCCTGCAATGTGATGACGACGCCTATATCGTCGCCCGTGCCATCCAGTTCTTCACCCCGGGAATCCCGCAGGTGTATTACGTCGGGCTGCTGGCTGGCGCCAATGACTATGAGTTGCTGGAAAGTGAAGGGGAGGCGCGTGATATCAACCGCCACTACTACAGCTTTGCTGAAATCGAGGAGCAGATGCAGCGGCCAGTGGTTCAACGGCTGCTCGAACTGATGCGGTTTCGCAGCCACTATCCGGCATTCGAAGGTCGCTTCGAGCTCAATTCATCAATCGATAGCAGGGTCTTGATGGGCTGGCGCCATGGCGAGTTTTATTGCCGGTTGGACATCGACTTGAAAGCCAAGACAGCAGTGATCAACTACCGCGATGTCGAAGGTTGTTGTGAGATGGAAATGCAGTGCTAAAACAAAAAGGGCTCACTGAATGAGCCCTTTTTGTATGTGCGTGTAGTGAGCTAGGAGAGCATCGATACCACGACGAATGTGCCGCCAATCGCAATGCCAGAAATACCCAGCCAAATGATCAGATACCCCATGATGTCGCGAGCGGAGAGCCCGGCAACACCGAGCAGTGGCAGCGCCCAGAATGGTTGAATTTGGTTGGTCCAACCGTCACCCCAGGTAAAGGCCATAATGGTTTGCGCCGGGTCGGCGCCCAAGGCGTGGGCAGCGTTCATCATAATCGGGCCTTGAATGGCCCACTGACCACCACCGGATGGAATAAAGAAATTGACGATGCCTGCGCAGAGGAATGTCAGCAGCGGAAAGGTTTCCGGCGTGGCGATGTGGATGATCGCCTCTGAGAACTCAGTGACCAAACCAGAGCCCGTCATCATGCCAGCGATGCCGGCGTAGAGCGGAAATTGCACGATAATGCCACTGCCGGCCGTAACGGCCTTGCTTGCCGCCTTCATGTAGGAGGCTGAGTTCTTATGCAAGACTAAACCCGCGGTGAGAAAGATCAGGATGACGGTATTGAGGTTTACGCTGAAGCCTTTTTCGATGCTGTGTCCAACCAGGTACGCCGCCGCGATACAACCCAATAGAAACAAGGGCCAGCGACTGTGTTCAAGACGGTCCGAGGGCACCATGTCCTTTTTACTTGCTGGCATATCGTCTTGCGTTTCTTCGTCAGTATCGTGCAAACGGATGATGTCCTTCGGCTGCTTTTGCAGCAAAAAGAACCCGATCAGCAAGACCAGCAACAACAGGGTGAGAATGATATTCCAGGTCGAATACAGGGTCTGTGAGACCGGAATAATGCCGATTGCATCCTCCATGAAATGGCCCGGCGTCGCGATGACCAGCGGAATCGACGAGGATGGACCGCGCACCAGTTCTCCGCCGTAAGCGGCTGCCACCAGTAGCGGAAAATGAATCGCCACGCGCTTGCCCATCTCCCGGGCAAGAATAGCGCCGACCACCATGCCAAACCCCCAGTTGAGGTAATAGCAAACAAAGCTGACCACAATGGTCAGAACCAGGGCTTGCTTGGGGGTGCTGGCATGCTTGGTCAGCCCACTGAGCATTGCCTGAACCGCGGGGCTCAAGGCAAGCACGTAGCCTGTCATGAGCACCAAGACCATTTGCATGCCGAAGTTGAACAGCTTGGAGAAGCCGTCGCCCCAGTAACGCGCCATCGCCATTGGCGATTGGCTGGTGAGGCCCACGCCCATTAACAGCACAATAAAGGTCAGCAGTACGGCCAGTAGAAAAGCACTGGGTAAGTAGCGTTGTACGATTCTTACAAAAAAATTGGTTATCGCTTCCATCGAGGAGCCCTTTTGTTTTTATTAATGCGCAGTGTATAAGTTCTTGGCTTCAGCCTCCGCTGCCGAGCAGCGGTGGCGGGCAGCGCTGATACCACTGGGTGGCTTGCTCATAGGCATGGGCCAATTGCAGAACTGCCATATCGGCTTGATGCTTGCCGATAATCTGCATGCCCATTGGCAAGCCTTGTTCACTGAAGCCAACCGGCACATTGGCCACTGGGCAGCCGGAGAGCGTTCCGGGGATCACCACCTCCATCCAGCGGTGATAGGTATCCATTGCAACGCCTGCGATATCTTTCGGCCAATCCAGTGTTTTGTCGAATGGGAACACTTGCGCGCTAGGCAGCAGCAGATAGTCGTACGTCTCGAACAGTTTGCTGATTGCGCGGAACCAGTCGGTTCTTGCCGCTGATGCCTGATACACGTCCATAGCCGAAAGTGCCAGCCCGCCTTCAATTTCCCAGCAGGCTTCGGGCTTCAATTGCTCGCGCTGTCTGGGGTCGGCATAACGACCGCTGAGCGAGCCGGCTACCAGCCAATGGCGCAGGGTGCACCATGTTTTCCAGAGTTTCTCAGGTGCATAGTCGGTGCGGGCATCTTCGACATGGCAGCCCAACGCCTCAAAGTCGCCAAGGGCGCGCTTGCACAAATCAAGCACCCCAGCCTGCATTGGCAAATAGCCGTTGAAGTCGCCTAGCCAGCCCAGCCTTGCGCCTTTGAAATCGCATTCAAGTGAGCCAGCGAACTGGGCCCCTGACTCGCTGATTGACAGCGGCGAACGTGGATCGCTGCCAGCCTGTGTTGAAAGCAGCATGGCAACATCGCGCACGCTGCGGCCCATCGGGCCTTCGTAGCCAAGCTGATCGACAAAGTAGTCGGCACTGTCATCGAAGGGCACGCGGCCTTGGGAGGGCCGAAAACCTATGACGTTGTTGAACGCGGCCGGGTTGCGCAGCGAGCCCATCATGTCACTGCCGTCGGCCACAGGCACCAGTTGCAGAGCCAGCGCTGCACCGGCACCGCCACTGCTACCACCGGCAGTGAGGCTCGGGTCATAGGCGCACCCCGTTACCCCGAATACAGTGTTATAGCTGTGTGAGCCGAGGCCAAATTCTGGGGTGTTGGTCTTGCCGATGATAATGGCACCGGCACCACGAATACGCTCGACCATGATGCCGTCGCGTTCAGGAATAAAGTCGCGCAACAAGGGTGAGCCCGCCGTCGTGCGGATGCCCTTGGTCAGTGACAAATCTTTGATCGCATGGGGCAAGCCATGCATCCAGCCGCGGTATTCACCGCGCGCCAGTTCGGCGTCGCATTCATCTGCCTGAGCCAGCAACACATCGGCCGGTTGCAAGCTGATAATGGCATTTACCGCCGGATTAAAACGCTCAATATGCGCCAGGTAATCACTCATCACTTCACGACAGGACACCTGGCGCAAGCGGATACGTTCAGCCAGTTCATGGGCCTGAAGTTGGACGAGTTCGCTGATATTGGGGTTATTGCTCATTAAGGCTCGCTCAAGAAAGTCGTTATGAAGGAGAGCATTCTCACTCAAGCGCGGCGCAGGCCTGAACGGCAGCGCGCCTGAGTGCTTACCCCGGAGTGTCGCCACATTGCAGTTGAGGGAAAAGCTCAATTTGGTTACTGTTGCTGTTAATAAAACTAATAGCTAATCAAAGGCCGTTATGACTACAACCCGCCTGCCACCGCTTAACGCAGTACGTGCTTTTGAGGCGGCGGGGCGCCTGGGTAGCTATGTTGCCGCTTCTAAATCACTGCATGTGACTCAACCAGCAATCGGCCGCCATGTGCGCTTGCTGGAAGATTGGCTTGGCGTGCAATTGCTTGAACGCACATCACGCGGGGTTAGCTTGACCCCTGCTGGGCAGCGTTATTTCGACAAAGTGTCGATCGCCTTGCAGCAAATTGCCGAGGCCAGCCTGGAGCTCACACCTGGAGGTTCTGCGCGTTGGCTGAAGATTTTGGTGGTTCCAGCATTTGCCAAGCGTTGGTTGATGCCGCATTTGGAGTCGTTGCGCCAGGAGCGGCCAGGGCTAAAGGTGGCCATTGAACCGAACCCTACCTTCACTGAAGTCGATGCCAATGTGTTTAGCCTGGGTATTGTCTACGGCATGCCCGGAGAGTTTTCTCAGAGCGAAGTGATGTTGCTGCGACCACAGGTGTTCCCAGTGTGCTCACCTGAATACTTGGACTCCCATGGACCTCTGCGCAGTATTGATGATCTGGTGCAGCATGAATTGATTCACGTCGACGAGGGTGAGTGGTGGAACGCTTGGCTAGAGGCGAATAATCATCAATTGCGAGTCAGTTCGGAGGTGGGTTACGTGAGTAATGACCATGCTTTGTCGATGGCCGAGGCGGGCGCGGGTGTTGCCTTGGCCAATGACGTTCTAGTGCGCAAAGAGCTTGAGTCAGGCCAATTAGTTCGTCCGTTGCCCCAGCAGGTGCGGTTAGAAAGTTATCAGTTATTGATTCCGGCAGGACCCCGCAGCGCGGATATGGAGTGGTTTGAGGGTTGGCTGCAGTCTATCCTGGCCAGAGAATTCCCCGCGGCCGTTCCCAAGGCTTCTGTCTAATCAGGAGGGGCAGCCGGCGACATCGATTTAGCGCCCATGTCGCCGGCATATTGCCGCGCCCAATCAAGAGCCCAGCATTGCGACCAGCGCGGGTACTGTGAGTACGGCGGTGTAAAACCCCATAAACTGCACACCGATATTAAAGCCCAGAAAGCGCGACAGAAATCCGCCGAGCAGGCCGATGGTGACAATCACCAATAACCCCAGCAGGCCGCCTTCCCAAATGCCAATGACCAGAATCAGGCCGACAAAGGTTGCGATCACCGCCTCGTGGCTGATTTTGCGTGACACGTAGGAGGCGGCTTTATGGGCGTAATTCATGGTGAATGGGTAGGCGATCAGGATCGCGATCACCACGGCCAGCATGCCGTAGCCGAGAAATTCCCAAGTCGTCAGCAGGGTGTGCAGGTTTTCCACCTGGCCGCTGGCGTTTTCAACGGTGAAGCGCGGCGGTGCATTAAACAGGGGGGCGGCAGGGCCAGCCGCTACCGGGCTCAGTGGCAGGCCAAAGGCGATCAGCGGGATCAGTGCTTCGGCAATGTAAGTGGCCTCGGTGACACCGTTTCTCGCCGTGATGACTGTGGTTAAGCGGTGGTAAACATGCTTGACGCGTGCGCCGACCACTTCGCCAAGAATGACCGTCATTGCCACGGGGCTGAAGACAAAAGTGGCGCTGGATATTGTCGCGGTCGCGGCGGTCCACCAGCTTTGTTTTTTATCCAGCACCTTGAGTGGATTGGGGAAAAAACCGCCCCAGCTTTTCACATCGGGTGAGAGGGAAAAGGTCCGCACTTCATCGCGGCGCATTTTGTCTCTTTCAGCCGGCGCAAGCATGGAAAACAGCGCGGCGATCAACGGGCCAATGGCGATGCCGAGAAAATAACTGACGCTCAGTTTTACCCCGTATTGCGCGGTAAGCGTTTGCAAGCCGACGATGATCATGACGAACGGAATCAGGGTCAGGACTGCTGCAAGGCGACCTTTCGAAAACCAGGCAATGGCGATTGCGGCAGCCAGAAACACCCAAGGTGCGGCGTGTTTGATGATGTCGCCAAATGGGGTCAGCAACACCGCAAAGAGCACGGCCATGGGCACAGCGAGCAATGCCGCAATCACAGCGCCAGAGATCATTTTGCGCAAAGCAATGTGAGGCACACCCAAGTTGCGCAGAAAATTGGCCTCGCGCATTAACGGGGTTGCCATGGTGTCACCCGGAATGCCCAGCAATGCTGTGGGTACAGCGTGGGTCATGTGCTTGGCTACCGCGCCCGCTAAAAAGAAGGTGAGGACGCCGGGAGCAGGTACACCGAGCAATACAACGAGCAAGGTCAAGGGGGCGAGGGTGGTGGTTTCGTCACTGCCAGAGATCAGTCCGATGCCAGCAAAAATGATGGCGCCGAGAATGCCCATGCCCAGTGCAATCATGATTTGATCGAGTAAAGGCATTATTGTGTCGCTCCAGTGTGGGGCTCGGCGGCGTTTGGCGTGTGCTCTGAAGTGGAAGGCATTGGCGCTGCGCTTGTCAGCGATTTTTCATAGTCGGCGAACAGCTCATAGAGGTCGAGCTCATGCAGCTCCGCCACTGTTTCAGCGGGCAGGTCGCTGATTCGGCCAAGATCACCGAATTCGCTTTGCAGCTCTTTGAGTACTTCCGCTCGCCAGGCAGGATCGGCTTCGTGTTCGACGACATGCCGTTTAGGTTTGAACAGCTTCGCACTGATGGCGCCCCCCACGAGGCAGCCAACAATCCCGATTAGCATGGCGTACGCGCGGGCCATTTGCGGCGAGTCGACCCAGTTGACGAGCAGCGACTGGGCAACAAAGAACGCGCTTAAGCTAACGACCGCGCCAATGGCAATGGCATAGGTCAGGTGGCGACCGTTTACTGTGTCGCCCCAGACTTCGTATAGATCCGGCTTCAATGGAATTCTCCTGTGCCCTTGCGGGCTCTTATTGTTATTAATCAACAGCTGCGGCTGAACTCAGACCCCCATTATCTTTTTAGTGAGTAATGCGCGAGCAACACTGGAGCTTGTTTTGCGGTTTAACGCAGCGTTTATAAAAACGCCGGTTTCAATCAGTGACTCAAGGTTTACACCGTGCTTGAGGCCCAAGCCATCGAGCAGGTAGATCAGGTCTTCGGTGGCGACATTACCGGTTGCACCCGGCGAGTAAGGGCAGCCGCCCAGCCCGGAGACCGAGCTGTCGAAGACCCGAACCCCCGCCTCGATAGCCGCGTAAATATTGGCGATTGCCATGCCATAAGTGTCATGGAAGTGTCCTGCAAGGGCATGCAGCGGAATCTGCTGGCTGCAGGTCGAGATAAGGACTTTGGTTGCTGTCGGAGTGCCGGTGCCAATGGTGTCGCCGAGGCTGATCTCATAGCAGCCCATCTCATAGAGGGATGCGCTAATCGCTGCGACATCTTCGGGCTTTACTTGGCCGGTGAACGGGCAGCCCAATACACAGGAGACATAGCCGCGCACTTGAATCCCGGCTTCGCGCGCACGAACCATGACCGCCTGCACGCGATCCAGGCTCTCGGCAATTGAGCAGTTGGTGTTCTTTTGCGAAAACGCCTCCGAGGCCGCGACGAACACCGCGACCTCTCGGCAACCTGCATCAAGGGCCGCTTCCAGACCTTGCAGATTAGGTACCAAAGCCGTCCACGTGACGCTTGGACGCTCGGGCAGTCGCTTGAACACTTGATCGGAGCCCGCCATCTGCGGCACCCAGCGGGGCGATACAAATGCCCCGGCTTCCAGCGTGCGCAGGCCAGCATCCGCCAAGCGGGTCAGCAGTTGCACGCGCATATCTGCCGAGAGGGTGAGTGCTTCGTTCTGTAAACCGTCCCGCGCACCGACTTCTACCACGCGAACCGAATTGGCCTCGGCCATTGCCATTACTGCGCTCGCTTCTGTTTCAACAGTTCGCTGGCATTATCTGAGCGCACATCCCGCGCCTCGACCATCTGCTTGACCAGCCAGCTGACTTCTTCACCACGGGCACCGGCAGACAGTGCGATATTGCGCGCATGCAGGGCCATGTGACCGCGCTGAATGCCCTCGGTAGACAGCGCGCGTAATGCCCCTAAGTTCTGCGCCAAACCCACTGCGACGGCAATTTCGGCCAGTTCCTGGGCGGTTTTGACGCCGAGGATTTTCAGCGATAACTGGGCCAGCGGATGGGTTTTGGTTGCGCCACCGACCAGGCCAACCGGCATTGGCATTTCCAAGGTGCCGACTAGATGGCCCTTGGCGTCCTTCTCCCACGTGGTTAACGAGCCGTAATGCCCGTTACGACAGGCATAGGCATGTGCGCCAGCCTCAACCGCGCGCCAATCATTGCCGGTGGCCACAATCAGCGGGTCGATGCCATTCATGATGCCTTTGTTGTGTGTGGCGGCGCGGTAAGGGTCAACCACGGCGAAATTGTAGGCATCGAGAATGCCTTCAATCACGTCCTCACCCTTGTACTCCGCTGTTGTCAGCACTTCAGGGGCGATACGGATTTGAGCGCGGGCTAAGCGCAGGTCGGCCAGATTGGAGAGAATCCTCAGGCGAACTTTACCGCCGGTGATTTCTTCCATCAGCGGGGCGACTGCCTCGGCCATGGTATTGACGGTGTTAGCCCCCATGGCATCGCGCACATCGACGATCAGGTGCGCAACCAGCATCGGGCCACGCGGGCTCTGGGCAAAGGTATGCACTTCGATATCGCGGCAACCGCCGCCCAGGCTATTGAGCAGTTGGTCCTTGCGGTTGGCCAGTTCAATAATCTCGTCTTTGCGGCGCATCAGGCTGAGGCGGGCATTGAACGGGTCGGAAATTTCGACGATCTGCACCTGCGCGCGCATCAGCGGCAAGCTGCTTGAGGTCATGAAACCGCCCGCTTCACGGGCCAGCTTTGCCATAAAAGAGGCGGCAGCCACGACCGAGGGCTCCTCAACCACTAGTGGCACGATAATGTCTTTGCCATTGAGTTGAAAGTTGCTTGCCAAGGCATAAGGCAGTTCGAACTTGCCTATTACGTTCTCGATCATGCCGTCGGCGATCTCCAGCGGCAGAGCGCCTGCTTCGCTTAACAGCGCAACATCTTCGTTTGGCAGTTGCAGTAATGCTTGCAGGTTGGCCAAGCGCTCGGCCGGGCTCATGTTGCGGAATTTTGGAAGGCGAGAATCAATACGCATGGTCAATCCTGTTGCAGTTATTATTTTCGATTGAATTCACCTTAATTCGGACTGTAACCATAAAAAAGGTACAGTAAGCGCAAACAGTGCATAGCTGTACTCCCGGCGGTAATTTGTGCAGGAACCTACCCCATGCTGCGTCTGACCTTGGCCCAGAAGCTCGCTAACACACTGGCTGAGCAGATCACCAATGGCACCTATCGCGAAGGCGACCGTTTACCCTCGCTGCGTGAAAGCATCAGCCTGTTTGGTTATTCAAAAAACACGGTGATCAACGCCTATGAACAGTTGGCGTCACAGGGCCTGGTTGAAGCGCGCCATGGCCTGGGGTTTTTCGTCAAGCAAGCGCCCGTCAGCAATGAGCCGGAAGAACCGCAGCCCTACGCACGGGCCATGGACACCATTTGGTTGATGCGTCAGCAGTTTGTGCGTGAGCCGAGTCAGTCGCCACTCGGTGAGGGATTCCCGCCTGTCGACTGGCTGATGGATATGCGGCTGGACAAGTTCACCCGGCAAGTCATGCGCACTGAGGTAACGACTCTGTTTCGCTACGGCAACCGCTTGGGCAATGCAAGTTTGCGCCAGCATTTGGCGCAGAAACTGGCAAGCTATTCGATTGCGGTCAAACCGCGGCAGATCGTAACCACCCACGGGGCCAATCACGCACTGGATTTGATCATCCGCCGCTTCATTGCCGCGGGGGACAGTGTGCTGGTTGAAGACCCGGGCTATTACCCTTTGTTTGGCAAATTACAATTGCAAGGCGCGCGGATGTTGCCTGTGCCCCGGCTGCCAGACGGGCCGGATCTTGAAGTGCTGGAACGCTTTCTGCGGCTTGAAAGGCCCAAGTTGTTCTTTCTTCAGTCAGTGGGGCATAACCCGACAGGGTCGGACATCTCACCGAGCAAGGCGCACCGGTTGGTTCAGTTGGCGCAAGAGCACAACTTCATCCTGGTCGATGATGACGCCATGGCTGATTTTAAGCCTGCATCGGCAATAAAGGTTTCCGCTCTGGACCAGCTCGAAAACTCGCTGTATGTCGGCAGTTTTTCCAAGTCAATCTCGGCAGCCTTGCGCGTCGGTTTTATCGCCGGTAGCAAAGAGGTCATTGATGAGTTGGGCGATTTAAAGATGCTGCTGCACACCAGCTCGTCTGAGTTTAGTGAGCGCATTGTCGATGTGATTTTGGCTGAAGGCCACTTTCTAAGGCACTTGATTCGCTTGCAAGAACGGCTCAAAACCGCAACAGAGGCTGGTCTGCAGATGCTCGATGAGATAGGCGCGCAAGTGTTTTTTCGTCCTGAGCAGAGCCTGTACCTTTGGGCCAGAATAGGCCGCATCGATGATGCCCGTGAATTGACCCGTCAATTGCTGCCCAAAGGCTTTATGATCGCCCCCGGGCATATTTTTTCACCTGAGCAGTCAGGGGTTAACCCTTGGACCCGACTCAACGTGGCTTATCTGAATGACCCCTTGCTTAAGGCCGTACTCAGCAATCCATGAGTCAGAGCTGAATCAGGCCAGCCGAACATTGCTTGGGGTTGTAGTTGCCGACATAGGGGTTGCTCCAGCCCATTACGCAGCCGAGTAACTGGTTGCGTTGGCGCTCCCAGTTTTTAACCGGGTAGGTGCGATTCCAGACGTTGTAGAGTTGCCGGTTCTTTTTCGATAAACGCAGTTTGTAGCGGTCGCTCATGTACAGGTAGGTGCGGGCGATCATGCCGCGAACTGATTTGCGCGGCATCGCGACCCGGGCTTTGAAGTCCACCACCATCTGGCAGGCGCCATATTGGCTCGGCGCTTGTGGCAGCCAGCCATAGCGGTAGTTGCTGCGATCACCGTTGATCTCTCCGATGCCGGGAACCAGATTGAACAGGTCAGCCTCCGCGCGCTTGTAGACAGCGTCGCTTTTTGAGCAATTCTTGCGTCCGCCTTTTTGCCAGCATTGGCGCTGGTGGCCGATTTCCCATGCGGGGACAATGTGTTCCCATTCAATGCGTGAAGCGCGGTTGCGGTTTTTCCGTGGGATATAGCCGCAACTCTTCAAGTCGATCTGCTTGCCGCTGAATTTACAGCCGCAATAGAACTCGGTCGATTGCTTGGCGTAGAGCTTCCAGCCGATCTTCTTTGCTTCGCTAAATGTGCGCGGCGGGTTGGCCCAAAGGCTGCTGCACACGAGCAGGCAGGCCAGGCTGATAATCAAGCGAACAAACATACAACGGCGTCCAAATGCGTCGCATCATAACAACCGTTGAGTATTTGCCAAGGCTGGATAAGTATTTGTATCTACTGAAAAAATATTTTTTTGGAGGTGGCTGCCAATGAGGGCTGCGGGTGATTCTGAGCTTCCACCCATCAGCCATTGCTCATGGCCCTAACGTGCGCAGCCTGCATCGGGTAGACTTGCCGCCTATTTGATCAGCCAAGAAGCTCGCCCATGGCCCTGCCTTCCACAACGTACAAAATCGAGTTGAACCTTACCGATATCGATCGCGGGGTTTACCAGAACTTGCGCTTCACGGTTGCCCGGCACCCATCGGAGACAGAAGAACGTTTGGCTGTGCGCCTGATTGCCTATGCCCTGTTTTATGACGAGAAGTTGGCCTTTGGTCGTGGTTTATCAGATGTTGATGAGCCGGCCTTGCGGGAAAAAAGCCTGGATGACCGTGTACTGCACTGGATCGAAGTCGGCCAGCCAGATAGCGATCGCATGACCTGGTGCTCACGACGCACCGAGAAATTCAGTCTGGTGGCTTATGGCAGCTTGCGCGTATGGCAAACCAAGGTGCTGGCGCCAGTGCTGAACTTGAAGAACATCAATGTGGTCGCGCTGGGGCAGGAAGCGTTGGCCGATTTGGCGCTGGATATGCCACGTGCGTTGAACTGGAGCGTGATGATCAGCGACGGTGAGCTGTTTGTCACCGATGAGCGCGGTCAGCACGAGATCCCAATGGAATGGCTCAAAGGCGAGCGCTAACCCATACGTAATGCTGAGGGAGAACAGCGCCTGTTCTCCCTCAGGTGTTTCACCGCTTAGTCACCATGGCGCAATCAAGACATCCAGAACTTGATAAACGAATCAAACGACAGCACCACGCCGACGCAGGTCGCAACGACCGCCAGAATGCCGAAACCGAGCATCCAGTTGGGGTGGTGGTAGTCCTTGCCGACAATATTCGGCTTCTTCGCTGCAATCAGAATGCAACCCAGCGCCAGTGGCAGCACCAAGGCGTTAAGCGTGCCGGCCACCACCAACACTTTCACTGGTTGGCCAACCAAGCTGTAAATCAGGGTTGAGCAGACGATAAAGGCGATCACCACGCGTTGGTTATGACGCTTGATGCCTTCATGCAGGGAGTACATAAAGCTAACGCTGGTGTAGGCCGCACCAATCACCGAGGTGATCGAGGCTGCGAGCAACACAATGCCGAATACTTTATAGCCGATGGTGCCCATTGAGTGAGAGAACACCGAAGCAGCGGGGTTGCCCGGGTCCAGAATCAAGCCCTGACTGACCACGCCCAGTGCGGCAAGGAACAGGCAAACCCGAACCACACCGGTGGTGGCAATACCGATAACGGCCGCGCGGGTGACTGCCTTGACGTTTTCGATACCGGTGATTCCAGCGTCCACCAGACGGTGGCCGCCAGAGAAGGAGATATAACCGCCGACAGTACCGCCGACCAAGGTCACGATGGGCAGCAGCAAGAGCATTGGATCATCCGGGTTGATGCTCTGGGACAAGGCCTCAAGCAACGGCGGATTGGACTGCAGCATGGCGTAGCCGATCATGCACAGCATCACCAGCCCCAGCAGTTGCATGACTTTATCCATGACTCGCGCGGCGTTGCGCATCATGAAAATACCGATAATGGCGACGGCGGCGATGATTGAGCCCAGCACGGGTGGCACGCCAAACAGCACATTCATGGCCAAGCCTGCGCCACCGATGTTGCCGATGTTGAAGGCAATACCGCCGAGCACGATAAACCCGGAAACCAGATGGCCAATGCCTGGCAATACTTTGTTAGCGACGTCCTGGCCACGCAAGTTGGACACGCTGAGCACGCGCCAGATATTCAGTTGGGCGCCGATATCGATCAGCAAGGAAATGAGAATGGCAAACGCAAAGCTGGCCATATATTTGGCGGTAAACAACGAGGTCTGGGTGAGGAATGCTGGCCCAATCGATGAAGTCGCCATGATGAAGATCGCGCCGCGCATAACGCTACGCTGGTGCCCGGGGGCGGTGTCGAGGGTGCTTGCCGTAGGTTGCATGATTACCTTCTTTTTTTTGGAGTTTGGCAGGGCGTTGTTAGAAAACGGGTGCAGTAAAAATTGTTGTTATGCGTCGCTGTACATTTTTTATTGGTTAGATCACACCCAATTGCTCGTTGCGCAGATCGCAAATAAGCATGTGCCCGGGGGCGTGAGTGATTGCCAGCGCCGGTTTGCTGTGCATGGCAACGGCTTGAGGGGTAACGCCACAGGCCCAGAACACCGGCACTTCGCCATTACTCATGCGTGAGGCGTTACCGAAGTCAGGTTGGGCCAGATCGCTGATGCCTAATGCCGCCGGATCACCGATGTGCACGGGGGCACCATGCACACCGGGGAAGCGCGACGTCACTTGCACTGCGCGCACGATTTTGTCCGCTGGCATCGGGCGCATGCTAACCACCATCGGCCCGCTGAACTGGCCCGCAGGGCGGCATTGGCGGTTACTGATGTACATGGGCACGTTGTGGTTATCTTCGATATGCCTGACGGGCACATCATTGGCCAGCAGCGCGCTTTCAAAGCTGAAGCTGCAGCCAATCAAAAAGGCCACCATGTCGTCTTGCCAGTGCTCAGATATATCGCAGACTTCCTCTTCGAGAACGCCGTGGCGATAGATCCGGTATTTAGGCAAGTCCGTGCGAATGTCGGCGCCGGGTGCGGCATAGCGCGAAACAGCTGAGCCAACATCCGTGACATCCAGCAGTGGACAGGCTTGCGGGTTGCGCTGGCAGAACAGCAGAAAGTCATAAGCCTGAGCTTGGTTAACAATCAACAGGTTGGCTTGAGCAAAGCCTGACGCGAGCCCGGCCGTTGGCCCGGTGAATTCCCGCCTGCGGATCAGTTGGCGCAGCTGCTCGGGGCTCAATGCGTTTAATGGCTGCATGTTGGAATATCCTTGAGGCATTAAACCCACTGGGCCAATTGACGCCTATGTAAACGCTGAGCGGACTCTAGCGCTATGGGTTTGAGCTGCAGTTCGGTACCGGGCAAACACTGGGCTAATTGGGCCACCGCTGTGGGTGTTAGCGCGCCAAGGCGCGGATAGCCACCAATGGTTTGACGGTCGTTGAGCAAGACAATTGGCTGGCCGTCGCTGGGGACTTGAATCGCGCCAAGCGGCACGCCCTCAGAGACCATCTGCTGACGCTCACAACGTAATGCCGGGCCAAGCAAGCGCACACCCATGCGGTCAGCGCGTTGATCCACCTGCCAGGTGCTGTTGAAGGCATCGAACAAGCTTTGCCCAGTGAAGTCAGCAATCTGCGCGCCCAGAATTACCGGCAGAATGAGTTGCCCTGAGCGTTGCGGGATATTATCGGCGCTCATTTCCCGGGGTTGCGGCGCATCCCGGCTGTTACGCCATTGCAGCAGGTCATTGCTTTTCAGCGGTTGGCCATCACCTTGCAAGCCGCCGAGTTGATCCCGCTTGACGCTTGAACAACTGCCCAGTACGTGCGGCGCGACAAACCCTCCATGTGCGGCCAGGTAGGCTCGCACACCATCAACCGGGGTTTGGAAGCGCAGGCGCTGCCCCTTGCGAATGTTAAAGCTACGCCACGGGCTGATGGCTTGGTCATCGAGTTGAGCGCCAAGGTCTGCACCGCAAAGCGCCAGGCAGGTATCGGCTTGCGCAACTAACTCAAGATTGCCGAGGGTGATTTCGATCACCGCAGCATCGAGCGAATTGCCGAGCAGCCAATTGGCCCAATTCTGTGCGATCCAGTCTGCGCCACCGCCTTGGGTGACGCCCAAATGGCGTACACCAACACGGCCGCTGTCCTGCAGGTTTGCCAGAGCGCCACTGCGTTCAATTAACAGGCTCATGGTTTAACCTCGAATGCTGTGTCGTCACCGCCCAGCTTGATGAATTCGGCATGATCAATGGCTACAAAGCGCACGCGGTCACCGGGCTGGAGCAAGCTGTAGCCATCCAACTCGCGGTCAAATAAACGTGCAGGGCTGCGCCCGATCAGGTTCCAGCCGCCCGGTGATTGCAGCGGATAAATTGCCGTTTGCCGATCAGCGATACCTAAGCTGCCCGCGGGTACTTGCTGGCGCGGGGTGCTCAGGCGTGGGCTGGTGAGTATTTCATCGACCAATCCCATAAATGCATAGCCAGGGGCAAATCCCAAGGCGAAAACCTGATAGGTGTGTTCACTGTGCAGCTTGATAACACCCGCATCACCGAGGCCTGTGCGCTCGCCGATAATTAGCAGTTCAGGGCCGACTTTGCGGTCATACCAAACGGGAATCTGCAATTCACGCCCGGCGCTGGCAGTTTGAGGTTGCAAGTCAGTCAATGCTTGCTGAATCAGTGCGCGCGCTTGGCGGTCATCGATTTGCTTCAAGTCATATTGCAGTAAGACGGTGGTGTAGGAGGGCACAAGCTCCAGCAGCGCACCGGCGAACGTTTCGCGCAGGCGCTCTGTTGCGGCCAGTAACCACGGCATGTTGTCTTCTGCGATTTCATCAAACAGGCGCAGCATCAAGCTGTCGATGGCCACGACTTCAATGCGTAGCTTCATCCTTGAAGTGCCTTCAATGCGACGCGGATCTGCTGCACGGCAGCGATTGACCCGGCGTTATCGCCATGCACGCAAAGGGTGTCTGCGCGTAGCTGCAAGGCGCTACCATCTTCAGCGATCAGCGCGGTGTTGGTGGCCAGATCGGTGGCTTGCCTGATGATGGTTTCAGCGTCGTGATGAACTGAACCGGGCTTCGATCGAGAGACCAGCATGCCGGCGGCGTCATAGGCACGATCGGCGAAGACTTCGAACCACAGCTTGATTCCAAGCTCATCGGCCAGTTGTTGGCTGGCGCTGTTATCGCGGGTGGACATCAACATCAGCGGCAACTCAGGGTTGTAACGCGCCACCGCCTGCATGACTGCTCGCAGCGAGGCGGGGTTGCGCATCATGTCGTTATACATCGCACCATGGGGTTTGACGTAGCTGACCTGAGTGCCTTCCGCTCGGCACATGCCTTCGAGTGCGCCAATCTGATAGAGCAGCATGTCTTCGATTTCTTGCGGGCTGCAAGCCATCGACCGACGACCAAAACCCACAAGGTCGGGGTAGGCCGGGTGCGCCCCAATTTTCACCTGATGACTGACTGCCAAGGCCACGGTACGACGCATGATGCTCGGGTCTGAGGCGTGAAAGCCGCAGGCGATATTGGCGCAGTCGATAAACGGCATGACCTCGGCATCAAGGCCCATGCGCCATGCGCCGAAGCTCTCACCGATATCACAATTGAGGAGTAAACCACTCATTGAAATCCCCTGGTTATTATTGGTGTTCGGAAAGCGAACTAGAATTTCTTTGACAAAACGATGATATTTTATCGATAAAACGTCAACGTATTTTTTCCAAAGGCACATCCGATCAGCCGGCGGCCAGACAAACGGCTTTGTTGTATGCTTGCCGCCATCCACGCCTTAAAGCCCATAAGAAACACTAGCTCAGTAATGGATTTCAGATGACCGACGGCAACGTTTCACGCACTTCGCGCAGCTCTATTGTGGCCTCCAGCCACCTTGCCGAGCAGTCGCAAGAGCTTTCGCAGATGGAGTTCGGCATGATCATCGCGGGCAACGCTTTTATGCGCTGGATGGAGCGCTGCATGAAGGCCGCAGGCGGCGTTGAAATGAATGCACTCGATGTGATGGTGCTGCACAATCTGGTCAGTCGCGGACGTGCCAAGCGTCAGGCCGATATCTGCCTGCTACTCAACATTGAAGACACCCACACCGTTACCTATGCCCTGAAAAAGCTGAGCAAGCTGGGGTTGGTGATTGGCCAAAAGCAGGGTAAGGAAATGTTCTATCAGGCCACAGCTAAAGGCCTTGAGCTCTGTGCTGAGTACACTGAGATCCGGCAGGAATGCCTGATCTCAGCCTTTGAAAATTTAAATATCAATCCCGAGGACATTCACCGTCTTGCGGGCATGCTGCGGGCGATGTCCGGGCTATACGATCAGGCCGCACGCGCAGCCACCTCGCTGTAACTTTTAATTTTCTGTAAAGCCGCAAATGCCCTTGGTGTTGCGGCCATTTTGGATACTGATTAATGCGTATTGAACCCCGCCCACTGCCAGACACCTTGCCGGATCTGGGCAGCTTGCCCCCTTTGTTGACGCGCCTTTATGCCGCGCGGGGTGTGCAGTCCATCGCTGAATTGGATAAAGGCTTGGCCCGGCTGATTCCTTACCAGCAACTTAAAGGAATGGAGGCCGCGGTTGATTTGTTGGTGACGGGGCTTGAACAACGCCAGCGGATGTTGATTGTCGGTGACTTCGATGCTGATGGCGCGACGGCCAGCACCGTTGGCGTGCTGGGTTTGCGCATGCTGGGTGCGGCGCATGTCGATTATTTGGTGCCGAATCGCTTTGAGTATGGCTACGGCCTGACCCCGGAAATCGTCGCGGTGGCGCTCGAGCGTGAACCGCAATTGTTGATTACCGTCGACAATGGCATCTCCAGCGTTGAGGGCGTGGCAGCAGCTAAAGCGGCAGATTTGAGCGTACTGGTCACCGACCACCACTTGCCTGGCCCTGAGTTGCCAGCGGCGGATGCCATCGTTAACCCCAACCAGCCCGGTTGTGAGTTTCCGAGCAAGGCCTTGGCCGGTGTGGGTGTAATGTTTTATGTATTGCTGGCCTTGCGTGCGCGCTTGCGAGTGATTGGCTGGTTTACCCAGCGCGGCATTCAGGAACCGAATTTAGCTGAACTGCTGGATCTGGTTGCCCTGGGCAGTGTCGCCGACGTAGTGCCTCTGGATGCCAATAATCGCATCCTGGTTCACCAGGGCCTGGCGCGGATTCGTGCAGGGCGGGCACGGCCGGGCTTGCGTGCAGTGCTTGAAGTCGCAGGGCGTCAGCACGGGCGGATTACCTCAACTGATTTGGGTTTTATCCTTGGTCCACGCTTGAATGCAGCCGGGCGCCTGGATGATATGAGTCTCGGCATTGAGTGCTTGCTGTGTGAAGACGAGGCACTTGCCCGCGATATGGCGGTGGCGCTTGATCAACTCAATCAGGACCGCAAAAGCATTGAGCAGGGCATGCAGCGCGAAGCGCTGGCGCAACTCAAGGATTTACCGATTGCAGACATGCCATTTGGCTTGTGCCTGTTCGAACCGGACTGGCACCAAGGCGTAATAGGCATTCTTGCCTCGCGCCTCAAAGAACGTTATCACCGGCCGACCATTGCTTTTGCAAATGCGGGTGATGGCGTGCTCAAGGGCTCGGCGCGTTCGGTGCCAGGTTTTCATATTCGCGATGCGCTGGATGCTGTTGCCGCTAAGCACCCTGGGTTGATCAGCAAGTTCGGCGGCCATGCGATGGCGGCAGGCTTGTCGTTAGCGGAGGCTAATTTCCCGGCGTTTGCCGAGGCGTTTGATAGCGAGGTGCGTCGCCAGTTGGTTGAGGATGACCTGACCGGCCGCTTGTTGTCAGATGGCATCTTGTCGCTCGAGGAATATAACCTTGAACTGGCGCGGGCACTGCGTAATGCAGGGCCTTGGGGCCAGCATTTCCCTGAGCCGCTTTTCCATGGGGCGTTTCAGTTGGTGCAACAACGTCTGGTCGGAGACAAACACCTGAAAATGGTGTTGAAAACTGAGTGTGGCGGCCAAACCTTGGATGCCATTGCCTTTAATATCGACCGTGACCAATGGCCAAACCCTACCGTGCGCTGGGTCGAGCTGGCTTATAAGCTTGATGTCAATGAGTATCGCGGCAATGAGACGGTGCAGTTGCTGGTGGCCCATCTGGCAGCGCGCTAAACAAGCTTGGTGGCGCAAACAAAACGGGGCTGCGCAGGGGTCGACAACGCGAAGCTTGGCCACCATGGGTAAACCAATCTCCCAGGTATCTGCACCGGCTAAGGGTGGATGAAAAAAGCGTCATCCAGCCTACGGACCTGTTCGCGACCTGCTCCGTTGTACTGGCTGTTAGGTCTTTTTTAGCAATATTTCGATGCACTCTGTTTGTAGGCTCGGCGCAACTGATGCGCTTAAATCAGGTCAATTTACTAGACCTTATGATTTATGACGCCTGCAGATCTGGCGCGGAGAATGCAATGAACACACGTGGATTGCTCGATCAATTACTTAAGTCCGGCCAGGACATGATGCAGAAAAAAACATCAGGCCAGCAGGGCGGCTCATCTGCTTCTGGCGGTGGTGGCCTGGGTGACGTTCTCGGCAGCGTTCTGGGCAAGTCGGGTTCATCATCTGGCGGTTTAGGCGGCATGCTCTCTGGCGCTGGAGGTGGGGCGTTGGCCGCAGGCGCAATGGGCTTGTTACTGGGCAATAAGAAAGCCCGTAAGTTTGGTGGCAAAGCGCTGACTTACGGCGGTCTTGCTGCCCTTGGCGTGATTGCTTACAAGGCTTACGGTAACTGGCAGTCGCAGCAGGCAGGTGGTGCTCAGCAAGAGCCGCAAACCATTGACCGCTTGCCCGCACCCGAAGTCGAGATACACAGCCAAGGCATTCTTAAAGCACTGGTCGCAGCGGCCAAGGCCGACGGCCATGTCGATGCCCGTGAACGTCAGTTGATTGAAGGCGAGCTAAGCAAACTGGCTGATGATCAAAGCACACAGCGCTGGCTTGAGGCTGAACTGAACAAACCGCTAGATCCGGCGGATGTGGCTCGCGCTGCAACCACTCCGGAGATGGCCGCAGAAATGTATATCGCCAGCGTGCTTATGGTCGATGAGGAGCACTTTATGGAGCGCGCCTATCTAGAAGAACTGGCGCGCCAACTGAAACTGGATCCTGCCTTGAAGCTGGAGCTGGAAACGCAGGTCAGAGCTGAGTTAGTGGTCGCCTAACCACTGCTCCTCGCCCAACCATTTAAGTTGGAGGAGGAGCAGCTACAAGCTATTTACTCGCTTCAGGCCTGGCTGCTTCATCTGCCACATAAGATGTTTTGCCCTGGGCCAGGAAGACGCGCGACCAGACGCTCATCAGGATCGCGCAATTGGTTATTTCTTCTTTTTCCACAGCGCTGTAACCGACTTTATCCAGTTGCGCGTAGGCCGCTGGCATGGCTGAATTGTCCAGCTTAGCCAGGGCCTCGGCATAGGCCAGTGCCGCCCGCTCCTTGTCGCTGAACAGTTCGCTGCTGCGCCATGTGGCGAGCGCATAGACCTTAGCGGGTGCAATCCCAGACTCCAGCGCATCACGGGTATGAAACACCGTACAGTAATTGCAGTTATCCACTTGGCTCACGCGCAAGCGAACCATTTCTGCAATCTGTGGCGCGAGTTTTAATGAGGTGTTGTTAGAGCCGTAAGCCTTGGCCCATTGAGTAGGCAGTTCAAGAAACTTCGACTCGTTAGTCGTGAGGCGGGTGGTCTTGAACGCGATATCCCCAAAACTTTGGTGAACGATGTCGGCGGCATTGGTAGTGCCTGCGATGCTGGCAAGGACACAGGTGGCCAGGGCCATAATTTTGCTGTTCATTTTTCACAATTCCTTTGTTTAATTTAAGCGCAAAGCGCGACCGCACTAACGTCCATGATGCGGTGCGCCATCATACCCCATGCGCAAAACCGGGTTCCAGACTCAGTAGCCATTGCAAACTGGTGCGTACTCTGTCGCTGGTCTATCGTTGATAGCCTCATATCGTGTTTATCAAGGCAATGGAGGCAAAAATGAACACTAGCGGTTTGCTTGAGCAGTTATTGCGCGCTGGTTTGTCTGGGCAAGGAGGTTCCAGCAGGGGCGCGGGCGGCATGGCAGGGGGGCTTGGCGATGCTTTAGGGGGCGCACTTGGCGGCATGCTGGGTGGGTCGAACAACACATCGGTAGGTGCAGGAGGCTTGGGCGGTCTTGGCGGGTTGCTCGGTGGCTTACTGGGCGGTTCCGGGCAGACGGGCCAGACCTCGCAGCCAGGCAGTACCCAAAGTACCAGCCGCGGTGGTTTGAGTATGAGCGCCTTGGCCAGTCTGGGTATGCTGGCTTATCAAGCTTATAGCGCCTGGCAGAAAAATCAGGCGCAAAATCCCCAAGCCTCTGCGCCAGCTGCTGCGATGGCCATGCCGCAAACGGTAGACATGCTCGCGGGGCCTGAGGTTGAAGCACACAGCCACGCAATATTGCGTGCGCTGATTGCAGCATCCAAGGCCGATGGGCGCATGGATGAGCAAGAGAAAACACTGATATACGCAGAAATAGCCAAGCTGACCTCAGACCCTGAGTTGCAAGACTGGTTGGATCAGGAAGTGCGCACGCCTCTGGATGCCACAGCGGTTGCCGGGGCGGCGAATAGCCCAGAAATGGCGGCTGAAATGTATTTGGCCAGTGCCCTGTTGATTGGTAATCAAGAGGGCGGTGAGCGCCAGTATCTGAATGATTTGGCCGCTGCACTGCAGTTGGAGCCTGGCTTGCAGGCGCAGCTTGAGGCGCACGCCAGCCCACAGGGGTGATTGGTCTCTGCCAGCCCTCAGGCAAATGCCAGCCGCACTCTGCGGCTGGCAACCACCCCGACCAATAGATCATTCTGTTAGCCGCCCCGAGCGGTTAGGCTGGGCCGTGAGCGTATAAGAATTAGAAAGTGAGGCGTCGATGCAGCAATTTCTCGAAAGCTATGACTACCTGATCGTCGGGGCAGGGCCTGCAGGGTGCCTGCTGGCTAATCGCTTGTCTGCTGACCCCAGTGTGCACGTTCTGCTGCTTGAAGCGGGCGGGCGAGATAATTACCCATGGATTCATATTCCAGTCGGTTACCTCTATTGCATTGGCAACCCGCGCACGGACTGGTGTTACGACACCGTCGCCGAAGCGGGCCTTAATGGGCGTTCGCTTAAATACCCGCGGGGGCGCGTGCTCGGTGGCAGCTCCTCAATCAATGGCATGATTTATATGCGAGGTCAGCGTCAGGACTACGATGGCTGGGCGGCCGCAGGTAATTCAGGCTGGGCTTGGGATGATGTATTGCCGATCTTCAAACGCAGTGAAAACCATTACGGTGGCGACACTGAGTTGCACGGCGGCAAGGGTGAGTGGCGTGTCGAGCAGCAGCGTTTGAAGTGGGATGTGCTGGAGTCGTTCAGGCAGGCCGCAGCGCAAACCGGCATCGCCAGCATCGAGGATTTCAACGGGGGCGATAACGAGGGCTGCAGTTATTTCCAGGTTAATCAGCGCCGGGGTGTGCGCTGGAATGCCTCAAAAGCATTTCTGCGTGGCATAGAGCAGCGCGCAAACTTGCATATTGCGACGAATGCAGATGTGCAGCGGCTGACGTTGGCCGATGGCCGCGCCCAAGGCTTGAAGGTACAGGTTCAGGGGCGTGAGCAGACGATCAAGGCACGCCGCGAAGTTATCCTGTGTGCTGGTGCCATTGGCTCACCGGCGTTGTTGCAGCGCTCCGGTATTGGCCCGCGTCCGTTATTGGAGCGCCTGGGCATTGCGGTGCAACATGAATTGCCAGGGGTGGGCGAGAACCTGCAAGACCATCTGCAATTACGCCTTATATATAAAGTCAGCGGGGTCAAAACCCTCAATCAAATTGCCTCCAGGCTGTCGGGCAAAATGGCCATGGGCATTGAGTATTTGCTCAACCGCAGCGGCCCGCTCGCAATGGCACCGAGCCAGTTAGGTGCCTTTGCTCGTTCGAATGCCGAGCAAACCAGCGCTAACTTGCAATATCACGTGCAGCCCTTGTCGCTGGAGCGCTTTGGCGAACCCTTGCATGGTTTTCCAGCCTTCACCGCCTCGGTGTGTAACTTGCGACCCTTTAGTCGCGGCAAGGTCGCGATAAACTCGCTCGATAGCAGTGCAATGCCATTGATTCAGCCTAACTATTTGAGCGATGAACGCGACCTGCAAGTCGCTGCCGATGCCATCCGTCTAACCCGCCGAATCGTTGCCGCACCGGGGTTGGCTGCTTTCAAACCGGAAGAATATAAACCAGGGCCGAGTTATCAGACTGACGAGGATCTGTACCGTGCAGCCGCAGAGATTGGCACCACCATCTTTCATCCGGTCGGCACCTGCAAAATGGGCCAAGGCGCAGATGCCGTGGTTGATGCCCAGTTGCGAGTGCATGGGGTTGCGGGCCTGAGAGTCGCGGATGCCTCTATTATGCCAAGCATCGTTTCGGGGAATACCTGCTCGCCCGTGCTGATGATCGCTGAAAAAGCTGCGCAGATGATAATGCAGAGTCACTCAGCAGCTATGGTTAATGAAGTGCTTACAGATTCGCTGGGGCGAAGTGTTCGTGAGCCGGTTAATAGCGGCTAACTTTCTTCAAAAGTGCGAGCTTGCTTTAGATAAGTCGCTTGCGGCCGATAGGGTGAGTCACTAGAGTCGCCTCATAGCCGCACCTTTGTCGCTGCGGGTCTGTATTGAATCAGGTAATTTAAACCGGGGTAAACTGTGAAGAACTGGACTGTTCGGCTGCGCATTATTGCAAGTTTTGCGGTTGTCATTGCCATTTTGCTGTTACTTGCAGTCTATACATATACCCGACTGACGAGTGTCGACGAGGAAGCAAGGTCCGTACAGGGCGACGCGGTACCGGGCCTGTATCAGATATCCAAGATACGCAGCGTTTGGGTCGACCATATGCTGATGACGCAGCAGGGCTTGCTGGTTGCATTGGTGCAACAGAAAAGTACTGAGTTGATTGAGCAAAATGACTACGCAAAAAACTTTGAGACCAGCGAAAAGCAGCTCGACAAAGAAATTGCGCTTTACAAAACCACCGTGTTCGACAGCGATGACCGCGAGCTTCTTGCCGGTTTTGAACAAGACCGGGTCGACTACCTGAAGCTTCATGCCGAGTATAAGGCGTTTTTGAGTCAAGGTCAGTTGGACCAAGCCTCTGAATTGGTCCGTGGGGCGCTTGCCAGCAAATGGCTGCAGGGGCGCGACCAACTCAACCAGTTGGTTGACCTTAACCGCAGTAACGCAGCATTGGCAGTGGATGGAATTTCTGCTTCAGTACATGCGTTGGAAGTGAGTACCGGTATTGCCGTATTGTTGGCTGTGCTGATTGCAGCCATTTGTGGTTTCTTGCTGCTGCGCGCCATTACTACGCCGATCAAAGCGATAGTGCGCACATTGCGGGTGATGGGCGAGGGCGACTTGTCTGTACGCCTTAATTTGCAGCGCAATGATGAATTCAATGCGATTGAAGTCGGCTTCAACGATATGAGTGAGGCATTGAAGGCGCTGGTTACTCAAGCTCAGCGCTCATCTGTGCAGATGACGACGGCCGTGACTGAAATTGCTGCGACCTCCAAGCAGCAACAAGCCACCGTCACTGAAACCGCGGCAACCACCACCGAAATCGGCGCGACGTCGCGCGAAATTACCGCTACGGCGCGCGACTTGGTGCGGACCATGGATGAAGTCTCCGGCACGGCTGAGCATACTTCAGTTCTGGCAGGGTCCGGTCAGCTGGGTTTGACGCGCATGGAAGACACCATGCATCAGGTAATGGGTGCGGCTGATCTGGTTAATGCCAAGCTGGCGATTCTCAATGAAAAGGCCGGCAATATTAATCACGTAGTGACCACCATCGTTAAGTTTGCAGATCAAACTAACTTGTTATCCCTGAACGCGGCGATCGAGGCTGAAAAAGCGGGTGAATATGGCCGTGGGTTTGCGGTGGTAGCGACTGAAGTGCGTCGCCTTGCCGACCAGACCGCCGTGGCGACTTACGACATCGAACAAATGGTTCGTGAAATACAATCCGCTGTTTCTGCCGGGGTCATGGGCATGGACAAGTTCTCGGAAGAGGTGCGTCGCGGTATTGCCGAAGTTGGCCAAATGGGTGAGCAGCTGTCGCAGATCATTCATCAGGTTCAGGCGTTGGCGCCCCGGGTGCAGATGGTCAATGAGGGCATGCAAGCCCAGGCCACCGGTGCCGAGCAGATCAACCAGGCCTTGGTTCAATTGGGCGAGGCCAGTGGCCAGACCGTCGAATCGCTGCGCCAAACGGGTTCAGCTATTGATGAGTTAAATAAGGTGGCCAGCAGCCTGCGTTCCGGCGTTAGTCGCTTTAAGGTTTAAGGCGCAATGAGCCTGCGCAGTCATCATCAGCAAAGTCTCCGCCAGCGCGGCGAGCTGCATTTGCTCTTTTCGCTGGGCAAGGATCGCTATGCGCTCGATGTGCACGCCATTAGTGCCGTGCTGCCGTTGCAGCGGCTCAAGTCAATTCCTGATGCGCCGAGCTGGGTATCGGGTTTGTTTGTGTTTCGCGGTGAGCCGGTGCCGGTGATTGATCTGAGCCAATTGGCCTTCGCCACGCCTGCGCAGGCAAGGGCCAGCACCCGTTTGGTGGTGGTTAAGTATTTAACCGCCAATGCAGCAACGGTGCAGTTGGGCTTGATCCTTGAACAAGCCACTGACACCCAGCGTCTGCTCGATGAAGCATTTAGCCCAAATCCACTGCAAAACCCAGCGACGCCTTACCTGGGCATGGTTCAACAAACCGCGCAGGGCATGGTCCAGCGGATCAGTGTTGAACAATTATTAACGGATGAGGTGCGGGCGCTGTTGGTGCACGGTGCAGTGGATGATGCGGCTCATGGATAATCGCTTTGAGCAGCTACTCAAGCGCAAAATTGGCTTGGATGTCGAGTCCGTTGGTCAAGTGGTCTTGGAGCGTGCTGTGCGTCAACGCATCAAGGCAACTGCCAGCGCCGATGAGCATGCCTACTGGCAGCACCTGCATCTATCAGCAGCAGAGCAGCATGCACTGGTTGAAGCTGTGGTGGTGCCTGAGACCTGGTTTTTTCGCTATCCAGAATCATTTACCGTGCTTGCCAAATTGGCGCAGGCCCGGCTCAAAGAGTTGGAACATTCCCGGCCTTTGCGAATTATCAGTTTGCCCTGTTCAACGGGTGAAGAACCTTATTCGATTGTTATGGCCTTGCTCGATGCGGGCTTTGCACTGCAGTCATTTGAGGTTGAAGCGCTGGATGTCAGCGAACGCGTGCTGGAAATCGCCAGTGAGGGGTTGTACGGGCGAAATTCATTTCGCGGCGACAACCTGAGCTTTCGTGACCGCCACTTCAGCGCTGAGGGTGATCGTTATCGGCTGGATCAAGCTGTGCGTGAAAAAGTGATTTTGAAGTGCGCCAATTTGCTCGACGCTAATTTGCATAGCCCCCGACAGCCTTTTGATTTTGTGTTTTGTCGCAATTTGCTCATCTATTTTGACCGGCCCACTCAGTTACAAGCCTTGCAGGCATTGAAACGCTTGTTGGCGCAAGGCGGTGCGATGTTTACCGGGCCTGCTGAAACCGGCTTGTTCAGCCAGAACGGCTTGCAGGCGCTGGGTGTGCCATTGAGCTTTGTGTTTAAAACGGCCGCTGCCGGCACGAAGCCAGGCAGCGGTCTCGGGTTTGAGATGCAACCTCTGGCTGCACGAATCAGAACCCCGATGGCACCGCTTGCCAAGATTAAACCGGCGCACGCTCAGCCTGCTGTGATCAGGCCGCGACTGTCTTCGTTAAGCGCGTTGGTAGAAAAAAATGCACCCGCAGCGATCAATGAGGTCGGGGCGCAGTTGGGTGAGATTGAGTCGCTGGCGAACAGTGGGCGTACCCTGGAAGCGCTCCAGGCCTGTGAAGCCCTATTGAAAACCCAAGGGCCGAGCGCCGGACTGTTTTATTGGTTTGGATTGCTCAGTGATGCTGCTGGCGACAGTGACGCCGCGCAAACCTATTACCGCAAAGTGCTGTATCTCGAACCTGAACATATTGAGGCGTTATCCCATTTGGCCATGTTACTGGAAGCGCGGGGTGATAAGGCTGGCGCGCTAAGGCTGCGGCAACGTGCCAGTCGTGGAGTAAATAACAGTGACCGATAGTTCGCCTACGATCATCACCGATGACAGCCTGCCGGTGCTCGACGACTGTTGGAAGCGGATCGGCGTCTACGGCGATAAAACCTGCCCTCGCCTGGTTGAGCACATACACTGCCGTAACTGCGAGGTCTATGCGCAGGCGGCTATCAGTTTGCTTGATCGTTACGGCTCGCAGCAGCTGGATCGGGACGACAGTGTGCAGGACGTCGAGGAAGATCTTGGCGAGTGTCGTTCCACCCTGATTTTTCGCCTTGGCGAGCAGTGGCTAGGTCTCGCCACAACAGGCTTGGTTTCGGTGGTCGGGCAGTCCGCTATTCATTCGTTACCCCATCAGCGCTCACCCAGCTTGCTGGGTGTAACCAATGTCAATGGGGCGCTGGTTGCCTGTATTTCTCTGCAGAGCCTGCTCGGCCTGGAATCTTCTGCACCTGTCAGTTCTGAGCGCAGGGTTGTGCCACGCATGTTGATTCTCGGCAGTGGCAATGGTGTCTTTGTGGCGCCGGTTGATGAGGTGGAAGGTATTCATGCCATCGCGCTGCGCGACATTAGAGAGCCTGCGCGTGGTGCGGGTCAGGCTGCTGGTCAATACGCCAACGGTGTGGTGCGCTGGCGTCAGCACAGCATCACCTTGCTGGATGAGCAATTGCTGGCGCAGGCGATGATCAGGAGTTTGTCATGACCCCCGATCAAATGCGTGATGCCTCACTGCTTGAGCTGTTTCGTATGGAGGCTGAAGCCCAAACCCAGGTACTGGATGCCGGGCTGTTGGTGCTGGAGCGTGATCCGACACATGCCGGGCAACTTGAAGCCTGCATGCGCGCTGCACATTCGCTAAAGGGTGCCGCTCGAATTGTCGGTCTCGATGAGGGCGTTAATGTTGCACACGTCATGGAGGATTTGCTGGTCGCCGCCCAAGAGGGCTCGTTGCGCTTGCAGTCGGATCATGTCGATGCACTATTGCAAGGTTCCGATGCGCTCCTGCGCATCGGTCAGGTTGGCTTGAGTGCCGAGCAGCAAGCCCAACTCAGCGAGCACGTGGTCGCTGTCGTCACGCGGTTGCAGACCGTATTTGGCGCCACTGTTTCGTCACAGGCTAAAGTGCCGACCGTGCCGCCGCCTAAACCTCCAGCGCCAAGCGTTGAAGCCCCATTGCCGGTCACGGAACGATCCCCAACTCATGAGCCTGCTCAGGACATGAATGCCGAGCCGGCTAATGAAGGGCGCGGGCGGGTGTTGCGCGTGTCAGCTCAGCGTCTTGATCATCTGCTGGATATGTCGGGCAAGTCACTGGTTGAATTTCAGCGTATCAAACCCTTGAGTGAGTCATTGGCCCGACTCAAGCGTATGCAGGCTACTACCAGGCGCGCATTGGATGGCCTGCGTGAGGCAACGCTTGAGTCATCCATGGATGTGCAAGCCCAGGCACTTCTGGGTGAAAGCAGGGGGTTGCTGGCTGAGTGTCAACAGATGCTGATGCAACACATGGAAGCCTTCGATGAGTTTGCCTGGCAGGGTGAGAAGCGAACTCAAGCGCTGTACGACGCGGCTCTGACCTCACGCATGCGTCCCTTTGCCGATGTGTTGTCAGGGCAGGTGCGAATGGTGCGCGACCTTGCCCGCTCGCTGGGTAAGCAAGTCCGCCTTGAGGTTGAGGGCGACAGCACCCAAGTCGACCGTTATGTACTGGAGCGCCTTGAGTCACCGCTGACCCACTTACTGCGCAACGCTGTTGATCATGGGATTGAAAACCCTGAGCAACGTATTAATGGGGGTAAGGCCGCCGAAGGCAGCATCAGGCTGAGTGCGCGCCATCATGCCGGAATGCTGGTCCTCGAGTTACGCGACAACGGTGGCGGTGTTGACTTAGAACGACTGAAGCGGAGTGTTCGCGAGCGTAAGCTGTCGACCCCGGAAACCATCGCTCAATTGAGTGAAGAAGAACTTCTGGCATTTTTGTTTTTGCCCGGTTTTAGCATGCGCGAGCAAGTCACCGAGGTCTCAGGTCGAGGCGTCGGGCTCGATGCCGTCATGCATGAGATTCGTCAGTTGCGCGGCAGCGTGCGCATGCAGCAACAGGCCGGGCAGGGCAGCGTATTCATTATCGAAGTGCCGCTGACCTTATCGGTTGTTCGCAGTCTGGTGGTTGAAATTGGCGCCGAGGCTTACGCAATCCCCCTGGCCCACATCGAACGCATGGTGCGCCTTGAGCAAGAGCAAATTGTTCAGCTTGAGGGGCGTCAGCACTTCTGGCATGAAAACCGGCACGTCGGCTTGATCGCCGCCAGCCAGCTACTGCAAAAAGCGGTGGGCAACGACCAGCAAGACGGCATACCTGTGGTGCTAATCAACGACCGTGACATGCTCTATGGGCTGACGGTTGAGCGGTTTGTCGGCGAGCGGACCTTGGTGGTCATGCCGCTCGATTCGCGCCTCGGCAAGGTGCGCGATGTGTCAGCTGGGGCATTACTGGATGACGGAACGCCGGTATTGATTCTCGATGTGGAAGACATCTGCAGCTCAATCGGCAAGCTCCTCGGCAGTGGCAATCTGCAGCGTGTAGACAGTCGTGAAAAGCAAGCGCGCGGGCGAGCGCGCAAGCGGGTGCTGGTGGTCGATGACTCGCTGACCGTACGCGAACTTGAACGTAAGTTATTACTCAGCCGCGGCTATGATGTTGCAGTGGCCGTGGATGGCATGGATGGTTGGAACATGCTGCGGGCTGAGTCCTTTGACCTGCTGATCACCGATATCGATATGCCGCGTATGGACGGTATTGAACTGGTCAGCCTGGTCCGCCGCGACAGTCGCTTGCAATCACTGCCGGTAATGGTGGTGTCATACAAAGACCGTGAAGAAGATCGTCAGCGTGGCCTGGACGCGGGCGCCGATTACTATTTGGCTAAAGCCAGTTTCCATGATGAAGCTTTGCTTGATGCGGTGCAGGTATTGATTGGGGATGCGCAGGAATGAGGATAGGGATTGTCAACGATTTGCCGCTAGCGGTTGAAGCGTTGCGCCGTGTTATTAGTCACGAGCCAGCCCATCAGGTCATCTGGACCGCCAGTGACGGCCTTGAGGCGTTGAAGTTATGCGGCGAACAACGCCCAGATGTGGTGTTGATGGATATGTTGATGCCGCGCATGAGTGGTGTGGAGGCCACCCAACGGATTATGGCCGAGTACCCTTGCGCGATCTTGATCGTCACCTCTGACATCGAGCGCAACATGAATCTGGTTTTTGAGGCCATGGGACATGGCGCTCTGGATGTGGTCAACACACCATCACTGGGCGAGTCGAAGTCTGTCGATGCCGCTGCACTGCTGCGCAAGTTGCATAATATCGGCTGGATGATTGGCCAGCATGGCGTCAAAACAGTCGCCGCGCCCCCACAAACGGAAACCACGCGCAAGCGTGAGCGAATCGTTGCAATTGGCGCATCGGCCGGCGGCCCTGCATCCTTGGTCAGTCTGCTCAATCAGTTGCCAGAAGATTTCAGTGCGGCGGTGGTGTTGGTGCAGCATGTGGACGAGGTATTTGCCTTGGGCATGGCGCAGTGGCTGGCCAGCGAGACAAAATTGCCAGTGCGCCTGGCCCAGCAGGATGACCGACCGCAACCGGGTGAAATACTGCTGGCAGGAACCAACAACCACTTATGTATGCAGGCCAATGGGCTTCTGAGTTATTGCAAGGAACCTGCTGAGCAAATATACCGGCCGTCAATCGATGTGTTTTTTGACAGCTTGGTACGCCATTGGCAAGGCGATGCGGTGGGCGTCTTGCTGACGGGAATGGGACGCGACGGTGCACAAGGATTAAAACATATGCGCGAGCGTGGCTTTTTGACTATTGCCCAGGACCAAGCCTCTTGCGCGGTATACGGCATGCCGAAGGCTGCTGCGGCAATAGAGGCGGCGGTGGAGATTTTGCCGCTCAACCGAATCGCGCCTAAATTGGTTAAATATTATGCGTAACAGTTTGACAGTTGGCTGAGTCGAGTCGTTAAAGGCACAATGCTGTGAGTAGTCTGGAGACTGTATGCACGATTCCACGCAAATAGATGCGCAAGGCTTTGCCGCTGCGGCAAGTGCTGTCATGGTTTTGTTGGTTGATGATCAAGCCATGATTGGCGAGGCGGTACGCCGTGCGCTGGCAGAGGCGGAGGGTATCGACTTTCATTTTTGCTCGGACCCGTTCAAGGCGGTTGATATTGCTCGGCAAATCAAACCCACGGTTATCTTGCAGGACTTGGTCATGCCGGGAGTCGACGGCTTGAGCTTGTTGGGGGATTACCGCGGCGATCCAGCTTTGCAAGATATTCCAATAATCGTGCTCTCGACCAAAGAAGACCCGCAGGTCAAAAGCGCCGCATTCGCCAATGGTGCCAATGACTACCTGGTGAAGCTGCCCGATAGCATCGAGCTGATCGCCCGTATTCGTTACCACTCACGTTCCTATATTGCCCTGCAACAGCGGGACGAAGCGTTTCGCGCCTTACGAGAAAGTCAGCAGCAACTGCTGGAAGCTAATCTGGTGCTGCAACGCATGATGAAATCCGACGGCTTGACCGGTTTGGCCAATCGTCGACATTTCGATGAGTACCTTGAAATTGAATGGAATCGGGCACTGCGCGAACAGAGTCAGCTGTCGCTGGTCATGATCGATGTCGACTATTTCAAGGTGTATAACGACCAGTTCGGCCACGTTGCCGGGGATGATGTGTTGCGCCGCGTGGGTACTGCACTGGCTGAGTCTTGTACTCGCTCATCGGATTTGGCCGCCCGTTACGGCGGAGAAGAGTTCGCCATGGTCTTGCCGGGCACCTCGCCGGGTGGTGCGCGCCTGCAAGCTGAGAAGGTCCGCCGCGCCGTCGAGGCATTGGATATTCCCCATTGTCGGCCCGAGGCAGGATCGCCCGTAACCGTCAGCATTGGTGTGGCAACTATAGTGCCGGCAGCTGGCGGTAATTTATTGGCCTTGGTGGAAAAAGCCGACAACGGGTTATACCTGGCTAAAAACAACGGTCGCAATCAGGTTGGTGTCGAGCAATAAGGCCCGAAAAACTCTGGGCTGTCGATGGCGCGCTACAGCAGGTATAATCGTCGGCTTTTCCAACGTTTTACCTGTGAGTGCCCGCCAGCTATGGAAATCAACCCGATCGTTAACAGCATCAAGGACCTCTCCGAGCGCACCCTGACTATTCGGGGGTATCTTTGACTACGATCAAAAACATGATCGTCTAGTTGAAGTTAACCGTGAGCTTGAAGACCCGAATGTCTGGAACGACCCTGAGTACGCCCAGAATTTGGGGCGCGAACGCGCATCCCTTGCCTTAATCGTCGAGACCTTGGACGATCTTCATAGCGGCTTGGCCGACAGCAGTGACCTGCTGGAAATGGCCGCTGAAGAAGACGACCAGAACGCAGTTGATGACGTAGCCGCCGAAATCGAGCGCCTGCGCGGAATCCTTGAGAAACTTGAATTTCGCCGCATGTTCAGCGGTGAAATGGACCCCAACAACGCTTACTTGGATATCCAGGCCGGCTCCGGTGGCACTGAGGCTCAGGATTGGGCCAACATGCTGCTGCGTATGTACCTGCGTTGGGCTGATAAGCGCGGCTTCGATGCCACGATTATGGAGCTGTCCGCCGGTGAAGTCGCCGGTATCAAAGGCGCGACTGTGCATATCAAGGGCGAATACGCCTTTGGCTGGCTGCGTACTGAAATCGGTGTTCATCGCCTGGTGCGCAAGAGCCCGTTCGACTCAGGCAATCGCCGTCATACGTCGTTCACTGCGGTGTTTGTGTCCCCTGAGATCGATGACAACATCGAAATCGAGATCAACCCAGCCGACTTGCGCATTGATACCTACCGCTCTTCGGGGGCGGGTGGTCAGCACGTAAACACCACCGACTCGGCGGTACGTATTACTCACGTACCGACCAATACGGTGGTGAGCTGTCAGAACGAACGCTCCCAGCACGCCAACAAAGACACCGCCATGAAAATGCTGCGGGCCAGGCTGTACGAGCAGGAAGTGCAAAAACGCAACGCCGCCTCGCAAGAGCTTGAAGATTCCAAGTCCGACATCGGCTGGGGTCATCAGATCCGCTCTTATGTACTCGATCAGTCGCGAATCAAGGATTTGCGTACCAACGTCGAGAACAGCAACTGCGATGCGGTGCTTGATGGTGACCTTGATGGCTTTATTGAGGCCAGTCTCAAGCAAGGGCTGTAAAACAGCGGCGCCTCGCGTGGCTGTGCAACACAACGCAATGTAGGTTGAGCTCAGCTAAGCTGGGCGCAACGAGCGGCGCTGCATTTGCGTAGGATCCCGGCTAAACAGGCCGGATGTTGAGCATCGCTGCGCTCAGCAACACCCTACGAATACAGGAACATACGGAAGACCATGAGCGACGAACAACTCGACCAGCACGATCTGCAACAGGAAGAAAACAAGCTAATTGCCCTGCGCAAAGAAAAGCTTGCCGCCGTGCGTGAGCAGGGCAATGCCTTCCCCAATGATTTCCGTCGCGACAGCTACTGCGCGGACTTGCAGAAACAGTACGTCGATAAGACCAAGGAAGAACTGGCTGAAGCCGCGATTCCAGTCAAAGTTGCCGGTCGCATTATGCTCAACCGTGGCTCGTTCATGGTGCTGCAAGACATGACCGGGCGCATTCAGGTCTACGTCAACCGTAAAACCCTGCCTGAAGAAACCCTCGCCGCAGTTAAAACCTGGGACCTGGGCGATATTATCGCTGCTGAAGGCACCCTGGCGCGTTCGGGCAAAGGCGATCTCTATGTCGAGATGAGCAACGTGCGTTTGCTGACCAAGTCGCTGCGACCGCTGCCGGACAAGCACCACGGCCTGACAGACACTGAGCAGCGTTATCGTCAACGCTATGTTGATCTGATTGTTAATGAAGAAGTGCGTCAGGACTTCCGCGTGCGTTCCCAGGTGATCAGCCACATTCGTAAGTTCCTTGCTGAACGAGACTTCCTCGAAGTTGAAACGCCGATGTTGCAGACTATTCCCGGTGGTGCTGCGGCCAAGCCGTTTGAAACCCACCACAATGCACTGGACATGCCGATGTTCCTGCGTATTGCGCCTGAGCTGTATCTCAAGCGCCTAGTGGTTGGCGGCTTTGAGCGGGTATTCGAGATCAACCGCAACTTCCGTAACGAAGGCGTCTCGACCCGTCACAACCCCGAATTCACCATGCTTGAGTTCTACCAGGCGTACGCCGACTACGAAGACAACATGGACCTCACCGAAGAGCTGTTCCGTGAGTTGGCCCAGTTGGTGTTGGGCACCACTGATGTGCCGTACCAAGGCAAGGTCTTCCACTTTGGCCAGCCATTTATTCGTTTGTCGGTATTTGACTCCATTCTCAAGTACACCGATGTGACTGCCGAGCAACTGCGCAACATTGACACCGCTCGTGATATTGCCAAGAAAGCGGGCGCCAAGGTGCTGGGCTTTGAAGGCTTGGGCAAGTTGCAGGTGATGATTTTCGAGGAGCTGGTTGAGCCAAAACTGGAGCAGCCGCACTTCATCACCCAATACCCGTTTGAAGTGTCACCCCTGGCCCGTCGCAATGATCAGGACCCAACCGTCACCGATCGTTTTGAGCTGTTTATCGGCGGTCGCGAGATTGCCAACGCTTATTCCGAGCTTAATGATGCGGAAGATCAAGCCGAGCGATTTATGGCTCAGGTTGCCGATAAAGACGCAGGCGACGATGAAGCCATGCATTACGATGCAGACTTTGTTCGTGCGCTGGAATATGGCATGCCGCCGACTGCAGGTGAAGGCATCGGGATTGACCGTTTGGTTATGCTGTTGACTGATGCCCCTTCAATTCGCGACGTGATTCTGTTTCCCCATATGCGCCCGCAAGCCTAAGCTGCTCAGCCGAAGCCGCCTTCGGGCGGTTTTTTGTTTCTGGGTGAAGTGTCGCAAGGTGCCATCACTTCGTCGTAACAATGAATCTCAATGGTCTGCGATACTGTGCAGTATGACGTTGTGCCGCGCGCAGCGGTAATTCGCTCAGTTTGATGGACGTCGCAGCAAGCAGTGGTCAAGCTGTTTGCCGCGCAAATCTGAAGGGTTAAGGAGTTTCAAGGAAGATTGTTTATCGGTGTGTTAGAGGGTGTTCTGCTTGTGAAACAACTAAGTACTCAAGACGGTGCTAGCCTTGCGGCCACTGATGTAACCGACACTATTCAGTATCAAGGGCGCAAAGCCAGTCGTGCTGGCAGTGAAAGGCGTCGCCAAGCCATTCTCGAAGCTGCATTGCGTCTTATTGTGCGCGATGGTGTGCGTGCCGTGCGCCACCGAGCGGTGGCGGCTGAAGCGCAGGTGCCGCTTTCCGCGACCACCTATTATTTCAAAGACATTAATGACCTGATAAGCGACAGCTTCACGCTGTTTGTCGAGCACTGCGCGGCTAATCAGAGCCAGCTTTGGGGCAACAACGCCGAAATGCTGCAAGCGCGTGTCAGTAGTTTCGATGGGTCTCCAGCCAAGATGCGCGCCTTTGCCGATGAGGTCGCACAAATCGCGGTGGCTTTCGTTAGGACTCAACTGGTTGATCGTCGCGATCACTTGTTGGCTGAGCAAGCATTTCGCCATGAAGCATTGCTTAATCCACGTCTGCATGATCTGGTACGTGCGCAACAGCAAATCCTTTTGCATGGTGCGACACGTTTCTTCACGCTGATCGGCTCAAAACATCCCCTTGAAGACGCAACACTCTTGACGACTGTGGTCGAGCGCATGGAGTATCAGGGTCTGATCGAAGGTGTTGATGCGCTGGACATTGAAGCAATGTTAGCCATTCTTAAACGCTACATGTATTTGGTTTTGGGCGTCTAACGCGGCCCGTAACCAATAGATTGATGTCGGCCGTACAGTCACATTGTCTAGGCAACAACCGGCAGCGGTCGGTGCAGTACAACAACCTAATTTCACAAGGAGAGCTGAATGAAAGCTTGGCGCGCGCTGGTCGCCTTGTCCTTCCTGTTGTTGAGTGGCTGCCTGGTTACCTTTAAAGATCCGATCCCAGCTAACGAAGCTGCACCGATTCCCCTTCTGGGAGAATGGTCGCGCAAGAATGAATGGGGCGAGTTGCAGTACCTTGATATCACCCGCTCAGGTTCAAATACCTACAAAGCGAGGAGTTTTGAAGGCAGCCCGGATAATATTGAGCAAGCCGAAGAGTACGGTTTCACCGTCGCCCATCACGGCAGTCGCTGGTATTTATCGACGGGCTTACCCAAGCGTTTGGGGGCCAATTTTGTAATCGTTGGTTTTGAGCTGACGCACAATAATGAATTGGTGCTTTACAGTCTTGACGTTGAGCGCATGCTGCAAGAGCTTGAAGACGGCATGTGGCAGGGCAAAATGGTTGAAATGCCGGTGGGCGAGGGCGTATTGATTACCTCACCCATGGAAAAAGTGTTTGATTATTTAAATGACCCGGCCAACTCGGACGTATTTATCGAGGTTGCGCGTTATCAGCGTGAAGCTGAGTAAATCTGGGCTTATGGCCACGAGGGCGTGATGAACAGTCATGTAGGTTTGGATGATTACCAATTAATCGTCCGTGCGTTATCAGACAGGATCGTCGAGGCGCAAACGCCCATCCGCGTTTTGGATGCGGTGAAATGGGATGAGAGCGTGCGCAATGAGTTCCTCAAGCACAAAGGAACCATGCTGCCCAAAGTCGACCGGGCTTATTACGATAGTCGCCCATTGGCCTTTGACGCGACGGCTAAAAAACTCGAATTCCAGAACATCGAGCGTGATATCACCCGCCAACTTGGTCAGTTCAACCCGGTTGGGCAGATCATGCGCCGCATGTGTCGCGAGTACCGCATGGTCATTCGCATGCTTGAGGCGCGGGGCACCGAAGATTTCGGCTTGATCTCGCAAGACTTGTACGGCGCTGCCTCGGATGCATTTCATGCTGGTGATCCAACCCTGGCGGATCTGGGCGTTATGTTCTCCGGCTTCCTCAATAACATCGACAGCCGTGGCGACTTGAAGGATGAGGTCAAGGACCTCAACGCCAAGACCGCCGTAGATATGTTGCAGCATCGGCTGAACAAGGTATTCGGTGAGCATGAGGACACCATTCGCGTGTTCGAGTCTGACGGCATCCTGGCCGATGCCGCCGCAGGTGCTGATTACATCAAGATCCGTACCGACGCGATGTTCAACGAGCGTGATGTCAAAGCCCTTGAAGTCCATGAGGGGCTGGTTCACGTCGCCACCACCTTGAATGGCCAGAACCAGCCGATTTGCACCTTCCTAGCCAAGGGACCACCATCTTCCACCGTCACCCAAGAAGGGCTGGCCATTCTGATGGAAGTGATCAGTTTTGCTTCCTATCCAACCCGCCTACGCAAGCTGACCAACCGTACGCGCGCCATTCACATGGCCGAAGAGGGCGCCGATTTCCTGCAAGTGTTCGAGTTTTACCGTGAGCAGGGCTTCAGCATGGCGGACAGCTACAGCAACGCCAATCGTGCCTTTCGCGGTTCGACACCAACGGGGTTGCCTTTCACCAAGGACCTGTCCTATTTGAAAGGCTTTATCATGATCTACAACTACATCCAGCTCGCAGTGCGTAAAGGCAAGTTGGAGCAGATCCCCCTGCTGTTTTGTGGCAAAACCACCTTGGAAGACATGCGCACGCTGCGCCAGTTGGTCGACGAAGGCCTGGTGGTGCCGCCAAAGTACCTGCCACCGCAGTTCAGTGATTTGAACTCGTTGTCGGCGTGGATGTGTTTCTCTAACTTCCTCAATAACCTGAGTCTGGATCGCATAGAGGCCGACTACGCCAACATTTTGTAGTATTTCTGGACGGGCTACTGCGCTTGGCGATACTGCGTTGCAGCCCTTCTGAAAACTGCTCATTTGCTGGAGTAAACGCCGCTTTGGTATGTTTGACGGACGGGCTACTGCGCTTGGCGATACTGCGTTGCAGCCCTTCTGAAAACTGCTCATTTACTGGAGTAAACTCCGCTTTTTCAGAATGACTGCGCCTTGTCTGGCCTGCGCTCGCTACGCCCTCGATTTGTGGTGTTATTGCTAATGGAACAAGAGCATGTGTAATTGTTTACGTGCATATGGACCTTGTGATTATCGTTTAGCCTTGTTCTTCGTTCTCCCGCCTAAGGATTTTTCATGAACAGCCACGAACTTGAGTACGAAATTCTCGGCAACTCGGCGCAGAGTGTTGAGGTGATTCTAGACCCAGGCGAAACAGTGATTGCCGAGGCGGGGGCGCTCAATTACATGACCGAAGATGTACGCTTTGAAACGCGGATGGGCGATGGCTCATCCTCGGGCGTGCTGGGTAAGTTGTGGAGTGTGGGCAAGCGCATGGTTACCGGTGAGTCGATGTTTATGACTCATTTCTCCAACGGTGGAAAGAAGCAGGCAAGGGTGGCTTTCGCTGCACCGTATCCGGGCAGTGTGGTGCCGGTATCGCTGCCACAGGTGGGTGGCTCGTTGGTCTGCCAGCGTGATGCATTTTTGTGTGCGGCGCATGGAACCTCCATTGGCATTAGTTTTAATAAGCGTCTGGGCGCCGGTTTTTTTGGTGGAGAGGGCTTTATTCTGCAAAAGCTTGAAGGCGATGGTCTGGTGTTCCTGCATGCCGGTGGCACGGTGATTCGCAAAGAACTGAACAATGAAACCCTGCGCCTCGACACAGGCTGTTTGGTCGGTTTCAGTTCGGGCATCGATTACGACATCAAGTTGGCTGGTGGCCTGAAAAGCATGCTCTTTGGCGGCGAAGGTATATTTCTCGCCACCCTCAAGGGCACTGGCACTGTTTGGATTCAAAGCTTGCCGTTCTCACGGCTGGCAGAGCGCATCTACGAAGCCACCTTCAAGGCCCGTGAGGAAGTCCGTGGGGGCGGCGATTAATGCGTTGTCTACTGGTGCTGGCAATTGCCTTGCTGCAAGGCTGCAGTTCGTTGTTGTTTTATCCCGAGAAAGGCTTGCGATTCACGCCGACGCGCGCCGGGCTTGAATTTGGTGATAAATACCTGACCGCCGCCGATGGCACCCAGTTGAATGCATGGTGGTTACCCGCGCAGGCGGGGACCGAGGTCAAAGGTACAATCCTTTATTTGCACGGTAACGGCGGGAACATGGCCATGCATTTGGGGGCGCCGTGGTGGCTACCAGAGCAGGGGTATCAGGTGCTGATGCTTGATTACCGTGGCTATGGGCTTTCGCAAGGCGAGCCGAGCTTGCCGGCCCTGTACCAAGACATTGATGCGGCGTTCACTGAGCTTGATGATAACCCTGACGTGCGCGGAAAACCGCTGTTTGTGCTGGCCCAAAGCTTGGGGGGCGCACTGGCGGTGCATTACTTGGCTGAGCACCCGCAACAAGCCGACAAGCTCGATGCACTGATTATCGATGGCACGCCGGCCAGCTACCGTGATGTCGCTCAATACGTGCTCAGCACGTCATGGTTAACCTGGTTGTTTCAAGTGCCATTAAGCGAGTTTGTGCCGGACAGTGATAGCGCAATTGCTGCAATTCCCAAGCTCAAAGGCTTACCATTACTGATGTATCACAGCATTGATGACGCTGTGGTGCCGGTCGCCAACGCCATAAGCTTGTATCAGGCCGCTCCGGCGCCAAGGGTGTTGCAACTTACCCGTGGCCCGCATGTGCAGACCTTTAATGATCCAACATGGCGGCAAGTGTTGTTGATGTTTATGAGCGATCCGCAGGGTTTTACTGGCCTGCGCCGCTTAGCTGAAGTTCCTAACTCTGAGAGTCCGCAATGACTGAACGTGATCCTGCAATTCCAATGATTCTGACTGCTGTTGCCACTGTCTGCGCCACCGTGGCGATCCTGACTTATTACGGTTATATCCAATTTTCAAAGCCGCAGGATGCCTTGCTCTTGTCTGAGTTCACGATGCTTAAGACGGTACCGGGCGAAGACTATAAAATCTCCCTGCAACCGGCCTCAGAAGTGGCCCAGTGCGTCGACGGTGTAGTGGTGATGTTTGATACCGAGCAAAAAGGCTTAAGTGGCGTTTTGGTCAACAAGCACAAGCAGGCTGTGCACTGCATCGGTGAGAAAACGCCGCAGAAGATCGAGCAATGAGCCAGCGGCTCAAGCTCGCGCAACAGGTATAGAACGACAGCAACTGGCACGCCGGTGTTGCACCAGCGTGCGACTAAATCGATGGGGCTAAGCGCGACGAGGCTCAGTGATCGGTGCTTTGCCGTTGCTGGGTCAGGTCATGCAGGTATTTACGCGACAGCGCTAAAAAGCGCGGTGTTGGGCCGATGTCTTCAAACAAGGGGTCGCCGAGCTCATCGGTGGCTACCACATGGCTGCCTTTGACATAGGGCAGGCTGGCTTCCAGCTCTTCAAGTGCAGCGCCAATCAACTCACCCAGAAGTTCTTCGGGGCTGCGCTTGGGGTACATCTCAGCGAGTGCGGCAACACGTGCGGCGGCTTCGACATCCAAGTGAATATTGTAAGGGCTGCGGGTCAGGCGGCCTTTAGCGTTCTCTTCCCAATGGCCTACAAGTTCGCGAATTCTCATTGTTACCTCATCCTTTGCCCGCTCGTGGCAGGCTTCAGTGCGATCTTGGCTCGGCGTGATTTTCTGAAACACGCCTACTACACAAGACTAGACCCCAATTTGGCCTAATGAGTTCGATGTCGTGCGCTTGTAAGATATTGCCGCAATGGGGCACTCTTGGGTCATGCATCACTCTGTTTTACCCAATGGGGAGCACGGATATGGCTGAAATTGACGCGCGTTTGCGTGAAAACGTCCACCAACTCGGTGAGTTGCTTGGGCAAACCATTTGTTCGCAGTACGGCGATGATTTTCTCGAGAAAATCGAACGGATTCGCAAAGGTGCAAAAGCGGCGCGACGTGGTTCCAAGGAGGGTGCGCAGCAGCTTAGCGAGACCCTTAACGGCCTCAATGACGATGAGCTGTTGCCAGTGGCGCGAGCCTTTAACCAGTTTCTCAATTTGGCCAATATAGCCGAGCAATATCACCGTATTCGTCGGCGCACCCTTGCTGAACCAGAGCCTTTTGAATCGCGGGTGTTGGGCGAATTATTGCAGCGCTTGCTCGGCAGTGGTCACAGCGGCGAGGAACTGGCCCGGCAGCTCAGCCGTCTGGATATTGAATTGGTGCTCACCGCTCACCCCACCGAAGTGGCGCGGCGTACCTTGATTCAAAAGTATGATGCCATTGCTGCTGAATTGGCGTTTCAGGACCACAGTGACTTGACCGACAATGAGCGTAAGCAGGTCACTGATCGCCTGCGCCGGTTGGTTGCCGAAGCTTGGCATACCGAAGAAATTCGCCGTACCCGGCCAACCCCGGTTGATGAAGCCAAATGGGGCTTCGCTGTTATTGAACACTCGCTGTGGCAGGCTGTACCGAATTTTATGCGTCAGGCGGACATTGCCCTGCACGCCGCAACAGGTTTGCACTTGCCGTTAACGGCGGCGCCGGTGCGCTTCGCTTCCTGGATGGGCGGCGACCGTGATGGCAACCCCAATGTCACAGCGCCGGTAACCCGCGAAGTGCTATTGCTCTCGCGTTGGATGGCGGCGGATTTGTACTTGCGTGATATTGATCAGCTCGCTGCCGAGTTATCCATGCAAGCGGCCAGCCCGGAGTTATGTGCCGCAGTGGGTAAAACCGCGGAACCTTATCGGGCACTCCTCAAGCAGTTGCGCGAACGCCTGCGTGCGACTCGTAGCTGGGCGCAAGACGCGCTGCACTGTGATGCGCAAGCCAGTGACGCGGTGTTGGGGGATAATGCTGAGCTGCTAGAGCCACTGCAGCTGTGTTATCGCTCATTGCATGAATGCGGTATGGGCGTGATTGCTGATGGCCCCTTGCTTGATTGCCTGCGTCGTTCGGCTACATTCGGCCTGTTTCTCGTGCGCCTGGATGTGCGTCAAGACGCTTCCCGCCACGCGGCTGCGCTTAACGAAATCACCGATTATCTCGGTGTAGGCAGTTATGCCGAGTGGGATGAAGATCAGCGTCTGCAGTTTCTGCTGACCGAGCTGGAAAATCGTCGCCCATTGTTGCCCGAGCATTTCAAGCCCAGTGCCGACACTGCAGAAGTGCTGGCTACCTGCCGCGAAGTAGCGCGTGCGCCAGCGGCATCCCTGGGCTCTTACGTGATCTCCATGGCTGGCGCCTGTTCGGATGTGTTGGCGGTGCAGCTGCTGCTTAAAGAGTCTGGGTTGCAACGTCCTATGCGCGTGGTTCCCCTGTTTGAGACCTTGGCTGATCTGGACAATGCGGGGCCAGTGATTGGCCGGCTGCTGGGTATTAAAGGTTACCGGGCCCGGTTACATGGCCCGCAAGAAGTCATGATCGGTTATTCCGATTCGTCAAAAGATGCAGGTACTACTGCCGCCGCATGGGCGCAATATCGCGCTCAGGAAGCCTTGGTTGAAATCTGCAAGGCCCATGACGTCGAGTTGTTGTTGTTCCATGGCCGTGGCGGCACGGTCGGTCGTGGCGGTGGTCCAGCCCACGCAGCCATTCTGTCGCAACCGCCGGGCTCGGTTGCCGGGCGTTTCCGCACCACTGAACAGGGCGAGATGATCCGCTTCAAGTTCGGCCTGCCGGACATCGCCGAGCAGAACCTGAATCTGTATCTGGCGGCAGTGCTTGAGGCCACACTATTACCGCCGCCAGCCCCGCAGCCTTCATGGCGCGAGATGATGGATAAACTTGCCGCCGATGGGGTGGCCGGTTATCGCGCAGTGGTACGTGAGACGCCAGAGTTTGTTGAGTATTTCCGCCAAGCAACGCCGGAACAGGAGCTGGGTCGCTTGCCCTTGGGCAGTCGTCCTGCCAAGCGCCGGGCGGGTGGGGTCGAGAGTCTAAGGGCCATTCCGTGGATTTTTGCCTGGACTCAAACACGCCTGATGCTTCCCGCGTGGCTCGGTTGGGACAGTGCTCTGAATAACGCGCTGCAACGTGATGAAGGCGATTTACTGGAGCAGATGCGCGAGCAGTGGCCATTCTTTCGCACCCGTATCGATATGCTTGAAATGGTGCTCAGCAAGGCCGATGAGGCAATTGCCGGGCTTTACGATGAGCGGTTGGTCGACCCGGCGCTTCAGCCCTTAGGGGCACATTTACGCGACCTATTGTCGCAGGCTTGTACGTGCGTGCTAGGTCTGACTCAGCAGTCGCAACTGCTCGGTCACAGCCCTGAGACCTTAGAGTCAATTGCTGTGCGAAATACCTATCTAGACCCGCTTCACTTGTTGCAGGCCGAGTTATTGGCGCGCTCCAGGTTGCGTGAGAATCAGGCAGACAGCCCTCTGGAACAGGCTTTATTGGTGAGTGTGGCGGGTATTGCGGCCGGTTTGCGCAATACCGGTTAACGCGGGCACTTTTTACGAGCTGCCATATCCCTGCGAACAGCGCTGCAGCCCTGTTTCCACTGGGTTGTAGCGCTGGACTGCAGAGTGGCTGTGGCCGGCGCCCGGGTGCGTATCCGACTTTCGGTGGCTTGTGTAGGGGTGGACTGCTGTGTATCTTGATCGGCCTTTGGCAGTTTGTTGCGCGACTGTGCCGCTGCCCTGAATATTCTGAGATTGGCCCCAAGAGGCGAGTCCACTGATTTAATACTTATAAGTTGAGGAGCACATCGATGCGCGTGATTTTGCTAGGGGCGCCCGGTGCCGGAAAAGGTACCCAAGCGGGCTTTATTACCAAGAAGTTCGCTATTCCACAGATTTCGACTGGCGATATGCTGCGTGCAGCAGTCAAAGCTGGCAGTCCACTTGGTCTTAAGGTCAAGGGTGTTATGGACAGCGGTGGTCTGGTCTCTGATGAGATCATCATCGACCTGATCAAAGAACGCATCACCCAACAAGATTGCGCCAATGGCTTTTTGTTTGACGGCTTTCCGCGCACCATTCCGCAAGCTGAAGCACTTCAGCAAGCGGGTGTGACTATCGATTACGTGGTTGAGATCGCTGTTGCCGACGAAGAAATCGTCAGCCGTATCGCTGGCCGTCGTGTTCACCCAGCCTCGGGCCGCGTATACCACACCGAGCACAATCCGCCGAAAGTTGCGGGTGTTGACGATGAAACCGGTGAAGAACTGATTCAGCGTGAAGACGACAAAGAAGAAACCGTGCGTCATCGCCTGTCGGTTTATCATTCGCAAACCAAGCCGCTGGTAGATTTTTACCAGAAGCTGGCCGCAGCCAATGGCACGCCAAAGTACAGCGCCATTGCCGGTGTTGGCTCGGTTGATGAGATCACCACCAAGGTTTTGGCGGCGCTGTCTTAAGGCATCAAGCTAGGTTCGATTTCTCCAGAACCTGATTTAGCATCACGCAACGGCTCGCTTAGGCGGGCCGTTGTTGTTTTTGCAGTAAAGCGCTGAAGCCACCGCCGATTGACAACGCCTACAGCTTCTTGGCTGCAGCGTTTATACTGCGCGGCCATCTGCTTGCTGGAATCTGTCATGACCACCCTGTTGGCCCTCGATACCGCCACTGAAGCCTGTTCGGTTGCTCTGCTGCACGACGGCAAGGTGCTTAGCCATTACGAAGTGATTCCGCGTCAGCATGCGCAACGCTTGTTGCCGATGATCAAAACCCTAATGGCTGAAGCGGGTTTGCCGCTTTCAGCACTCGAGGCAATTGCATTTGGTCGGGGCCCGGGTGCATTTACCGGCATCCGTATCGCTATCGGGGTGGTGCAGGGGCTTGCATTTGCCTTGGATCGCCCAGTGATTCCTGTCTCGAATCTAGCGGTGTTGGCACAACGTGCTTTGCGTGAGCATGGCGCTGAGCAAGTGGCTGCGGCGATTGATGCGCGCATGGATGAGGTCTACTGGGGTTGTTATCAGGCGCAGCAGGGTGAAATGCGTTTGCTCGGACGCGAAGCGGTACTTGCGCCAGAGTTGGCCGCATTGCCCGAAGGCGCGACCGGTGATTGGTTTGCTGCCGGAACAGGGTGGGGCACCTTTGCTGAGCGTATTGCGGTTAAGCCATGCGCCCAAGATCCATCGATGCTGCCCCATGCCCAGGACCTGCTGGCGCTGGCGCAATTTGCCTGGGCCCGTGGTGAGTCGCTGGTCGCAGATGAGGCGCAACCGGTGTACCTGCGAGATCAAGTAGCGACGCCAAAAGCGCCCGCTAATAAGTAGTTCTATAGCCGTTGGTGCAAAAAAGCCTAACGGCTGATCAGTTGTTGATTGCCAAGTGGCCTAGGCACCGCTAAATTGCAGCTGCAAGCACCGTGCTTACTGGATTTCAGAGCTTAATTGATGCGCATTGACGGCTCCATACCCTCATACTCGCCAGATCGTGGCCCTCGCTCGGGGACTGCGGTCACCCCGTATCGCGACGCCCAACGCGAGGTCGAGACGCGCCGTGAACAACCGGCTGCGGTTGGTGCTAGCCAAGGTTTTGAACCCGCCCCGCAGATTCGTCGGGTGCAGGCCTCTAGCGAAGGTGGGCAGAGCCGCGCTGTGCAGGCGCAGGATTTTACCTACCAACAGCCCGCCATCAGTAATCGTGCCTCTCAAGCGATTGCCAGCTATAGCAGCACCGCTGAGTTTATTACCGAGTCTGATGCGCAGCAGGTGCTGGGTCTCGACCTTTACGCCTAGTGCTGCCGTATTTTCTCGGCTGTCCATCGTGGAGCGAGCCGGCTTGGCGCGGCGCGATTTATCCTTCAGGCAGCACCTCCAGCGATTTCCTCAAGCATTATTGCCAACTGTTTAACGCCGTTGAAGGCAACACCACCTTCTATGCGCGCCCAGCGCCTGAGACCATCGCCAAGTGGTCACTGGCAATGCCCGAGCATTTTCGTTTTTGCGCCAAGCTGCCCCGGGATATCAGCCATGCCGGTGATTTACGCGAGCAGCTGCATGCAGTGGATGATTTTCGTAAGTTGCTGGCGCCGCTCGGCCCGCGTGTGGCGCCATACTGGCTGCAGTTACCGGCAAGCTTTGGTCCGCAACGTCTGGGTGAATTGGCGATGTTTATCCAGCACTGGGGCGCTAGTTCGGAGCATTTGGGCGGCCGGGCATTGGCTGTAGAAGTGCGTAACCCGGGTTTTTTTGCCAAAGGCGAGGCCGAGCGAGCGCTAAATCGGTTATTGCTTGACCAAGGCGTAGAGCGCGTTTGTCTGGATTCCCGAGCGCTGTTTAGTTGTCACTCGGCTGACCCTGCGGTTATCCATGCGCAAGATAAAAAACCGCGCCTGCCAACGCGACCGACTGCGTTCAGTAACGCGCCGCAGCTGCGTTTTATTGGTCATCCCGAGCTGCTGGAGAATGACGCCTTTATGACGCCGTGGCTGGATAAGGTCGCCAGTTGGATTGAGCAAGGCTTGAGCCCCTATGTGTTTTTGCACACTTCAGACAACCGCCTGGCGCCGCAACTGGCTCGACGTTTTCATCAGCAGCTCATTGTGCGTCTTCCAGGCATGCCAGTCTTGCCTGAGCTTAACCTAGAAGCCCCAGCTGAGCAGTTGGGGCTTCTATAGTCGGTTTAGGCGTTGATCAGCTCCGCTTCTTTCTATGCATCAACAAATACGCGGCTGGCAGCACGAATAACGACAACAGTGGCGCGGTAATCATGCCGCCCACCATGGGCGCAGCGATTCGGCTCATGACTTCGCTGCCGGTGCCGCTGCCCCACATGATTGGCAGTAATCCGGCGATAATCACCGCCACCGTCATTGCTTTGGGCCGCACGCGCTGCACAGCGCCTTCGCGAATCGCATCAAGCAAGGCCTGTTGGCTGTTGTGACCTCGCTCAAGACGCTCCAGCCAGGCGTTTTTCAGGTACAGCAACATGATCACGCCAAACTCGGCGGCAACTCCAGCCAGTGCGATAAAGCCAACGCCGGTGGCAACCGACAGGTTGTAATCGAGCAGATACAGGAACCAGATGCCGCCCGTCAGGGCGAAGGGCAGCGTTGCCATGATCAGCAGCGCTTCGCTAAAGCGCGAGAAGGTTAAGTAGAGCAGCACCAAGATGATCATCAGGGTTGCTGGTACCACCAACTTCAAGCGCGCATTGGCCCGTTGCAAAAACTCGAACTGCCCGGCATAACTCAAGCTCATGCCGGGTTGCAGGGTGACCTGTTGCTCAATTGCGCTGCGCAGATCAGTCACCACCGATGCCAGATCTCGCCCCCTTACATCCACGTAAACCCAGCCGGAGGGGCGTGCGTTCTCGCTTTTGAGCATAGGTGGGCCATCACTTATCTTCACCTCGGCAACGCTGCCCAAGGTGATTTGACTGCCCTGCGCGGTATAGATGGGCAGGGTTTTCAGGCGGCTTAATGAATCGCGCCATTCACGGGGATAGCGCACGCTGATGGGATAGCGGGCAAGCCCTTCAATGGTCTGGCCAATATTAGCGCCGCCAATAGCGCTGGCGACTATGGCCTGTACGTCAGCGATATTCAGCCCGTAGCGAGCCGCAGCCTCGCGTTTAATGTCAACGTCAATATAGCGCCCTCCGGTGAGTCGTTCAGCCAGTGCTGAGCTGACGCCATCGACCTGTTTTGCGACTTTTTCAACTGCTTGGGTAACCTCATCTATTTGCAGCAAATCAGGCCCAGCAACTTTGACCCCAATCGGACTTTTAATGCCAGTAGCGAGCATGTCGATGCGGTTGCGTATTGGGGCAATCCAAATATTGCTGAGCCCAGGCACCTTCACCACACGGTCGAGTTCTTCGATCAGCTTTTCCGCCGTCATCGCCTTGCGCCACTGATCGCGGGGCTTGAACTGAATGGTGGTTTCAAACATCTCCAACGGCGCCGGGTCGGTGGCACTTTCAGCGCGCCCAGCCTTACCAAATACCCGTGCGACCTCAGGCACGGTTTTGATCAGTCGGTCGGTTTGTTGCAGCAATTCCCCGGCTTTTTGCACAGACAGCCCCGGCAGCGCCGATGGCATGTAGAGCAAGTCACCTTCATCCAACGGCGGTAAAAACTCACCGCCGAGTTGCGACACCGGCCACGCAGCACTGATAAATACCAACACAGCTACCGCTAAGGTGAATTTGGGTTTGCGCAACACTGCGTCCAGTGCCGGTTGGTAGATGTTGATCAGCCAACGATTGATTGGGTTTTTTTGCTCACTGGGAATTTGCCCACGAATCCAATAGCCCATCAACACTGGAATCAAGGTGATCGACAAACCTGCCGCGGCTGCCATGGAATAGGTTTTGGTATATGCCAAAGGGGCAAACAAGCGACCTTCTTGCGCCTGCAGGGTGAACACAGGAATAAACGACAGGGTGATAATCAACAAGCTGAAAAACAGCGCTGGACCAACCTCGACTGCCGCATCACTGATGACCTGCCAATGCTGTTCACCGCGCAACTCCTGATTGGGATGCTTGACATGCCAGGCTTCAATTTTCTTGTGGGCATTTTCGATCATCACCACAGCGGCATCCACCATGGCTCCAATGGCGATGGCGATACCGCCCAACGACATGATATTGGCGTTGATTCCCTGCTGCTGCATGATGATAAAGGCGGTCAAAATCCCCACCGGAAGGGAAACGATGGCGACCATTGAAGAGCGCAAATGCCAAAGAAATATCAAACACACCAGTGCGACCACAAAGAACTCTTCGAGCAGCTTGAAACTGAGATTGTCGATTGCTCGGTCGATCAACTGACTGCGGTCGTAGGTGGTGACTATTTCTACCCCGGGCGGCAGGCTGGCCTTGAGCGAGTCAAGCTTGTTCTGCACCGCCGTCAGGGTTTCGCGGGCATTCTTGCCGCTGCGTAAAATCACCACGCCGCCGGCCACTTCACCTTCACCGTCCAGTTCGGCAATACCGCGGCGCATTTCCGGGCCGATTTGAATGCTGGCAATATCGCCCAGAGTCACCGGGACCGAGTTGGCATCAAGGCGTAACGGGATGGTACGAAAATCATTGAGGTTTTGCAGATAACCCGAGGCTCTGACCATAAACTCGGTTTCAGCCATGTTCATCACTGCGCCGCCGGTTTCCTGGTTCGCCGCGCTAATAGCCTCTGTAACCTGGCGTTGAGTAATGCCCAAGCTGGCCATTTTTACCGGATCTAGCTGGACTTGGTATTGCTTGACCATGCCGCCGATACTGGCCACTTCGGCGACGTTGGCCAGAGTTTTCAACTCGAACTTTAGAAACCAATCCTGCAGCGAGCGCAGTTGATTGAGGTCATGTCTGCCGCTGCGGTCGACCAGCGCGTATTGGTAGATCCAGCCGACGCCTGTGGCATCCGGGCCTAGAGATGGCTTGGCACCCTCAGGCAATTTGCTCTGAACCTGGCTGAGGTATTCAAGGACGCGTGAGCGTGCCCAATACAGGTCTGTGCCATCCTCGAACAGCACATAGACATAGCTGTCACCGAAAAAAGAATACCCCCGCACAGTCTTGGCACCGGGCACAGACAGCATGGTTGTGGTCAGCGGATAGGTGACCTGATTTTCGACGATTTGCGGTGCTTGCCCGAGGTACGGCGTGCGGATAATAACTTGCACATCAGACAGGTCGGGCAGGGCGTCGATTGCGGTGTTCTGTACCGCCCAAACGCCCCAGACAGTAGCAAATACAGTGGCCAGCAATACCAGAAAACGGTTGCCGACGGACCAACGAATCAGAGATGCGATCACGGTTGCGCCTCCATTTTCACTGGTTCTATTTGTTCAATCTGCAGGCCGTGATCGCCTTCGCTGACAGAAACGCGCACGCGCTCCCCAACACGTAAGCCTTCTAGCAGTTGCGGGCTGGCGACGGGGAATTGCATGGTCATGCCTGGCATCGACAAGGTTTTAAATGGACCGTGGGCGAGGGTAATACTGTTGGAGTCAAGGTTAAGGATTTTGCCTTCAGCTGGGTGTAAGGCAGGTTGAAGCAGGGGGCGTGCGGAATCGCCAAGCGCTGTTATTTCGATACCCCGCAGGCTGGCTTCTGAGTCGAGCAGGAACTGTCCCGACGCGACAATTTGTTGGCCTGACTCTAAGCCTTGGATGATCTGGATCTGATCGCCAGACTCTTGGCCGAGCACGACCTCAGTGGCTTGATAGCGATTGTTTTCTGTTACCAACATCACCAATGCACGCCGGCCACTGCGGATCACCGCTTCACTCGGCACCAGTAATGCTGGCGCTGTTGCCGATTGCGCCAAGCGCACGCTGGCTGTTTGCCCCGGGCGAAGCTTGCCGTCACGGTTATCCAGCTCAACGCGTACGCGCACGGTGCGTGATTGCAGGTCAGCCTGGGGCAAAATTGCGCTGATACGGCCCTTGATGACCTTGCTTCCACCACCGGATAAACGTGCTTCGACAGCATGATCGATAGCCAAATCCATGGCTTGTGCTTCAGGTACCGCGATATCTAACCAGACGCTGCTTAAACCGTTGATCCGGGCGAGGGTCATGCCTGTTGTCAAGGTCATGCCCTGACGAACATCGAGTTGTTCAATGACCCCACTTATTGGGCTGGTAACTGTCCATACTGGCTGCAACTTGCCGCTGCGCTCGACCTTGTTAATGAGTGCAGCAGGCATGCCGACTAGGCGCATACGCTGTTTAGCGGCCTTGATAAGACTGCTCACGCCGCTGTTGCGCAGGGCCAAGTAATCTTCTTGGCTGCTGGCCCAATCCGGCACCAATATATCCGCCAAAGGGGTGCCGGCTGGGATGACATCTTGCGGCGCCTGTGCATAAACACGCTCGACGAAGCCTGGGCTGCGGGCTTGTACAATTGCCACATCGCGATCATTGAGGGTTAGAACACCCACCGCTTGAATCTCAGGGTTGAGTGAGCCCAATGTCACAGTCGCCAGGCGCATACCCAGGTTTTGGCTGACGCCTGAATCGATACTGATGCCAGTCGCATCACCACCGGCATCGCCATAGCGGGGTACCAGTTGCATGTCCATAAATGGCGATTTGCCGGGCTGGTCAAACTTTTGCTGCGGATACATCGGGTCATACCAGTACAGGGCTTTTTTCTCCGAGCTGGTGGCTGTACTGGGCATCTGTGCCGACATCGGACTGTTTGTGGATTGCAGAATTGCGAAGGCGTAGCCGCCTGCCGCACTGAGCGCAATCAGAACACTGATGATGATCATTCGATTTCTCACAGGCCAGCCTCCATGTCAGTGAAATACAGGCGTGCGCTGGTCAGTGCTCGCTGTTGTTGGATATCGATCTGTTTAAGCTGCGCCGCGATAAGTTCTTGCCGGGCATTGATCACGGTTGATAACGAATTACGAGCGGCGCGGTAGTCGGCCATCGACAGTTTTACTTTGTCCTTTGCCAGCGGAATCAATGTCTTTTGGTTGCGCGTTAGTGCGCGGTCCAGGCGTTGGTAGCTGGCAAGATCGTCTTCCAGTTGCTGGTTGTGCATGCGGACTTGGGCTTCTCGTTCAGCTTCGACCTGGCTTAATTCAGCGCGGCGGGCAGCAATTTTCGGGTCCTGGCGTGAGCCGCTGAAAACGGGCAAATCGATGCTCAGTTGCAGACTGACCATGTCACCGAACCCTTTTTCCCGGTTCTGGTAGGCGACCTCCCAGCTCCAATCGGATTTTTTCTCAGCTTGGGCTTCGCGCAGCAGTGCTTGCGCTTTGCTGGTCATGGATGTGTAGGCTGCCAGTTCGGGGTGTTGCTCTAGGTTGTGCTTGTAATGCTGGGCATCAACAGGCCAATCAGGCATTTGACCTGTCAGTTGCTCGTTAGCCCGCACCCCGACCCAGCGCCGCAATGCGGCACGTTGTTGTGCGAGTTCTTGGTGCAGCTGGTCTTGTTGCTCGTCCAGCTGTGCGGCTTCGATTTGCGGAACGATGCTGTCGCTGGTTTCTCCATCACCGCTGGCGAGACGAGCCTGGACAGCTTTATTGAACAAGTGGTTTTCGTGGTAAAGGGTTTTGAATAGGATCAGTTTTTGTTCAAGCGCTAGGGTCGAGATCCACGCCATAGCGGTTTCGCGGCGAACTCTTAAACGTTGTACCTGTTGTTCAATACGGGCTCTTTCGACGCTGGCTTGAGCGCTATCAACCCGTGCTCTGCGTTTGTCGCCATTGAGCATTTGCTGCATCACGCCAATTTTTGTTGAGGTCATTGGCATCGCATGCAACTGGCCGCGATCGGGGCCATTGATTGGGTAGTTTTGTAAGCCCAGAAGTAGTTTGGGATCAGGCAATTCACCGGCGGGAATTGCATTATTACGTGCAGCTTCAACCTGTGCCATTTGGGCTGCGAGTGAGGGGGCTTCCCGCTCAGCCACACGCATGGCATCTGCGAGTGATAACCCATAGGTACCTTGGCTGATGAACACAGTCAGCAATGCCGTCGCCGGTAGGCGCAAGCGTAAGTATCGAAATTTCATTGTGGCGATTCCAATCATGTGGAAGATGCGCCGCACACTGAGCCAATGCTGATGGCACAGACAGGCAGCGCTCAACCGCGATCGCTAAGGACCCGGCTGGAGCTCAATACATGGAGAGGGAATCAGACCCGCGGAGGGCGCCAAACGCTGTCGGGAGCCGTTGCTGCTATGAATTCGGATTGCGCAGATACAACGGGTTGTTGAGCAAAGGGGGTAGCGGGTTTAATCCTGAGGACTTGAACCATGACACTGTTTGCCTGGCAGTCGAGGCCGCTTTTGCATAGCTTTTGGGCCATGTCCATTTGCTCTGCGCAGCACTCCATTGCGGCGTGCTGCACTGTGCTGGCTTCGTTCATCGGGCAGGGGAGGCGCACCTCTGCTTGCACCAAGCCGTTAAAGGCTAGCGTCAGGCAAATCATGATGCGCAATGCATGCCGAATAAACAGGTCCATTAAACTACTCTAACCGCTTTTTAGGGTTTGTAGCCATACCGGCGCGCGATCAGGTGGTCCAGCGACAGCATGCCAGGGCCTTTACTCATCAACATCAACAGTACGGCAGCCCAAACCCCATGAGTTGGGTATGCGCCCGGATAGACAAGCAGTTGAATCACTAACGTCATGCCCAGCAAGCCCATCGCTGAGAAGCGCGTGGCAAAACCGAACAGAATCAGTATCGGTAGAAAGTGCTCGGCGCAGGCAGAAAGCGTCGCAGCAAATTCAGGGGATAAAAAAGGCAATTTATATTCCTCCGCAAATAGCGGAATTGCCGAAGGGGAGAGAGACGGGAAACCTAAGTTGAATGTGCCGGAGACAATGTCGACTTCAAACCCTGAAACCTTTGTCTGTCCGGATTTCCAGAAAATGGCGGCGATGGCGAAACGGCCGATAAAGGCAATCAAGCTGTAAGGGATTGCCTTGAGCACATCAATCGCTTTAGTGATGATGCGCACCGGCGCTGAGACATTTAGGTTAGCAGGGTCAATCATGATGCATCCTTGTTAGGCGGCAGAGTTGGAAACGCTGTAACTGCTGATCACACCTGTTTGAATCAGGTGAGCCAGGTAGGGGGTTAAGTCAAAATCGGGTTGTAAATCAGTGGCGTATTCAGCGGCAGCAGCAAGGGTTTTCCGGTCCATCAGCGCACCGATAAACAGGGCAGCCGCAGCCGATATTTGCATCACTTCAACGTCCAGTTGGTTGCGCAATATCAGGGCATTTTCGGCGTTACTCGGGTTTACCCGCTCTATCTCAATATGGCCTTGATGCGCGCCCCACAGCGAGACGATCCCATAGGCTGAATTAAGCACTGTGAGCGAGGGATGCAGGCTGAATGTCATCTGCACGAGCGCTTCAGGGTTGGCCAATGCTTGGGCAATCTGCTCGGCGCCTAGCCCCGCAACATCGGCGCTGTGATACGCCTGAATACGGGCAAACTCAAGGCGCGCCACATCAGCGAGGTAAGGCAGGCTTTGGGCGGGTGGGAATGCCTCGATAAAGCGGGCGAAGCCTGCGCCGTAATAGCTCAAGATACGTGTCTGTGGCGGGAACTCACGAACAAACACCGTGGCCATTGCCCGAAAAAAATCATCGCCGACCAGCTGCACTATGACCGGAAAGTTATCGGCAAGTGCGTTGATAAGCGAGCTGACAACGTTGTTGCGATAGACCGCAAAGCGACTGCTGCTGTCAGAACCATTCCAGGTTTTTAGTCGAGCCGAGCAGGGTTGCTGGCCATTGAGCAATGCACGAGAGAACTCGGATTGATAGCCCATGCTTATGCTCGCTCCGGCAGGTGTGAATGTTCGGCCAATAAATCATTAGCCTGTTGCGCCTCAGCAAGCAGCACTTCAAGTGCGGGAATATCGTTGTCACGTTCGATTAATGTAGGCAGCGGGCCGCTGCGCCTAAGCACATCGTTGTAGAGCGACCAGACGGCGCTGTCGATGGGCGTGCCATGGGCGTCGATCAACAGGCGATCACCTGCGCTGTCCTGATCTTCGGCGAAACCAGCCAGATGTATTTCGCCAACAGCTGCAAGTGGCAGGCTGTCAATGTAGTGCTGCGGGTTCCAATTATGATTAACGCAGGATACGTAGACATTATTGACGTCTAGCAGCAAGCCGCAGCCGGTGCGTTTGATGACTTCGCGGATAAAGTCGGTTTCACTCATGCTGGAATCGGCGAACTCAACATAAGTCGAAGGATTTTCCAACAGCATGCGCCGCTGCAAGCGTTCCTGAATGCGATCTATATGTTCACAAACCCGATTCAGGGTGGCCTGATCATAGGGGATCGGCAACAGATCGTTGTAGAAATTCTCACCGTGGCTGGACCACGCCAAATGCTCTGAAAACGAGTGAGGCTGATAGCGATTGAGTAGCTCAGCCAGCCGGTCTAAATGGTCTTCATCGATGGCTTGCTCAGCACCAATGGATAAACCCACACCGTGGATTGAGAGCGCATAGCGTTGACGAATCTGGGTCAGCTGATGGTGAAATGGTCCGCCGGCGACCATGTAGTTTTCGGCGTGCACTTCAAAAAAACCAATCTCGGTCTTTTCACTCAAAATTTGTGGGATATGTTGCGTTTTAAGGCCCAACCCCGCCTGAACAGGCAAGGTTGGACGCCTATCGAGCGCGCCGCTGGCATGAGTTACATCAGTTGATACCATGTGCGGCGCTCCCAAACGTCAGTGCTTACGCTTTTGGCTTGTACTCAGTCAGTTGACCGAAACCAGTTGGTGAAGTGGCTGATTCGGTTTTTTCGCAGGTGCCAGTTGGAACGTATTTCCAGGCGTTGGCTTGGTAATCAGTTTTTGCAGTACCAGCGCACGTGGTGCCAGCACCTGCGGCGCAGTCGTTTTTGCCTTTCATGGAGATACCGAAGCATTTCTCGTTATCGGCGGCGTGGGCTGAAGTGACAACAGCCGAAGACAGAGCAACAGCAGCGCCCAGAGCGATTGCGAGGCTGGCAGCGGAAACAGTACGAGTTTTGCCGTTCATAAAGGTGAATCTCCGTTCGTTGGATGCATACAGTTAAATTCGGGGTATCGATAAGCGTGGTTATCTTCAAGCGCACTGCATTAGCAACTTGCTGGTCAACAGAGGTTCAGGGAACGATCTATTAGGGTCAGCGCGCTTGCTAATAGAGAGAATCGACACTTTGCTTTGTTACAGGGTTGGCGAAAAAAAATAAAAACTTCGGGCGCAATAATCCGCTTGGGCATGCGCTACCTTATTAAGATGAATCCCCTTTAATGTGTTGGCTCTGGCAAAATAGTGCGCCGGTCAGCGCTTGGTATATTTCGCGCCACCCTGCCCAAATTAGCTGCAGACGAGCAGATGTAGATGAGTGAAGACAAACACAGCCCGGCGGTGCGTATGGACGCATTGGTTCCCCATTTAGCCGCTGAGGCTGCCCGGTGGGCAACGCGGCTGGGATTACCGCAGGGCGGTGAGGCTGGGTTTGCTCTGCAATTAACGGACAGTGGTTTGCAACTGGCTGAACTGGGGCCACAGGCTCCCGGGCCGGTGCGGGTCGACTTCGTTGAAGGTGCGGTTGCGCACCGGCGCTTATTTGGCGGAGGCAGTGGGCAGATGATCGCCAAGGCCGTCGGTATTCAGCCGGGCGTGCGGCCATGGGTCTTAGATGCCACTGCGGGCCTGGGCAGAGACGCATTCGTGTTGGCAAGCTTGGGGTGTAGCCTGAGCATGATCGAACGCCAGCCTTTAATTGCTGCGTTGCTTGAAGATGGTTTAGCCCGCGCTGAGCGCGACCCTGATGTGGCGCCTATTACCGCCCGCATGCAGTTGCTTGTCGGCAACGCGATTAGCCTGATGGCTGATTGGCAAGGTGAACGCCCTCAAGTGATCTACCTCGACCCGATGTTTCCGCATCGCGATAAAAGCGCCTTGGTCAAAAAGGAAATGCGCGTGTTCCGCCCGCTGGTGGGTGATGACATGGATGCGCCTGCCTTGTTGGCGGCTGCGCTGCAACTGGCTACCCATCGGGTGGTGGTAAAGCGGCCTCGCAAAGCGCCAATCGTTGAAGGCGCAAAGCCCAGCTACGCGCTTGAGGGCAAGTCCAGCCGGTACGATATTTATCCGTTGAAGAAACTGGCTGCGGCGGATAAATAGCCGGCCAGAGTCGATCTACTCAATCTACTTGGTAGGCGCGGATAAACATTGCGACGTGTTGCTGGATTTGCGCCAGCGCAGCCTCGCCCTCAAGGGCTTCTTCCAGGCCGATCAATACGCAAAAGTTGGCGCCGCCCTTGATCAGGCAAAAGAACTGATCCGCTGCGATATACGGATTGTCGATTTTCAGCTTGCCGCTGGCGTTGGCACGTTCCAGCAGGCGCTGCATGTCATCGAGCAAACGCTGCGGGCCTGCCTCAAAAAACAGTTTAGAGAGTTTGGTGTCTTGTCCGCTCAGGCTGACCATCACCCGGTGCAACTCAATGGATTCACGGCTGTTGATCAGGGTGTGAAAGGCCATTGCCACATTGAGCAATATGGTCTCGATCGGGGTGTCGTCGGGTAGCTCGAATAATAATTCGGGTATTTGTGCTTCGCATTTGGCCTTGACCGCTGCGGAGAACAGCGTCTCTTTGTCGGTGAAGTGGTTGTACACCGTGAGCTTGGAAACCCCTGCCTCTGCGGCGATTGCGTCCATGCTGCTGCCGTCGTAGCCGTTGCGAAGGAAGAGGGTTTTCGCTGCTTCCAGAATGGCGCTGCGCTTTGCAAGATCCTTGGGTCGACCGGGGCCGTTCGATTGAAACAACTTGTTTGGCATTGGTGATTTTAATACTGGACTGGTGAGTTTGGTATTTATACTATACCCATCAGTATAAATATTCTAAAACTTTCCTCAAAGGCCACCGGTCATGTTCCAAGCCGTCTTGCGAGCTGCGCTTCCTTTAAGTCTCATTGCCGTTCTGGCTGCGTGTGGTAATGGTGAAAAACCTGAGCCGATCGTGCGCCCGGCACTGGTGGTACAGCCTGTGCCTTCAACAGCGCTTCAAGACACCTATCCGGGTGAAGTGCGTGCGCGCTACGAACCTGACCTGGCATTCCGTATTGGCGGCAAAGTGGTCAAGCGCCATGTCGATGTGGGTGACCGAGTCAAGAAAGGCCAGGCACTGGCTGAGCTTGACCCCCAGGATGTGCGTTTGCAGCTCGAGTCGGCCCGCGCCCAAGTGGCCTCTGCCCAAGCAAATCTGCAATTGGTCAAAGCCGAACGCGACCGCTACAAGACCCTGCAGGGTCGTCAATTGGTCAGCCGCTCGCAATACGACAATGCCGAGAATCTGTATCGCTCAGGTTTGGCGCGGCTAAAGCAGGCTCAAGCCGAATTCAATGTTGCCAATAACCAGAGTGACTACGCCGTATTAGCCGCCTCACAAGATGGCGTTATCGCGCAGCGTGAAGTCGAGGTTGGTCAGGTCGTTGCGGCGGGTCAGACGGTTTTTTCATTGGCTATCGACGGTGAGCGTGAAGTGCGCATCGACCTGCCTGAGCAGGCTTACGAGCATTATCGTGTAGGCCAGCAGGTCGAGGTTGAATTGTGGTCGCAGCCGGGAAAACGCTTTAAAGGTCAGATTCGCGAGATGTCGCCGGCGGCGGATGCGCAATCACGCACTTTCGCCACACGGGTGGCGTTTAGCGCAGGCCAAGTGCCGGCCGAATTGGGGCAGAGCGCGCGTGTGTTTATTGCCCGTGAGGGTGAAGTTGCCTTGGGTATTCCGCTCTCCGCATTAACCGCCGATGCAGGCGAACCTTATGTCTGGGTGGTCGATCCGCAGCACTCCACCCTAAAGCGCACCCCGGTGCGTGTGGGGCCCTATAGCGATAATTCGGTGCCCGTGCTGGCAGGGTTGAAAGCTGATGATTGGGTTGTTGCGGCGGGCACGCAAGTGCTGCAAGAGGGTCAGCAGGTCAAGCCATTGGATCGCGACAATCGCGCGGTCAAGCTGACGGCGAAGGACTAATCACGATGGATTTCAATCTTTCGCGCTGGGCTCTGAGCAACCGTCAGATCGTCCTCTACATCATGATTTTATTGAGTGTTATCGGGGCGATTTCCTACACCAAGCTTGGGCAGAGTGAAGACCCGCCCTTCACCTTCAAAGCCATGGTTATTCGCACCAACTGGCCAGGCGCTTCGGCTGAGGAAGTTTCGCGGCAGGTGACTGACCGCATCGAAAAGAAGCTGATGGAAACCGGCGAGTACGAGAAGTTGATCTCATACTCGCGTCCGGGTGAGTCCCAGGTGACGTTCCTGGCCAGCGACTACCTCAAGCCTGCTGAAGTGAAAGAGCTGTATTACCAGGTCCGTAAGAAGGTCGGCGATATCCGCCACACCTTGCCTCAGGGCATTCAAGGGCCGTTCTTTAACGATGAGTTCGGCGATACCTTTGGCAACATCTATGCGTTAACCGGCAAAGGCTTTGACTATCCCATTCTGAAAGATTATGCCGACCGCATTCAACTGCAACTGCAGCGGGTGCAAGACGTGGGCAAGATAGAACTGCTTGGTCTGCAGGATGAAAAAATCTGGATCGAGCTGTCAAATACCAAAGCGGCGACACTGGGGCTATCCCTTGCCGCCGTGCAGCAAGCGCTTAATCAGCAAAACGCGGTGACCAATGCGGGCTTCTTTGAAACCCCAACTGATCGCGTGCAGGTTCGGGTTGAGGGCCGTTTCAAAACCCCTGAAGAGATACGCAACTTCCCGATTCGGGTTGATGGCCGGACCTTTCGCCTGGGCGATGTGGCTGAGGTCAAGCGCGGCTTTAATGATCCCGCCGCACCGCGCATGCGCTTTATGGGTGAAGAGGCCCTGGGAATTGCGGTGTCGATGAAGGCCGGTGGCGACATTCTGCAACTCGGTGCCTCACTGCAGAAAGAATTCGCGCGCATTCAGCAAACCTTGCCGGCAGGTATGCAGTTGCACAAGGTCTCTGATCAGCCCGCAGCAGTAAAAACGGGTGTCGGAGAGTTTGTTCAGGTGCTTGCCGAGGCCTTGATTATCGTCTTGCTGGTGAGTTTTTTCTCGCTGGGTTTGCGCACCGGCCTGGTGGTGGCGCTGTCGATTCCGTTGGTGCTGGCCATGACCTTTGCGAGCATGTACTTCTTGGGGATTGGCCTGCACAAAATCTCCTTGGGAGCGCTGGTGCTCGCGCTTGGCTTGTTGGTGGATGACGCGATCATTGCGGTTGAAATGATGGCGATCAAGATGGAGCAAGGCTACGACCGCATGAAGGCCGCCAGCTTCGCCTGGACCAGTACTGCGTTCCCAATGCTCACCGGCACCCTGATAACTGCGGCAGGTTTTCTGCCTATTGCGACTGCCCAGTCAGGGACGGGTGAGTACACACGCTCAATCTTTCAGGTAGTGTCCATTGCGCTGTTGGTTTCATGGATTGCGGCCGTGGTTTTCGTGCCATATTTGGGTGCCAAGTTCTTGCCTGATATGGCCAAGCTCTATGCGGCAAAGCACGGAGGCAGTGCTGAAGGACACGACCCTTACTCCACCCCGTTTTATAACCGTGTACGGCGCATAATTACCTGGTGTGTACGCCACCGCAAAACCGTGATCGTCGTAACGGTGATGATGTTTGTCGTGTCATTGGGTCTCTTCAAGCTTGTGCCGCAACAGTTCTTTCCTGCCTCCAATCGCCTTGAACTTATGGTTGATTTGAAATTGGCTGAAGGCGCTTCCTTGCGGGCCACGGAAGAGCAAGCTCAACGCTTGGAAGCGTTGCTCAAAACCCATGAAGGCATTGATAACTATGTGGCATACGTGGGCACGGGGTCACCTCGGTTCTACTTGCCACTCGATCAACAGTTGCCCTCTGCCAGCTTTGCCCAGTTTGTAGTGCTGACTAAAAACATTGAGCAGCGTGAGGAAATCCGCAACTGGTTGATTAAAACCATGCGCGAGCAATTCCCGACTTTGCGCACACGTATTTCGCGATTGGAGAATGGCCCTCCTGTGGGGTATCCGATTCAGCTACGTGTTTCCGGCGAACATATTGATACCGTGCGTGCGCTGGCGCGCAAGGTGGCGGTCAAGGTGCGGGAAAATCCGTATGTAACCAACGTGCATCTCGATTGGGAAGAGCCAAGCAAAGTCGTGCGGGTCAATATCGATCAGGATCGGGCGCGGGCACTGGGCGTCACCTCTGAAGATGTGGCCAACTTCCTGCGCGGGACCTTGATCGGTAGCAGTGTTAGTCAATTCCGTGATGATGATGAGTTGATCGAAATACTTCTGCGTGGCACCGATCAGGAGCGGCGGAGCTTGAATCTGCTGCCGAGCTTGGCGATCCAGACCAGCAGCGGTAAAAGTGTGGCGCTGTCGCAGGTTGCAACCCTGGAATATGGCTTTGAAGAAGGCATTATCTGGCACCGCGAACGTCTGCCAACGGTTACCGTGCGTGCGGACGTTTACGGCAAAGAGCAGCCTTCAGGCATCATTGCTCAAATATTGCCGACCCTAGACTCCGTGCGTGCTGAATTGCCTTCAGGGTACTTATTGAATGTGGGCGGCACAGTTGAGGATGCATCTAAAGGCCAGAAGTCGGTGAACGCCGGTATGCCACTGTTTGTGGTGGTGGTACTGACCTTGTTGATGTTGCAGTTGAAAAGCTTCTCACGGGCGGCGATGGTGTTTATCACCGCACCGCTGGGGCTGATCGGCGTGACTCTGTTCTTGCTGTTGTTTAATCAACCTTTCGGCTTCGTTGCCATGCTCGGCACTATCGCGCTGTCCGGGATGATTATGCGTAACTCGGTGATTCTGGTTGACCAGATCGAGCAGGATATCAGCGCCGGGCATGACCGTTGGAGCGCAATTATCGATGCCACTGTACGTCGATTCCGGCCGATTGCCTTGACCGCCTTGGCTGCCGTGCTGGCAATGATTCCGCTGTCGCGCAGCATTTTCTTCGGGCCCATGGCGGTGGCAATTATGGGTGGATTGATTGTCGCTACCGCGCTGACGCTGCTGTTCTTGCCTGCGCTTTATGCCGCCTGGTTTAGGGTCAAGGAACAGCCTCAAAGCTAATCGCATTGGCTCCCTTTTACTCACTAGGGGAGCTATTTGCTGATCTCGCTTGTCTATCTACTGTTGCGGCCTGTGCTGCAGAACCTGCTTGGGGCGTTATTCGACAGCTTCTTGCCACGCTTGCCAATACACCGTCTGGGCAAAATTCACGCTTTTTTCACAGGCTCGCGCGCACAGTGCAACGGTGTTCATTTGTAGAGGACGTCATTTTGAAGTTGAAACGACTAGCAGTATCAATTCTCGCACTGGGCCTGGCTGGCCCTGTACTCGCAAACCAGTCTGACAAGGTTTTTGGCTGGGTCGAAGAAGGCTCAATTCAACCTGAAGGCATCTCGGTCAAGATCAAGCTCGACACGGGTGCCAAGACCTCATCGATGGACGCCAAGGATCTTGAACGGTTCAGCAAAGATGGCGACAAATGGGTGCGCTTTAATGTCGAGCTTGAAGACACCGATACCGGCAAGATGAAGTCGATGAAGGTTGAGCGCAAAATTGTGCGCAATATTAAAGTGCGTGGTGCTGGCGGGGCGGAGAGCCGTCCGGTTGTGATGATGAGCATGTGCATCGGTGATCAGGTTTACAAAGAGCAGTTCTCCCTGAAAAACCGCAGCAAAATGAATTACCCGGTGCTGATCGGTCGCAGCACAATCAAGGATCTGGGCCTGGTTGATGTGTCGAAGACATTCACCAGCGAGCCAAATTGTAAAAAATAATCGCGTTTGGCGAGCGCCGGCGATATCTCAATCGCAGGGTGTGACAAGGCGAAGCTTGTCCACCCTGGCGCATCAAACAACTCGAAAGTTTGCTGCCCATGATGAAATAGCCATCATCCACCGACGTCCACAGTAGGGTGTGGTGATGGGCGGCTTAAACCAGCTCAGCCCACATGTCGTATTCATCCGCATCGACAATTACCACGCGCACTTTATCGCCTGGTTTAACGTCTGTACTGGCGATGAATACGCTGCCGTCGATTTCCGGTGCATCGGCGTAGCAGCGCGCTACAGCACCTTGCTCGTCGACCTCATCAATCAACACTTCCATCTCTTTACCGACCTTTAACTGCAGGCGGGCAGTGCTGATGGCTTGTTGATGGGCCATAAAGCGATTCCAGCGATCTTGCTTGATGTCATCGGGCACCAGATCGTCGAGCAAGTTAGCCGATGCGCCCTCAACCGGTGAGTACTGGAAGCAGCCCACGCGATCGAGCTGAGCTTCAGTCAGCCAGTTGAGCAGGTATTGGAAATCTTCTTCGGTTTCACCGGGGAAGCCAACAATAAAGGTCGAGCGGATAGTCAGTTCTGGGCAGATTTCCCGCCAGTTCTTGATCCGTGCCAGGGTTTTGTCTTCAAATGCCGGGCGCTTCATCGCCTTAAGTACTTTAGGGCTGGCATGCTGGAACGGGATATCCAAGTACGGCAGGATCTTGCCTGCGGCCATCAATGGGATCAGCTCGTCTACGTGCGGATAAGGGTACACATAGTGCAAACGTACCCAAACGCCCATGCTGGCAAGTGCCTCGCACATTTGAGTCATGCGGGTTTTGACCGGCTGGCCGTTCCAGAAGTCAGTTTTGTACTTGACGTCCACGCCATAGGCGCTGGTGTCCTGAGATATGACCAGCAGCTCTTTAACCCCAGACTTAACCAGGCGTTCTGCTTCACTCAATACTTCACCCACAGGGCGGCTGACCAGCTTGCCGCGCATCGACGGGATGATGCAGAAGCTGCAACTGTGGTTGCAGCCTTCAGATATTTTCAAATAGGCGTAGTGACGAGGTGTCAGCTTGATGCCTTGGGGCGGTACCAGATCGATCAGTGGGTTGTGATCTTTGCGGGGTGGGACCACTTCGTGTACAGCGTTGACCACTTGTTCGTATTGCTGTGGGCCGGTGACCGAAAGCACGCTCGGGTGAACGTCTCGGATTGAGCCTTCTTCAACGCCCATGCAGCCGGTGACTATGACCTTGCCGTTTTCAGCAATGGCCTCGCCAATCACCTCAAGCGATTCCGCCTTGGCGCTGTCGATAAAGCCGCAGGTGTTAACCACCACTACATCGGCATCTTCGTAGGTCGGCACAACCTCGTAACCTTCCATACGCAACTGGGTCAGAATGCGCTCGGAGTCCACCAGCGCCTTGGGGCAACCCAGTGAAACGAATCCGACTTTAGGAGCGGTGGTGGACATGCGGCAAACCTCTGGCTACGAGCGGCGGGCACGAAGGTGGCCCGTTGATCAAAAAGTGCGCAATTCTAGCGGCGCTTGTTGCAGTTTTCCAGTGTATTCGCTGGCAATCATCAGCTTCGGTCCAGCATAGACACTGTTGCGCTGGCTGTTGGCCTGCCGCGCCGGTGTTAACGCCTTCTGTTGTGGGCGTAAACCGGTTATCGCATTGTCCTGCTTTAGGGCGGCTGATTAACCACCTTTGGCTAGAATTGATGCCTCAGGCATCAGTGGGAGAGCCAAGATGATAAGTAAAAATACCTTGTGTATCTGGTACGACAGCGCCGCGCTCGAAGCTGCAACTTTCTATGCTCAAACGTTCGCCGATAGCAGCGTAGGCACTGTTTGGCGTGCGCCCGGGGATTATCCGGCTGGTAAGCAGGGCGACATTCTGACCGTCGAGTTCAAGGTGATGGGCATTCCCTGTCTGGGCCTCAATGGCGGCCCGGGGATGAAGCACAGCGAGGCGTTTTCGTTTCAGGTTGCCACTGAAGATCAGGCTGAAACTGACCGTCTATGGAACGCAATAGTCAGTAATGGCGGCCATGAAAGCCAATGTGGCTGGTGCAAGGATAAATGGGGTATTTCCTGGCAAATCACCCCTCGTGCATTGTCCGCCGCCATAGCTAGCCCAGATCCAGCTGCCGCAAAGCGCGCATTCGAAGCCATGATGACCATGGCAAAAATCGATATCGCCAGGATCGAACAGGCGTTGGCTGGGGATCAGCTGGAGCCGTTTTGATCATCAGCCGCTCAGCTATCAGTGTCCAGTCCGCCGCCGAGCAATTGCGTTGGACTGGATGCAGGTTATGTTAGGACTGATTGCGCTGCGGCAGCATGCGGGTCAGGGTGTTGTCACGGACTAGATAGTGGTGAGCGATACCGGCCACAGCATGTAAGCCAATCAGCCAATAACCCGTGGTGCCCGCCAGCTCGTGCCAGTATTTAATCTGCTTACCCAGCTCCTGGTTTTTATCCAGTAAGTGGGGCAGTTCTAGTCCATAAAAGGGTACGGGATTGTCAAAGGCACTGAACATCAACCAGCCTGCCAAAGGTGTGCCGATCATCAGCGCATACAGCGCGAAATGCATGAGGTGGGCGGGGATGGCTTGCCATTTCGGTACTGCCGGCACGATTTTCGGTGTTGGTGCAATCAACCTTGCCAGCAAGCGTAGCCAGACCAGAAAAAACACGGTTAGGCCAAGCATAAAGTGCCAGTGCTTCAGCAGGTCGCGCATCTCGCTACCCTTCGGGAAATTACCGTGCAATTCGATACAGGCGTAAACCCCAATCAACAACAGCACCATCAACCAATGCAGGCTGATGGAGAGGCTTCCGTAGCGGTGTTCAGTGTTTTTCCAGGTCATGGTCAGGGCTCATCGGGGCTAGATAGTTTTTAATAGTAAAAATTGAATCTTAATCATGGCTGAATACATAGCGTGCTTATGATCCTAGAATAAGTTTAAGTACAGCGCATGACTCATGTCAGCTAAATCTTCGATAAACGGGCTGCGCAAGAGTTCCTCTGTGCCCGGCCTTCAGTCATGATGTCGAGGTAGTGCCCGCAGCCAATCGCCAGTGCACGGAATTGCACGCGCACGTTTTCGGTAGTCGCTATAGTTATCCTGTAGTCTGGGTTTATTCGCCGACACCCCATGTAACCCATGGACGCGGTTTTGCAAGCGCTCAGTTTGGATATAGATAGAAGGAGCAGACATGCACAGTAACTTGCAGGATGGATTCGGTCGTCGTATCGATTACCTGCGTATGTCAGTGACCGATCGCTGCGATTTTCGCTGTGTGTACTGCATGGCCGAAGAAATGACCTTTCTGCCGCGTCAGCAGATCCTTTCCCTTGAAGAGCTCTATCGTCTGGCCGCGCTGTTCGTTGGCCAGGGCGTGAAGAAAATTCGCCTCACTGGCGGTGAACCATTGGTGCGAAAGGGCATTGTTGACTTGTGCGGGCAAATCGCCGCATTGCCGGGGTTACGTGAACTGGTGATGACCACCAATGGTTCACAACTGGTCAAGTTGGCCAAGCCGCTTGCGGACGCTGGAGTCAAGCGCCTGAACATCAGCCTCGATAGCTTGCAGGCTGAAAAATTCAAAGCCATCACCCGCACCGGCGAGCTCAGACAGGTACTCGATGGCATTGAGGCTGCGCGTGAGGCCGGCTTTGAGAACATTAAACTCAACACCGTGGCGATGGCGGGGCGCAATGCCGACGAAGTCCTGGATCTGGTCGATTACGCCATGGCCCGTGAGCTGGATATTACCTTTATCGAAGAGATGCCACTGGGCGATGTAGGGCGCTCGCGAGGTGAGAGCTTCTTCTCCAGCGATCAAGTGCGTGCACGGATTGCTGAGCGTTACTCGATTATTGACAGTGCCGAACAAAGTGGCGGTCCGGCGCGGTATATTCGTTTGGAAGGTCACGCCAACAGCCGCGTCGGTTTTATCTCACCGCATTCGCATAACTTCTGCGCCACCTGCAATCGCGTTCGCTTAACGGTAGAAGGACGTTTGCTGCTGTGCCTGGGGCATGAGAACTCAGTGGACTTACGCGCGCTGTTGCGCCGTTACCCTGAAACCGACCAGCCATTGTTGGATGCGGTGGGCGGCGGATTGCAGCGCAAACCCGAACGCCACGAGTTCAGCCACGATGATCAGATTCAAGTGGTTCGATTTATGAATGCAACGGGCGGTTGAACCCAGCGCTGCTTACTCAAAAGGCCGCTGATGCGGCCTTTGGTTTTTATCGCTGCTTGATTGCCGCAATTAGACGTTCGGCAAGTGCCGGGTAATTACCATCGTAATGATGGCCGCCCGGTAGCTTAACCACTTCTCCGGGCAAGCCGGGCAGGGTGCAGCCGCTGGTTGCGGCTTCTTCTACGCCATATACGCAGAGTACCTTGGCGGCGGGTAGTTTGAGCAACTCCGGGCCAGTTTCCGCCTCAGTGCCCGCAGTGCCCAGCCAACCTTGAACCTCAATTTCGAAACTTCCACTGCGGGCGCTGGCCAGAAGAATAATCGCATCGACTTGTTGTTGATCTTCGACAGGCAGGCGGTTGTAAAAGGCCGGAAGCGTGTCGGCACCGAATGAAAAACCAATCAACACAAAGCGTTTTGCGCCCCATTTCTGCCGGTACTGTTGCATCAGTTGACTCAGGTCTTTGGCGCCTTGCTCCGGGCTTTTATGCTGCCAGAAGTAACGCAATGCATCGACACCCACGACTGGATAGCCGCGCTGCGCCATTTGCGCGGCAACATCCCGATCAAGGTCGCGCCAACCGCCGTCGCCCGAGTAGAACAGACTAACGCTTGCATTGGGTTTATCCGCGGCGACTTCTATCGTCGGCATTGCTTCGGCTTGTCCCGCCAACACGCTTTGCAATTGCTGGTTCAGCAGTTGCGGTAGGGTTACCGCGTAATCGCTGATTTGGGTATGGCTGTTTGTTTGGCGACGGGCAAACGCTGCGCTGCTGTCATCTGGGTTGTTATTCCAGGCCACATGCCATTGACCCTGTGCGCCATGGTCAGGCAGGGGCTGCGAGCAGTCGGGTTTCTGCAGATTAAAGTCGATGGAAACGGCTTGCGCGCGACTATTGCTTTGGCCAGCTAGCCAGCGCCATGCCATCGCAGCGCCTGGCCCCATACCGGCCACTATTAGCGGTTGATCACCCAGCACTTTGCTGGCCAATTGCAGGCGCTGTTGCTGGACGCTGCAATCATTTTCACTGAACTCAATTTGCATGATCTGCGTGTGATGCGCTTCCGCCAACGTATTTAAAGCGGCGGCAGCGAGCCACTGCCGGTGGGGCAGGGCCAAGATCAGTGCGGTTGAGGGGGCAGCTGTTGTAGTCATCAGCGCCGGGCTGCCATCACTAAGCGCAACTGTGTGCGTTTCGGTGGTTGGACCCCTGTCGCGATAAATAAGGATCAGCGCGCCGATAACCAGCAACAGCAAGCTAAAGCCAAGCAACCTGTAACCTTTGCGCATGGTGATTCTCAGTGTTTGATCAGGCCAGAGTAGCCGCCAGCGATCAGAGCGGCAGTGTCAGCTAAGGCAATATAGGGATCAATTCCAGTGGGTACCGCCATGTAGCGCGGCTCCCATGTGGGTTGGAATTTTTCCTTGAAACGGCGCAGACCTTGGAAATTGTACAAACCTTCGCCGCGTTGGAATACCAGTGCCCCAAGCCGCTGGGTCATAGGCGCACCCCGACGGGGTTGCATGCCTGCTAACGGCACCATGCCAAGGCTGAATTGTGCCAAACCCTGTTCCTTGAAGTGCATCAGCAGCGCAAGCATCAGAAACTCCATGGTCAGCTTGGGTGCGTCAGGGCTGACCCGCATTAGGTCAAGGCTTGCCAGTTGGCGGGTTTGGGTTTCCAGCAGGTTGCAGAAGGCTACTGGACGTTCACCGTCATAGACCACGGCAATCCGAAAGAAGCTCAAGTAGTCGCGATCGAACCGGCCCAATGAGAAGCCTTTCTCACGACCGCTTTTTCCCTGCAACCACGTGTCGCTGATGGTTTGAAGTTGTTCAAATGGGGCTTGGCCCGGTTGATAAAACTCAACTTTCAAGCCGTCCCGCTGACTACGATTCCAGGTATAGCGCAGGTCTTTCATGGCTTTGCCCTGGTTCTCCAAGTCGAAGCGCTGCAGATCTACCCGGGCTTCCTCGCCAAGCTTGATCGCACTCAGGCCAATATCCATATAGAAGGGTAAGTTTTCTGCCCTGACTTGATAGAACACGGGGCGTGAGTTATGCCGGTCACACAGGTCGCGGAACTGCCATATCAGTTCGGCGCGCTCTCGGGCAGGCCCGATCGGGTCGAACAGGGCAATCAGGCTGCGCGAGCGTTGCGCGTACATTACAAAGGCGTTGCCACTGGCGTGAAAGAGCAGGGCTTTATCGCCGGTGAGGGCTAAACCGCCGTCGGCTTGATTAGACTGCGCAATAATCTGTGCGGCTTTCTCAAGTTGCTCGCGGTTGGGTTTGAGCACTTCATGGGGCGATGCGCGCAACAGCCACGTCAAGCTCAGACCCGTGAGCAGTAGTGCACTGCCTAGTGCAGAGCGCAATGCCCGCGGGGCCTTGGCGTCCAGTGCGAATTGCCACCACAATTCATGGTCGTAAGGCACATCCTGATAGGCGAACAGCATCAGCCAAATCGACGCGAGCAGGGCGCACAGGGCTGCCGCCAAATAAAGACCGGAAAAGGGCATTTCAAGCAGCCGGCTCGGGCGATAAAACGAGATCCGAAACACGCCAAGCAAGCAGGCCGTGATGGTCAGGAGCAATGCTTCTTCCCAGTCAAACCCTTTCAATAACGAGAGCAATGCCCCCGCCAATAGCAGGGTCATGGTCAGGGTCCAGGCTGCCGACAGTCGCCGCCGCAGGCCTTGAGCCAGTAGCAGGCAAAGCACGCCAATCAAGCTGGCGCCGAAGTGGGATGCGTCGATCAAATGATGGGGGATTAAGAAACCGAGGTGGATTAAGCGATTATCGAGCGCCGGAGTGGCGCCGGAAAACAGAAGCACCATGCCCGCTAAGAAAACCAGCAAAGCCAGGACGGGAGCGGCGAGCCCTGAGGCTGCTTCAGTTGCTGCGCGCAAGGTTTTGCGGCTGGGTAGCACTATTAATGCTTCGTTGAGCAGGAGCAGTAAGCAAGCGATGACTAGCGGAGTGACGATATAAATAAGGCGATAGAGCAGCAGTGCAGCGGCTAACGGTGCTGCACCCAGTGAATCGGCAAAGGCTGTGAGCATAACCGCTTCAAAGACGCCTGCGCCGCCCGGTACATGGCTGAGGACGCCTGCGGCCAATGCCAATAAGTAAATCAGCAGGAAACTGCTAAAAGGCGGTGCTTCTGGCAGTAGTAGATAGAGCACCGTTGCTGCCGCTGTAACGTCGAGCAGGCTAATCAGTAACTGCAGCGCTGACAGCCGCGCGCCGGGTAAGCGGAGGATCTGCTTGCGCACGCGCACTAACAGGCTGTCGCTAAAGGGCTGTTCATCCATCCGCTGGCGGCTCAGCCAGATCACTGCATAAGTGCTCATCGCCAAAACAGCCAAGGCACAGCCTGCAACAAAAGATGCTGGTAAATGCACGGCCTGGGTGGCTGCAGGCAAATTAGCAAGTGCCGCCAGTGCTGCGAGAATCGGTAAGCTACAGCCCAAAGAGAGGCTCGCAAAAAGACTCATTCGGGTGATTTCAGCTGCGCTGGCACCAATGCGTGAATACAAGCGATAGCGCACAGAGCCGCCCGACAAAAGCGAAATGCCAACGGCATTGCCAATTGCAAAAGCGCTAAAGCCGCCCAGCAATAAGGCTGGTGTAGGAATTTTTACCGCCGCATAGCGCTGGGCTGACCATTCATAGCCGAGCAGGGCGATAAAGCCTGCGACGGTTGCGCCTACCGCGCCAATCATGTGCCAGGGGCTGATTTCCAGTAAGGCCGCGTGGAGTGAGCCAGGGTCGAGCTCATCGAGCAGGTGCCGGCACGCAATTAGCGCTGCTGTAAATAGCAGGAGCATTAAGGTCAGGCTGAGTGGGCGCTTGTAGCGATTGAATCGCTGGCGCCAAATTGAGGTTTCCGGCGTACTGGATGGCGGGGGAGCGGAGTGGATTTGCATCGCTTACCTCGAACTCGGGTACCTGCAATACTACGGCGTATGCAGGGGATGCACCGCCTAATTGCGGGTACAAAAAAGCCCACTCGAAAGAGTGGGCTTTAGATGTTTGGTTGCGGGAGCCGGATTTGAACCGACGACCTTCGGGTTATGAGCCCGACGAGCTACCAGACTGCTCCATCCCGCGGTCGCCATTCTATCCATTTGAGCCTCGGTGTCAAACTTAATCTGTAATAAAACTGTTTTCTGCTCAATTGCTTAGGAGAAAGAGTGGGTTCTGGATTGGGGTGGTCGGAGGAGGCTGATCGGAAGAAGGTGGGCGAAGATTGCCCGTGACGCCGCAAGGAATAAAAAAACACGCACACAGCAAAAGGCCCCGACAATTTTCACTGTCGAGGCCTTATGCATGAATCTGGTTGCGGGAGCCGGATTTGAACCGACGACCTTCGGGTTATGAGCCCGACGAGCTACCAGACTGCTCCATCCCGCGCCGGCAATTCTACTCAGATGCGAGATGTTGTCAATCGATTTCTGCTTTTTAATCAAATACTTAAATCATAAATAGCGCAGAAACAAAAAAGGCCACTCAATTGAGTGACCTTTAAATGTTTGGTTGCGGGAGCCGGATTTGAACCGACGACCTTCGGGTTATGAGCCCGACGAGCTACCAGACTGCTCCATCCCGCGGCGGCTATTCTATCGTCTGAAACGCTGCGGTCAACCGTCAAATCCAGAAAAACTGTTGTTTGTTCAATTGCTTAGCGGTGATGGATGGGTTATCTCGACGTCTAGCCCTTGCCTGATGGGGCTTTGCGGTGTGCACTGACTGTTCATCGGATTGAAATAAAAATAGAGAGTTATCGGCTTATTGCAATGATCTAGCCGTTGAGAGGGCTGTTGCGTTAGAGTCCGTGACAATTTCAGCGAGGGTCCCATGGCACATAAATGTAAATCCTGCGGTGTTGCGGTCGAAGCAACCGACAAAAAATGTTCGGCATGCGGTGCTGAGTTGGCCGCTAAACCTAAGCTGCTACCAATCGCCGCTTTTATGCTGATAGTTATTTTGGTGATTCAGGCCTATATGGATAAACCTGAAGATAAAGACGCAGCGCCAACCGAGCCTGTCAAAGCGGCGGCTCAATAGCGGCTGCAGCCAGGGCTCAGGAAATCTCTATTTGATAGCGAAAGGTGTCGGCGCGGCCTTTGGATAGGCGGTATTCCAGCGGGGTGCTGTCGTAGCTCAACGCAATGCGCTCAATAACCACCACCGGCGTGCCTGACTCAACATCCAGCGCTGCACTGGTTTGTAAGTCAGCGGGCTCGACCGTGAGTGTCTCCTTCGCCGAAGCCACCAACTGCCCGCATTGCGCCTCATAAAAGGGGTAGAGCAAATTGCCGAAATCCTTCGGGTCTACCTCAAGGAGCTTGGCGAAGCGTGAGGCAGGCAGCCAGATATCCTCACTGAAGATTGTTCGCTCATTGGCCATTCTGATGCGTTGCATGCGGATGACCGCATCCGTAGCGCCAAGCTGTAATGCATCGATTACAGCTTGTGGAGCCTGTTCGATCCCGAGCGAGTCAATTCGGCTTTGCGGAACCTGATGTTCCCCCGAACTGTTGACCTGACGGAAAAAGCGAAAGAACGACGAATTAAAATCGGGCCGGCGCACATAAGTGCCTCGCCCTTGGCTGCGCGTTAGCAACCCATCGGCAACTAGTGTATCGACGGCTTTTCTGACTGTACCAATTGCCAGGCTATAGGTTTTGGTGAGTTCTGCCTCAGTCGGAATGGGCTCGCCAGGGCGCCATTCACCCGATGATATTTTTGCCAGCATCTCGTCGCGAAGGCGTTGATAAAGCGGTAAGCGCAGATCGGAACCAAGGGTTGAGGCATTCATATACACGTCCATACAACTGTTCTGCGCCTACTTTAGCACTGACCAGTGGCAGGTGAGCTGTATTGACAGCTTGTCAGGCTGAATATATGGTCATGCAGTCATATATATGAATATATGAATAAGAAATATGTCCTACGAAGGCGTATTGACAATAATCGGCCAAGGTAACGTCCTATGACCACTTCGCAACTGCCTATCACCGGCATCGACACGCACGCGCATATTTTCAATCGCGAGTTGGCGCTGGCGCCCGGACGACGCTATAGCCCTGATTACGATGCGCTTGCTGAGCAGTACCTGCGCATGCTTGACAGCTGTGAGTTGTCGCACGGCGTGTTGGTACAACCGAGCTTTTTGGGCACTGATAACAGCTTTTTGCTCGACGCATTGCGTAAGTATCCAGAGCGCCTGCGTGGCATAGCCGTCGTAGCGCCGAGCATTTGCGAGGACGAATTGGAGCAGTTGGCCGTCGCCGGGGTTGTTGGGATTCGTTTGAATTTGGTTGGCCAGGCGCTTGAGGATTACTCAGGCGACCTATGGCAGGCTTTTTTTCAGCGGATTGCCGGGCGGCAGTGGTTGGTTGAGATCCAGCGCAGCATTGACGACTTGGCGCAGATTCTCCCGGCGATTCTCAGTGCTGGCGTCAATGTGGTGATTGATCACTTTGGCTTGCCCGAGGACGGAATTGACCCGCAGCAGCCTGGGCACAAAGCCTTTCTTGAATTGCTCGCCAATCAACAGCTTTGGCTCAAGTTATCGGCGCCTTACCGTAGCCGATCCAGCGCTGAGAAAGCGCACCGCATGCTTGAAGTGCTGCGTGCTGCCAGCGGCGGGGTTGATCGCATGCTCTGGGGCAGCGATTGGCCGCATACCCAATTTGAAGACAAAACCGGTTACGCCGAGCAGTTTAAGCGGATTCAGGCGCTGTTGCCTGATCCGCATGACTGGCGAAAAGTCTTGCGCGACAACCCCGCACGACTGTTCAAGTTTGCCAACAGCATTTAACGCATTACAAAAATAATAGGCGGGACAGAACATGATGAGTTTGATTGTTATCGCGGCTATCGTGATTTCCATAGCCCTGGGCTACAAAACCAAGATCAATATTGGTTTGTTTGCCATTGCCTTTTCCTACCTGATTGGTTGCTTTGTGATGGGCCTGAGCCCCTCTGATGTGATCAAAATGTGGCCGCTCAAGATGTTTTTTATCATCTTCTCAGTGTGCCTGTTTTACAGTTTTGCGATTGTGAACGGTACCCTCGAAAAGCTTGCAGAACACTTGCTCTACAGCTGCCGCAAATTCCCGCATTTATTGCCTTATGCGGTATTTCTGACCTCGGCGCTGATTGCTGGCTTGGGGGCAGGTTATTACACCGTTCTGGCATTTATGGCGCCACTGACCTTGATGCTATGTGAGCGCACACGCATGAGCTTGATTCTCGGGGCGATGGCGGTGAACTACGGCGCGCTGGGCGGGGCCAACTTTGTTTCCAGTCAGAGCGGGATTATCTTCCGCAGCTTGATGACCAACTCCGGTATTGCCGAGAACACAGCCTTCATTAACAGCTTCGGTATTTTTATCAGCACCTTTGTCATTCCGTTGATTGTGATCACCGGTTTTATGCTGTTTACCGGGCATAAGAAGCAGATGCAAAGCTCGACGTACACGATCAGCGAACCAAGCCCGTTGAACAAGCAGCAGAAAACCACGCTCTGGCTGACCCTGGTAATGATGGCGCTGGTATTGATTGCACCCATTGCTCAGATTCTGCTGCCGGATAATCACACGGTGGGTTTTATCAACTCGAAAATGGACATTGGCTTGATTGCCAGTGTGTTCGCCGTTATTGCTTTGCTGCTCAAGCTCGGTGATGAGCGTAAGGCTATGGCGACCGTGCCTTGGGGCACGCTGGTGATGATTTGTGGTGTGGGTATGTTGATCGCCATTGCCATCAAGGTTGGCACCATTGATCTGCTGGCTTCATGGATTGGCACCTCTATTCCGCCGGTTATGGTGCCGGTGGCCTTCGGTATTGTTGCGGCGTTGATGTCGTTGTTCGCCAGCACATTGGGCGTGGTAACGCCGGCGTTATTCCCGATAGTGCCGCCCATTGCGGCATCATTGGGCATTGATCCTCTGGTGATATTTGTGTGTATTGTCGTGGGTGCACAAGCCACTTCAATTTCGCCATTTTCCTCTGGCGGCAGCCTGTTGCTGGGTTCATGTCCAACCGAGCAGAGCCGTGCCGAGTTTTTTCCTAAATTGTTATTCCGTGCAGCCCCGCTGGGCTTTGTGGTGGCGTTGATCTTCAATATCGTCCTCACGCTGGTGTATTAAAGGACCCACGCCGGGCTTTATCGAGTATTCGATTGGCTGATTGCACAACAACCCGTACCGACTCCTGTGGTTCTCGGGTGATAATGCTGGCCAGTCGAATTTCAGTAAGGAGCCCGCTGGTGGCGTTCATAATCAAACCCCTTGATCCACAGCTTTACCGCCAGCAAACCCGGCGCAGTACACTGCTGGTAGCGGGGTGTTTTGTGCTCTTGACCCTGCTTTGTTCAACGCTTGCGGTACAGCTCATGGGTCAGCCTGATGGTGATAACTTCCGGTTAAATGTTGCCGGGGTGGTGGTTGCGCTGGGGCTGACTATTTTGTTGGTGCGCGGGGTATTCTGGTCGCAGCCGTGGATGGCTGCTGCGGTGTATGGCTGGCAGCTAAAGCGCACCCTGATGCGTATTACCAATGTCATGCACAAGGTCAAGGACGGGGTTAAGGTAGAAGACCCGCTGAGCATGAAAATCCTGCGTTTCTATCACCTTGGCGTGAGCCAGATGCACCAGTTGGACGGCAACTCCAGCGAGCAGGTGCAAATGCTCGCTGAAATCGATCAGCATCAACAGAAAATGCAGGCGCTGGGGCTGGCTGTGGAGCAGTCAAGCTTTGACCCGGAGTGGATCAAGCAGCTTGAACTGCGGGCTTGAACGCCATGCTTGATGCATGACTAAATAGCCTAAAGCTGCCCTCAGCGGATGCATGAATTGGCCACCACTAACCGAAAAATTATCCATGTCGACTGTGACTGCTTCTATGCAGCCATTGAGATGCGTGATGATCCAAGTTTGGCTGGCAAGCCGCTGGCGGTGGGTGGGACTGCTGATCGGCGTGGGGTGATTGCGACCTGTAATTATGAGGCGCGTGCCTACGGGGTACGGTCGGCCATGGCGTCTGGTCATGCGCAAAAGCTATGCCCTGATCTGCTAATTGTCAGGCCGCGGATGGATGCTTACAAAGCCGTTTCCCGCGAAATTCACGCCATATTTCGCGACTATACCGACCAGATTGAGCCCTTGTCGCTAGATGAGGCCTTTCTTGATGTCAGCGACAGTCCGCACTTTGCCGGCAGCGCCACGCGCATTGCCCAGGATATTCGCCGAAGGGTCTCGTCTGAATTGCATATCACTGTCTCGGCAGGGGTTGCGCCCAACAAATTTTTGGCCAAGATCGCCAGTGACTGGAAAAAACCCAACGGCTTGTTTGTGATCACCCCGGATCAAGTCGATGACTTTGTGGCCGACCTTGCGGTGGACAAGCTGCATGGTGTGGGCAAAGTCACCGCGGCGAAGCTGGCTCGCCTGGGAATTCAAAAGTGCAATGAGTTGCGCGAATGGGACAAGCTTGGATTGATCCGCGAGTTTGGTAGTTTTGGTGAGCGTTTGTGGGGGTTGGCGCGCGGTATTGATGATCGCGCAGTGCAGACTGACAGTCGTCGGCAGTCGGTCAGCGTGGAAAATACCTACAATCAGGATCTGGCGGATTTAGGTGAGTGCCTTGAGCAGCTCCCGGATTTGCTCCTAGAGCTTGACCGGCGTATGGCGCGCCTTGATAGCAGCTACAGGGCAGATAAACCCTTCGTTAAAATCAAGTTCCATGACTTTACCCAAACCACGCTGGAACAGGCGGGTGCCCGGCACGACTTGGACAGCTACAAACTGCTGATGAGCGCAGCATTTGCTCGCGGTAACAAGGCTGTACGGCTTTTGGGGGTGGGGGTGCGCTTGCACGACTTGCGGGGTCGCCATGAACAACTTGAGCTGTTTGAGCGCTAAGCCTCAAACAACCCACGTCATTCGCTTCCTATTAGTTTGTGATCGGCCACAAACGCAGGGGTTTGCCTTGGTTAGGCCATAAGCGCAGTTGGTCAGTCTCTGAGAAGTCCCAGCGGGTGATGGTCGGCAGGCTCTGCAGAAAGCGAGTTTCCTGTTCCATCAGGGCTGGCGGGCACATTTTGCGGGTGCTGCCGGGCTGCTCAAAGCGGATATTGTCGCCGTCGAGCGTATAACTGGCAAACCAATGGTTGCAGCCGGCGGTGCCATAGGCCCGGCCGTCACTGCCGAGGGTAATGGTCAAGTGACTGTTGTCGATCAGTGGACGTTCACCTATCCATTCCACTTGATAGCTTTGGTCGGTTTCAATCTGCATGGCACTGGACGCACAGCCGACGAGGCTGGCACTGATCAGGCTGATGGCGAGTAATGCTTTCATCGTCATTCCTTTTGACATTGCGGGCAAGTGTGGCGCTCGTTTTCACTGCGCCACCCTAATTCATTGACCCGCTGATGCGCCGCAAGTGCCTGAGCTTTTTTGCCAAGTGCGCTATCAACCGCAAATTCAAGGTCCAGTTGCTTGCCGCAGCTGTCACACTTGACCTGCCATTGATGAATTGCCAACTCTTTAAACGCGGGGCCGTGAGCAACAGCAACCCACTGGCCTGGCGGGTTGATCAGGTGGCGCACCTTCTCGACCTGGAGGCGCATGCTTAGATCGCGACTGCCCTTGAGGGTTACGATCAGGGTGTCGGCGCTTTTGATTGAGCCGCCGTTGCCAGTGACTTGATAGCGCCCAGGCGCCATCGCCCGGCATTCAATCAAGGTGTGTTCAGGGTTGAGTAAGCTGTAGCGAAAATCGTGTTCGGCCATGGTTCCTCCAGATTCGCGCGAATGCTATCACGCAGCGCCTTAAACCTGACGGGTATCTCGTTCTGTTTGTAGCATAGGCGCCGGGCAAGATTAACGCGCGCGGCGCGCATCAAGCCCTGATTTGAGTCTCGGCCATTAAGTGCTCTATGGCAGTTTCAAGCTGGTCGAGTGCTTGCTTGGCCGTCGGGTCATTTTGTTTAAGCAAGGTCTCGCTGCGCAGACAGGTCGCCCGTAACTGGGGTACACCGCAGTAGCGCGTCGCGCCGTGCAGGCGGTGAACGCGCTCAATTAGCAGTGTGTCGTTGGCCGACTCACGGGCCTGGCGTATGGCGTGTAGGTCGGTGGGTAGTCCTGCCAACAGCATGTTGAGCATGTCGGCGGCCAAATCGGCTTTACCCGCCGCCAGACGCAAACCTTCTTCGGCATCCAGGGTGCTGATCTGATTGAGGTCTATATCGGGACGCATGCTGTGTTCAACAGGTTCAGGCATCAATGCGCGCAGTGACAGCCCCGTCCATTTCAGCACGACTTGCGCCAGTTGCCGTTCGCTGATCGGTTTAGTCAGGTAATCATCCATGCCACTTTGCAGCAGGGTCCGTTTTTCGTTGGACAGTGCGTGGGCGGTAAGGGCGACAATCGGCACAGGGCTTTTATTGCGCTCGGTTTCCCAGATGCGAATCGCTTCGGTGGTTTCACGGCCGTCCATGCCAGGCATTTGGACATCCATGAAAATCATGTCGAAACGCTCATTTTCCGTTATTTTCAGCGCCTCGTGACCGTCTTTGGCGATGCTGACCTTGGCCCCCATGTCTTCCAGCAGCGTTTGCACCAGGAGCAAGTTGGCGGGATTGTCGTCCACACACATAATTTTCGGTGGCCGCGCCAGTTGTGGACTCTCGGCGATTAAACGTTGCTGGCGTGGGCTGATCATCTCACTCAAGGTACGTTGCAGTTTGCGCGTACAGGCGGGCTTTGCATGCAGCTGGGTATAAGCATCGGGGAGCGAGCCGTGATAGAGCATTTGCTCGGTGGTCGGGCACAGTACGATGCATATGCAGGACATTTGCTCAAGTTGGCGCAGGTATTGGTCGAGCGTTTCCGGCGGGAGCTCGCGGGCGGTTACACCCAAGACCGCAATACCAATGGGCGCCGGGGTTTCCTGTGAGCTTTTAATCGCCTCAATCAGGCTCCCTGGCTCACTGAAGGGGCTGACAATCAGGCCGCAATCTTCGAGTTGGTGCTGCAAGGCCTGGCGCGATAATTCGTGGCTTTCCAAAATGGCGACACGTCGGCCAACGAGCGGGGGGCGTGGCAGGTCTTCGAAGTCTGCCCGGGCTTTCGGCAGGCTCAGGCTAATCCAGAATTCCGAGCCTTCCCCCGGGGTGCTGTCCACGCCAATTTCGCCACCCATCTGCTCGATCAAACGCTTCGATATCGCCAGCCCCAGGCCAGTGCCGCCCGCTTGACGCGACAGTGAATTGTCAGCTTGATTAAAGGCTTGGAAAAGCAAACGCAGGTCATCGTCCGACAGCCCAACGCCGCTGTCCTGAACGCTAATGCGTATTTGTGCGCGAGCGTCGTTTTCATCTTCGAGCATCACCCGTACGACGATGCTGCCTTCGCGGGTGAATTTGATCGCGTTATTGACTAAGTTGGTCAGAATTTGCTTAAGGCGCAGCGGATCGCCGAGTAACGCCAGCGGCGTGTCGCGATAAACCAGGCTCAGCAGCTCAAGATGTTTTTCATGGGCTGTGGGTGCCAGAATTGTCAGGGTGTCCTGGATCAGCTCCCGCAGATTGAATGGGATGTTTTCCAGGACCAGCTTGCCGGCCTCGATCTTCGAGAAATCAAGAATCTCATTGATGATGCCGAGCAAGTTGTCTGCTGATTTTTCAATGGTGCTGAGGTAGTCCTGCTGGCGAGGGGTCAGCTCGCTTTTTTGCAGTAAGTTGGTAAAGCCAAGGATGCCGTTGAGCGGCGTGCGAATTTCATGGCTCATATTGGCCAGAAACTCGGACTTGATGCGGCTGGCCTCAAGCGCCTCCTTGCGGGCGAAATCCAGTTCGATGTTCTGGATCTCAATGGTTTCGAGGTTTTGCCGTACGTCTTCGGTGGCCTGATCAATACTGTGCTGCAGTTCTTCCTGGGCATTTTGCAAGGCTTCGGCCATGCGGTTGATGCCTGATGCCAGTTCATCCAGTTCTTGGCTGCCGAGCGGTGGCAAGCGGGTCTCGAGTTTGCCTTCCTTGAGCTGTGATACACCCACTTTGACCCGGCGCAGGGGTTCGTTAATGGAGTAGCTCATGCGCAGGGCGAGCAATGCGGTGACCGCCAAACCCGCCGCAACCAGCAATAAACTGGTGAGCAAACTGTGATAACCACTGAGCAAGGTGGCGTGATGGGAGAGTTCAAGCTCCACCCAGCCCACCAACTCGTCGCTGCTTTGGTGCGGCGGCTCGCCCGTGAGGCCTAAATGGTGTTCAAACACCGGAAGCAAAAAGCGAGTGGCATCGTCGTTCGAACGTTTGGCGGTGAGTTTCTCGGTGCCACTGCCAACCGTGGGCATGGGGTTGAGCATACGTGGCCCGGCGTGGGCGAGTAGCACCTTGTTTTTGTCGAGCAGGCTGACGGCTCGAACATCAGGCTGCTCAAGGGATTGACTGGCAATGCGTTGAAGAACACTGAGGTCGCCGCGCAAAAAGGCTGGGGCGCTAAGCGGTGCCAGCTGTTCAGCTATCATCTCGCCGCGTTGCAGTAGTTGGCTCTGGAGGTTTGAGAATTGCGCCCAGATAAAGTATCCGCCGAGCAGGAATGCCAGCAGGCTGGTCGGCAACAGCGTCAATATCAACACGCGGCCTTTGATGCCTAGGTCCTTGAACACGCACATCCTCCACTGATTAGTACTACGCAGTGTACCGCCTGCACTCTATCCAACAATAGGCTAGCCCAGCTTCTTATAACAAAGCAGGCTAGGCTTTATTGTGGGTGCGCAGTGGTTTGCCGTTATCATAGGCACCCCTCAAGTCGATTGGACCTGATTGACGTCATGACCTTGCAATTTCCGACCATAGCCGAGTGCATCGGCAACACGCCTCTGGTGCGCCTGCAGCGGCTGCCCGGCAACACCTCCAATACCCTGTTGGTAAAGCTTGAGGGAAACAATCCGGCCGGTTCGGTCAAGGACCGGCCAGCGTTGTCGATGATCAGCCGTGCCGAGTTGCGTGGTGATATCCAACCAGGTGACACGCTGATTGAGGCCACCTCGGGCAATACCGGGATTGCCTTGGCGATGGCTGCAGCGATCAAGGGATACAAAATGATCCTGATCATGCCCGATAACTCGACTGCTGAACGCAAGGCCGCCATGACCGCTTACGGCGCCGAATTGATCCTGGTGTCCCGTGAAGAGGGCATGGAAGGCGCTCGTGATCTGGCAGAGAGCCTGCAACGTGGCGGGCGTGGCAAAGTGCTCGATCAGTTCGCCAATGGTGATAACCCACAGGCCCACTACGACACAACGGGTCCGGAAATTTGGCAGCAGACCCAAGGCACCATTACCCATTTTGTCAGTTCTATGGGCACCACAGGCACCATCATGGGGGTTTCGCGTTACCTCAAAGAGCAAAGCCCTCTGGTGCAGATCGTTGGGTTGCAGCCCCAGGAAGGGGCTTCGATTCCGGGGATCCGTCGCTGGCCCCATGAATACCTGCCGAAAATCTTTGATGCAGCCCGGGTTGATCAGGTCGTGGATATGGGGCAGGACCAGGCGGAGCAGGTCATGCGTCGGTTGGCGCGTGAGGAGGGGATCTTTTGCGGGGTGTCTTCGGGTGGTGCGGTTGCGGCTATGTTGCAGTTGTCTGAGCAGGTCGAAAATGCGGTCATGGTGGCGATCATCTGTGATCGTGGCGACCGCTATCTGTCGACCGGCATCTATGATGCGCCGCAGCATTAATGGCCAAGAAGAACGGCGGTTTACGCTTCCAGCCTAGCGGGGGCTCGCGAGCACCTCAGGTACCGGTTGGCAAAAAACAGAAGCTCAGCATTGAACGCTTGGCTAACGATGGGCGTGGTATCGCCTTTAACGAAGGGCGGACATGGTTCGTGTCTGGTGCGCTGCCGGGTGAGCAGGTCGAAGCGCGTGTTCAGTCTGCTCGTAGCCAAATTGTTGAGGCGCGCACTGAACGCATTGTGCTGGCCAGCCCTGAGCGTCGTCCGGAACCCTGTGAATATGCTCGGACTTGTGGTGGATGCAGCGTGCAACACATGCCTCACAGCGATCAATTGGCGCTCAAGCAGGCCATGCTTGCAGAGCAATTGAGTCGCTTGGCAAATGTTCAACCTGAACAATGGCAGACGCCATTGACCGGGCCTGAGTTTGGCTATCGACGCCGTGCCCGGGTGGCTGTGCGTTGGGACTCGAAGCTGAAGCAGCTGGCGGTAGGCTTTCGCGCAGCAGCGAGCCAGGAGATTATTGCGATCAGTGATTGCCCGGTACTGGTACAGCCCTTGCAGCCAATTCTGCGCGGTTTGCCAGAGACCTTGCGCCAGCTTGAAAAGCCGCAGGCTATCGGTCACGTGGAGCTCTTTAACGGTACAGCGAGTGCGGTATTGGTGCGTCATACTGCGCCATTGTCAGGCGCGGACCTTGAACGCCTGCAGCAGTTTTGCCTTGAGCACGACGCGCAACTTTGGCTGCAAGGCGTGTCAGAGCCCGCGCCATTTATCCCCGGGCAACACTTGGGGTATGGCTTGGCTGAATGGGGGTTGGAGCTAAAGTACCGACCTGGCGACTTTATTCAGGTTAATGCGCTCGTGAACCAGTCGATGATCGCCCAAGCGCTTGAATGGCTGGCGCCGCAAAGCCACGAGCGGGTGCTTGATCTGTTTTGTGGCCTGGGTAATTTTGCCCTGCCTCTGGCGCTTCGCGCGCAGGAAGTAGTTGCGGTTGAGGGTGTGCAGGCAATGGTTGAGCGAGCTGCACAGAATGCGTTGGAAAATTCGCTGAATAATGTGCACTTTTATCATGCTGACTTGTCCGAACCGCTGGCTGAAAAAAACTGGGCCAAAGGCGGGTTCGCTGCAGTTTTACTTGACCCGCCGCGTGATGGTGCTTATCAAGTGGTAAAGCAACTTGCCGCGTTAGGTGCGCAGCGAGTGGTGTATGTTTCCTGTAATCCAGCAACGCTTGCACGTGATACTGAGCTATTGATTGCCCAGGGTTACCGTTTAAAAAAGGCCGGCATACTCGACATGTTTCCGCAGACAGCACACGTCGAGGCCATGGCTTTATTTGAGTTAACCAGCGTTTGACCGGGAAACTATATTGTTTGGCTCTTGCGGGTCGCGAGGCGTTAACACGCCTCATGCAGTTCGGAGGTTGCAGGTCGGGACAGTGTGCATAGCTGTGTCCTGGTTTGCCCATGCAGGGGTGTGAAGGATTTGCGCCTTACAGCAGTTTAACCGACCCCTCTATCAGGCCGTCGGTGTCGATTCGTAGCGCAGTACGCGCTGCGTAGGGAAGGTATGCAAAATGGTTCAGGTCAGAGCGCATCAGCCGATCAATGATGACGGTAGCATCAACCTTGAGGCCTGGCTGGATCACGTAATGGGTGTCGATCCGGCACTGGATCGTGATGCATTGCGTGGCGCCTGTGAGTTCGCCCGTGAGGCTGAGCAGCAAGCCAATGCCGCGCAGAATCTGTGGAGTGAAGGCGCCTCCAGTTTTCGTGTAGGGCTGGAAATCGCTGAGATCCTGGCCGACCTTAAACTTGACCAAGACTCTTTGGTCGCGGCAGTCCTGTACCGCGGCGTGCGTGAAGGCACTGTAGAGCTGGCGGCCGTGCATCAGCGCTTTGGTCCGGTGGTGGCCAAGCTGATTGAGGGCGTGCTGCGAATGGCCGCTATCAGCGCCAGCATGAATCCGCGCGATTCGTTGGTGCTTGGTTCCCAGGCCCAGGTCGATAACCTGCGCAAAATGCTGGTGGCCATGGTTGATGACGTGCGTGTTGCACTGATCAAGCTGGCTGAGCGCACCTGCGCGATTCGTGCCGTCAAGCTCGCAGACGATGAAAAGCGCCAGCGCGTTGCCCGCGAAGTCTTTGATATTTATGCGCCACTGGCTCACCGCCTAGGCATCGGTCATATCAAGTGGGAGCTTGAGGACTTGTCCTTTCGCTACCTGGAGCCGGAGCAATACAAACAGATCGCCACTTTATTGCACGAGCGTCGGCTTGATCGTGAGCACTACATCAATGAAGTAATGGATCAACTGCGTACCGAGCTTGAAGCCACGGGCATTGAGGCGGATATCAGCGGCCGGGCTAAACACATTTATTCCATCTGGCGGAAAATGCAGCGTAAAGGCCTGCAATTCAGTCAGATTTATGACGTGCGGGCGGTGCGAGTGCTGGTTCCGCAAATGCGCGACTGCTACACCGCACTGGGCATCGTTCACACCCTGTGGCGGCACATTCCCAAGGAGTTTGACGATTACATCGCCAACCCCAAGGAGAACGGCTACCGCTCGCTTCACACTGCAGTTCTAGGCCCTGAAGGCAAGGTGCTTGAGGTGCAAATACGCACCGCCGCCATGCACGAAGAGGCCGAGCTGGGTGTCTGTGCGCATTGGCGCTATAAAGGCACCGATGTTAAATCGGGTTCGAATCACTACGAAGAAAAAATCTCGTGGTTGCGTCAGGTGCTCGAATGGCATGAGGAGCTGGGCGATATTGGCGGTCTGGCCGAACAGCTGCGCGTCGATATCGAGCCCGACCGGGTTTATGTTTTTACCCCTGATGGTCACGCGGTAGATTTGCCCAAAGATTCAACCCCCCTGGACTTCGCCTACCGGGTGCACACCGAAATCGGCCACAACTGCCGGGGCGCCAAGGTCAATGGGCGCATCGTGCCCCTGAGCTATAGCCTGCAAACCGGTGAGCAAGTCGAGATCATCACCAGTAAGCAGGGCACGCCGAGTCGTGACTGGCTGAACTCCAACCTGGGGTACATCACCACCTCGCGTGCGCGGGCGAAAATCGTTCACTGGTTCAAGCTGCAAGATCGTGATCAGAATGTGGTGGCCGGTAAGGGCTTGCTTGAGCGCGAACTGGGGCGTTTGGCGCTGTCCCATGTCGACTTTGAAAAGCTGGCTGAAAAAGCCAATTTGAAATCATCTGAAGACCTGTTTGCCGCTTTAGGGGCGGCCGATGTGCGCCTGGCTCATGTGGTCAACCTGGCTCAGCAATTAATCGAACCTGAGCGTAACAACGAGCAGCTCGAGCTTATTCCACGCAAGGCGCTGGGCTTCAAGCCGGGCAAGCGCGGCGACATTCAAATTCAAGGTGTTGGCAATTTGCTCACACAAATGGCTGGCTGCTGCCAACCCTTGCCGGGTGATCCGATTGTGGGCTACATCACCTTGGGCCGAGGTGTCAGTATTCACCGTCAGGATTGCGCAGCCGTGTTGCAGTTGGCGGGTCGTGAACCAGAGCGCATGATCCAGGTCAGTTGGGGGCCGGTGCCGGTGCAGACCTATCCAGTCGATGTGGTTATTCGTGCCTATGACCGTTCGGGCCTGCTGCGTGACGTGACTCAGATTCTGCTCAATGAAAAGCTCAATGTGCTGGCGGTTAATACCCAGTCCAATAAGGAAGACAATACGGCGACCATGTCGATCACCATTGAAATCCCCGGCCTGGAAGCCCTTGGGCGCTTACTGGGGCGGATTTCGCAGTTGCCTAACATCATTGAAGCTCGGCGGTTGCGTAGCACGTCTTGAGGATTTATGTACCAGTTAACTGACTTGCTCCACCTTATGGCGCGCTTGCGGGACCCACAGCATGGCTGTCCTTGGGACTTGCAACAGTCATACGCGACAATAGTGCCTTACACGCTGGAGGAGGCCTATGAAGTTGCCGACGTGATTGAACGCGGGGACTTCGATGAGCTGCCCGGTGAGTTGGGCGACTTGCTGTTTCAAGTGGTGTATTACAGCCAGCTGGCAGCCGAAGAGGGCCGTTTTGGCTTTGCCGAGGTGGTCGATTCGATTACCCGCAAGCTGGTGCGCCGCCATCCCCACGTGTTTCCGGATGGTGATCTGTACGGCGCAGTCGAATTGCCCAAACTTGATGAGACTGCAGTCAAACAGCGTTGGGATGAGATCAAGGCCGAAGAGCGTGCACATAAGGCTCAGGCGCCCGAGCAGCTTTCTCTACTCGATGATGTGCCCAGCACATTGCCTTCGATGGCGCGTGCGGTAAAACTGCAAAAACGCGCCGCGCAGGTTGGGTTTGATTGGCCGGAGGCACTGCCGGTTGTGGACAAAGTCCGCGAAGAGCTTGATGAAGTGCTTGAGGCAATGAGTGAAAACGATGCGCAGGCAACCGCTGAAGAGCTTGGTGATTTGTTGTTCGTAGTGACAAATCTGGCTCGGCACTTGAAGGTTGACCCCGAGATGGCGCTGCGCGCGGCTAATACCAAGTTCGAGCGGCGCTTTCGCTTTATCGAGCAATCACTACGAGAATCTGGACGCGATATCGCTCAGTGTGACCTGGAGGTGCTCGATGCCTTGTGGGGGGAGGCCAAGAAGCTGGAAAAGCAGCAAACACTTGGCTGCTAGGCCATAAGCAATCAATATGCGCAGCAGGTTGTGATGCGGCATGCTGGCGCACAATTACATCAATAGAACTGGCAACAAGATCTACGGGGATCGAGGTTGCTGTCGTTGAACACTGAGGTAAGTAATGGCTTTATCACTACGCGATCAACTACTGAAGGCAGGGTTGGTTAACGAGAAGCAGGCCAAGCAGGCTGGTAAGCAAAAGCAAAAGCAGCAGCGTCTGGAGCATAAAGGCCAGGTTGAGAAAGACAACTCGCAACAGCAGGCTGCTCAGCAGGCGAAGGCAGAGAAAGTCGCGCGTGACCAAGAGCTGAACCGTCAGCAGCAAGAAAAGGCTGAGCAAAAAGCCAAAACTGCTCAGGTCAAACAGCTGATCGAGGCCTCGCGTCTGCCGAAGATGACGACCGAGGATTACTACAACTTTGTTGATGACAAGAAGGTTAAGCGCCTGCCTGTAAATGACTTGATGCGGAACAAGCTAAGCAGTGGTTCGCTGGCAATTGTGCGTCACGGCGGTGGTTATGAAGTGATTCCTCGTGAGGCCGCGCTGAAGATTCAAGAACGCGATCCGCGACGTGTGCTGCTGCTAAACACGCCAACCGAAGCGCCAGATGCTGATGACCCTTATGCGGCCTATCAAGTACCAGATGATTTGATGTGGTGATTCAGTTTTGTGAGTAATCAAAAGCCGGGTTTATTCCCGGCTTTTTAATGGCTGTAAATCCGTGCGTAGTGCGTTTGCAGGACTGGGCAGCGGGCGCTTGTTTGTGACCTTGATGACAGCCCACATCTGGCTGATGGTCGCGAGGCTAGGGCGCTGTTTTTGGGCTATTGAGTTCGAGGCGTTTAAAGCTCGCGCCCGACGTAACAGCGGTAATTGCCTGCAACTGGTCGAGACGCAGGCGCATTTTCTCATTAGCAGTTCTTACGACTAGAAACTCTTGCTTGTCTGCGGTGGTTTCAGTCGTCAGCGCTTGTGCCTCGAGTGTTGCGCCATCAATCAGTTCAATGACCAATTGATAACGGTGCAAGCAGGCGACTTCCAAGGCGTCGTAAAGATCACAGGCTAAGGGTTGATAAGGCGTCTGCTGTAATACGCAACGATCTATTGGTTCGCCCATCAGATGCCCTCGCAGATCAATGTAACTAAAAAGAAATAATTGCTTGGACGGATGATGGCCAAGTGCTATCTTCGCGCCCCCTTCCGGTGCGCCCGTCTTTTGCTAGGTATGAGGCCCATTCTAGACGTGTTAGATAGGTTTTGGAGAGGGAATTCTAACCAATTGTATGGATGCATAATGAACGCCAGTCTGAGTCATAATCCAGAATCTAAAAACAACGATGAAATCGATCTAATTGCCCTGATACATAGCCTGTGGCTGCAGCGTTGGCTTATCGCTGCCGTGATACTGCTGATTGGAATTGCTGCTGGCGCCTATGCAATGCTGGCCACGCCTTACTATCAGGCGCAAAGCGTGCTCAGGCCTGCATCGCTGAAAAGCTTTGACCAGCTCAACCTAACTGGGGTTTATAAGGTTGATAGAGATCAGGTGCTTAAGCGTATCGGTATCTCACTTGAGTCTTACTCAACGCGCTACGCTTTTTTCCAAGAGCGTCCCGAGCTTTTTCAAGCACTAGAGCAGCCGAACGTGGATATTGAACAAGCCTTTGCCCGTCTGAATGAAAAGGCTTTTACCCTGATTAAACCCGATGCCAAGAAAGCAGATTCCTTGTCCAACTATGTCGGCTTGAGCTTTGTCTATCCTGCAGGCGTTGATGGCCCGGCTGTGGTCAATGGCTTGATCAGCTACGCCGTCGATCAAGAGCGCACACGGATTGCCGCTGAGGTTAATACGCTGGTGTCAAACCGGTTACAGAAGCTGCAAAGCCAGATTGCAGCGGCGCGTATTGGTTATGAAGCCGATAAGCAATCGAAAATAGCCAAGCTTCTTGAGACGGACAGCGTTAAGCGTGCAGATCTTATCGATGAGCTTTCCAGCTTGCGTCAGCAGCTAACATTACGCCGCAAGAACCGTATCGCTCAGCTGACAGAGGCCATCATGATTGCCGAGCAACTGGGGATCAAGAAACCGGCAACGCCTTCTTCGATGCGCGACAGTGGCCAGCAAAACTCTAGTAATCTAATTCGCACCGAAGTCACCAATCAACAGATCCCGCTTTATTTTATGGGGACTGAAGCCTTAAGTGCCGAACGTCGGGCTTTGAGGGCGCGTACTTCTGACGACTTTACCGATGCCCACGTAGGCGATATCGAAAAGCAACTTCGTATGTTGCGCAGTAATCGTGAAGTCGAAGCGCTGCGAAAACGCGACAACGATGACCTGTTTTTGGCAAAACTGGCCAATTGGGAAGAAGAGTCATCCTATTTGAAGTCGTTAAAGCCTGAGCTATTGCTGCAAGATCTGGTCGATGTCGATCAGCCAGCAGTTAGCCCGCTATCACCGATCAAGCCGAAGAAGCTGTTAATAGTTGTTTTAGGCTTGGTGCTGGGTTTGATGCTGGGCGTGTTTTTGGCGTTGGTCAGGTCGATGATGACGCGCATGCAGCCTGTTCCGTTCACCCTGTTGAATCCATTAAGTGTCGAGCAGGCAGCACCAGCGGCCATGCTTAAAGGCTAAATTCGATAGGCCTAAAAAAACCGAGCAATGCTCGGTTTTTTTGGTCTCAACTATTAGCGACCTTTAACGGGTTTACCGCTTACAGTGCCTTCTTCAAGCATGATCTGGTATTCCTTGCCGTCTTTCTCTATCTGGTTCAGAGCAACCAGCAAATAGTCCCAGTCTTTGGCAAACCACAGGGTGGTTTTACGTTTGCTTTGGGTGGGATCACGCACCCGCTCTACTTTGATTGCATCTATCTTGCCGACCTTGGTGGTTACGGCTTCTTCACCCAGGACACGGAAGTCGTAGGTTTCAATGTCGTCACCGTCGACCACTTGGTAGCTCATGCTTTTCTTGCCAGCGGCTACGTCATGCTGCAACACCATTTGGTAAGTGGATTTATCCAGCAGGCCGCGATTCAGTGGTATGCGCACCGCGGTTCCGCGGTCATCACCAATAACCTGCTTGGCCGACCAGTCAAAGTCTTGTTCAACTGATTTGCCTTTGCCCAAGCCGCCACGCTCGTATTTGTAGCTCAGGGGCATAAAGGCATTGTCTTCAATGCGAAAGGTGCTGGTTTCGGTGAGGCTGGCGACCAGCATTGACGCTTCGAAATTCAACTCCCAGCGCCCATCACCCAAATCAGTAAGGTTGCGTTCTGCAGAGCCGCTTACCGGGAGCTGTTTCCAGTCTGCGGTGTAGCTTGCAGTAAAGGGTTTGATCTCGTCTGCAAAGACGGGAGCGCTAATCAGCGCAAGTGCGAACAGTAAGGCGCGACGCATGTTCTCTCCTAAGTTCGGAAAATATAGCCAGTACTCGCGAGTGGCTTGCCATCAAGCATTGCGCCTTGCGAGCCAAGGTGCAAGCGTTGATCGGCAAACCAGCGAACTGCCAGTGGATAGATCTGGTGTTCCAGGCGGTGAACCCGCTCAGCCAGACTTGCCGCTGAGTCATCTGCATTCACTGGCACTACTGCTTGTACGACCAGTGGTCCGCCGTCGAGTTCCTCCGTCACGAAGTGCACGCTACAGCCGTGCTCCATGTCTTTGGCGTCCAACGCCCGTTGGTGCGTGTGCAGACCTTTGTATTTCGGCAGCAGAGACGGGTGAATATTGAGCAGGCGTCCTGCATAGTGCCGCACAAAGTCGGCGCTGAGAATGCGCATAAAACCTGCCAGTACCACCAAGTCAGGCGCATGGGCGTCGATGCATTCGATTAACGCTGCATCAAACAACTCACGGCTGTCGTACTGGCGATGGTCAAGCACATCGGTGGCAATCCCAGCGGCTTTGGCGCGCTCAAGCCCGTAGGCGTCTGCGCGATTTGAAACCACCGCACAAATGCGCGCTGAACTGGTTGAGTCGAGGCTGTCGATCAGTGCTTGCAAGTTGCTCCCAGAACCTGAGAGCAACACAACTACATTGCAAGGCGTCGCCATTAATGGCTTTTCAGGTTGTTGAGAACAACAGGCTCTGCGTTCTCTGCAGCATCCGCGATCTGACCGATCACCCAAGGCTGTTCGCCCGACGCTTTCAGGTTATTGAGGGTTGCTTCAACCTGATCCTGAGCGACACAGATAACCATGCCAACACCGCAGTTGAGCACCCGGTGCATCTCGGTTTCTTCAACATTGCCCTGAGCTTGCAGCCAGTCGAACACGGCCGGGCGCTGCCAACTGGCAACATCAACAATGGCCTGAGCGCCTTTTGGCAGAACGCGAGGAATGTTGTCGAGCAGGCCACCGCCGGTGATGTGCGCCATGGCCTTAACCGCGCCGGTGTCTTTGATCAGCTTGAGCAACGGCTTCACGTAGATGCGCGTCGGTGCCATCAGTAGGTCGGTAAGCGCCTTGCCATCAAGTTGGGTGTTTTCGATGTCTGCGCCCGATACTTCGATGATCTTGCGAATCAGTGAGTAGCCGTTCGAATGAGGACCAGAAGACGGCAGGGCGATGAGCGCATCACCGGCGCAGACTTTGCTGCCGTCGATGATTTCAGCTTTCTCCACCACACCTACGCAGAAACCGGCCAGGTCATAGTCTTCGCCTTCGTACATGCCTGGCATTTCAGCGGTTTCACCGCCAACCAGTGAGCAACCGGCCAATTCACAGCCTGCGCCGATGCCGGTAACCACTTGAGTGGCGACATCGACGTTGAGCTTGCCGGTGGCATAGTAATCAAGGAAAAACAGCGGTTCTGCACCGCACACGATCAGGTCGTTTACGCACATGGCAACCAGGTCTTGGCCAATGCTGTCATGCTTGTTCAGGTTAAGGGCCAGACGCAGTTTGGTGCCGACGCCATCGGTGCCCGAAACCAGCACAGGTTGCTTGTAGCCCGCAGGTATTTCGCAAAGCGCGCCAAAGCCGCCCAAGCCACCCATGACTTCCGGACGAGCGGTGCGCTTGGCGACACCTTTGATGCGTTCAACCAGGGCTTCGCCTGCGTCGATGTCTACACCTGCGTCCTTGTAGCTGATGGAGGGTTGCTTGCTCATAGATACAGGCCTTTAAGGAAAATTCGGATGTGTACCGGCATTGCATGGGCCGGGCTGCGAGGCGCGCGATTTTATCAGGCTTGCTAAGCAGCGACCACCCACGAAGCGCTATGGTTGCCGGGCGACTGGCGGCTGTTTAAGGTATAGCCTGTTTAATGAAGCGTTTTAACCGCTCCCAGCCCGTCGAGAACCTAATTAATGCGCCTGATCGCTCGTATGCTCGCCCTGTCATTACCCCTGCTATATAGCTTGCCGAGCTTGGCAGCCACGGTTTCTGACCTCTATGAAGTACGTGAAGCAGGGGCTAGTCAGCAGCCTGATCAGCGAAATACTGAATTGGGTCGTGCGCTGGATACCTTGGTTTTACGCCTGACCGGCAAGGCCGATGGCTCTAAAAATCCGGATTTGGCCGAGATTTACAAAGATCCGCAACAAATTGTTACTCAGTATGGTTTTGAGAGCGACAGCATCGTGGTCAGTTTCGATCCGAGCAGTGTCGATCGGGCGTTGCGCCAAGCAGGGTTGCCGATTTGGAGCGCTAATCGTCCGGCCGTCATGACGTGGTGGCTGAATGACGACGTAAATGGCACCAGCTTGGTCGGCGATGGCCTTGCCAGCGCTGAGCCACTGAATCGTGCCGCGCAGCATCGTGGCCTGCCGCTGCGATTGCCTTTGGCTGATCTCAGTGAGCAATTGGTCGGGACGGCCGAAAACCTGAATGCCACGTCGCCAGATGAATTACGCACGGCCTCTGAGCGTTATGCAGCAGATGCACTCCTGGCTGTGCAGGCGCATGAAGCGGACGGCCAATGGAGTGCAGATTGGCGTCTTTGGGTGGGTGACGACGACTTCAAAGGCAGTGCGCAAGGGGCTGACCAAGCAGCCGTCGCGGATTCGGTGATGAAGGCGGTGAGTGAGTTACTGGCAAAGCGCTTTGTTGCGGCGGCAGGTTCTTCGACAGACCTGACCCTTGAAATCGAAGGGGCGAGCCTGGCCCGGTATGCTGAAATCCAGCGGATGCTTGAGCCGTTTGACTCCAGCTTCAGCAAAGTCGACAACGGTCGCTTGGTATTCAAGGTTAACGCTAACGCCGAACAACTGCGTTCGCAGTTGGCCTTGGCGCAGTTGCAAGAAGTACCCGCCACCCCAGACCCTGAACCCGCAACTCAAAACAGCCCGAATACGCCGGTGACCGATGGTCAGACACCGACTGCTGCAGAGGGCAGCACACCTGACGCTGCGGCTAATAACCCAGTGGCGCCAGCCCCGGCGCCACAAAGCAATGTGCCTAAAGCAAACGTATTGCGTTTTCGTTGGTAAGCATTGCTGTAATTGATTGTCCTAACAACCGCTGACAGTTTCAGCGGTTGTTTTATGACAGCACCTATTGAAGATTAACTGAGGATTTAGGATGAAGGCTCTGCCGCGCTGGTATTGGATCGTCGGCTTTGCACTGCTGGCGTGGCTGCTGTATCTGCTTGGGCCGATGCTGTCTCCGTTTATCATTGCAATCGTGTTGGCCTATATGGGCGATCCACTGGTGGACCGCCTTGAGCGCCTGAAGATCTCACGCACATGGGGCGTGATCATTGTCTTCGCTATTTTCAGCCTGGTCTTGACCATCTTGCTGGTGGTATTGGTGCCTCTACTCGGCAAACAGTTGGTGCGTTTGTACGAACTGGCCCCGCAAATGATCGACTGGACCCAGCACGTTGCCTTGCCTTGGGTGCAGGCCAAGTTTGGTCTCAATGACAATTTCTGGCGCCTTGACCAGCTCAAAGGAGCACTTTCGGACAACTTGGGCAAAACCACTGACATCGCCAGCATGGTGCTTAAGAAAGTCACTGCATCGGGCATGGCATTGGTGGGCCTAGTGGCGAATCTGTTGTTGATCCCGGTGGTCAGCTTCTATCTGATGCGCGACTGGGACTTGATGGTGGCGAAAGTTCGGTCAATGCTGCCCCGTGATAAAGAGACGACCATCGTCGAACTAATGGCGGAATGTCATGAGGTGATTGGCGCCTTTATGCGTGGGCAACTTTTGGTAATGCTGGCGCTGGGAGTCATGTACGCCACTGGCTTGATGGTGATCGGGCTGGAACTGGGCCTGTTGATCGGCGTATTTGCCGGTTTGGCCAGTATCGTTCCTTACCTCGGTGTCTTCGTTGGTATTTCTTCAGCATTGATCGCCGGCTTGTTCCAGTTTGGTCTTGAGCCCTATCCGCTGATGGCGATTGCCGCCGTGTTTATTGTCGGGCAAATGCTTGAAGGCATGCTGTTAACCCCATGGCTGGTCGGTGATCGTATCGGCTTGCATCCCGTCGCGGTGATCTTTGCAATCATGGCCGGCGGCCAGCTATTTGGTTTTTCGGGCATTCTTCTGGCTTTGCCGGTTGCCGCTGTGATCATGGTTTTGCTGCGTCATGCTCATGATTTCTATAAACTTTCATCACTTTATGGAGAATCTCCAGTTCGCGCTTTAGAAGAGCCGCAAAAGCCAGTATGAAACCGATCCAGCTGCCCTTAGGTGTGCGTCTGCGTGATGACGCCACATTTGCCAATTTCTACCCCGGAGCCAATGCTGCGGCGCTGGGCTATGTCGAGCGCTTATGTGAAGCCGATGCTGGCTGGACTGAGAGTTTGATATACCTGTGGGGCGCCCACGGCGTTGGGCGCAGCCACTTGATGCAAGCGGCTTGCCTCAAGTTTGAACAGCGTGATGAACTGGCAGTGTATTTGCCGTTGGCCGATGTTGCTATTCACGGTATTGCGTTGCTCGACAACCTAGAACGCTGTGAACTGGTGTGCCTTGATGATTTGGAGGCGGTTGCCGGCCAGCCCATTTGGGAAGAGGCGCTATTTCATTTGTTCAATCGGCTGCGCGACAGCGGGCGTAAATTGTTGCTGTCGGCCAATACCTCGCCCCGTGAATTGAAAATCAAATTGCCTGATTTGAAATCACGCCTGACCCTGGCGCTGGTATTTCAGCTACAGGGCTTATCCGATGAGGACAAACTGCGAGCCTTGCAACTGCGTGCGTCGCGCCGTGGCTTGCACATGAGTGAAGAAGTCGGGCGGTTTATTCTGACTCGTGGCGAGCGGAGCATGAATGCGCTGTTTGATTTGCTGGAGCAGTTGGATCAAGCGTCGCTGCAAGCCCAGCGCAAGCTAACCATTCCCTTTCTCAAAGAAACACTCGGCTGGTAAAAATCTGTTTTGAAGCGACTGCGCTCGGTGATACTGCGTTGAAGGACCACCTGAAAATGCTCACTTACAAGAGTAAGCTCCGCGTTTCAGGCAGTCCTTCGCCTTGTCTGACCCACGCTCGTTGCGCTTCAAAATCAGATTTTGGGTTTGGTTTTAAGAGCACCTATCAGAGGCAAGAGCACAATGCGGCTTGAAGCGACTGCGCTCGGTGATACTGCGTTGAAGGACCACCTGAAAATGCTCACTTACAAGAGTAAGCTCCGCGTTTCAGGCAGTCCTTCGCCTTGTCTGACCCACGCTCGTTGCGCTTCAAAATCAGATTTTGGGTTTGGTTTTAAGAGCACCTATCAGAGGCAAGAGCACAATGCGGCTTGAAGCGACTGCGCTCGGTGATACTGCGTTGAAGGACTACCTGAAAATGCTCACTTACAAGAGTAAGCTCCGCGTTTCAGGCAGTCCTTCGCCTTGTCTGACCTTCGCTCGTTGCGCTTCAAAATCAGATTTTAGGTTTGGGTTTTAAGAGGGAAAGGATCAAGAGCACAACGCGGCTTGAAGCGACTGCGCTCGGTGATACTGCGTTGAAGGACCACCTGAAAATACTCACTTACAAGAGTAAGCTCCGCGTTTCAGGCAGTCCTTCGCCTTGTCTGACCTTCGCTCGTTGCGCTTCAAAATCAGATTTTAGGTTTGGGTTTTAAGAGCGAAAGGATCAAGAGCACAACGAGGCTTGAAGCGACTGCGCTCGGTGATACTGCGTTGAAGGACCACCTGAAAATGCTCACTTACAAGAGTAAGCTCCGCGTTTCAGGCAGTCCTTCGCCTTGTCTGACCGTCACTCGTTGCGCTTCAAAATCAGATTTTGGGTTTGGGTTGTAAAAGCGGAACTCAAGATTAAGCGCTCAACATAGTTCAGCGACTGCAGGCACTTAAAGGTGTGGTGCCTGTTTGAGCGCTTAAGGGGTAGGGTGGATGACGCCTTTTTCATCCACCATCGTTCGTTGCAAATAGCGCAAATCAATTGCGCATGATTGAGCATTTTGCTGCTTGATCCATGGTGGACAAGCTTCGCGTTGTCGCACCCTACGACGCCCATGCCACTTGCTATTTCCTTAGGGGACAACGCTTATAGTTATTGCTCGCCTGCCAGTTTGCGGTCGTACTGGAAGCGCCAGCGGGTGTAGAGCAGAGCGCTGCAGAACAGGGCAAAGCTGATAATGGTTTCTAGTGCGCCGTAGACCGCCCTTGCCGGGTCGATGGCGGCGAGAATGCCTTGAATAAAATACAGGTTGATAACAAAGCACAGCCAAGCGTGGGCGCGGGCGTTGCCAAGTGCCATACCCGGAGCAAGCAACAGCAGCGGTACAAGCTGAATGGTCAATACAACCCAGTTACGGGCGCCATGCAGGTCGGCAAACCCTAGATTCCATACGGTAATCAGCACCAGTAGGGCGATATAGTTAAACAGGCTTAACGCGCGGCTGAGTTTGACGCGGGGTTCTAACCACTGCAGCTCTGGCAATGGCTTCTTTTCTTTAGCCACGTGGCTTCTCCAGTTTCTGTGCGGTTTCAGCCAAGCGTTGGCCAAGTGCTTTGCACAAGGTCTTTTCGTGTTCATCCAGCGTGCGCTTGCCGTCCGCTCCTGCGTGGTGACTAGGGCCATACGGCGTGCCGCCGCCACGGGTTTCCAGCAGTGCTGACTCGCTGTAGGGCAGGCCGGTAATCAACATGCCGTGGTGCAGCAGCGGCATTATCATCGACAGCAGGGTGGTTTCCTGGCCGCCGTGCAGGCTGGCGGTCGAGGTGAATACGCCAGCAGGTTTGCCGACTAGTGCGCCGGTCAGCCAGAGGTTGCTGGTGCCATCAAGAAAGTATTTCAAAGCCGCAGCCATATTGCCGAAGCGGGTCGGGCTGCCAAGCGCTAACGCACTGCAGTTCTTCAAGTCATCCAAGGTTGCGTACAGTGCACCTTGTTCCGGAATCTCTGGGGCAGTGGCTTCGCAGTCAGCTGAAACGCTCGGTACGGTGCGCAAGCGCGCCTCTAAGCCGACACTCTCGATGCCGCGGGCAATTTGCTTGGCCATTTCCGAGGTCGCACCGTGGCGGCTGTAATACAGCACTAGGATGTAGGCTGAACTCACGGCAGAATCTCCAGAACGCGCTCAGGCGGGCGTCCTACTATGGCGCGGTTGCCCGCGATCAAAATAGGCCGTTCAATCAGTTTCGGTTGGGCAACCATTGCCGCAATAAGCTGCGTTTCGCTTAGCCCTGGTTCGCTCAGATTCAGTGTTTTGTAGTCGTCTTCGCCGGTCCGTAACAGTGCCCGTGCAGGCATGCCGAGTTTGCTTAGCACCTCGCTGAGTTGCTCTGCGGTGGGCGGTGTATCGAGGTAGCGCACAATCTCTGGTGCCAGACCTCGGTCTTCTAACAGCTGCAACGCAGCACGGGATTTTGAACAGCGCGGATTGTGGTAGAGCGTTAAATCAGTCATGTGCGGTTCGCATCTTGCGTCAGGTGGCGACTATTCTAACCGTGTCGAGCGACGATGTGCGTAACGCCGTGTGCAGTAAAGCCTTGCTTTCAGTTGTCAATTAGGGGCACATCTTGGTCGCATATAAGGAAAATGGCGTAGCGTTACCGCTTCAGCTAAGGAGAAGGCATGCTTCAACGGTTAAGAGAATGGTTCGAGTTTTGGCGCTTTCTGTTTCAGCGGTTCTTTGCTGATCAAGGCATCAACAATGCGGCTGCGCTGACGTACACCACGCTGTTTGCTGTGGTGCCGATGATGACAGTGACCTTCACCATGCTCTCGGCGATTCCTGCCTTTCAGGGCACTGATGAGCAGATTCAGCACTTTGTATTTCGCAATTTTGTGCCTTCAGCGGGTGAGACGGTTCAGGAATATTTGCGCAACTTCACTGTTCAAGCGCGACAGTTAACCTGGATTGGGGTGATTATCTTGGCGGTAACCGCATTTTTAATGCTGGTGACCATCGAGAAAACCTTTAACACCATCTGGCGGGTGCGTCAGGCGCGGCGAGGCGTATCAAGCTTTCTGCTGTATTGGGCGATTCTCAGCCTTGGGCCGATCCTGCTGGGGGCAGGTTTTGCTATCAGCACCTATATTGCCTCTTTGTCACTGATGTCCGGCCCTGATGCACTTATTGGGGCAAAAACATTACTGCGCTTTATGCCGCTGTTTTTCAGTGTGGCGGCTTTTACCTTGCTCTACGCAACGGTCCCCAATGCCCGGGTACCCTTTAAGCATGCGCTGCTCGGTGGCTTGTTTACGGCGGTTTTATTTGAGGTGGCCAAAAATATATTCGGCCTCTATGTGCGTTTTTTCCCCGGTTACCAGCTGATCTATGGGGCCTTTGCCACGGTGCCGTTGTTCTTGCTGTGGATTTACCTGTCCTGGTTGATTGTGCTGTTTGGCGCCGAATTGGTGTGTAATTTGTCTTCCTCTTATCAGTGGCGGCGTTTGGATATTCCGCGAATATTGCTGGTGATGGCTGTTTTGCGCGTGTTCTATGAGCGCCAGCAGTCGGGGCTGAAGGTCCGTTATCGCGATGTGCGGCGCAAGGGGTGGCAGTTGCCGGAGCATGAATGGGAAGAGGTACTCGGCTATCTTGAAAGCCAGCGACTGGTGACCTCCAGTGGCGCCGGTGCTTGGGTCGTGAGCCGCGATTTGAATAGCTTTGCCCTGCAGCGCTTGATCAGCCAAAGTCCGTGGCCGATGCCTCAGTTGGAGCAATTGCCTGAAACGATGGATGAACCCTGGTATCCCGCTTTTCGTCAGGTTCTGCAACGCTTTCATGAGCAGCAAGCTGATTTGTTTCATGGCAGTTTGGCGCAGTGGCTGCAGCCGCCAACTGACAAATAATGTCAGTTTACGGCGAACTGCCGCTTAGTCTGAGTGGCATTTGCTGCTGCTCACCGTTAATCGCGGGGGGCTCTTGGTCTGGCATGCTTCTGGCACAGGCCTTCACAGCTCTATTGAACTGAGCGCAGCACAGAACACTCAAACTGCCATGAGAATAGCGAGTGATGGAGCGTAATGCGGTTATGAGTCATAAACAGGGTAAGGTCGTAGCGCTGTGTGAACAGGGCTCAGATGAGGCGCTTGAGCGACTTAATCGGCTGACGGGGCTGCGCTTTGCGCGGTGGCCTGAATCGTTGGTCGCGGGTACCCAACAGTCTACAGGGGAGGTTGCGCCGGTGTTGCTGGATGCTGAGCCTAAGCCTTGCAAGTGCATAGGTTAGAGCATTGTCGGCGCTTTAAGTGTTAGGCCAGTGCTTGCTGTGCACTCTGTTCGAGTTCGGCGGCTTGGACAAACATCTCTTCAACCGTTATTGCATGAAAGCTCACGGCGGTACGCAGTTGTAGTTGCATGTCTTCAATTTGCTGCTTGAATGGCACGCGCGCAACGCCCGATAACATGATCTTGTTGTGGCTATTGACCTGACCATGATCGACTGCGACTTCGCGCCGTTTGCCGGCGTCGGTGAAGGTCACAAACAGCGAAACAGGCAAATTGGCCAGCCCTGGCACCTGAAGCCATACGGCCACATTGTACTCAGCGACACGCCCTTCAAAAGCGGTCACCTGTTGGCGTGCGCTTTTGACGATTCTTGAGGGAACGGGGCCGATTAAGGTGTCATGTGGCTGAGGCATTTGGGCATCCAGGCTGAGAACCAGTCCGCGCAAGTATAAACCTCGTCGCGCCCTTCAAACTGTGCGCTCAACCCTTGTGTCGCGTGATCAGTCTCGCAGATTTTGCTATTGGCAAAAGCCTCATTAGCCCAGACCCATTGGGTGACGACTGACAATGGGCGTGCTGAGATTGGAAGCCGGTAGCGGTAGGATTTTTTGGCTGTTGGCGTTGGCTAGTTGCAGCCACAAACTCTCACCCTCCACAAATTGGCCAATGGGTAGCCACACCCCATGATGCCAACCACTGCCGGGCGCAGGTGTGCTTTGCAGTATGCCAGGATGGGTTTGTGCAACAGGTGCCCGGCGCAACCAGACTGGGCGTGGCAAGCCTTTCAGGTAGCGCAGGCCAATATGTAACCCCGCAATGCTCAAGTGGCGCCAGCGTATCAATGCCAGCGTTGGCGTTTCACTGCTGTTGATGATCAGCACCAACTGACCGACCAACAATGCTTTGGAACGGTCTGAATCACAGAGTAAGCGTGCACCGCCTGCGCTGGCGTCCATAATTTGCGATTCGGTGCGGGTAGGGCGCTGACCCAGGAGCTGGCTGTGCACTGCATTCAGTCCGACCACTAAATCACAGGTCGATGGCATTTCCAGTCGCTCGTGGCGGCGCTGTTGTCGCCCCATCCAGTGCTGCTGAACATGATTGAGCACTTTGCCTTCGGCAATCGTTTGCAGGGGGGCTGGATCATGCAGTGCAACCAATAAGGGGCCGAGTTCAAAACGACGTAAGTACTGGGGATCGCCTTTGACTGATTGGGCAAAACTCAAGCAGGGTTGCGATTCACTGAGATCGACGATTGGCCCTTCGCTGTCATCATCCTCTTCCCACGGCAAAAGCCGGGCTAAGCCGCTGAGCGGTGCAAGCGCGCTGAATAACAGCAGGCATTCACCTTCGTGTAGATGAAATGGGTTGCTCAGGGCCATGATCAGCATCTGCTGGTATACACCGCGCAGGGTCGGCGCTGTTGCAGGTTTGAATGCCGCGGCCACGGGCTCGTCCAGGCACTTCTGGTGCTCGCCAATCCAGTACAGCAGGTGGCTGTCACGCCACAGGCTCGGCGGAGGCTCTTGATAGACCTGATAATGGCGTAGCTGGGTCTGCGCCAGAAAGTGCTGCGCCATATACAGGCACCACGCCAGATGTGGGGGCGATGGGTTACGACCCTGGAGGATCTGCAGTAATAGGCGTTTAAAGCCAATCGCCAGCTCGCTGCACAGGTGAATGTATAGCGCCGGAGGCGGTTCATGGCTTTGCTGGGCAAGCGAGTAGTAACGATATTCATCGCTGAAGTTTTGCAGCGCACGTTGTCTTTCGAGTAAGGTCTTAGGGCTGCGGTTAAGCCGAAACAACAGGCTGACGACTTGCTGTAATGCAGTCGCTAAAGGCTCGCTGCGGGCTTTGCTGAACAGCTCAACTAACTCAGACTGTGATGCAGACGGGTCATCAATGATGTCAGGCACTTCCAGGCGCAAGGCATCAAGTGTCATCTCAACCCTGCCAGCAAGAGGATCGAATACATGGGCGCACAACTCCAGTGGGTCATTCGTATAGTTATAGGCGCATTTGCTGTGCTCGTCCTTACAGCATGCTCCGACGCGGCTGGTGTTGACCAGTATGGACGCAAGGTACCGTCTGAACGGATCGAAGGCCAGTGGTTAGTTATCAATTATTGGGCCGAGTGGTGTGGCCCGTGCCGAACTGAGATTCCACAGCTAAATGCGCTGGATAAACAGCTGGCCGGTCAAGGTGTCAGTGTTCTTGGGGTGAACTTTGATAACGTCCAGGGCGCCGAGCTTAAACGAGTCAGTGAGGCGTTGGGTATCCGCTTCACGGTGTTGGCCAGCGACCCCGCCGAGCGGTTTAAATTACCGCGCAGTGAAGCGCTGCCAGTGACTTACATTATTGATAACACCGGGCGTGTGCGCGAGCGCTTGCTGGGTGAGCAAACCGCCGCAGGCATTCAGGCCAAACTTGCAGCGCTTAAGGCAGAGGGCTAGAGGTCAATGAACAGTGAGCATGAAGCAGTAGTCAGCCTGCACGGGTACATCAGTGGGCGCGTGCAGGGTGTCAGCTTTCGACAGTCCACCGCAGAGCAGGCGGAGCAGTTGGGGATTGATGGTTGGGTGAGAAACCTGCCGGACGGCCGGGTTGAGGTGATGTGTGAAGGGAATCGTCAGGCCATTGAAGTGATGCGAAAATGGCTGGCTCGTGGACCAAAAAGTGCCAAGGTCGAGGCTGTTGAACTGACCGAGCAAGGGATTCAAGGTATTGCCGGTTTTATCATTCGCTGAGTCGCCCTAAATAAACCTGTAGCCTGCTCTGATAACCCAGAGCAGTCTCGATTACAGGCGGTGTTCAGCGGTTGCCGGGGTCGGCGACCAAGCGGCCAGCATCTTTGGTCAGTGAGTGTAGAAAGGCTTCTTGCAGCTCTGGATCATTGCGCGTCAGCTCAATCAGGCTTTGTTCGAGTTCGCTTGCTTCTTCCTCTAGGCCTAACTCGGAAAGACGCTTGACGCGATGCACCCACTGGTTGGTGTCATCGCCCTCAAGGTCATCGTAGATCAGGCCATGGGCTTCGTTGAGCTTGCCGCGCAGGGTGCGGCTGACCAGTAGGCTAGCATCCGCCCGAACCTCGTTTTCCGGGTCCTCCACACTGATGTGCAATGAGCTCACACGGCTAATGTCTTGCTCGGCAAAGGGGCTGTCGAGCAAGTTGATGCGCAACACGCCGCTGCGGTCGGTGGACAATTCATGTTGCTGATCACCCGCCTTGACGATGACCGGCCGTTCCGCCCAAGGCAGGCTTGAGTACTCCATGCGCGCATCCTGACGTTGTTCGTCAATGCTGGCCAGGTTCTGCTGCGATCGGCCGTTGGATTGCACGTTCATAAAGGGATTCAACCCGGCAAAACCATAGCTGATCCAGCCTTTGGTCGCGGTGTCCGGCAAGCTGCCCAGCAGCACCACGTTCAATATGTTTGCCCCCACACCTGCGACCACAGCTACCGCACCTAGCGGCACTTCGTATAGCTCACGCCATGGCTGGTACGGCGTGTAGCGGTCATATTTGCGCGTAACCTCGAAAGCGGTAACTTCAAAGGTCTTTTGCTCATTAACCCGAACACGACGCTGCGGCAGTTCAAGGACGCCGGGTTGACCGGCATCTATCTGCAGGCTGTGATCAAGCAATTTGCGCTCAATGCGTTCCTCGTGTTCGCTGCGTTGAGGAAGTTGGTTTGCGCAGCCGCTCAGAAAAACGGCGCCGCAAATTGCGGCGCCGCCAAGGCGTAAGGTGTTTCTATTGAACATGATGACTCTTGCTAAAGGCTGAAATCAGCGGCTGATACGTGTTTTGATAAAAGACAGGATGTCAGCTGCTGGAACGGCTTGAGCTTCAGTTTCCACTCGGCTCTTGTATTCCAGATTGCCTTCGGCAAGGCCGCGGTCACTGACCACGATGCGGTGCGGGATGCCTATCAGTTCCATGTCGGCGAATTTGATGCCCGGACTGGTCTTTTTGTCACGGTCATCAAGCAATACTTCATAACCGGCAGTGGTTAATTCTGCGTAGAGCTTGTCTGTTGCTTCGCGGACAACGTCGGTTTCGTAGCGCAGTGGCACCAGCGCGATCTGGAATGGCGCCAAGGCATCATTCCAGATAATCCCGCGCTCGTCCGAGTTCTGCTCGATGGCTGCTGCGACAACCCGCGATACACCAATGCCGTAGCAACCCATGCTTAGCGTGACCGGCTTGCCGTTTTCGCCAAGCACCTGGCAGTTCATAGCTTCGCTGTATTTGGTGCCCAGCTGGAAGATATGGCCGACTTCGATGCCGCGCTTGATTACCAGCGTGCCATTGCCATCTGGGCTTGGGTCACCTTCGACAACATTGCGTAGGTCAGCCACTGCTGGCAGTGGTAAATCGCGCTCCCAGTTAACCCCGAAGTAGTGTTTTTCTTCGATGTTGGCGCCTGCGGCAAAGTCGCTCATCATCGCTACAGAGCGGTCAATGATGCAGGTAACAGGCATATTCAAAGGGCCGAGCGAGCCTGGGCCGGCACCCACCACATTGCGAATTTCATCTTCTGTGGCAAAAACCAGTGGGTTGGCGACCTGTTCAAGATTGGCTGCCTTGATCTCGTTCAGTTCGTGGTCGCCTCGGATAACCAGGGCGACCAGGCTGCCTTCTTCGCTGCCGTGGGCGATTAGGGTCTTGATGGTTTTTTCGATAGGTAGCGCAAAGCCGGTGATCAAGTCATTGATGGTTTTGGTGTTTGGCGTATCCACCAACCGCAGTTCTTCACGTGCAGCGCCACGCTCGGTTTCACGCGGTACCGCTTCGGCTTTTTCGATATTGGCGGCGTAATCAGATGAGTCGCTGAAGGCGATATCATCTTCGCCGGATTCGGCCAGCACATGGAACTCGTGGGAGCCGGTGCCGCCAATCGAGCCGGTGTCAGCTTGAACTGGGCGGAAATCAAGACCCAGGCGGCTGAACACGTTGCAGTACGCCTGGTGCATGCGGTCATAGGTTTCTTGCAGCGACTCCGGGCTCGCATGGAAGGAGTAGGCATCCTTCATAATGAACTCACGGCCGCGCATCAGGCCAAAGCGTGGACGAATTTCGTCACGGAACTTGGTCTGGATCTGGTACATATTGATGGGCAGCTGCTTGTAGCTGTTCAGCTCGTTGCGCGCCATATCAGTGATGACTTCTTCGTGCGTCGGGCCTGCGCAGAAATCACGACCATGGCGGTCTTTCATGCGCAGCAATTCTGGGCCGTATTGTTCCCAGCGGCCAGATTCCTGCCACAGTTCTGCGGGCTGGATGCCTGGCATTAGCACTTCGAGTGCGCCCGCGGCGTCCATTTCTTCACGGACTACGCGTTCAACCTTGCGCAAGGTGCGCAGGCCCATCGGCAGCCAGGTGTAGAGGCCAGAGGCAAGTTTGCGGATCATCCCGGCGCGCAGCATTAGCTGATGGCTGATAACGACGGCATCGGATGGCGTTTCTTTTTGTGTGGCGAGCAGGAACTGACTAGTACGCATGGTTGACCGTTCTGTCTGTTGCAAGGGCAATAAATTGACCGGCATTGTACGGTGCCTGCACTGAGACGTATAGGATGCAGCTACGCACAATAAGAGGAGAGTAGGATGTCGGGACTGACGGCTGAGCAAGTACAAGCACTTATCTGGTCCGGATTACCGCAAGCTGAAGAGATGCAGCTGACCATTGATCGACTTGATTCAGAAGGTGTCTTGGCCCGTGTACCCTTCTGCGCAAGGTTGGTGCGCCCCGGCGGCACCATTTCAGGGCCGACCATTATGGCACTGGCTGATGCGGCGATGTATGCCGTGGTGTTGGGGCGGTTGGGGCGGGTAGAGATGGCGGTGACTTCAAACTTAAATATTAACTTCCTGGTCAAACCAAAGGCGGTTGACTTAATTGCACAGGCCAAGATATTGCGTTTAAGTCGACGCCAGGCTGTATGTGAAGTTGCCCTGTATTCGGCGGGCAATGAGGATGAGTTGGTGGCGCATGTGACCGGAACTTATGCATTGCCTATTTGAGACCATGGTGCTGTTTATATCGCTAGGCGATGGTTAATTAAGGTAATAAAAAACCCGGCCGAAGCCGGGTTTTTATAACACTTGCAAACTAACCGAGGATTACAGCACGTCCAGCGGATAGTCCATGATCAGACGGAAATCGTTTAGATCGCCACCGTTAGCATCGGCATAGCTATTGCTGTTGCGGTAGAAGGCACTACGCACACGGAAAGACAAGTCCTTCGCTGCGCCATCTTGAATTACATATTTGGCTTCAACATCGATCTCGCGCTCTTGAGCGTCAGTACCAGTGCCAACATCAATGTTGTCACCGACGATGTAGCGGGTCATGAAGCTCAGACCTGGTACGCCATAAGTGGCCATGTTGATGTCGTAACGGGCCTGCCAAGAGTTTTCGTCTTTGCCGTTGAAGTCGGAGTATTGAACCGAGTTCGCCAGGAAGATGGTGCCGCCACCGTCTACGCCGTAGACATAGCCAGCATCACCGGTAGAACGCTGATGGCCAACAGTGAAGGTGTGTGCGCCGATGTTATAAGCGCCTGCCAAGCTCCAGATGTTGTTGTCTGCTTCGCCCGAAAGTTCCTGGCCATCACCTTTGGTGTGGTAGCCGTTCAGGTCAAAGTTCAGGCTCTGGTCTTCTGCAATCGGTAGATTCCAGTTGACGTTCAGGTAAGTTTTCTTGAAGTGATCTTCAACGTCGGAGTACGCCACGCCAGCGCTGAGGTTATCAGTGAAGCTGTAGTTGGCGCCGAAGATGTTGGCTGACTTCAGGCCGAACGTATCACGGTCTGTAGAAACCTGGCTGCTGATTGCAGTAAAGCGACCAGCGCTCAGTTCCAGGCCTTCGATCTCGTTGCTAACCAAGTAAGTGCCGGTTGCAGACTCAGGCAGGATACGGCTGTCGTCAGTGCTGAATACTGGGCTACCAACAAACTGATCGCCGTATTTCAGACCGGTGTTGGATACACGGAATTTGATCGCGCCACCAGCTTGGGACTGAGTTTTCTCGAAGTCGCCTTCGCTATCAACGTCAAACAGGCCGTTGCCGCCGTGACCGCTGCCGCCGTCCAGCTTCAGGCTGCTCAGGGTGAAGGCGTCGAAGCCAACACCGATGGTGCCTTGGGTGAAGCCCGATTCAAACAGGGTACGCAGACCCCAGCCAGTTTCTTCACGATAGCTCTGGGCATTCCGGCTTTCGGGGTTTCCACTACGGAAATCACGGTTCATGTAAAGAACGCGGTTGAAGATATCGAAGCTGCTGTCTTCAAGAAAGCCGTTAGATTCGGATTGGCTAGAGGCGAAAGCCATTTGAGTGCTACCCGCGGCTACTGCCAGGGCCATTACGCTCCACTTCATCACTTGCATCGTGACTGCTCCTTTGGTTTTTTTAGAAGAGTTGTGCTGCCCAATTAATTATTGTATGGGCGGCTCTTTCTTTTTGTGTCGGCGCTAAACTTATAACACGCAGCCTATATTGGCGATAGTTGCCATCTGCTCCTTGCTAGTTCTTCTCAGCGATGTCGCAAATACTGATGGAACATGTCGCAATTTTGTAGATTTCACTTGTGTCCTGAATAACGCCAACGGATCTTGTAATTGTTTGGTTAATAAGCCTGGTTTGCTGGCTTGCATCGCCGCATTCCGAGCTTTGTCGTAGCACAAAGCAAAAGTCGTGCTCAAAACGCAATCTTTGCTAAATTCCTTGATCATCGACCCCGCTCTTGTTGGCGGCTGGGTGATCTGGGGCCATGTTATAGCTAGTCTTTGCGGGCCTCACAAGCATTTTTTCGTGGAATTTCAATGCTTGAGACGCTGGTTCAATTTTGTATCCGCGCTTTACCCAGTGTTTATCGGGGTGTTGTCCCGGTGCTGTTTTAAACCGGTATTGATTACCGAAGGGAACAAAATGGTGCATCCAAACGCCTGTTTGGAAATGCTCGTGCGAGGTCTTGGTGCGTGCGCTTTAGGCCGCGTTTTGCGGGAGGGGTGGGCTTTTCCTACGGGAATAGGTGACAAGGCCGTCAAGGGGGTATCCTTAGCGGATACGGTCTCACCTGAGTTATGAGGATATCTATGTTCGTATTGGATTCACGTCTGCAGATGGATACGCGGGTCATCGGCGACTTTACACTCTGCCGTCTGCTACTAATGAATGATGCCAATTACCCATGGTTTATCTTGGTGCCGCGGCGTGAGGCGGTGTCTGAGGTGTTCGATCTGGATGCACCTGAACAGCTTTTGTTATGGCAGGAAACGGCGCAGCTCGCGGCGTTTTTAAAGCAGGAATTTGTCGCGGATAAAATGAATATCGCGACCTTGGGCAATATGGTGCCCCAACTGCATATGCATGTTGTCGTGCGCCGTACCTCGGACATTGCCTGGCCTGCACCTGTCTGGGGTAAGGCTCCGGCACGCGCTTATGCTGAGGCAGAAATTGACAATTTGCGTCAACGTCTCGGTTCGGCCAATTTTGCGGGTTTCAGCGTGGCTGAGGTATGAGCATGGACATGGAACGTCGAGTTGTAGAACTGGAGATGCGTTTGGCGTTTCAGGATGACACCATTCAGTCGCTTAATGATGTGTTGGTTGAGCAGCAGCGGCACGTCGAGCAGCTGCAGCTGCAGGTGGCGGCGCTGGCCAAGCGTCAGCAGGAGATAAACGGACAGTTTGAGATTGCAGAGGACGATGCGCCGCCTCCGCACTATTGATAGTGATTCGCGCTGACAAAAAAGCCCGCTAAATGCGGGCTTTCTTTTGTGCGACTGCTTAGCGCCTTGCAGGCGATGCGGCAATTACATCTTCGGCTTGCAGGCCTTTGTCGCGCTGCATGACCGAAAACTCAACGCGCTGACCTTCGACCAATACGCGGTGGCCTTCACCCCGAATTGCCCGGAAGTGGACAAAAATGTCATCACCGGAATCGCGGGAAATAAAGCCAAATCCTTTGGACGTATTGAACCACTTGACCGTACCGTTTTCGCGATTAGCGTCGGTAGGTACAGCGTGGGAACGACGTGATTGCAGACGCAGGTTGATGCACAAATGCAGGAGCACGCCAGCAGCCAATACCGCCAGGCTGATCAGAATGGCCGGCAGGTTCGCAATTACAGGCAGCGGCGCAAGTAGCACCAGGGCCTGGAGTACGGTGGCGGTGAGTAAAAGTACAGAAACCAGATTTTGCAGATAGCTGCGTTGTCCGGCGTGCCAGATTGGCAATTGTGGCGCTAAGGTAAGGTTGAGGAGGCCAAACAAAGCAAGGCATAGCGCATCGGCGTGTTGCAGGAATGCCGGGGCGTTATTTGTAAGGCTGGGCACAAAAGATAGAAGCAGGGCCGCTAGACCCGTCAGTAGGTGGACAATTTTTAACATGTTCAATGAGCTCACTTAATTTAACGAATCGCTAGGAAACTGACTGCCTATGCGTTGCCGTGGATATAAAAGGCGTGGATAGCGTAAGCAGGCAGGCGTGCTAAAAAAGCCAAAAACAGGAGTCGCTAGCACGGAGGCGTATTTAACAGTAAAGGACGGGGCGACTCAATGCCGCAGGCGCCGCTGCGGGCACCTTTGTTGCTCGGGTAAATTTTCAGCTAGAAATGACAAGGCCCGAGCATGTCGGGCCTTGTGGCAAAGCAGTGCGCGGCTTTATTCGCCAGCGAGCAGGCTGCGCAGCATCCATGCGGTCTTTTCATGGACTTGCATGCGCTGAGTCAGCAGGTCTGCAGTGGGTTCGTCGTTGACTTTTTCCAGCAGCGGGAAAATACCGCGTGCAGTGCGGGTTACGGCTTCCTGGCCTTGAACCAACAGCTTGATCATTTCCTGCGCGTTTGGAATGCCTTCCTCTTCTTTTATGGAAGACAGGCGGGCGTAGGCCGCGTAGGTGCCCGGTGCCGGGAAGCCAATGGCACGAATACGCTCTGCGATGTCGTCCACGGCAACTGCTAGTTCAGTGTACTGACCTTCAAACATCAGGTGCAGGGTGTTGAACATCGGGCCGGTGACATTCCAATGGAAGTTGTGTGTTTTCAAATACAGGGTGTAGGTGTCTGCCAGAAGGCGAGAAAGGCCTTCAGCGATTGCGGCGCGATCCTGCTCGGCGATTCCGATGTTGATTTCCATACCCTTTATCCTCTCAGGTTGTGCATGAGGTTATGTGCCCCATAATGGCCAGATTCTAGCATTGCCAGTATGGCACTTTGACTTTGGATGTCTCAATGAGCGTGATTGATTGAGCCTATCTAGAGCCCTTAGGTTCAATAATATTACAGCCTGCGTTGGCGATGGATTGCCGGGTTGCTGCCAAATTGCCGTCGGCGGCCGGGTCTGTGATCGAATAGCCGTAGCGGGGCGGCTGCATGTGGCGGCTTAAACATATATAATCTCGCGCTTTGCCGAGATTTATGCCTGTGCAGGGCGATTGCCTGATACAGCTAGTGCATGATCTACCCAGATTAGTGCATGCATCGATACGGCCAGATTTGCCTGAAGCTAAATGCTGCCAGCCGCACGCCTGAGCGTTAACGCTGCAGCCTTACGAATTCAAGACTCAAGAGAAGCGATTACTACCATGATGCGCAGCCACTATTGCGGCCAGTTGAACGAGAGCCTGGACGGTCAGGAAATTACCCTTTGCGGCTGGGTTCACCGTCGCCGTGACCACGGCGGGGTTATCTTCCTCGATATTCGTGATCGTGAAGGCCTGGCTCAGGTAGTGTTTGATCCGGATCGTGCTGAAACCTTTGCTGCAGCCGATAAGGTGCGCAGTGAATTTGTGGTCAAGATCACCGGCAAGGTGCGTTTGCGTCCAGCAGGGGCGGGCAACTCGAACATGGCCTCCGGCGCGATCGAGGTGCTGGGCTATGACCTTGAAGTGCTTAACGAAGCTGAAACGCCGCCATTCCCGCTCAATGAATACTCCGACGTGGGTGAAGAAACTCGTCTGCGCTATCGCTTTATCGACCTGCGTCGTCCAGAGATGGCGGCCAAGCTGAAGCTGCGTTCGAGCATCACCACCAGCATCCGTCGTTACCTAGACGAAAACGGTTTCCTTGACGTTGAAACGCCGATCCTGACCCGTGCAACGCCAGAAGGCGCACGTGACTATCTGGTGCCTAGCCGTACTCACCCAGGTAGCTTCTTCGCCTTGCCGCAATCACCCCAGCTGTTCAAGCAGTTGTTGATGGTTGCCGGTTTTGACCGTTACTACCAGATCGCCAAGTGCTTCCGCGACGAAGACCTGCGTGCCGACCGTCAGCCGGAATTCACCCAGATCGACATCGAGACCAGCTTTCTTGATGAAGCTGACATCATGGGCATCACCGAGAAAATGGTGCGTCAGCTGTTTAAAGAAGTGCTCGACGTCGAGTTCGGTGATTTTCCGCACATGACGTTTGAAGAGGCCATGCGTCGTTATGGCTCAGACAAGCCAGACCTGCGTAACCCGATGGAGCTGGTCGATGTTGCTGACCAGCTCAAAGAAGTCGATTTCAAAGTCTTCAGTGGTCCGGCCAATGATCCTAAGTGCCGCGTTGCTGCCCTGCGTGTTCCAGGCGGTGCGAGCATGCCGCGTAAGCAGATCGACGATTACACCAAGTTTGTTGGCATCTACGGTGCCCGCGGCTTGGCGTACATCAAAGTCAATGATCGCGCCAGCGGTGTTGAAGGCCTGCAGTCACCAATCGTTAAAAACATCCCGCTGGATAACCTCAATGTGATCCTTGATCGCGTGGGTGCGGTTGATGGCGATATCGTCTTCTTCGGCGCCGACAAAGCCAAGATCGTTAGCGAAGCCTTGGGTGCTCTGCGCTTGAAGCTGGGTACCGATCTGGACCTGCTGACCTGTGAGTGGGCGCCGATGTGGGTGGTCGACTTCCCGATGTTCGAAGAGAACGACGACGGCAGCTTCAGCGCGCTTCACCATCCGTTCACTGCGCCAAAGTGCAGCCCGCAAGAGCTGGAAGCCAATCCGGCTACCGCCCTGTCGCGCGCTTACGACATGGTGCTTAACGGCACTGAGCTGGGTGGCGGTTCGATCCGTATCCACCGCAAGGAGATGCAGCAAGCGGTGTTCCGTCTGCTCGGTATCGAGCCGGCTGAACAGGAAGAGAAATTTGGCTTCTTGCTGGACGCTCTGAAGTTTGGCGCGCCGCCGCACGGTGGCTTGGCATTTGGTCTCGATCGCCTGGTGATGTTGATGACCGGTGCGCAGTCGATCCGTGAAGTGATTGCCTTCCCGAAAACCCAAAGTGCTGCCTGCGTGATGACGCAAGCACCGGGCCTGGTTGATAACAAAGCGCTACGTGAATTGCATATTCGCCTGCGTGAGCAGCCAAAGGCTGAGTAATAAGTGTTGGGGCGCCCCGATAAAAAGGGGCGCCATAAGTAATAGAAAGCGGAGTTGTTATGGCGGGCCATTCCAAGTGGGCAAACATCAAGCATCGCAAAGGGCGTCAAGATGCCAAGCGCGGCAAGATATTTACCAAGCTGATTCGTGAACTAACAGTCGCTGCAGGTCAGGGCGGTGGGATTCCGGCGGATAACCCTCGCTTGCGCTTGGCCGTCGATAAAGCCCTCACGGCGAACATGACCCGTGACACCATCGATCGCGCTATTGCCCGTGGTGTGGGTTCGGCCGATGGCGAGAAAGTTGAAGAGCTCAGCTACGAAGGTTACGCCCCAAATGGGGTGGCAATCATCGTTGAAACCATGACCGACAACCGCAATCGCACAGCCGCTGAGGTGCGTCACGCCTTTACCAAGTGCGGTGGCAACCTCGGGACTGACGGCTCAGTCGCCTATATGTTCGAGCGCAAGGGTCAAATCAGCTTTGCCCCCGGCCTCGATGAGGAGGCGCTGATGGAGGCGGCTCTAGAAGCAGGCGCTGATGATATCGTCACCAATGATGACGGCTCGATTGACGTATTTACTGCGTTTGTCGACTTTATTGCGGTGAGTGAAGCGCTGACAGCGGCAGGCTATAAGGCGGATGAGTCAGAGGTGGTGATGCTGCCGTCCACCTATGCCGCGTTAGAGGATGTCGATACCGCACAGAAAGTGCTCAAGTTGATCGATATGCTGGAAGATCTGGACGATGTGCAAAATGTCCACTCAAACGCTGAGATCCCTGACGATGTCATGGCCCAGCTAGGGTAGTGAAAGCCGGAGCTAGCTCCGGCTTTTTTAATTCAGCTGTTGCGCCATGGTGGTAGGGTGGATAACGCTTTTATATCCACCATCAACGTTGTATTGAGTAGACACGCGGCGCGTTGTCACAGCCTACGGGTTTTACGACGACTTTTATTTTACCGAGAGCCTGCTGTTATGACACTGATTCTAGGGATAGACCCAGGTTCACGGATCACCGGGTACGGCGTGGTGCGCGATACCGGCCGCACCTGTGAGTATGTAGCCTCTGGCTGTATACGCACCGGTAATGGCCCGCTGCCTGAGCGCCTGCAAATCGTGTTTCGTGGCGTGCGTGAGGTGATCGAAACCTACGGTCCGGTAACCATGGGCATTGAGCAGGTCTTTATGGCCCGCAACGCCGATTCGGCGCTCAAGTTGGGTCAGGCCCGTGGCGCGGCAATCGTGGCGGGCGTCGAGGCTGGTCTGGACGTTTCGGAGTACACTGCCACCCAAGTCAAGCAGGCTATCACCGGCACCGGAGGCGCGGATAAAGAGCAAGTGCAAATGATGGTCATGCACCTGCTCAAACTGGTTAAAAAGCCTCAGATTGACGCGTCCGACGCCTTGGCCATTGCCTTGTGTCATGCCCATCATCGGCAAAGTCTTATTCCCCATGGCCTGGCCGGCGCCAAGCGGCGCGGTGGTCGTCTTCGTTTGTAGTTTGAATTTTTAAGGATGTAGCGGTGATCGGACGTTTGCGCGGCACCTTGGCGGAAAAACAACCGCCGCATTTGATTCTGGATGTGAATGGCCTGGGTTATGAGTTGGAAGTGCCCATGACTACGTTGTACCGTTTGCCATCGGTGGGCGAACCCTTGACGCTGCACACACATTTGGTCGTGCGTGAAGATGCCCAGTTGCTGTACGGCTTCTTTGAAAAGCGCGAGCGTGAGCTGTTTCGTGAGCTAATCCGGCTTAATGGCGTTGGGCCCAAGTTGGCCCTGGCCTTGATGTCCGGTTTGGAAGTGGACGAGTTGGTGCGCTGCGTTCAGGCGCAAGACACGTCGGCCCTAGTGAAAATTCCGGGCGTCGGCAAGAAAACGGCAGAGCGCTTGCTGGTGGAATTGAAAGACCGCTTCAAGGCTTGGGAAACCTTGCCGGGCATGACGTCTTTGGTGGTGGCGCCGGTTGTGGGTGCAGGTGCGCCAAGTGCTGAGAATGATGCGGTGAGCGCATTGATCTCGCTGGGCTACAAGCCGCAAGAGGCAAGTCGTGCAGTTTCCGCTGTTAAAGAAGATGGTTTGAGCAGTGAAGATTTGATCCGTCGCGCTCTGAAAGGAATGGTTTAAATGATCGAGGCTGACCGCCTAATTACCGCCAGCACGCGTGACCGCGATGAGCAGGTTGACCGCGCGATTCGCCCGCTTACGCTTGCCGAATACATCGGGCAGCCGAGCGTGCGTGAGCAGATGGAGCTGTTTATTCAGGCGGCAAGAGGGCGCCAGGAGTCGCTTGATCACACGCTGATCTTTGGCCCGCCGGGCCTGGGTAAAACCACCTTGGCCAATATCATTGCGCAAGAGATGGGTGTGTCGATCAAAAGCACTTCAGGTCCAGTGCTGGAGCGTCCCGGTGATCTGGCTGCGCTGTTGACCAATCTAGAGCCGGGCGATGTGTTGTTTATTGATGAGATTCACCGACTTTCGCCCATTGTCGAAGAAGTTCTGTATCCGGCGATGGAGGATTTTCAGCTCGATATCATGATTGGTGAGGGCCCTGCTGCACGCTCAATCAAGCTGGATTTGCCGCCTTTTACCTTGGTGGGTGCGACCACTCGCGCGGGCATGTTGACTAACCCGCTGCGTGACCGCTTCGGTATTGTCCAGCGTCTAGAGTTCTACAACACCGATGATCTGGCGACTATCGTAAGCCGCTCTGCCGGGATTTTGAACTTGCCGATAGAGGCCCAGGGCGCTTTTGAGATTGCCCGCCGGGCGCGGGGGACGCCACGTATAGCCAACCGTTTGCTGCGTCGGGTGCGTGATTTCGCCGAGGTGCGTGGCAATGGCGATATCAGTCGGCAGATTGCGGATTTGGCGCTTAACTTGCTGGATGTGGATGAGAGGGGGTTTGATCATCAAGACCGTCGTCTGCTGTTGACCATGATCGAGAAATTTGACGGTGGTCCGGTGGGTGTCGATAGCTTGGCTGCCGCGATCAGTGAAGAGCGTCATACCATTGAAGACGTGTTAGAGCCGTATTTGATCCAGCAGGGCTACATCATGCGTACCCCGCGGGGTCGCGTGGTGACCCGCCACGCTTATTTGCATTTTGGGCTCAATGTGCCCAAGCGTATGGGGGAACTTCCAGGCGCAGATCTGTTCAGTGTTGACGGGGATTCAATTGTATAACCCGGTCAGTCGTCGGGTTATTGATTGGCAAGTGGTGGGGAAGTGAAATAGATGAAAAATAGTTGCTCTACCCAATTGGCAAGACCAGGAGCTAGCACTAAAGTATGCGCGCGCAAAACGGAGTTCAGCCGTTCGCTCATCATTGTCGGGTTTATTACGAAGACACTGATGCCGGCGGTATCGTCTACTACGTCAATTACCTCAAATTTATGGAACGGGCTCGCACCGAACAGCTGAGGGACCTGGGTTTTTCCCAGTCCAAGCTGGCACGTGAGGGCCTGTTATTCGTCGTGCATTCGACTGAAGTGCGCTATCACGCACCAGCGAAGCTCGACGATGAACTATTAGTGAGTGCGCAAGTAACTGAATTAAACCGTGTCAGCCTGAAATTTCGTCAACAAGTCAGGCGGGCTGCGGATGATGTGCTGCTCTGTGAAGGGCAGTTTTTGGTGGCCTGTGTGCGCGCCGACAATTTGAAACCCCGGGCCATTCCCGAAGCTTTGCGCACAGCCTTTGCTGAGCAGAGCGGCGCGGGTACATCTACAGCAGGAGAGTAAGCGTGGAAGCCAACGCCGTTGACCACATGTCGATGTGGAGTTTGATCAGCAATGCCAGTCTGGTTGTTCAGTTGGTAATGTTGACCCTGGTGGCCGCATCGGTCACTTCCTGGATCATGATTTTTCAGCGCACCACCATGCTTCGCGCTGCCAAGCGTTCCCTTGATTCGTTTGAAGAGCGTTTCTGGTCGGGCATCGATCTGTCCAAGCTTTACCGTCAGGCGGGCAGCAACCCTGACCCGGATTCAGGCTTGGAGCAGATCTTCCGTGCCGGCTTCAAAGAATTCTCGCGCATGCGTCAGCAGCCGAACGTTCACCCCGACGCGGTCATGGATGGCGTCGCCCGGGCCATGCGCGTTGCGATCTCCCGTGAAGAAGAGAAACTGGAAACCAGCTTGCCATTCCTCGCGACCGTAGGGTCGACCAGCCCCTACATCGGTCTGTTCGGTACCGTCTGGGGCATCATGAACTCCTTCCGTGGTCTGGCCCAGGTGCAGCAAGCGACCTTGGCTACCGTTGCACCGGGTATCGCTGAGGCCTTGATTGCCACTGCAATCGGCCTGTTTGCTGCGATTCCTGCGGTAATTGCCTACAACCGTTTCGCTTCGCGCGGTGAGATGTTCATTGCCCGTTACTACACCTTTGCCGACGAATTCCATGCAATCCTGCACCGCAAAGTGCACACAACCGAAGACTGACCGCCAGTCGACTTAATAGCGGGCGTCGGGGCCTTGGTAGCGTCAGGCGGGCAGTGCACAGGCACTGTTCGCCGACCACTAACGACCGACGCGGTATTCTGCCAAGGGCTGGTTTAGCTGTTGGCTCACTCGATAGGTTTTTTTAGCGATGGCCAGAATTCGTAACAGACGCAAGCCGGTCGCCGAGATGAACGTGGTGCCCTACATCGACGTGATGTTGGTGCTGCTGGTTATCTTTATGGTGACTGCGCCGATGCTCAATCAAGGGGTCAAGGTCGATCTGCCGCAAGTCAGCAGTCAGACCTTGCCGCAAGACAACGACGCCAAGGTGCTGACGATCTCGATCAAGGCTGACAAGTCGTATTACTGGAACATGGGTTCAGAAGTCGACACCGACACCGTGCAGGATGAAGCGGTATCGCTCGACGGCATGACCAAGGCGGTGACTGCGATTATCAACGAGAGTCGTCGTCAGGGTAAGCAGGTTCAGGTGTTTGTGCGCGGTGATAAATCGGTCGACTACGGCACGGTAATGGCTGCCATGGGTGGTTTGCAGCAGGCTGACGTGGGTAACGTCGGGCTGATTACCGAGGCCCCGTGATGCGCGAGCAACGTGAGCGCTCCACCTCGGAAAACCTTTTCTGGCCGATTGTCTGGGCTGTAGCCCTGCATACGCTGATGTTCGGCATGTTGTTTGTCAGTTTTGCCTTTGCGCCTGATCTGCCGCCTGCCAAACCGATTGTTCAGGCTACCTTGTACCAGCTCAAGTCGCAGAGTCAGGCGACCACGCAGACCAATCAGAAAATTGCCGGTGAAAAGAAGAAAACCGCTGCTCCGCAGTACGAAACCGAGCAGTTGGAACAGAAAAAAGCGGAAGAGCAGAAAGTAGCGGCGGCCAAGGCTGCGGAACAAAAGAAAGCGGATGAGGCTCAAAAAGCCGAAGTCGCCAAGAAGGCTGATGAAACCGCCAAAGCTGAAGCCGCCAAAAAGGCCGAAGCTGAAAAGGCAGACGCAGCCAAAAAAGCTGACATAGCCAAGAAGGCCGATGAGGCTGCTAAAAAGAAAGCAGCTGATGATGCGGCCAAAAAGAAAAAGGCGGCTGAGGACGCGAAAAAGAAAGCGGCCGAAGACGCCAAGAAAAAGAAGGCAGCGGAAGACGCCAAGAAAAAGGCGGCGGATGACGCCAAGAAGAAAAAGGCCGCTGAAGAGGCCCGTCGTAAAGCTGTAGAAGATAAAAAAGCCGCTGCGTTGGCTGAGTTGCTCTCTGATGATGTGGGCCACCAGCAAGCATTGGCAGATGAAGTAGGCGATAAAGTTGCTGGTAGTCTTGATGACTTAATCATCAAGCTGGTCAGTGAGCAGTGGCGTCGTCCGCCTTCGGCACGTAATGGAATGAGTGTTGAAGTGCTGATAGAGATGTTGCCTGATGGCACCATTACCAATGCCAGTGTGTCGCGCTCAAGTGGCGACGCACCTTTTGATAATTCAGCGATACAAGCCGTGCGTAACGTCGGCCGTATTTCTGAGATGCAACAACTCGATCGTGCAACGTTTGATAGTCAGTACCGTAAGCGTCGCGCCATCTTTAAACCGGAGGATTTAGATCTGTGAATACCCTGATGCGTATCGTTCTACTGAGTTTGACCATGATGGTCGGCGCAGTACAGGCGGCTGATCCACTGGTTATCAGTACTGGTACTGATCGTGCTACGCCAATTGCGGTCGTGCCTTTTGGTTGGCAGGGCGGCAATGTACTGCCTGATGATATTGCTGAGATTGTTGGTAATGACCTGCGCAACTCGGGTGTTTTCGAGCCAATTCCACGGCAGAACATGATCAGCCAGCCGACCCAGGCCAGCGAAGTTATCTATCGCGACTGGAAAGCGGTAAACGCCCAGTACGTGTTGGTCGGCAACATGGTTCCGGCGGGTGGTAAAATCCAGGTGCAGTACGCACTGTTTAATGTTGCCACTGAGCAGCAAGTGTTGACCGGCTCTGTGGGTGGCACACCCGACCAGATACGCGACATGGCGCATTACATTTCCGACCAGTCCTATGAAAAACTGACGGGTGTTAAAGGGGCATTCTCCACCCGTTTGCTTTATGTCACAGCCGAGCGGTTCTCGGTGGACAACACCCGCTATACCTTGCAGCGTTCGGACTATGACGGCGCTCGCGCCGTTACCTTGTTGCAATCGCGCGAGCCAATTCTTTCGCCTTCATTTGCTCCAGACGGCAAACGTATTTCTTACGTGTCGTTTGAGCAGCGCCGTCCGCGCATATTTGTTCAACATGTCGATACCGGGCGTCGCGAGCAGATCACCAATTTCGAAGGCCTCAACGGTGCTCCAGCCTGGTCCCCAGATGGCAAGCGCTTGGCTTTTGTATTGTCGAAAGATGGTAACCCGGAAATTTACGTGATGGAGCTGGCCTCAAAGTCGCTGCGTCGCGTGACCAATCAGTTAGGTATTGATACCGAACCGTTCTGGGGTAAAGATGGTCAAACTATCTACTTCACCTCGGATCGCGGCGGTAAGCCACAGATCTATAAAACCAATATCAATAGCGGTTCAGTTGAACGTGTAACGTTTGTGGGTAACTACAACGCCAATCCGAAACTGTCTGCTGATGAGAAAACCTTGGTCATGATTCATCGCCAAGAGGGCTTCACCAACTTCAAAGTAGCGGCTCAAGACCTGCAGCGCGGAAACGTGCGGATACTTTCATCTACAAATTTGGATGAATCACCCACTGTTGCGCCTAATGGCACCATGATAATCTTCGCAACCCGCCAGCAGGGTCGGGGAGTCTTGATGTTAGCGTCCGTAAATGGTCGCGTCAGGCTCCCTCTTCCTACCGCTCAAGGCGAAGTTCGAGAGCCTTCCTGGTCCCCCTACCTGAACTGATGCGGCGTTGTACCTTTGCTACTTTGCAATTTTGCTTAACACACTGGGGTTCATTAGGAGCTATATGATGGAAATGCTGAAATTTGGTAAGTTTGCTGCACTGAGCTTGGCTTTGGCTGTTGCTGTTGGTTGTTCTTCGAAAGGCGGCGACACTGCCGGTGAAGGCGCTGTAGACCCTAACGCTGGTTACGGTGCTGACGCAGGTTCGGTTGATGGCAACATGAGCGAAGAAGCTGCTCTGCGTGCTATCACCACCTTCTACTTCGAATACGACAGTTCAGACCTGAAGCCAGAAGCCATGCGCGCTCTGGACGTTCACGCTAAAGACTTGAAAGGCAACGGTTCGCGCGTTGTTCTGGAAGGCAATACCGACGAGCGCGGTACTCGTGAATACAACATGGCCCTGGGCGAGCGTCGTGCTAAAGCCGTTCAACGCTACCTGGTTCTGCAGGGCGTTTCTCCTGCACAGCTGGAACTGGTTTCCTACGGCGAAGAGCGTCCAGTTTCGACTGGCAACGACGAACAGTCGTGGGCTCAGAACCGTCGCGTAGAACTGCGTAAGTAATTCGATATGCAAACGTGCCGACGCCTCGTAAGCCTACTCGCGCTCAGCCTGCCACTCGTGGCTTGGGCTGAGTTTTCAGTTGCTGACACTAACTCGGGTAGCTATCCAGCACCGAGTTATGAGGCGTCCGGCGCCTATGCGGGAGGCGGAGCGCAAGCTCCTGCCTCTGCGCAGAGCATGCTATTCAATCAGTTGCAGCAGATGCAGGATGAAATCGGCCGGCTGCGCGGCATGCTTGAAGAGCAGCAGAATGATATTCGGCAGATGAAACAAGAAAACCTTGAGCGTTATAAGGATCTTGATCAGCGGCTGAGCAGTGGAGCAGCAGGTGCTGCAGCCACCCAGAATTCGTCAGCGAATGGTGCCAACACCACCAGCGCGACCCAAAGCACAGATAACACCCAAGCTGCAGCGGGAGCCAGTGAGGCTGATCCCGAGAAGGAAAAGTTGTTTTATGACGCTGCCTTCGACCTGATCAAAGCCAAGGACTTCGACAAAGCCAATCAAGCGTTCACCGCTTTTTTGCGCAAATACCCTAAGAGCCAATATGCCGGCAATGCCCAGTACTGGTTAGGTGAGGTCAATCTGGCTCAAGGCAACCTGCAAGGTGCCTCTCAGGCATTTGCTGATGTTGCACAGAAGTATCCGCAGCACAGCAAAGTCCCTGACTCGATGTTCAAGTTGGGCGATGTTGAGCAACGCATGGGCGATACAGACAAGGCCAAGAGCACCTTCCAGCAAGTGATTGCGCAATTCCCGAACTCTTCGGCTGCGCAGTTGGCTCAGCGCAACTTGCAGCGGATGTAACCCGAGTCGTTATAGTTTGTTAGAATTGTAAAAAGAGCGCCGTGCCCTGATTGAGCACGGCGTTTTCATTGGTGGACAGGCTAACTGTGCTTGTCCTGGGTGTGAATAGCGCCTTTCTTTCCCGCAACGGAGGCGGACAGCCTGTTTAGCTGTTACGCCCGTGGCTTATATGCAAAAGACCCTGCGAATCACCGAGATATTCTTCTCGTTGCAGGGGGAGACGCGTACTGCAGGTTTACCCACAGTATTCGTGCGCCTGACCGGCTGCCCCCTGCGTTGTCAGTACTGCGACACCGCTTACGCCTTTAGTGGCGGCGAGTTGATGTCGCTTGACGCCATCATCGAACAAATCGCCAGTTATTCACCCCGTTATGTCTGCGTGACGGGTGGCGAGCCCTTGGCCCAGCCGAATTGCATTGCCCTGCTTGAGCGCCTCTGTGACGCCGGCTTTGAGGTGTCGCTGGAAACCAGCGGTGCGCTTGATGTATCGGCCGTTGACGCGCGTGTGAGCAAGGTCCTCGACCTTAAAACGCCAGGTTCTGCTGAGGTGGCGCGCAATCGCTACGAGAATATAGACCTGCTGACCCGCAATGATCAGGTCAAGTTTGTCATTTGCTCCCGTGAAGACTACGACTGGGCGACGACTAAACTGATTCAGTATCGACTCAATGAGCGTGCCGGTGAGGTATTGCTGTCGCCAAGCCATCAGCAAGTCTCAGCGCGAGACCTCGCAGACTGGATAGTCGCTGACAACTTGCCGGTTCGGCTGCAGTTGCAGCTGCACAAAATTCTCTGGAATGACGAGCAAGGCCGTTAACGGTCGTTCAGTCTTCAATCTACGTAGAGCGTCGACTGCTAAAAGGCGCGAGGGTTAATTATGAGCACTAAACGAGCGGTTATCTTGCTGTCTGGCGGCCTGGACTCGGCCACCGTAGTTGCACTGGCGAAAGCCGAAGGCTATGCCTGCTATACCATGAGCTTTGATTATGGTCAGCGGCATCGCTCCGAGCTTGAGGCAGCAGAGCGGGTTGCTGAGCAGTTGGGTGTGGTTGAGCACAAGGTGATTGGCCTAAACCTCAACGGCATGGGCGGCTCGGCATTGACCGACAGCAGCATCAATGTGCCAGAGGCGCCCTCCGAGGGCATTCCGGTCACTTATGTGCCAGCACGTAATACGGTGTTCTTATCCTTGGCGCTGGGCTGGGCTGAGGTCTTGGAGGCTCGTGACATATTCATCGGCGTTAATGCTGTCGATTACTCGGGCTATCCGGATTGTCGTCCTGAATTCGTCGAAGCCTTTGAGCGCATGGCGAATTTGGCGACCAAGGCTGGGGTTGAAGGCAATGGTTTTCGGATCCAGGCACCGCTGCAAAACATGAGCAAGGGACAAATTGTTCAAGCCGGCATTGCCCATGGCGTTGACTATGCTTTAACGGTCTCCTGTTATCAGGCAGATGACCGTGGTAGAGCCTGCGGCAAGTGTGACAGCTGCCGTCTGCGCAGTGAGGGTTTCAAGGCGGCTGGCATTGCTGATCCAACCCGATATGCCTAAAAAAACCATAAAAGGTTGAAATGCTGAGTTAAATCAGTATTATGCGCCTCCGCAACGGGTCGTTAGCTCAGTTGGTAGAGCAGTTGGCTTTTAACCAATTGGTCGTAGGTTCGAATCCCACACGACCCACCATATTGCCTTCATCGCCAGATTAACGGGTGCTGAAGCAAAGAAACCCGAGTGTTCTTATCCAGAACCTCGGGTTTTTTTATGCCTGCTCGACGGGGTCGGTTAATCGGGTTGCAGGCCGCGCCGTTGAAGTGGTTTGGCCTGCATGAGCTGATCGCGATATTATGTGTGCCGCTAAAAAGCGCAGAGGCTTGAAGATAACAGGCCCGTTCCAGTCAAATCCTTATGTACCGCTGTTTGTTCGGCGTTTTTACTGCCAGCAGCAGGGGTATACTTGATTCCCGTGCTGATAGACCGTTACAGGGCCTGATTACATGACGCAGATTTCCGAACGCTTGCTGGTTCAGGCGCACTTAGATGCCAAGCAGCCAATGCCACTCACCGCTGAGCAGGAAGCGTTTTATCGCGCTGAAATTGCCGCTGAGCTGAAAAAGCAAAACGCCGTGCTGGTCGCTCACTATTACTGTGACCCGGTGCTGCAAGCGCTGGCAGAAGAAACCGGCGGTTGCGTATCTGATTCCTTGGAGATGGCGCGCTTTGGTAACGAGCACGAGGCGCAAACCGTGCTGGTGGCTGGCGTTAAGTTCATGGGTGAGACGGCGAAAATTCTCAACCCGGAAAAACGCGTGCTGATGCCTACGCTGGAGGCCACGTGCTCCCTGGACCTGGGGTGCCCGATCAATGAGTTTGCCGCGTTCTGTGATCAGCACCCTGAGCGCACGGTGGTGGTCTACGCCAATACGTCTGCTGCGGTTAAAGCCCGCGCCGATTGGGTGGTCACATCGAGCTGCGCGGTCGAAATCGTTGAGCACCTGATGGACAACGGTGAAAGCATTATCTGGGCGCCGGACCAGCACCTGGGCCGTTTTATCCAAAACAAGACGGGTGCCGACATGCTGCTGTGGGACGGTGCCTGCATTGTCCACGAAGAATTTAAAGCCAAGCAGCTTGAAGACATGAAGGCGCTGTATCCAGATGCAGCCGTGCTGGTTCACCCTGAGTCACCGACGGCCGTGATTGAACTGGCCGATGCTGTGGGCTCGACCAGCCAACTGATTGCTGCCGCACAAAGCCTGCCGAACAAAAAACTGATTGTTGCCACCGATAGCGGCATTTTCTACAAAATGCAGCAGTTGTGCCCGGACAAAGAATTTATTGCGGCCCCGACAGCAGGCAATGGTGCCGCTTGCCGCAGTTGCGCCCATTGCCCATGGATGGCAATGAACACCCTTGAACGTACGCTCAATTGCTTGCGTGAAGGCAGCAATGAAATCTTTGTTGATTCGGCGTTGATCCCCAAGGCAATCAAACCCCTGACGCGCATGCTTGATTTCACCAAGGCCGCACGGATGAGATTATCCGGCAACGCATAATTGCGGTAGGGCGCACGACCCTGTTTTCGCCCGCCAGTTGCTAGGCGGGCCATTCAGCTTATGTTCTGCGCCGCTGGGCCAGCCTCGTCATACCCTGCAAGGCAGGGTAAACCCGCGTCAGTTAAGCATTTCGTCGATGATGCGCTTCTCTTCGATGAGTTCACGCTGGCGGGCGTCAATCCGTGACGCCAGCTGGAAGTTGTTAGCAGCGCGGCGTTTGGCATAGTCGAGCTGTTCAATCGCTTGCTTGTAGTCGCCGACCAGGGCGAAGAACTCGGCGCGGGCTTGGTGCAGGCCGATCCTGTCGCCGCTGAGGCCGCGGACTTCGGCAACCTGATACCAGACGTCAGGATCTTTCGGTCGCGACTTGAGAAGGGCATTGAGCTTGCCTTCAGCGTCTTGAGTGCGGCCTTGGCGGATCATCAGGTCAACCCGAGCCTGATTAAGCGGATAATTGTCGGGCGAGTCGCGCAGCAAACGCTCAAGACGGCTTTGTGCGTCATTCAAGCGACTGGCCGCGGTATCCAAATCAACCTGGGCAAGGTTGTAGGGGATCGATTTAGGCGCCTTGCTCAGCAACTGATCAAGAATCTCACCGGCTTCTTTCTGACGGCCGCCTTTAATCAGCGCAATGGCCAATCCATAACGGGCCGCATCGTTTTTCGGGTTTTCGGTTAGCTCGGCGCGAAAGCGTTTTGCGGCCAGGCCGGGGGTGCCTTCATAAAACAGCTGAACCCGGGCTCGCATTATCTGGTATTCCAGACTGTCTTCCTTGCCGCCCTTGGGCAGCTGTGCCGCGCGGTTGCGGGTGTCGGCGATCCGTGATTCAGACACCGGGTGAGTCAGCAGGAACTCCGGCGGCATGCGGTCATAACGGTATTGGCGCATCAAATGCTCAAACATCGTCGGCATGGCCGTGGGGTCGTAACCGGCTTTCTCCAGGTTGATAATACCGATCCGGTCCGCCTCGGCTTCGTTTTGCCGGGAAAAGCGTCGTTGTTCCTGAATCGCTGCCGCCTGAGTTGATGCGATAGCTGCAATGCCCGCATCACCGGCGCCTGCGGCTGCCGCGACAATCCCGGCCAGCATCGCCGCCATCACAGGCAGTTGCATGCGTTGTTGGGCTTCCAGGCCGCGAGCAAAGTGGCGTTGCGATAAGTGAGCAAGTTCGTGCGCCAGTACCGAGGCATATTCAGCTTCGGTTTCGGCATATAAGAACAAACCGCCGTTAACCCCGATGATCCCGCCAGGCGCCGCAAATGCGTTGATCTGTGGGCTGTTAAGCAGCACAAACTCAAGGCGTCGGTCATTCAATTGGCTGCTCTCGCTAAGCCGGTAAACGCTGGTTTCGACGAAGTCTTTGAGCTGGGGGTCGGATAACTGGCTGACCTGTCCGCGCAGCAAGCTCAGCCATGCACGGCCCAACTGATGTTCTTGTTGGGGCGATACAATTGCCGAGCTGGCATCTCCCAGTGACGGCAAGTCGTTGGCGGCCTGAGCAGAGGCAGACAGGCAGGCGAGCGTCAAAAGGGCGGGGCGCAGAAAATTCATTCAAGGTGCTCTTGGTTTTCAAGTGCCTCTACTGTAGCTGTGATGAGGTTGTGCTGACCAGTGTCCCGCACACATGGCAAGCTGGGGTCACATCGCGTATGTTGCGCCTCCTGCAGTTCTACCAAGGTGTGCCTCTGTGGAGGCCGTGAAACAACCGGTAATGATATTCGCGATATTTTGCGGCGCAATTTTGGAGATAGTTTGATGAGTGATGTACAAGATGCGTCGCCAGCCTTCGATGCTGAGGTCGATGCCAGCGGTTTGAATTGCCCGATGCCGCTGCTTAAAGCCAAGCTTGAGTTGAATAAACTGGCGAGTGGAAATGTACTTAAAGTAACCGCAACGGATGCTGGCTCACAGCGTGACTTCCGTGCTTTCGCTACGCTGGCGGGCCATAGCCTGCTGCATGAAGAAGTGCAGGACGGGGTTTATCGTTACTGGTTACGTAAAGCATAAAGAGCCCGATCTTTAGTGCGGCTTCTTATCGGTTGATCAAGGATTTTTAATGCTTAAGGTTTTGCGCGATTGGCTGCACCGTTATTTCTCTGACGAGCAAGCGGTGGTACTGGCTGTTTTGCTGGTTGTTGGCTTTGCCTTGATCCTGACGTTGGGAGGCATGCTTGCGCCTGTGCTCACGGGTTTGGTCTTGGCTTTTTTGATGCAGGGTCTGGTCAGTGGGCTCGAGCGTATCCGTGTACCGCATATCATCGCGGTATGGCTGGTCTTCGCCTTGTTCATCAGTGGCCTTACCTTAATTCTTCTGGGGCTGATGCCCTTGCTTTGGCATCAGCTAAGCACCTTGTTCAATGAACTGCCGCGCATGCTGGGCGAGTGGCAATCACTGTTTCTGATGTTGCCTGAGCGCTACCCGGGCTTGGTGACCGAAGACCAGGTGATGCAGTCGATTGAGTCGTTGCGTGGCGGTGCAGGCAAGTTTGGACAGTGGGCTTTGTCGTTCTCGCTGTCGAGTTTGCCGGTGTTGGTCAGCGTCATGATCTACCTGGTGCTGGTGCCGATTCTGGTGTTCTTCTTCCTTAAGGACCGTGAAGTCATCGGTCAGTGGTTTCGCGGTTACCTGCCGAAAGAGCGCACCCTGATCACCCAGGTCGCCGCTGAAATGAACAAGCAGATTGCCAACTACATTCGCGGCAAGGTGATTGAAATCATCATTTGCGGCGTGGTCACTTACATTGCCTTTGCGGCGCTGGGCCTTAACTATCCAGCCTTGCTCGCGTTGGCTGTAGGCTTGTCAGTTGTGGTGCCTTATATCGGCGCAGTGGTGGTGACGGTGCCGGTGGCGTTGATTGGCTTGTTCCAATGGGGCTTCGGCGATCAGTTCCTGTACCTGATGCTGGTCTACTCGATCATCCAAGCGCTCGATGGCAACGTGCTGGTACCGCTGCTGTTCTCTGAGGCGGTCAATTTGCATCCGGTGGCGATTATCTGTGCGGTGCTGCTGTTCGGCGGTCTCTGGGGCTTCTGGGGCGTGTTTTTCGCGATTCCCCTGGCAACTCTGTTCAAAGCGCTGCTGGATGCATGGCCGCGCGTTGAGAGTAGGAAACCCGTGCTGCAGCCTTGCGCATAATGATGTTTTTGTAGGGTGCGGCAACGCGAAGCTTGCCGACCAAAACCTAAGTCACGGCGCACTACAAACGGAGCCACTTTAGAAGTGGCTTTTGCTTATCTGATGCAATTATAAAGATCGGTGTTATAGGGCAAATAGCTTGTTTCACTGGGGTTCTGCTAATCGCAGAAGCATCGCAAGCGTCTGTATCGAATTAAGGTTCGTGATACATTGAATGCATGTATCACAGCGAGGTGCAGAGATGGCTACTTCAATCCGATTGGCTCCTGAAATTGAGCAGCGTTTAGCATTTTTGGCGGCTAATACCGGGCGCACCAAGGCGTATTATTTGCGGGAAATCATCGATCAAGGGCTTACAGAGATGGAAGATTATTACCTCGCAGCGGAAGTTCTGGAGCGCGTGCGCAAAGGCCAAGAGTCGGTGCATTCGCCAGCAGAGGTGAGGAAAGAACTTGGTTTGGACGATTGAGTACACGCAGACGGCCAAAACTCAATTACGTAAGCTTGATAAACAGTCAGCCAAGCGCATTCTCGATTATCTGGATGAACGGATCATTGGCAGAGATGATCCGCGCAGCACAGGCAGGGCACTCAGTGGTCCTTTGGGTGGCCTATGGCGTTATCGGGTTGGAGGTTTTCGGGTGATTTGCGATATTCAGGACGGCGCGCTACGCATCTTGGTTGTGCAGCTCGCCAATCGCAGGGATGTGTACCGCTAAATCAGGCTTTATTCAGAGCCTGAGCGGCGGCCAGCACGGCATCAACGTGGCCTGGGACTTTGACGCCACGCCATTCCTGACGCAGTACACCCTCTTTGTCGATCAAAAAGGTGCTGCGGTCTACGCCCATGTATTCCTTGCCGTAGAGCTTTTTCAGCTTGATCACCGCAAACAGATTGCACACTGCCTCGTCTTTGTCGCTGATCAGCTCAAATGGAAAGCTTTGTTTGGCTTTGAAGTTTTCATGGGACTTCAGCCCGTCGCGTGATACACCGAAGATCAGGGTATTGGCTGCTTGAAATGCGGCAAACTGGTCGCGGAAGCCTTGGCCTTCTGTGGTGCAGCCAGGCGTGCTGTCTTTTGGATAGAAGTAGATCACCACTTGCTGGCCCTTGAGCGCGGAAAGCTGCACCTGTTGCTCGCCGGTGGCAGGGGCTTGAAAATCGGCTACTGGGGCGTCAATCGATACGCTCATACAAACTCCTGCATATGGGTTTAAAGATGTTCGCAGCGCCCGCTGAGTAAGGTTGGGCGCTGGGGCTCTAAGGCGTCTGTGGGCGCCAAGGTTCAATCAGGGCATCCAGATTGAGCGCATCGGCAAAATCGAGGAACTGGTCGCGCAGCCAACTGATCTGTGTGCCCGCGGGCAGGGTAACGGTCAGCGTGGCATTGAGCATGGTGCCGCCCGTCTGCGGTGCTTGATAGGTGTCGCACGTCAGGTTCTCTAATTCAACGTTATGGTCGATAAAGAACTGGCACAGCTCATTGAGGATGTCCGGGCGGTACACCGAACTGACATACGCCACGTACGGCAAAGCTTGTGGGCGGTGCTCTGTAGCAGCGCTGCGAATCACATTGGCGGTAAAGCTGTGTTTTTTAGACAGCGCCGGCAAACTCGCTTCCAGGCGGGCGAGGGCATCCCAACTGCCGGTGATCTGCAATACCAGGGCGCTGAACTCTCCGTGTCGACTTAAGCGTGTGCTAATCACCGCACAGCGGTTTTCGTGGCTCGTGCGGCACAGGACATTGGTCAGCTCCATGGCGTTAGGGCCAAGCGCGCTGATAACCAGGAATTGTTCGCGTACTGAGGGGGGTGACATGCAGCCTTCCTAAAACAATGAGCGAGCGACCTTGCCTTCACAAAGCCGTTCAAAGCAGGAAGGGTAGCGAAAAGCGCAGCTAAGGGGAATCACCGGCCAAATAACCCGCTGATTATTTCCCGAAAAGTCACGGTGGTTGGATTCTACGGCATGTATTAATGCATCAAACCTCAGTTTGGCGCCGGTTTTGGCGATTTTTCTTAACCCTGTGAGCAGATTAATTAGCTCCGGGTTCGAGGCCTATCAGCCGTTTCAAGCCCGGAATACCTAGCCTACTGCCTTAAAAATGTCCGCCAGGGTGCATCCGCTTGCCGGTAACCCTAGCGCTTCGCTTGTGCAAGGCTCATAGCGCCAGTACCATTACGGCTCTCTTTTTTTCGGCAGGAGCGGTTGCATGATTGCGGGCAGTATGGTGGCACTGGTCACTCCTATGGATGCGCAAGGTAATCTCGATTGGGATAGCCTGAGCAAACTGGTGGATTTCCATCTGCAAGAAGGCACCAATGCCATCGTCGCGGTCGGCACCACGGGTGAGTCGGCGACGTTGGAAGTGTCTGAGCACATTGAGGCGATCCGTCGCGTTGTTGATCAGGTGGCAGGGCGCATCCCAGTGATCGCCGGCACTGGCGGCAACTCCACGCGCGAGTCGGTAGAGCTCACGCGCGCCGCTAAAGACGTTGGCGCAGATGCCTGTCTGCTGGTAACGCCTTACTACAACAAACCGACCCAGGAAGGTTTGTACCTGCATTTCCGCCATATCGCTGAAGCGGTTGCGATCCCGCAGATCCTTTATAACGTGCCGGGCCGTACTGTCTGCGACATGCTGCCTGAGACCGTTGAGCGTCTGTCCAAGATCGACAACATCATCGGCATCAAAGAAGCCACAGGCGACCTGCAGCGTGCCAAAGAAGTCATTGATCTGGTCAGCAAAGATTTCCTGGTCTACTCCGGTGACGATGCCACTGCGGTTGAACTGATGCTGCTGGGTGGCAAAGGCAATATCTCGGTTACAGCCAACGTTGCACCGCGGGCCATGAGCGACCTGTGCGCTGCGGCAATGCGTGGCGAGGCGGCAATTGCACGTGCCATCAATGATCGTTTGATGCCACTGCACAAGAATCTGTTCATTGAATCCAACCCGATTCCAGTCAAATGGGCACTGCACGAGATGGGCATGATGCCAGACGGTATCCGTCTGCCTCTGACCTGGCTCAGCCCGCGCTGTCATGAACCGCTGCGTCAGGCCCTGCGCCAGTGCGGCGTATTGGTTTAATTGAGGAATTACTACGCATGAAGCGACTGGCCGGACTTACAACACTTGCCTTGATCATCACCAGTACCAGCGGTTGCGGCTGGATCTGGGGTGAAGACGGTTATTTCCGTGATCGTGGCAGCGATTACCTGACGTCTCGCCAGACTGCGCCTATGCAGCTGCCGGCCGATGTCCACAGCAAGCCGCTTGATCCACTGCTGCCGATTCCTGAGCAAGTGGCTACGGAAAATATTGAAGGCGAATACGATGTACCGCGTCCACAAGCATTAGCCGTTCAAGCTGATGCCAGCGAGTTCAGCTTGCAGAAGAGCGGTGCGTCGCGTTGGATCGTTGCCCAGCGTGTACCGGCAGAAGTGTGGCCAGTGGCGCGTCAGTTCTATGAGTCGAACGGTTTCCGGATTGCGGATGATCGCCCGCAAACAGGTGAATTCACCACTGACTGGCAGCGTTTTGAAGACCTCTCTGCACCTATGGCGCGTCGTCTGAGCACACGTGTTGCAGGTTCAACTCCAGATGCAGAAACCCGCGTGCGGGTGCGTATCGAGCCAGGTGTGCAGCGCAACACCAGTGAAATCTACGTGGTCAGCGCAGAGCGCCCAGCGGGCAGCACTGCTGATGTAGCCTTCACCGACAAGAGCATTAACGAAAGCCTCGATGCCGCCTTGCTTGATGAAATGCTGGTGAGCATGGCGCGTAGCACTGAGCAGGGCGGTTCGGTCTCATTGCTGGCCGCACGTGATTACGATGCACCAAGCCGCGTGAGCCTGTCGCAGGATGGTAACGGCAACCCAATCCTCAACCTGAGCTCTGACTTCGATCGGGCCTGGTCCGGTGTGGGTCGTTCGCTGGATTCGGCTGACGTGCGGGTTGACGACCTTAACCGCACCTTGGGTGTCTACTACATCAATCTTGCGGAAGGCTCCAAGGCCAAGGAAGAGAAGCCGGGCTTCTTCGGCAGCTTGTTTGGCAGCGAACCTGACCAGGAAGAAATCGATGCACGCGCCGAGCGTTATCAGGTGCGCCTGACAACAGTGGGTGACAGTGTTCAGGTCTCGGTAGAGAAAGATATCAACACCGTGGCCCCTGAAGATGTATCGCGCAAAATCCTCGGCCTGATTCAGGACAACCTGGGTTAAACCGATGATCGCCTGGCCACCGCCAAGTGATCTGGATACCGCGCAGGGTTGCAATCGCAGCCCGCATGAAACCGATAGGCGAAACCCCGTGTTTCGCCTGTTTCGTTTGTTCAAGACGGAAATTCTGACATGACCACGCCAGTGACCCTCAGCCTGAAAAAAATCTACTCAGGCAAAGTCCGCGATCTCTATGAAATTGATGACAAACGCATGCTGATGGTCGCCACTGACCGTCTTTCAGCGTTTGATGTCATTCTTGATGAGCCGATTCCAGAGAAGGGCAAGATCCTGACCTCGATTTCCAATTTCTGGTTCGACAAACTCGCAGGCCTGGTGCCTAACCACTTTACTGGCGACAAGGTTGAGGATGTGGTCAGTGCCGCTGAGTTGCCGCTGGTTGAAGGGCGTGCTGTGGTCGCCAAGCGTCTCAAGCCTGTTGCCGTAGAAGCCATCGTCCGCGGTTATATCGCCGGTTCAGGCTGGAAGGAATACCAAAAGAGCGGAACCGTCTGCGGTATCCAGCTGCCTGCAGGCCTGAAAGAAGCCTCCAAGCTGCCTGCACCGATCTTCACCCCATCGACCAAGGCTGCTGTTGGCGACCACGACGAGAATATTTCGTTTGAGCAGTGCCAAGCCATCATTGGCGACGAACTGGCGCTTAAAGTGCGTGACACCGCCATTGGCTTGTACAGCGCTGCGGTTGAGTATGCGGCCACGCGCGGCATTATCATCGCCGATACCAAGTTTGAATTTGGCCTCGATGAAGACGGCACGCTGACTCTGATGGACGAAGTGCTGACCCCGGATTCAAGCCGCTTCTGGCCAGCCGAAAGTTATGTCGAAGGCAGTAATCCGCCGAGCTTCGATAAGCAGTTTGTGCGCGACTGGTTGGAGTCAACCGGCTGGAACAAGCAAGCTCCGGCGCCGGCAGTGCCAGCGGATGTAGCGCAGAAAACCGCCGACAAATACCGTGAAGCGCTAACCAAGCTGACGGCTTAGTCGAATGATGTAAGAGAAAGGCGCTTAGGCGCCTTTTTTGTGGGTCATCCATCCTTGGATCAAACCCCTTAACCCAGTCATTTTCCCGCTACAGTTTTCAATGAATCGAGTGAGTGGGTGCCGTGGTTTTGTTTTATCTCATGCAGCAGGAGACCCTATGTTGATCGTGCTAGTGATTGCGACCCTGTTTATTGCAACCGTTACCGTGCTGCCGCTTTTAAGGTGTACGCATTGGACGGTCAGGGTGATGGATTTTCCGCGGGTACAAATAGCCTTTTGCGCCGCAATCCTGTTGGTCACGCAGTGTGTATTTCTGGCGTCGCAAATGACAGTTGTAGGCCTGTGTATTCTAGTCACGGCGCTGTGCCTTATCTGGCAGTTATGGTGGGTGTTGCCCTATACGCGCCTCTGGCCTATCGAAGCCAAAGCGTCGAGAGCAGATGACGCCGATAACCAGCTCAGCATTATGACCTCCAATGTGCTGCAAGATAATCGCAACAGCGGCGCGCTGATTGATCTGGTTGCCGAACACCAACCGGATATCCTGGTTACGCTCGAGACCAACAGCTGGTGGGAAAATCAACTTGGCGTGTTAGACGCTGAGATGCCGTACAGCGTTAAGTGCCCTCTGGAAAACCTGTATGGCATGCATGTTTACTCGAGATTGCCGTTTAGCAAACCGGTGATTTCTTATCTGGTTGAGCATGACGTTCCATCGATACATTTACTGCTTGAGCTGCGCACCGGTCATCAGGTGCAGATGCATTTTGTTCATCCTGCGCCACCCAGTCCGACTGAGAACGCGGAGTCCGCCGAGCGGGATGCTGAGCTTATCGTCATTGCCAAGCGCGTTGCAGAAACCAGGGGGGCTGCGGTTGTGACAGGTGACCTGAATGATGTGGCTTGGTCTGCATCAACGCGGCTGTTTCGTAAAATCAGTGGCTTGCTCGACCCGCGGATAGGGCGCGGCATGTTCAACACCTTTCACGCCGACTATCCATTTTTACGCTGGCCGCTCGATCACCTGTTCCACAGTTCACACTTTCGGGTGAAGAATATTAAACGCCTGCCTTCAATTGGCTCAGACCATTTTCCGCTGTTTACCGTGCTTGTATATGATCCGGCTGGACGTGCAGAGCAAGAAGGCTTGGACGCTGATGCAGAGGATCATGCTCAGGCGAAAGAGGTGGCTGAAGAACAAAATGTCAGTAAGCGCGATGTCCCCAAGCTGGAGGGGTAGAGGGTGAAATACTCGCAGGCTTATCTGCTTTGAGCCGGTAGCGAACAACGCAAGCCAGTCCTGCTTATTCAGGCCAAAACGGTGGATGACTCCGTGCGCCATCCACCGTGCGTAACTTCAATTATTGACGCTTGAGTACCAAGGTCAGAATGTCGTAGCTGGCAACCAGTTCCCCATCCTGATTGGTCACTTCAACATCCCAGGCAACCACGCCTTGCGGCTCGCCTTTAGGGCTGACTTTGCCTTGGTCAATTTTGCGCTTGCAGGTCAGGCGTGCCTGAATGGTGTCGCCAATCCCCACCGGGCTGACAAAACGCAAGGTATCCAGACCGTAGTTAGCCAGCACCGGGCCAACGCCAGGTGAGACAAACAAGCCTGCGGCGGCCGACAACACAAAATAGCCATGGGCAATGCGCTTGCCAAACTGCGACTCTTTGGCCGCAATGTCATCGAAGTGCATATAGAAATGATCACCGGACAAGCAGCCAAAGTTGACCAGGTCAGCCTCGGTAACGGTGCGTCTGTGGGTCAGCAAGGATTCGCCGATTTTCAGCTCATTAAAGTAACGGCGGAACGGATGTACCTCGGTCTCATACAGCTTGGCGCCGCGCACGTATTCACCCGTCACGGCCATCAGCATGCTCGGCGACCCCTGTACCGCAGCGCGTTGCAGATAATGCTTAACTGCACGCAGCCCCCCTAGCTCTTCGCCGCCACCAGCGCGGCCGGGGCCGCCGTGCTTGAGCACGGGCAGAGGCGAGCCGTGGCCGGTGGATTCTGCTGCTGATTCACGGTCGAGAATGTGCAGGCGGCCGTGCAGGGCCGCGGCTGCGGGCACAACGCGCGCAGCAACCTGCGGATCTTTGGTGATCAAACTGGCAACCAGGCTGCCTTTGCCACGCGCCGCCAGCGCAATGGCTTCGTCAATGTCGTCATAGGCCATCAGGGTGCTGACCGGACCAAAGGCCTCGATGTCGTGGGCACCGCCTTCGGCATGCGGATCGCGAGCCATTAGCAAAGTCGGTGCGCAGAAGGCGCCTTCTGCCACCCCTTCACCCAAGGGTGAAAAGCCATCGCCAGCACCTAGCAGCATGTCACTGCTATTGAGCAGGGCCTGAATGCGCTCAGCCACATCGGCCTGTTGGGCGTGGGAGGCCAGTGGGCCCATGCGTACACCTTCTACCGCTGGGTCGCCGGCAACCACTTTGGCAAGGCGTGCGCGCAAGCGCTCGGCCACGGCGTCAATGTGCTTGGCCGGGACGATAGCGCGGCGTATTGCAGTGCATTTCTGCCCGGATTTAACCGTCATCTCCCGCGCAACTTCTTTGACGAACAGGTCAAACTCAGGATCGTCCGGGGTGATCTCGGGCGCCAGGATCGCGCAGTTCAGCGAGTCAGCTTCGGCGTTTAAGGGCACCGAGTTTCGAATCAGGTTTGGATTGACCCGCAGTTTGGCTGCGGTATCGGCTGAGCCGGTAAAGGTCACCACATCCTGCCCTTGCATGCGGTCGAGCAAGTCGCCGGTGCTGCCGATAATCAACTGCAGGCTGCCGGCTGGAAGCAAGCCGGAGTCGTGCATCATGCGCACTGTGGCTGCAGTGAGGTAGCTGGTCGCCGTGGCCGGTTTGATAATGCACGGCATGCCCGCGAGGAAGCTGGGTGCAAATTTTTCCAGCATGCCCCAGATCGGGAAGTTAAACGCATTGATGTGTACCGCCACTCCGCCGCGTGGCACCAGAATATGGGTGCCGGCGAAGGAGTTGAGTTTGCCTAGCGCCATGGCCGGGCCTTCGTGAACGACATTGCCAGAAGGCATCTCGCGCGAGCCGATTCCAGCGTAAGTGAATAGGGTGCCGGCGCCGCCTTCAATATCAATCCAGCTATCGGCACGGGTTGCGCCACTGTGATGGGCCAGTGAATAAAGTTGTTCTTTGTGTTCCAGCAGGTATTTGGCCAGCGCCTTGAGGCGCTGTGCCCGCTGCTGGAAGTCCATTGCCATTAACTCACTGATACCGCGCTGGCGGGCATGGGCCACGGCTTCGGCGAAGTCCAGGGTTTCTTCATGGGTGTAGGCGATGTTCTGACCATTAATCGCGCTGCGTAATGATTGCGCGGCATGTTGGCCGATCCAGCGTTCACCAATAAAGCTTTGCAAGACAGTCTGTTGCGACATTTGAATTCTCCGAAATAGGCGGGCCTGAGCGCTCAGGCGAATGCACGGCGCAGCCGGTTGGTGTCTGCGCGGGCGTTTAAGGCGCAGTCATCCTGCGCAGCGCTATGGGTTTAAAGTTCGTCGAAGTCGAGCACCACTTTGTCGCTCAATGGGTAACTCTGGCAGGACAAGACGTAACCCGCGGCGACCTCGTAGTCCTCAAGGGCAAAATTGCTGTCCATCTCAACTTCGCCTTCAAGCACTTTGCATTTGCAGGTTGAGCAAACACCGGCCTTGCACGAAAAAGGCAGCTCGGCACCCTGGGCGTTTCCGGCATCAAGAATGCTCAAGCTGTTGCGGGCCAGCTCGAAGCTTTTGCTGTGGCCATCGCTGGTCACGGTGATCTGACACAATGCGCTATCAACCACCGCCGCGGCTTGGCGTGCTGCCCGTTTAAGGTCGCTGCCGACGGCGGCGAACAGCTCGAAATGAATACGCTCGGCCTTCATGCCGCTGACTTTGAGTTGGTCGCGCACGGTTTCGGTCATGGCTTGCGGGCCACAGATAAAAGCGGCTTCCAGGGTGGTCACATCGAGCCAGTTTTTAAACAATTGGCTGCACTTATCAGCATCGATATGGCCGTTGTACAGGTCGACATCTTGTTGTTCGCGGCTGAACAGATAAATGATGTTCAAGCGTTGCAGGTAAAGGTTCTTTAGGTCGCTGAGTTGGTCGCGAAACAGTGTTGAGTTGCTGGAACGGTTGCCATACAGCAGCGTAAAGCGGCTGTTTGGTTCGGTTTGCAAGGTGGTCTTGATGATCGAGAGGATTGGCGTGATGCCGCTGCCCGCTGCCACTGCTAGGTAATGGCCACGGCGCGCCGGGTCCAACTCAACGTGGAAGGATCCGCTGGGCGGCATCACTTCGACGCTGTGCCCGGCTTTGAGGGTTTCGTTGGCGTAGCACGAAAACAGGCCGCCGCCGACTCGTTTGATGGCAACACGCAGGTCATCATCGTGGACCCCGGTGCAGATCGAGTAGGAGCGGCGCACTTCTTCGCCATTGATCTGGGTGCGCATGACCAGATGCTGACCCTGAGTGAAGCGGAATTCTTCGCGCAGTTCGCTGGGGATCTCGAAAGCAACCGACACCGCATCACGGGTTTCAGCACGGACTTCCTTGATTTTCAGATTATGAAACTTGCTCATTGTTATTCTCCGGCGATGCTGCGCTCAGATGCATTTGAAATAGTCGAACGGCTCAAGACAGTCGCGGCAGCGGTACAACGCCTTGCAGGCGGTGGAGCCGAACTGGCTGAGCAGTTCTGTATGGGGGCTGTTGCACTGTGGGCAGCAAATGGTTGGGCTTTCGCCCAGTAAGCTGCGTTTACTGCTACTGCCCACTGGTGGGGCAATACCGTATGCACGCAGGCGCTCGCGGCCCTCATCGCTGATCCAGTCGGTGCTCCAGGCGGGCGTCAGGCGACGCTCCAGTTTGGGGGCGGAAAACCCCGCCTGCTCCAGTGCCAGGCGAATGTCATCCTCGATCACCTCGGTGGCGGGGCAGCCCGAGTAAGTCGGTGTGACTACAAGGTGTATGTGCCCATGCAGCCAATCGACTTCACGCACGATGCCCAGATCGACCACGCTGACCACCGGCACTTCGGGGTCCATCACCTCGTTCAGTACCTGCCAGGCGGCCGCAATATCGCTGGGCGAGCCAGGGCGGGCGCCATGATCGCTGGTGATCAGATCACCAGGTTGCATTGGGGTAAGTCCGTGGCAGGTATTGCATCTCGGCCAGGATCAAGCCTAGGTGCTCGGTGTGCAGCCCTTTGCGAGCGCTGAGGTAGAAGTAATTGGCCGGGCCCGGCACTGGCAGAGTCGCAAGCTCGAAAACCTGGGTAACCCTAGTTAGCCATTCTTGAGCCACGACTACTGGGTTTGCGCCCAGATTGGCGTCTGCTATACGTTGCTCGGCTTCATCGGCGGAGGTCAGCTCGACGGTAAAGCGCCAAAGCTGTTCGGTCGCGGCCAGCATACGATTGTGGCTTTCAGCGGTGCCATCACCCAGACGCTGCACCCACTCGCTGGAGCGGCGCAGGTGATAGGTGACTTCCTTGAGCGCCTTGGCTGCGATACCGGCGATGCGCTCATCCTCGACGTTGCACAGTTGCTGCAAGACTGCAAAGTGCCAGGCGTCATACAGAAATTGCTTGGTCATGGTGACCGCGTAGTCTCCATTGGGTTGTTCAACCAACAGCAGGTTGCGGTAGCCGCGCTCATCACGACCAAAGGCCAAGTCATCCGCGCTGCGGCCATCGTCAAGCAGCTCAGCGGCATATTCCAGCCAGTTGCGCGCCTGGCCAACCAGGTCGAGGCCGACATTCATCAGCGCCAGCTCTTCTTCAATGGCCGGCGCATTGCCGCACCATTCGCACAAGCGCTGGCCCTGGATCAGTGCAGTATCGCCAAGGCGCAGCAAGTATTGGATCAGATCATCGTTCATCTGCAACCTCACATGTGGCCGACTTCGGCCGGCAATTCATAAAAGCTGGCGTGGCGATAGATTTTGTCGTCGGATGGATCGAACAGCGGCTCTTTCTCGTCCGGGGAAGAGGCAGTGATCAGCGCCGAGGCCACAACCCACAGGCTCACGCCTTCATTGCGGCGGGTGTACAGCTCGCGAGCGTTTTCCAGGGCCATGGCTGCGTCGGCGGCATGTACGCTGCCCACGTGCTTGTGGTTAAGGCCGTGCTTGCTGCGCACGAAAACTTCAAAAAGGGTCCAGTCAGACATGGCAGTAATCTCCGTGGGTTGCGATCAGGCGAGGTCGCGTTTTAGTTGTTGTTTGCGGGCATAGGCGACGGCGGCTTCGCGAACCCATGCACCGCTTTCAATGGCATTGCGGCGTTTGCTTACGCGCTCCTGATTACAGGGGCCGTTGCCTTTGAGAACTTCATAAAACTCATCCCACTGGATTTCACCGAAATCGTAATGGCCGCGCTCCTCGTTCCATTTCAGGTCCGGGTCTGGCGCGGTGCAGCCGAGTAGTTCGAGCTGGGGAATGGTCTGGTCGACAAAGCGTTGGCGCAGTTCATCGTTGCTCTGGCGCTTGATTTTCCACGCCATCGATTGAGCACTGTTCGGCGAATGCTCATCACTTGGACCGAACATCATCAGCGATGGCCACCAGAGGCGGTTGATCGAATCCTGAACCATGTCTTTTTGCGCTTGAGTACCTTCTTGCATCATTGTCAGCAGCATTTGATAACCCTGGCGCTGGTGAAAGCTCTCTTCTTTGCAGATGCGCACCATTGCCCTTGAGTAGGGGCCATATGAGGTGCGTTGCAACACCACCTGATTAACGATGGCCGCGCCATCAACCAGCCAGCCCACTGCGCCCATGTCGGCCCAGCTCAGGGTTGGGTAGTTGAAGATGCTTGAGTACTTGGCTTTGCCGCTGTGCATCTTGGCGATTTCTGCATCGCGGTCAGCGCCCAGGGTTTCCATGGCGCTGTACAGGTACAGGCCATGGCCTGCTTCGTCCTGGATTTTGGCCATTAGCTGTAACTTGCGCTTGAGCGAAGGGGCGCGCGTGACCCAGTTGCCCTCGGGCAGCATGCCAACGATTTCTGAGTGGGCATGCTGAGAAATTTGGCGGATCAGGGTTTGCCGGTATGCCTCGGGCATCCAGTTCTTGGCTTCGATCTTGATCTCGGCGTCGATACGTTCCTGGAAGGCGCGCTCTTGTGGCTCCATTTCATCCAGGGATTTGAGACGTTTAACGCCAGTCTCAACGAGTTGTGCGTACATGCTGTGCCTCCAGCGATGGCTTTTATTAGAGGGCTGTAATCTTGGGTGTATTTTTAAATGATACAGAAATAAATATCAAATGATAATTGTTGTGTCGTAATTGTTTTTTGCGATTAACCCATAATCGCCGACCAGCGGTGTGATCGATGTGGAGACCCGGAAGTTTTCAGCAGGCAAAAAAAAGCCCCGCATAAGCGGGGCAAGGGAAGGCTTTATTAGTTGGCGTTACGTTTGTCTATCACGTGGCAAGCCTTGCCTTCAGAACGCTGGAGGCTATGAAAGGGCTGGATGAAGACCCGGGTGCTGATGCCCACATGGGTTTTGATTTGCTTGGCCAGTTCAAGGCCAATCAGCTTTTGCTGGCCTTCATCCATGCCTTCCAGGCCATGGCGCAATTCAACCCGCACGTCGACGCTATCCATATTGCCATTGCGATACAGATGCATCTCATAAAATTCGGAAAGTTGTTTTATTTTTAACACTTGTTCCTCAATCTGTGTGGGAAACACGTTCACCCCGCGGATGATCAGCATGTCGTCGCTACGCCCGGTGATTTTATCCATGCGCCGCATGGGCCGTGCCGAGCCAGGTAACAGGCGGGTGAGGTCGCGGGTGCGATAGCGGATCATTGGCAGGGCTTCTTTGCTCAATGAGGTGAAGACCAGCTCACCCAATTGGCCGTCCGGCAATACTGCGCCGGTGACGGGGTCAATGATTTCCGGATAAAAATGGTCCTCCCAAATAGTCGGACCATCTTTGGTTTCTGCGCACTCCATGGCAACGCCTGGTCCCATGATTTCGGAGAGGCCGTATATATCCAGCGCGGTGATGCCCAGCCGTTGCTCAATCGAACTGCGCAACTCGTCGGTCCAGGGTTCAGCGCCGAAGATGCCTAAACGCAGGGCCAACTTGTGCGGGTCTAAGCCTTGGCGCTCAATCTCATCGGCGAGATTGAGCATGTAAGATGGCGTGACCATGATGATATCTGGCTGAAAATCACGGATCAGCTGAACCTGCTTTTCAGTCTGTCCGCCAGACATTGGAATTACCGTGCAGCCCAAACGCTCGGCACCGTAATGGGCGCCGAGGCCGCCGGTGAACAGGCCATAACCGTAGGAAATATGCACCTTGTCGCCGCGCCTGCCACCTGCCGCTCGAATCGAGCGGGCGACCACGTTGGCCCAGGTATCGATGTCATTTTGGGTGTAGCCGACCACGGTTGGTTTGCCTGTGGTGCCGCTGGATGCATGCACTCGCACCACTTCGGATTGCGGCACGGCAAACATGCCGAAGGGGTAGTTGTCGCGTAGGTCACTTTTGCCGGTAAAGGGAAACTTGGCCAGATCTTCGAGACTTTTTAAATCGTCCGGATGCACGCCCAGTTCGTCGAAACGCTGACGATAAAGGGGCACGTTGTTGTAGGCGTGGTTCAGGCTCCAGCGCATACGGTCCAGTTGATGCTGACGCAGGGCATCAACACTGACGGTTTCCATCGGGTCCAGCAGGGCAGGTTGGGCGTTCATGTTCATGACATCACTCTATTTATTCTTGTGTGACAGCAGGCCAAGGCGCTGAAGCAGTCAGCAGCGTAGCCGCTCCCGGTTGTTGGGGGCTAGGGTTACCCGCTCAAAGGCGCTCAATCACCATGGCGATACCTTGGCCGACACCAATACACATGGTGCATAGGGCGTAGCGGGCTTGGCGGTGTTCCAATTCATGCAGGGCGGTGGTCACCAACCGTGCGCCGCTCATGCCCAGTGGATGGCCCAAGGCAATGGCGCCACCGTTGGGATTAACCCGGGCATCGTCATCAGCCAGACCCAATTCGCGTAACACCGCCAAGCCTTGTGCTGCGAAGGCTTCATTGAGTTCTATGACATCCATGTCGGCGAGCGACAAACCCGTCAGTTGCAGTACTTTGCGGGTCGCGGGAACCGGGCCGATACCCATGATGCGTGGCTCAACCCCGGCTGTGGCCATGCCGACAATACGGCCGCGAGCCTTGAGACCGAGACGCTGCGCGGCGTCGCTGCTTGCCAGAAGCAATGCGCAGGCGCCGTCGTTGACTCCGGAAGCATTGCCCGCGGTGATACTGCCACCTTGGCGAAAGGGCGTTCGCAGTTTGGCCAACTGCTCAAGGGTAGTATCGCCCCGTGGGTGCTCATCTTGCTCGACTACTTTTTCAGCGCCTTTGCGCTGGGCGATACGCACCGGGACGATTTCCTGGGCGAGGCGGCCGTTAAGTTGAGCGGCGCCAGCACGTTGTTGGCTGCGCAGCGCAAATGCATCTTGATCTTCGCGTGAGATGTCGAACTGTGCCGCGACGTTTTCTGCGGTCTCTGGCATCGAGTCGGTGCCGAACTGTGCTTGCAGTGCCGGGTTGATAAAGCGCCAACCGATGGTGGTGTCGAACAGGTCTGCCTGACGGCCAAAGGCTTGGTCCGATTTGCCCATGACAAAAGGCGCGCGTGACATTGATTCAACCCCGCCAGCGATCATCAGTCCGGCTTCATTGCAGCGCAGCGCACGCGCAGCATTGCCTATTGCATCCATGCCCGAGCCGCACAGGCGGTTGAGTGTGGTGCCCGGAACCGTCACGGGAATACCGGCGAGCAACGCAGACATGCGCGCCACATTGCGATTGTCTTCGCCTGCCTGGTTGGCGCAGCCATAAATCACATCGTCGACGCTCGACCAGTCAACCTGCGGATTGCGTTCAATCAGGGCGCGAATCGGGATCGCGCCAAGGTCGTCTGCGCGAATACTGGACAACGCACCGGCGTAGCGACCAATCGGCGTGCGCACGGCGTCAATAATCAAGGCATCAGTCATTTGCATTCTCCTGGGCGAGGACGGTGCCGCGCACTTTGTAAGACTTACCGTGGAACAGGGCGAGCAACTCGCCGCGCTGATTTTCAATGCGCACGTCATAATTCCCCGTGCGTCCGCCGCGGCTTTGCTCGGCTGCTACAGCTTTAAGGGTGTCGCCCTGGAACCCGGGGGCGATGTAATCAATGCTGCAACCAAGGGCCACGGTGGTTTCGTTATAGGTATTGCAGGCCATGGCGAATGCCGAATCGGCTAACGCAAATAAGTAGCCGCCATGACAGGTGCCGACGCCTTGAATCATGTCTTCACGCACAAGCATGCTGACTTCGGCGGTGCCCGGGCCGCTGGTCAGCACGTTGATGCCCATGCGTTGGCTGGCGATATCACGATTGAACAGCGCATCTGTGCAAGCCTGGGCTAATAAAGTTGCGCTGTGATCAGTCATGGAAACGACTCCCTTGTGCAACGTGGCGGCGCAGCAGAAGAGAAGGCCGGTAGCGCTCTTCGCCATAGGCGCCCTGTAGGTTAATCAGGGTTTTCAGCACGGCTGGCAGGCCGATTTGATCAGCCCAGGCCAGGGGGCCCAATGGATAGTTCAGCCCGGCACACATGGCCAGGTCGATATCTGCTGCGCTGCCGACGTTATGCAGTGCGGCGTCCGCGGCCTCATTGGCCAGCATGGCTACGGTGCGTAAAACAATCAGGCCGGGCGTATCCGCAAGCAGGCTGGCTTTGATCTCGCACTTGGCAAGCAGACTTACTACTTGATCAAGCGCCTCGCTGCTGGTGCCTTTGGCGTAACTAAGGCCCAAGCGCGAAGCGTTGGCGTAGTCTTTAGCCAAGTCGATCAGGATCAGGTTGGCCTGACCTTCTTCTTGGCTGCGCTGGCATGCCATGCGTCCATCACTGAGCGCGACTACAGCATCGCCAACGCGCAGCAAGCCCCTACCATCGCGCTGAATGACCGTGATGCCTGCTGCTTTTATTCGTTCAATCAAGCCATCGGCTACGCCTAAGGAACCCTCTACAACGCAGGTCTCAACCGGACTGTCAGCGCTCAGTTCATCGGCACGGGGCTTCTCTGCATCGGCGTCATAACGGTAAAAACCCTGGCCACTTTTGCGGCCTAGATGACCGGCATCGACCAACTCTTTTTGCATCAGCGATGGTTGAAAGCGCATGTCGTTGTAGTAGGCGTTGAATACCGAGTAGGTTACGGCGTAGTTCACGTCATGGCCGATCAGATCGGTCAGCTCAAATGCACCCATGCGAAATGCGCCTGCATCGCGCATCAGGGCGTCCAGTGTCGCGCAGTCTGCAACACCTTCTTGCAAGGCGCGCAGGCTTTCGGCGTAGAAGGGCCGCGCCACCCGGTTAACGATAAAGCCGGGTGTCGAGCGGGTATGCACCGGTTTTTTGCCCCAAGCCGCTGCGGTGCTGTGAATGCATCGAGCGGTAGCGCGCGAGGTGGCCAGGCCGCTGACCACTTCAACCAACGCCATCACGGGCGCTGGATTAAAGAAGTGCATGCCGACGACACGCTCCGGATGCTGCAGGCCCGCTGCAAGCGCAGTCACTGAAAGCGAAGAAGTATTGCTGGCAAGAATGCACTCGGCGCTGCACAGCGCTTCGAGCTGGGTGAGCAACCGGCGCTTGACGTCAAGGTCTTCGACTATGGCTTCAATCACCAGGCCCGAGTCTGCTAATGATTCAATCGAGTCTGCAGCCTTTAAGCGTGCAACGGTGGCGGTGCGCTTGTCAGCGTCCAGTTTGCCAGCCTCAACGCGCTTGCCTAGTTGCCGATCGATAGCGTCAATGGCTTGCGCGGCCGAGCCGTCACGCATGTCGTAAAGCGTGACGCTGTGGCCAGCCTGAGCGGCGACCTGAGCAATACCCGCGCCCATGGCGCCAGCGCCGATGACAGCAATCTTTGCCTCTGTGCTGAGTGCTCGCATGTTTATTGGCCTTTAAATTCCGGGGTGCGCTTGTTCATAAAGGCGCTGACGCCTTCGCGGTAATCTTCGCTGCGTCCCGCGAGGCGCTGCAGGTCACGTTCAAGTTCGAGCTGTTGATCGAAGCTGTTGTGCATGCTGGCGTTAAATGCGCGTTTGATCAGGGCCAACCCGTAGGTGGGCTGCGTAGCCAGATGGCGGGCAAGCTTGAGAGCTTCTTCGCGCAGGTCGGCGTCGTCCACTACCCGGTAAATCAGGCCGAGTTGTTCCGCGTGTTCAGCGCTAATGCGCTCGCCGAGCATGGCCATGGCTTTGGCCTTGGCCATGCCGACTAAACGCGGCAGGCTCCAGGTACCGCCGGAATCGGGGACTAGACCAATCTTGCAGAACGCCTGGATAAAGCTGGCCGAACGGGCGGCAATTGTCAGGTCGCAAACCAGTGGAATATTGGCCCCGGCTCCGGCGGCGACCCCATTGACCGCGCAAATAACCGGCATGGGCAGGTCGCGCAGGGTACGGATCATCGGGTTGTAGAAGGTTTCAATCGATACGCCCAGATCGGGCATTTCGGCGCCGGGCGCAACATTGCGGTCGCTCAAGTCCTGGCCTGCGCAAAAGCCACGGCCCTCGGCAGTAAGCAGCAAAACGCGGGCTTCGGCGCTGTTGCGCACCTGTTTCAAGGCTTCACGAACCTCAAGGTGCATCTGGGTGTTGAAGCTGTTTAGTTGCTCAGGACGATTAAGGCTGAGCAGGGCGACGCCATTGTCGATGGAAAACAGAATGTGTTCGAAGTTCATGGCAGTAACGCTCTCTTGATAAGCAAAGGGCGGGCGGCGCTTATTGGCCGGTAAAGTGTGCGGGGCGCTTTTCTTGAAAGGCAGCAATGCCTTCCTTGCGGTCCTGCGTTCCGGCCAGCACCGTGAAGGCGTGGCGCTCGAATCGCAGGCCGCTGGCCAAGTCAGTGTCTTGTGCTTTGAGCAGCGCTTCCTTGGCCAGACGCAAGGCCAGTGGCGCTTTCTGTGCAATCAGGCGGGCGAGGGCAATGGCACGCTCGACGGTTAACTCGGGTTGAGTCACCTCGCTGACCAAACCAGCGCGCTCAGCGTGGCGTGCATCGATGGCCACACCGGACAGCACCATCTGCATGGCCAATGATTTACCCACAGCGCGCAGCAAGCGTTGGGTGCCTCCTGCGCCGGGCATGATGCCCAAATTGATTTCCGGCTGGCCAAATTTCGCGTCTTCCCCGGCAATGATGATGTCTGCGTGCATAACGAGTTCGCAGCCGCCACCCAACGCGAAGCCATTTACGGCAGCAATCAGCGGCTTGCTGAATGCACTGATGTTCTGCCAATGGGCAACACGTGGGTCGTTAAGAATGCCTACCAAATCGCGCTCGGCCATTTCATTGATATCAGCGCCTGCTGCAAATGCTTTGCGGCTGCCGGTGAGCACAACAACGCGGGTATCGGGGTCTTGTTCAATCGCCGCGAGCGCTGCTGCCAGCTCACCTAATAACTCGGTATTCAAGGCGTTAAGCACATCCGGGCGATGCAGATTGATAAGTCTGACGCCCTGTTCGGCTGGCGAGACGTTGAGCATTTGAGGCATGGCAGGTGCCCTCGATACGGTCACTTTTTGTTTTGTGGGACAGCCCTGCCAGCGGCAGGCGTTGTCGGTGAGAGTGATTCGAGTATACGTATGAAGCGATACAAAACAATACGTTTAATTAATATTTTTGTGTCTTATATCGTTGATGTTGTTATGCCGGGATCTTGTATAAAGTCGCATGTCTATCGGTGATATAGCCGTTTCTTAGGGTTTATACAGGCCCTTATGCCTAGCGCTTGGGTAGTGAAATCCGATACACAATTATTGTGTTTTGAGTTGTATTTTGATTTGATACGCAAATGATAAATAATCTGCGAATGGCATGTCGCTTTCGTGTTCAGAGGTCTCGCTTATGTACCTTGTCGTGACAGAGGTCAGCCATGCCCTGCTATAGCCTTAATGGTCTGACGCCAGTGGTGCACCCAACGGCTTATGTGCACCCGACAGCAGTGCTGATTGGCGATGTGATTATTGGTCCCGCATGTTATGTGGGTCCGCTGGCGAGCCTGCGTGGCGATTTTGGCCGGATTGTTTTGCAGCAAGGAGCCAATATTCAGGACACCTGTGTGATGCATGGCTTTCCCGACAGTGACACCCTGGTCGAACGCAATGGTCATATCGGGCACGGCGCTGTGCTGCACGGCTGCCAGATTGGCGAAAACGCCTTGGTGGGCATGAATGCGGTGGTCATGGATGGCGCCAGGATTGGGGCCAACTCTTTTGTATCTGCTGCGGCCTTTGTTAAAGCCGGTTTCAGTTGTGACGCGCAGACATTGGTCATGGGTTCGCCCGCCATCAGTAAGCGCAAACTCACTGATGAAGAAGTAGCGTGGAAGCTGGCGGGCACCCGCGAGTACCAGCAATTGGCCCAGCGTTGCCTTGAACAGATGGTTGAGTGCCAGCCCCTGACGGAAGTCGAGAGCCACCGCGTGCGCCAGCAGGCCGGGGCATACCGGACCAAGGGCGAAAGTTTGTGAGTGCGCGTATGCCCCATGATCAATTGGCCAGCATCCTGGCCAAACGGGTATATTCGGCATCATTTTCCAAGGTCGGAACCCAATGACGTCATTAGTCCCACTGCAGCAGCTGATTACGCGCTTTCAGGAGCAGACGCCGATTCGTGCCAGTTCTCTGATCATCACCCTGTACGGTGATGCAGTTGAACCCCATGGCGGCACGGTCTGGCTGGGTAGCTTGATCCAGTTGCTCGAGCCAATGGGCATTAATGAACGGCTGATCCGTACCTCGATTTTCCGCTTGGCCAAAGATGGCTGGTTGTCGGCTGAGAAAGTCGGACGCCGCAGTTATTACAGCCTGACCGGCGCTGGGCGTCGCCGATTCGAAAAAGCTTTCAAGCGTGTCTATAGCGCGAGCCTCCCTGCTTGGGATGGCTCATGGTGCCTGCTTTTGCTGACGCAGCTTGACCCAGATAAGCGCAAGCAAGTACGCGAGGAATTTGAGTGGCAAGGTTTTGGTGCGATTTCGCCGTTGATGCTCGCCTGTCCAAGTTGTGATCGCGCTGATGTGGTGGCCACCTTGCAGGAGCTAGGCGTGCTGGAAGACACCATCATGTTCGAGACCACCGCCCAGGATGTACTGGCCTCCAAGGCCCTGCGCAAGCAGGTGCGCGAGAGTTGGGACATGGAAGAGCTGGCCGCGCATTACAGCGAATTTATTCAGATGTTCAGGCCGCTGTGGCAAGTCTTGCGAGAACAAGATGATTTGCAGCCATCGGACTGCTTTCTGGCGCGAACCTTGCTCATCCACGAATACCGCAAGTTGTTACTGCGCGACCCGCAACTGCCGTTTGAGTTGCTTCCCGGCGATTGGGAAGGTCGAGCAGCACGTCAGCTGGCCCGTAACATCTACCGGCTGATTTACAGCAAGGCCGAAGCCTGGCTGAACAATAATCTGGAAACAGCTGATGGCCCGTTACCGGAGGTCGGAGAAGGTTTTTATCGACGTTTTGGCGGGCTGAAATAGGTTAAATTATGCTATTCGTACCGGTGCCTGCGTCTGGGTATGGGTATTTTTTCAGGGGCGGCGCAGATCGCTCTTCAAGAATAAAAATGTGAGGCCAAGTGTGATGGCAACTTCGTATGCACAAAGAACTGACAGCTTCGATCAGTGGCTAAGCCACATTAATCAAGTCTGTGGAAATTTTTGCGCTAAGACATTGGGCAATGAGTTCTTCGGCGCCGTGCGTGAGCACAAAGCCGGGGCAATCAAGCTCAGTTTTGTCGATGTTGCCCAAGCTCGGCTGTATCGCACCGGGCGCGAAATCGAACGCAGTGAAGGCCAGAATTTTTATGCGGCATTTCAGCTGCACGGCCAAGCGCATATGGAGCAGGATGGTAAGCGCGTGGTGCTCAACCCCGGCGATATCACCCTTATCGACGCGACCCTGCCCAGCGATTTCATTTACAGTGAAAACTCCCGTCAGCTTTCACTCATATTGCCGCGACGCATGGTTGAACAAAGCATGCGCTTTGGCCGCGTGCAGTGCGCGCAAAAAATTTCAGGTAGCTCACCGATCGCCATTCTGGCCAATCGCCTGGTGCTTGATGCCTCCCAGCAGCAGGGGCTAAGTTTGTGCGAAAGCGAAGCCACACTCGACGCTATTGTCAGCCTGCTGCGGCCCGTTATCGGTGGTGAGGCAATGGATATGGACGTGCATGAGCGCATGTTCCGCAAGTGCATTGGCTTTATTGATGAACACATTTGCCTCGACGAACTGTGCCCAGAGTTACTGGCGCGTGAAGTCGGGGTTTCCGTTCGTGGCCTCTATCGCTTGTTCTCCAAGAAAGGCCTGGTGGTTGCGCAATACATCAAGAACCGCCGCTTGGATTTCTGCGCAGAGTCGCTGCGTCACTCCACGGCTGAGCAAAAGCTTTCGGCACTTGGCTATGCGTGGGGGTTTTCCGATTCGAGCTATTTCTCTACCGCATTCAAAAATCGCTTTGGCGTTTCGCCGGGCGAATACCGCAGGCGCTATCACCACTAAGCTAGGCTGATTCGCCTCACCGTTCGCCCGTGCATGCGGGTGGCGACCCTACACCTGCCGGCGATACCACAGGTTTGGCAGCCCTGCCAACATAGTTGGCAGGCAGGACAAAGCCTGCCTCGAACCCAGCAGAGAAAATCAGACGGTTATTGCTCTCAATCCGCGCGTGCTTCGGCAGCGACACCGTGTTTGAGATGTATTTTTCTCTGGCCGTGAATAGCAGTTGTCACGGCGGGTTTTTGAGGTGTGGGTGTTATGCAAAACAATCAATTGCGCCTGAGCTTGGCCGGGCTGGTTCTGGTGCTGGTCGCTCAGGGTGCGCAAGCCGCAATCAACTGCTCAGCGGACGAGACGCAGCAAGGCCACAAACTATTCGATACCGATTGCTCGGTCTGCCACTCAGTACAAAAGGGCACCGTCGGCATGATGGGACCGGACTTGTTCGGCGTCGTCGGCCGTCAGTCGGGAAGCCTTGAAGGCTTCAATTATTCCAAGGCCATGCAGGACCGCGCCAAGCCTTGGGATACCGACAGCATCCAGACTTTTATCACCCAACCACAGGCTTTCGTTCCCGGTACCTATATGCCGTACATGGGCATGGATGATAAGGCCGGGCGTAAAGCGGTGGCCTGCTATCTCAGTGAGCAAAAGTAATTTGGCCGCAGCCCTTAAGGGCCGAATACGGCTCAAGACGGCTGCCTCGGGCAATCGGAAATCAATAAAGAATAATGAGGTGTGTGTATGAGCAATGTTGAATTACTGCCAGAAGTTAAGGCGTTTCTTGCCCGCCAACACGGTTGCTTCATTAATGGTGAGCGTGTTGTGCCGCAGGGGCCATCATCGGCTGTGTTGAACCCGGCCACCGGTGAAACCATTGCGCAGGTTGCAGATGCCACGCCTGAGGTGTTGGATCAAGCCATCGCCGCGGCGCGCAAGGCCCATGACGCTGGCGTTTGGTCAGGGCTGCGCCCGGCAGACCGTGAACGTATTCTGCTCGACTTCACCCGGTTGGTTGAGCAGCACGCAGAAGAGTTGGCGCAGCTGGAAACGCTGAGCCAAGGCAAGTCGATCAATATGGCGCGCATGCTTGATGTCAACGCCACTGTTGAATTTATGCGCTATATGTCCGGTTGGGCCACCAAGATCGAAGGCCAGACACTGGATGTGTCGATCCCTATTCCTGAAGGGGCAAAATTTACCGCCTTTGCCCGCCGCGAGCCGGTTGGCGTGGTGGCTGGAATCGTGCCGTGGAACTTCCCGCTGATGATTGCGGCATGGAAGCTGATGCCGGCATTGGCCTGTGGCTGCACGGTGGTTATCAAACCTTCGACTGAAACCCCGCTGACTGCACTGCGATTGGCTGAGCTGGCATTCGAAGCCGGTATTCCAGCGGGCGTATTCAACTTGGTAACCGGTGGCGTCAACATCGGTGCTGCGCTGGCCGCGCATCCGGGTATTGATAAGGTGTCTTTCACCGGCTCTACCGCAGTGGGCAAAAGTGTCGGCGTTGCAGCCGTGCAAAACATGACCCGCTTTGCCCTGGAATTGGGCGGCAAAAACCCAATGGTGATCCTGCAGGACGCTGACATCGACAAGGCGATTCAAGGTGCCTTGCTCGGCGGCCTGTTGAACAACGGCCAAGTGTGCGCAGCGGCGTCGCGTTTCTATGTCCACCGTTCGCGTTACGAGGCGTTTGTTCAAGGTCTGGCCGAGGCGGTAGCCGGTATGCCTATTGGTGCTGGCCTCGATCAAACCGCCGCGATTAACCCGCTGGTTTCGCACAAGCAACAACAAAGCGTGCTCAAGCACATTGAGCAGGCGCGTGCCGAGGGTGCGCGTGTGGTCACCGGCGGCACACCTGTAGAAGGCGCGGGGTTCTTCGTTCGGCCAACGGTGTTGGCAGATGTCACTCAGGCAATGGCTGTGGCCAAGGCCGAAGTGTTTGGCCCGGTACTATCGGCGATTCCCTTCGACACTGATGAAGAAGCCATTCGCATGGCCAACGACAGTGAATACGGACTGGCAGCCAGCCTGTGGACCAATGACCTGACCAAGGCGATGAACCTGGTGCCAAAGATTCATGCCGGTACTGTCTGGGTCAATGCCCACGTGCTGCTTGATCCAAACATGCCATTCGGAGGGGTTAAGCAGTCCGGTATGGGGCGTGAGTTTGGCCGCGCGGTGATTGAGTCCTACACCGAGCTTAAGTCAGTGTGCATCGCTCACTAAACTAACCCTGCAAAAGCCTGCCGTTCGTTAGCGCGATTGGTGGGCTTTTTTTTGCACGCGGATATGTAGGTTTGAACACTGCCAAGCCTGACAATCATGGATCAAGTAGTCAAAGACCTCGGGTTCAGCCAATAGTATGGTCTTCTGGAGCCACTGTTGGTGGGTGAAAAAGACCTCACCCACTTTAGGGTTGTGGACCTTTGCTGTGGCAAGGCGAAGCGTGTCCACTACGATCGAAACAGAATAAAAAACGCCCTGAGCAGCAGACCTGCGCAGGGCGTAAAAGCGGAGCATCACAAGAAGCGGTATTCAGTAATCGTCCATGCCGTCGTTGATGCTGATGCCTTGGCTGCGCATCTCGGCGATTAACTTTGAACGGGTACCGGGCAGATTGAGCATCGCCTTGTGGCGTAACAGCGCGACCTCTTCTGCGGTGTAGGGTTTGAAATCTTGCGGGGTGCTTGCGCCCGCCATGCCGTCTTCGCGAATCAGCCAGTTGACCAGCGCCGCCAGTTGCCCGTCGTTGAGGGCCGACTGCGCCATGCCAGGCACGCGCACCAGAAACTCGCGGCCACCTTCAACCTTGAGGAAGTTACCGACAAAGTCTTTCATCTTCGGCACGTCATTGGCTTTGGAGCCTGTGCCATCACCCAAATGGCAGCCCGCGCACTGCAACTCGTAGTTCACTGAGTTGCTGTAGCCTGCCTGGGCAATGGGCGTTTGCGGCGCTTCATTGCCGGGGGCAGGACGCTGATTGGGGTTAGGGATGGAGCGCGCCATGGCGGCCGGAGCAACCATGGCGCAGACCAAACCTGCAATCAGCAGGCGGCGCACAAGCAGGTTAAACCGCAACACCACGGATCACCGAAACGGTGCAGTGGTAGATGTGTGATTTAGCCGCCAGGCACCAGTTAACGTCGTTGTTGTTAAACGGACGATAAGCCGGTTCTTCGCTGTCGTTACGGGTACAGGCGCACTGGTTGCAGCTGTGCTTACCGCAGCAGTCGTTGTAGGAAATGATGTAGTCCTTGCCATCGGCCGGGTTGCGGCAGGTGCCAATCCACGCGACTTGCGAGGCCTCCGTGCCGGGTGGGCAAGAGGTCACGCTACCGCCACAGCAGCTGCACAGAAAGCCGTCGATGGAGCAGTAACGCCAGTAATCGCAGCTGTTCGGATCACCTGGGTCACCGGCTTGGGGTGCTTCGGCGGCTAGTGCCTTGCTGGTGCGGTCGATAGGCAGCAGCAGGGGCAGGGCAGCACCGGCGACCAACAGGTTGCCCATGCGCGCCAGCAGTTTGCGCCGCGAGGTGGTGTCGGCAACACGCCGGGATGAGCGTTCGAACAGGAGGTCGATCAGTTTCATGGGGATCTCCTTTCCTTAAATTAGTGGGCGTGGGTGTGAGGTTGAGACTGGTTCTGGCCATGCAGGTATTGCTGCAGGGTGGCGCTGCCCAGATGCTCAGCTTCAAACAGGCTGTCGAGGTGTTCGCGCGAGTTGACCAGACCTTTGGAGCGCAGCACGCCCGCTTTGTCGATCAAGGCGGCGTACGGCAGCTTGCCGATCTGGTAGGTCATGCCGACTTCTGGGCCGACCACGTAGATGGCGTCTTCGAGTTTGTGCTCGCGGATCAATTTTTCCTGAGCTTCCATGTCGCCATCGCTGACAAATACCACATCCAGACGATCGGCCTGATCTTTGGCGATCGACTTGATAGCGGGCAGCAGGGATTTGCAGATTGGACACGTTGGCGACAGGAAGAACAGCAGCTGGCCTTTTTCACTGGCGTAGCCGAAGTTAATCGGACGACCTTTACGGTCAGCGGCAGTAACTTGCGGCGCCGGCTCGTTGACCGACACGCCTTTGTCGACCATCAGTGCGCCAGCTGGCGCTAGGCGCGAGTGCAGTACGCCAATCTGGCGAACCAAGCCCATCACGGCAAATGCCAATGCCAGCAGCAGTGCCCAGAGCAGAACGTTGGAGACGATTAGGCCTTCCATAATTACCTTCCAATAAGTTTAGCGAGACGAGGACCGTTGGCCAGCAGGCTTTCGGCAGCAGAATAAATAAGCAGGGCGACGGCGGCGGCGGCGATCACTACAAAGCCATCAAAGATACCCATTTCGCGGGCATGTGGGCTGATGCTGGCGACCACTGCAAGCGCAGCCAAAACACTGTTGCGCGCCAGTAATACCGGACGCAGCGGTTGTGCTTGATCTGGTCCTGAGCAGCCGCAGTCAATATCGCGCCGGCCGCGCCATAGGTTGATGGCAATGGCTACCGCATAACCCAGTAGCAAAGCTGCCGCCATGGGTGCGGCCATAAACCGGCTGGCAGGGATCAGCAAGGCAAGGGCGATGGTCAGCTCAATCAATGGAATCAGGCGCGATAGCGGTTTCACCAAAGCAGTCGGGAGCAATTGATAATCGTCGACCTGACTGGCAAATTTGCTTGGCGCGCGCAATTTATGAGTTGCCGCACTGGCGAGAATCACCGCAATGGTGAGCGCGCAAGCGATGACAATAATTGGATCGGGTTGCATGGCTGTGCCTCTTAGTGGCTCATCACTTGAGTGGTGGTTTTAGCCATCTTGTCCATGCTGCCGGTGTACTTACCCGTCGTCAGGTCGAAGATGTCCAAACCGCCATCAATGTTTGCACCGAGCAGCAATGGTTTGTCGTCACTGGTGGCTTGCATGCTCCAGATCAGATTAGGCGACTCCATGGTGCCGATTTTTTTCTGGGTCTTAAGATCATAGACCCAGACCAGCGGGCTTGGATCTTCCCACTTGAGTGGTTCGTGCGCGTCATGCATCAGCACATACAAGCGATTGAGCTTGGGAGCGATGGCCATCATCTGCCAGCCACCTGGCGCCCAGCCGGCTTTCTTCTCTTCGTCGTTCACCAGCGACCATTTATCCAGTGCTTTAGGTTCGCCGCTGGAGAAATCCACCGGGTAAACCGTGCCCAACGTAGTGACGAAATAATAGGTTTCGCCCTGCTTGACGGCACGCTCGACCAGCTTGACCTGATTCGGGTCAAAGAACGGCGTGCGGGTGCGCTTGGCTTCTTTACCCTGATCATCCAGGGTCACGACTTGAATGCTGCCATCGCCGCAGAGTGAGGCAAAGCCACGCTTGCCAACGGGGTAACTGAGGACGCAACCGGGAATCGATATTTCACCCGCAACCGATTTGTCCTGAGTGTCAACGACAGTGACCGAAGTGGACGGCGTGAAGTTGTACACGTAGACAAAACGATCATCGCCGCTCGGCGCAATGCTGTAACGCTGAGTCAGGGCTTCGGAGCGCTTCGATGGAATAACTACTTCCCAGTCCGGCGCAAGCGTTGAGGTATTCCATGCGGTGAGTACATCGGTACGGGTGCCGCGCACGCCACGGGAATAATACAGGTCGGCGCTGTACAGGTATTTCTGATCATGGCTCAGAGTCGATGGGGCGGCGAAGCCGGTGCTGACCATACCGAGCATCTTTTTTTGATCAGGGTCGACGACCATGACCCGGCCGGTGACGAAGTTGTCGAACTCAACATCAACCATATAGGCGCGATGCGGACTCGGTGGGAAGTCCAGCACGGTCTGGCCAACGCCTGCATCTGCAGGCAGTTCGGCGAATGCGCCGCTGATGCTGGCAACTGTTACACCGAGCGCCAGGGTTGACTGTGCAAGGATCCTGGTTATTCGCATAGGGGAGCTCCCTTAATATTATTAGTCTGCTGTGTCGTGGTGTATCAATACAGATCTGCTATCTGAGTCTGCCTTGCGCGGCAACTAAAGGCATTGTTGTGGCTGCCAAGCTGTTGTGTGGCTGTGCCAAATCGTTGCGTTTTTTTGCCCTGATTGCCCAGAGAGTAGCTGATTGATGCGGATCAAAAGGTGGTGAACACCATCAACTGGCTATACAGGTTGCTGTCATTGCTGCCCAGTTGGGTGCCGCCTTGTTCAGCGCTTTTATCCGGTTGATACAGGCCAATTAGCGGCATTATCACCACATTGTCGGTCACTGCCCACTCGGCATAGAGGTCAAACTCGTTGCCATCGGTATTGCCCAAGTTGCGGTCAATGGTGTCGAAGTTGAATGCCAGAGCACCGATGCTCAGATTTTCCAGCGGGGTGATTTTCAAACTGAGGTTTTGAATCCGTGAATTGGCGTTAAACGGCCCTGCATAGTTACCGGCCACTTCACCTTGGAACCAGGTACCAAAACCACGGCTCAGTCCATAAAATAGCGGGTCGAAACCTTCCGAAAAACGGCTGTACCGATAACTGACGTTAGGGCTGGCGGGTAGATCGGCGAAGGTCCAGCCGGCTTCCATGTACCAAGCATCTTCAGTTGAGCTGTGCGGTTTGTCTTGCTTGGCGTATTCGCCGGAAAGAAACAGGTTTTCTACCCCCGCATTGCCTGCCGCGCGCAGGCTGTAAGTGTGCATGCCATCGCGTTCGAGTTGAGCAGGGGAGGCGTAGGCTTCATCCACATCAGTGGTATCGATGTAGGTCAGGCCGACAGTGCCAGCATCGGCGACGTGCTCAAGGGTGCCGACATACATTTCAGTCATGGCTTGCGCTGGGTTATCCGACTTTAACCACATCAAGTCGCTGCGCCAGCCAGTTTGCCCGCCAATACGCAGTACAGCGGTTTCGTCGAAGGCCTTGCGCGCTGCTAAATAGTAAGCGCCGCCGCGATTGAAGCTGCCATCGGCCAGGCCATTGCCTAAGTTCAAGGCATCACCATTAATCAGGAAACCATCGCCCACCATCAGGTTCTGCCGGCCAAAGGAGATGTCGATGCCGTCAGCACCCAGTAAAGGAAACAGGTCGCCTGACTTCCATCCCAGATACGCATCTTCAAACTTTGTGGTGCGCTCGGAGCCATCGGTGAAGCCCGCTGCATCGCCATCGCCCCAGGTGGCTGAACTCAGCAGAGAGGCTGCGCCATAAACGGTGCCTACGCCAGCCAGGCCTTGATCAAAGCTCAGGCCGTATTTGATATAGCCTTCCTGCCATGAGGATGAGCCCTTATCCAGACGCCCAGACAATGCGTAGTTTTCCTGGCTATGGAATGCGCCGTACATGGCCTCAAGATTGGCGTTGAGGTGGCTATCGTCATCTGCGTAGAGTTCATAGGCGCTGGCCTGACTGGCAACTGCGACGAGCGTTGCAAGAAGACTCAAGCGAAATGCTATCGACTTATTCATAGATCACTTCCATTTATTATTGGTGTTAGGGATCCTTTGAAAACCGGAGCGCAGCGGTTTTCAGAGGTTCCTTGGCGTGTTGGCTCGCGAAGGTCCTCCCGATACTAAGTCGAAGCAAATGAGTGACTTTTGTTTGGCTCTGCCATCGTTGTGTCTGTGCCTGCCAATTTGGCGAGCAACATCTTATTCTCGGGCAGCAGCTCGCTCGCCCATGCGTACGACCTGGGCTGTGTTTGGCTGGAATGGATTAAGCGCTGGTGATACGCGGCAGGGTAAAGCAGAACATGGCGCCATGTGGGCTGATGTTTTGCGCCCATATATCGCCGCGATGGCGAGCGATAATGCTTTTGCACAGGGCCAAGCCGATGCCATTGCCACTGACCTTGGTGGTGAAGAAGTCATCAAACAGCTTCTCTTGTTGGCCAGTGCCAATGCCCCGGCCCTGGTCTTCAACGCAAAGCATGACCTTGTCTTCATGGCTGTGGGTATACAGGCGCAGCTTGCGCTGGGCTTGGGGTAGACCGGCCAGCTCTTCGATGGCGTTGAAGGCCAGGTTGAGAATCACCTGACCGATCAATACCCGTTCGCAACTGATCATCAATGCCTCAGCGCAGGGCGCAAACTCAACCTCGATGGCACTGGGCTGAGCTCGCAGGCTGATGAAGTAGTGGCTGTCTTGCAGGATCTCATTGAGGTCAACGCGCTGTTCTGCCTGATCAAGCTTGACCACATATTCACGCACGCTCTTGATAATCTCCGAGGCGTGTTCGATTTGCCGTACGGCATTATCCAACCCCCATGCCGCGCTGGCTTGCGTGGGGTCTTGCTGATTGAGGCGAATCAGTGTGCCTTCAATAAAGTTGCGCGTGGCGGCCAGTGGTTGGCTCAGTTCATGGGCAATTGCCAATGCCATTTCACCCATGGCGTTGTGCCGGGCGAGGTACTCAAGCTTGCGCTCGCTGAGGCGTCTGGCTTCCTCGATACTGACCTGCTCGGTGACATCGCGAAATAACAACAGGTGCCCGCTCAAGTCATCTTCAAGCTCAATGAAGCGGCAGGTGGCGTGATGCCAATGCCAGTGATTATCGGCATGTTGAATCCGGTAGGTGACGCTGTACGGTGAACCATCGGGCTGTTGTTCGCCAAGGCTTTCGACCAAGCGCTCACGGGATTTTTCATCGCAGGCATCAACAAAGCTGTCGCCGACATTAAAGCGGCCTGCGGCACCGAGCAGGCGCTGGCCTGATTCACTGATAAAGCGAATCTGGCCAGCGCTGCTGAGCACCGCCACGCCTTCGGCAAGGTCCTGCATAAAGGCATTGAGGCGGCTTTCAAAGCGCTTCAGTTGGCGTTTGACCTGTTCCTCTTTAGAGATGTCGCGGAACTGCACCAAGAGCACATCACGTTGATTGAGGTGGACCAGCGTTGCCACGGCCTCACAGAGGATTTCTACACCGTGCTTGGAGCGATAGCCCCATTCGGTCACCTGCTGCCCGGTACGCACGGCACCTTCCAGCCAACGCAGGCCATCGGCGCGATGAAAGCGCGTGCCACTCATGTCAGGGGCTTTCAAGGGCACCAGTTCTTCAAGGCTGAAACCGAGCACATCCAGCGCCGCTAAGTTGGCCCAGAGAATTTCCTTGGTCGTGGCGTCATGCAGGATGGTGCACATCGGCATCGCCTCAAGCAGCGCCTGAAAATCCTCGGTTTTGGGGGTAAACATGGTTGCGCTCTGCGGTCGTGAAGGGCCGTTGGCCCGGTACGGGTTTTATACCTTCAGCCTAGCCTGAGTGCGCTTAGAAGTAACCCTTCAGTGGCTAGGTGATTTCTTTAGCCAAGGCCGGGGTAGTCACTAATTTACGGCTGCACGCCCCAATTGAGCGGCACCTGTTTGGGTTCATAGACTGGCTCCATTCGTGGCTTGCGCATCAAGCCACTACAACAATAAATGGAGAAAACGCCATGTCGCACTCAGCGGTTGCCGCGAAACGCACTGTTCTGGCCGATGCCTGCAAGGGCACTGATTCGCCGGCCTTTCAGGCTGTGCTGAAGGAGGTGCGCCAGCGCCGCGAGGAGTTTGATGCGCTGGGGCATGTGCCGGTCGATATGATCGAACGCTTCAAGTCGGTCGGTATTTATCGCGCCTCTACGCCTGAGTGTTTTGGCGGTGATGCCCTGCCGCCGGCGCAGTTTCTGCAGATGATCGAACTGATCGCCCAGGCAGATGGCTCAGCCGGTTGGGTTGCCAGCTTCGGCAGCGCCAGCACCTACCTGGCAGCGTTACCGCGTGAGACGCAGGCCAAGCTGTATGCCAATGGGCCGGATCTGGTATTCGCCGGTGGTTTGTTCCCGATCCAACCCGCAGAAGCGATCGACGGCGGCTGGCGTGTCAGTGGCACCTGGAAGTTTGCCAGCGGCTGCAAAGGCGCGGATGTGTTGGGGGTGGGCATTGGTGGTGGCCCTGGCGGCAAGCCGCGCACGGCGATCTTTCCGGCGGACCAAGTTGAAATTGTTGAAAACTGGGATGTGGTCGGGCTCAAAGGCACCGGCAGCCATGACCTGCGCATCAAGGGTGGCGATATTCGCGATGAGTGGACCTTTATCCGCGGCGGCGAGCCGTGCATTGACGAGCCGCTGTATCGCTATCCAACCGTAGCTTACGCCGCCCAAGTGCTGGCCGTGGTCAATCTGGGACTGGCCCGCGCTGCGCTGGATGAAATCACCCAGATGGCGGCCGGTCGTACCGGGGCAACGGGCGCGCCGAAGATGGCTGACCGCGCTTACGTGCGGGTTGAAACGGCCAAGATTGAAGCCGATCTATGTGCAGCTCGGGCCTTTTTTTACGAGGCGACTCATCACGTCTGGGACACCATCCTTGCTGGCAACCCAGTGCTCGATGAGCACGTTGCTCACCTGCGTCTGGCGGCTACGCATATGGCCCGTTGCGGTGCCGATGTGGTCAAGCGCGCCTACACCCTGGCCGGTATCGCCGCGATTTACTCGACCCATCCACTGCAGCGCTACCTGCGCGACTCCATGGTGGTGACCCAGCATGCATTTCTTGGTGAAGGCATGTATGACGGCGCCGGCTCGGTGATGCTGGGTGTGCAGCCATTCCCCGGATTTCTCTGAGTAGCCTCGGTTCACCCAACCTGGACTGCTGCATTTAATTAATGAACATCTTTAAGGATTAACCATGACTCAAGCCACTCAAGAACCGCTACGGGTAATGTTTTGCATCGGCATCACCCAGAACTTCTTTGATCTGCCCACTGGCCAAGGCCTGGATGTCTGGAAGGGCTTTAGCGCAATGATGGGCGCACTCGGCGCGATGCCGGGAATCAATGTGCTCGGCGCTTTGGATGATGATCGTTTGATGGTTGGCCCGTCGACCACTTCACCCTGGACCGTTTACATCATGGCCGATGTTGATTGCCATCAGAGCGTGATCGAGGCTTGCAACCTGTTCCGCAGCACCCCGGTTGGCGAGTACAGCCTGTGGAAATACGCCAAGGTTGAAGCGCGCATCGGCCGTCCACTGACCATCCCAGAAGCGGCTCGCTAGGCATGGACAGCGCTCTGCGATTACAAGACATGGCCCAGCGACTCGCCGTGCTCGAAGCCGAAAGCGCAATTCGCCGATTGATGGCGCGCTATATGGATCTGTGCGATGTGCCGCATGCGTCGGTTCAGGTTGACGATCTGGCAGCTTTGTTTACCGCGGATGCGGTCTGGGAAGGCATTGGGAGCTTGGCAGCCAAGAGCTTTGGTCGCCAGCACGGCCGCCAGGCAGTGGCGGTATTTGTCGCCAGCTACTTGCCGCCGGTTGAGCACTTTGCGCTGAACCTGCATTTGCTCACCAGCGAATCTATTGCGGTCAATGGTGACGCTGAAACAGCCAGCGGCCAGTGGATCATGCAGCAGATTTCCCGCTACAGCCAAGGCGGCAGTGAGCTGTTCTGTGCGCGTTTGAATATCGACTTTGCCTGCGTTGAAGGGCAGTGGCTGATTGCCCATTTTCGCACCTGTCGGTTGTTCAATATGCAGCTTGCGGAGCCTTCAGTATGAGTACTTTTGTTAACAACACCGTAGTTGGTAAAGGTGGCTTGCGCGTCGCAATCAAAGATTCGATCGACATTGCCGGCCAGCAAACTCGCGCCGGTAGCCGTGCATTGGACGATGTCCCGCCTGCCACAAAACATGCCGATGTGGTTGAACTGATTCTGGCGGCGGGCTGGCAGATTATCGGCAAGACCAACATGCATGAGCTGGCATTTGGTGTGACGGGCATCAATGCATGGACGGGTACGCCGATTAATCCACAAGCGCCATTGCGGGTTCCAGGTGGTTCATCCAGCGGTTCTGCTGCGGTGGTTGCTGCAGGCCTTGCTGATGTGGCTTTGGGCACCGATACCGGTGGCTCGGTACGTGTGCCTGCCGCTTGCTGCGGCGTATTCGGCCTTAAACCGACCTTTGGTCGAGTCAGCCGTAGCGGTGTATACCCGGCGCTGACGTCGCTCGATTGTGTCGGCCCCTTTGCCGCCAACATGACGAACCTGGTCGCGGCGATGCAGGTGATTTGCCCCGATTTGGAGCCTGAACAGTTGCCTGCAAGTGATGCGCGGGTGGGCTGGTTGAATGTTGAATGCGATCCACTGATAAAAGCCACACTTCAGCAAGCGCTGGACAGCGTCGGCTGGCAACGCAGCGTGATCACCCTAGACAGCTTTGTCGATGCCTTCAGCGCCGGCCTTGCAGTGATCAATTACGAAACCTGGGCCGCCTTCGGTTACCTGACTGGGCAGGGCCTGATCGGGGCTGATGTTGAAGCGCGCCTGCTCAATGCCAGCAAAACCAATGCGGCTGACCTGGCCCATGCCGAGCAGGTTCGCACTCAATTTACCCAAGCTATTGATGCCGCATTGGAGACGGTTGACGTGCTGCTGTTGCCAACCATGCCCTGTCTGCCGCCATTGCTGAGTGAGGCGGCTAATAACTCCAGTGTTGCAAGCATGACAGCGCTGGCGCGGCCATTCAATTTAAGCGGCCACCCGGCGCTGTCGGTTCCCGTAAAGCTGGCGGACGGCAGTCTTAGCGTGGGCCTGCAAATTGTTGGGCGTAAGGGCGATGACGCCCGGGTCTGTGCCTTTGGCGCACACCTCGAACACGCCTTAAACGCCCAGCCAACTAATAAAAACCTTGTATGAGGACATTCCAATGAGTAGCCACGAACTCGGGCTGATCGCCAAAAGTTCAAGCCCTGACCAACTGGTGCAGGCGGACCGCGTTGATGTTTCGCTTTACCACGATCCAGCGCTGTACGAGCAGGAACTGGAAAAGATTTTCTACCGCACCTGGGTCTGGGTCGGCCACGAAAGCGAAGTGCGTAATCCCGGCGATTTCCGCACCACCACCATTGGCCGCCGCCCGGTCATAGTTGTGCGCGACAAAAAGAACAACATCAATGTGCTTGAGAACCGTTGCCGTCACCGGGGCGCTACGGTATGTGAAAAGCACAAAGGCAACGCCACAGGTTTCACGTGCCCGTATCACAGCTGGTCGTATGCGCTGGATGGCAAGCTGCGTGCGCTGCCGTATCCAGATGGCTACGAAGACATTCTCGATAAGAGCGAACTGCCGCTGAACAGCTTGCGAGTGGGCAGCTACGCCGGAATGATTTTCGCCAGCTTCAATGATGAGGTTGAGCCGCTGGAGGACTTCCTCGGCGGTGCCAGGCATTGGATGGACCTGTTTATGAAGCAGGGTGCCGGTTTCCCGATCAAGACCCAAGGCGAGCACAAGTTCACCTTTAACGGTAACTGGAAAATCCAGTTGGAAAACACCACCGATGGCTATCACTTCCCGATCGTGCATAAGTCATTTATGTCCTCGGTGGATGAAGAAACCTCGGAAATGCTTTCGTTTATGACCGACCCCGAAGCCGTCACGCACGGGTTGGGCAATGGCCACAGCGTGATGGTCATGGTGCCGGAGCACGTGGATCTGGAGCACGACGACGGCAGCGAGCAGCTGCAAGAGCGCTTTGCCCATGTCACCGCTGAATTGTCGAAAACCATGGAGCCTGCACAAGTTCGGCGGATTGTCCGTTCCCTACACGGCGCCGGTTTTAACCTCAACCTGTTCCCCAACGTCGCTATGTCGATGTCGTTTTTCCGCGTGTTGAATCCGCTGTCGGTCAAGCAAACCGAGATTCGCCACGTCGCCTTGGGCATGGACGGCGGACCGGAAATCGCCAACCGCGAACGCATGCGTATTCACGAGCATTTCCAAGGCCCATTCGGTTTTGGCAGCCCGGATGACGCCGAGGCGTGGGAGCGCGTGCAGCGCGGTGCCGAAGCAGGTCCGCAGGTGCCGATTCTGGTCAACCGTGGACTCAACCGTGAAGTGCTGGCTGACAACGGCGACAAAGTTTCCCATGCCACCGATGAGACCGGTATGCGCGAAGCCTATGCAATGTGGAAAAGGATGATGAGTAATGACTGAACACAACACGCTTGCAGGCCTGACCCAACCGCTGGCACAGGCCATTGAATTTATCTGGCACGAAGCGGCATTGCTCGACAACAAGGACTATGCCGCGTGGGCACAACTGTGGTGTGAAGACGGTGTTTATGTCATTCCGATTGATCCGGATACCCGCGATTTCGCCAGCAGCCTTAACTATGTGTATGACGATGCGCGCATGCGTGCACTGCGTATCGAGCGCTTGTCGGCGGGCTACTCACCGTCTGCCGTGGATGCGGCGCGCACTTTGCGCACGGTCTCGCGTTTCAATCTGGTTGAAGCCAGTGGTGATGTGGTTGAAGTGACCTCCGCCCAGTTGTTGTTCGCCTACAAGCGCGGCGTGCACACGCCGATGGCGGCCGAACTGACTCACCGCATCCGCTTCAGTAATGGCGCAGCCAAACTTGAGCAAAAAGTGGTGCGCCTGATCAATTCAACCGACAGCCTGAGCGCGCTCGGCTTCCTGCTTTAAGGAGAACATCATGAGTCGAGTGGCTTTGATTACCGGCGCTGCCCGTGGTTTGGGCGCAAGCATTGCCCAGCGCCTGCACGCCGCGGGGTACCGCGTGGCGTTGGCCGATGTACAGCTGGAAGGCGTTCAGCAACTGGCCGATCAACTCGACCCCTCGGGTCAGAGCGCCTTGGCCTTGCAGTTGGATGTGCGGCTGAAAACTGACTTTCAGACGACTTGTGCGCTGCTCAGTGAGCGCTGGGGCGGCTGCGATGTGTTGGTCAATAACGCCGGCAAGTCGAAAGTCGCGGCGTTGATGGACATTACCCCGGAGGAGTTCGACGAGTCGATGGCGATCAATCTGCGCGGCACCTTTGTAGGCTGCCAGGTGTTTGGTCAGCACTTCGCCGATCGCGGTTTTGGCCGGATCATCAATATCGCATCTCTGGCCGGACAAAATGGCGGCACCGCAACCGGCGCCCATTACGCCGCCGCCAAAGGCGGTGTTGCGACGCTGACCAAGGTCTTCGCCCGTGAACTGGCCGCCAAGGGCGTGACGGTCAACAGCATTTCGCCTGGCCCGCTGGATCTGCCGATTGTGCATGAAACGGTAGCGCCGGACCGGCTTGCGCAAATCAAGCAGATGATTCCGGTGGGTAGTCTGGGTTCGGCGGATTACATCGCCGATACCGTGCTGCTGCTGGCTGCTGAAAACGCCAGCTCGGTGACCGGGGCCTGCTGGGATATTAACGGCGGCTTGTTTATGCGCTAAGGCGCGTTTGGTTCGCCCATTTGCCCAGGGTTGGAGTGCCAATCGTGGGCTGTTATTCGTCAGGTGATGCGATGATGAAAGTCCGAATTGAAAAAATTGCCGATGAGGCCCAAGACATTCGCTCGCTGCGATTGGTGCGCGTCGATGGTCAACCATTTGAAGCCTATGAGCCTGGTGCGCATGTGGATATCACCGGACCCACCGGTGTCACTCGCCAATACTCGCTGTGCAGCCCGCCGGATGATGGTTCGGCCTATCTGGTGGCGGTCAAGCGTGAGGCGCAATCGCGCGGCGGCTCACAGGCGTTGCATGAATTGGTGGAAGAGGGCGCAGAGCTGGAAATCGGCGTGCCGCGCTGCTTGTTCCGTTTAGATGCCGCAGCCACATCCCATGTATTGATCGCGGCCGGTATTGGCGTCACGCCGATGTTGAGCATGGCCTATCGACTGCAAGCCAGTGGCCAGGCTTATCGCCTGCATTACTTTGCCCGAGGCCCCGAGTTCGCAGCCTTTGCCACCTTGCTGCAAATGCCGCCATTTGCCGATCACGTGCAGTTCCATTTTGCTGTGGAGCCGGATCAGTTGGAAGGCGCCTTGAATGAATGTCTGCAGCAGGCTGATCCGCTGGCGCACGTTTACACCTGTGGCCCAGCCCCCTTTATGAGCAAAGTGGTTGAGGTCGCCGCACGCACGCGCTCCGAAGATGCGATTCACTTGGAACATTTCCAGGCTGACCCGGCGGCGCTGGAAGCTGCAACGGGCAGTTTTGAAGTCGAGCTCGCCAGCTCAGGTGTGGTGCTGCAGGTGCCGCAAGACAGCAGCCTGGTTGATGTGCTGCAAGCCTATGGCTGTGACATCGACACCGAGTGCCGTGAAGGGATTTGTGGTACTTGCATTGTCGAGGTGCTTGAGGGTGAGCCTGAGCACCGCGACAATTGCTTGTCGAACAAAGAAAAAGCCGCTAATAAACACATCTGCGCCTGCGTTTCACGTGCAAAAAGCGCCCGGCTGGTGCTCGACCTGTAGGGTGGATGGCGCTTTATCCATCCACCATTTCGGCTGCGGATATTAAGGCTGCTTGTTGGCATCTGGTGGACAAGCTTCGCGTTGTCTCACCCTACGTTTCATGCGCTCCTGGTAGGGTGGATGACGCTTTTTCATCCACCATCGGCTGCTGCGGATAGTCGGTTGTCGATGGCGTACAAACTGCGCGTTGCCACCTCAAGCCCGGCTGACGGACTCTTCGGTATTCAAGCTCAACACCTCACGCACCAGCATGGCGATGCTGCCGACTTCCATTTTGTCTTTGATCTTGGTGCGGTGCACGTCAACCGTCTTCACGCTGATGTTCAGCTCTCGAGCAATCACCTTGCTGGCTTTGCCATCGATCACCATCATCAACACCTCACGCTCGCGATCGGTCAATAAACCCAGTTTATCTTTGAGCTGCTGGCGCTGTTGCTGCTGGGCATGGCTCTGCACTGCCGTTTTCAGCGCGCTTTGTATGCGATCGAGCATTTGCTGCGGGTTATAGGGCTTCTCTACAAAATCGATCGCACCGTTTTGCATGGCCTTGACCGTCATGGGAATGTCGCCGTGAGCGGAGACAAAAATGGTCGGCATGTTGATGCTGCGCGCATTGAGCATTTCCTGCAGCTGGAAACCACTGGTTTCGGGCATGCGCACATCCAGCACCAGGCAGGCGGGCAGGCTGGCGTCGTAATTGCGCAGAAATTCATCGGCACCGGCATAGCACTGCGAGGCAATGCTGACCGACTCCAACAACCAGGCAAGCGACGTGCGCAGGGCCTGGTCATCATCGACGATGTAAACAATCGGTTTGCTTTTGTCACGGGGCAAGGCTTGCATATTGTTGTTCTCGTTACGTCTGCCATCTACCGGGTTACATCCCGGTGCCGGGGCACATGTGGCGCTGCTAGCAGATTACCTACTGCTGAGCCCAATGACGATAAAGAAACTACGTAGTCGACTAGCGGAAAGCCCTTTGCAGGATGGGAACCGTCTGGATATACCGACCCAAGGCCACGACCTACTCTGGGCTCATCAAGTCACAGGTTGTTGCTTTCTTTTAGACAGCGCCTAGCGCAAGCCGCAGAAAGCACAGCCCACTCTAATAAAAGGGCGACAGCATGAGCACTCTCGACCAGAGCCAAATTGATTTCCGTAATGCCATGGCGCAACTGCCGGCTGCGGTGAATATCATCACCACCAATGGCCCGTCCGGGCGCTGCGGCATTACGGCCAGCGCGGTGTGTTCAGTCACTGATTCGCCGCCTACGGTGCTGGTTTGCCTGAACCGCAACAGCGCCATGCATGACATCTTTCAAAGCAACGGCAAGCTGTGCATCAACGTCTTGTGCAGCGATCAAGAAGACCTTGCCAAACACTTCGCCGGTATGACTCAAGTGACGATGGAAGAGCGCTTTGCCTGGGATATCTGGAATGCAGGCAATACCGATTTACCGGTGTTACGCAGCGCGCTGGTCAGCCTTGAAGGGCGAATCAGCGAGTGCAAATCAGTCGGCTCGCATTCGGTGTTGTTCGTCGAGCTTGATCAAATCTCGACGCGCGAGCAGGGCGACAGCCTGGTGTATTTCAACCGTCTATTCCACCGCGTTGAACGCACCGCAACTGCCATTTGCGCCGGTTAACGACTGAGGCCCGCATCATGAATGAAGCAACAATCGAACACATCAGCGCCACGCTGGTTGATCTGCCGACCATCCGCCCGCACAAACTGGCGATGCACACCATGCAGAAGCAAACGCTGGTGATCATCCGCATTCGTTGCAGCGATGGCATTGAAGGCATCGGTGAGTCCACCACCATTGGTGGGCTGGCCTATGGCAATGAAAGCCCGGAAAGCATCAAGTGCAATATCGATGCGTACTTTGCGCCGTTATTGATCGGCCAGGATGCCAGCAATATCAACGCCGCCATGTTGCGTCTGGATAAGCACATCAGCGGCAATACCTTCGCCAAATCCGGGGTTGAATCGGCCTTGCTCGACGCCCAGGGAAAACGGTTGGGCTTGGCAGTCAGTGAGCTGCTCGGCGGACGCGTGCGCGACAGCCTGGAGGTGGCCTGGACCTTGGCCAGCGGCGATACCCAGCGCGATATCGCCGAAGCTGAGCAGATGCTTGATCAGCGTCGCCATCGGTTGTTCAAGCTGAAGATCGGCGCCAACCCGGTGGCGCAGGATCTGGCCCACGTGATTGCCATCAAAAAAGCCTTGGGTGATCGCGCCAGTGTGCGGGTGGATGTCAACCAGTATTGGCCAGAATCGGTGGCGCTAAAGGCCTGCCAAATACTCGGTGACAACGGCGTTGATCTGATTGAACAACCTATCGCGCGGATCAACCGCAGCGGTCAGATTCGCCTTAATCAACGCAGCCCTGCCGCGATCATGGCCGACGAATCAATCGAAAGTGTCGAGGATGCATTCAGTCTCGCCGCCGATGGTGCAGCCAGCGTCTTTGCCTTGAAGATCGCCAAAAATGGCGGCCCGCGTGCTGTTTTACGCACAGCGCAGATTGCCCAGGCGGCAGGTATTTCACTCTATGGCGGAACCATGCTTGAAGGCGCCATTGGCACCCTTGCTTCTGCGCACGCCTTTATCACATTGAAAGAACTGACCTGGCACACCGAGCTATTCGGCCCCTTGTTACTCACCGAAGAAATCGTTACCGAGCCGCCGCAATACCATGATTTCGCGCTGCACGTGCCGCGCACGCCGGGCCTTGGTTTAACCCTTGATGAAGAGCGTCTGGCGTTCTTCAGCCGCCATTGATCGAAGGAGATCGTCGATGTTATTCCACGTCAAAATGACCGTGAAACTGCCGCTGGATATGGCGCCAGACAAGGCGGCGCAACTCAAGGCTGATGAAAAAGCCTTGGCCCAGCGCCTGCAGGAAGAGGGCGTATGGCGGCACCTATGGCGCATCGCCGGTCATTACGCCAATTACAGCGTATTCGATGTGTCCAGTATCGAGGCGCTGCACGACACCCTGATGCAACTGCCGTTGTTTCCCTACATGGATATCGAGGTCAACGGCTTGTGCCGCCATCCCTCATCCATTTATAGCGATGACCGTTGATAAATCTCCCCCGTAAAAAATAATAAATAGAGGTAGCTGAGCATGAACGTGACTATTTCCCAATCGGCTGAGGTTCAGGCCTTTTTCAAGCAGGCCAGCGGCTTTGACAACGACGGCGGCAATTCACGTCTTAAGTCAATCATTCTGCGTATCTTGCAGGACAGCGCCAAAGTCATCGAAGAGCTGAACATTACCGATGACGAATTTTGGAAGGCCGTCGATTACCTCAATCGCATGGGTAGCAATCAAGAAGCCGGGCTGCTGATTGCAGGCTTGGGGCTCGAGCACTTTCTCGATCTGCTGCAAGACGCCCGCGATGCCGATATTGGCTTGACCGGTGGTACGCCGCGCACCATCGAAGGCCCGCTGTATGTGGCGGGTGCACCATTGAGCCATGGTCAGACGCGCATGGATGACGGCAGCGATCCTGGCGCTGTGATGTTTTTGCAGGGCCAGGTGCTCGACACAGATGGACAGCCAGTTGCTGGTGCTATCGTCGATGTATGGCATGCCAACACCCAGGGTACCTATTCGTATTTTGATGGCAGCCAGTCGGCCTTTAACCTGCGTCGGCGTATCGTTACCGACAGCGAGGGGCGTTACCGTGCGCGCAGCATTGTGCCAAGTGGTTACGGTTGCCCGCCATCTGGCACCACCCAAGAAGTACTGGATCAACTGGGCCGCCATGGAAATCGACCTGCGCATATTCACTTCTTTATCAGCGCGCCGGGGTACCGTCACCTGACCACCCAGATCAATCTCTCTGGGGATAAATACCTCTGGGATGACTTTGCTTACGCGACTCGCGACGGCCTGGTGGCCCAAGTGCGTTTCAACCAAGATGCTACTGCAGCCAAGGCGCTTCAGGTTGAACCTGGATTTGCAGAAATCGATTTCGATTTCCAACTGCAAAAGGCCAGCGCCCCCGATGCCGAAAAGCCAAGCCGTCGCCCTCGTGTCGCGCTGTCAGCCTAAGGCGTAGAATGTTGCCAACCGTCGCCGTGCAGTATTGGCTGAGGCGGTTGGCAAGCATAGCAACACGAGTGGCAGACAGGCTAAAGCGTTGCCCTTGTCGGCTGAGGTATGGTCGAGGATTGCACTGTAATCTGAGTCAGTAATTTTCTATTCGGTCGTGCTGTATGTGTGTGCTCGTCTTGCGCATCGCGCTCTGTCTTCTATTGCCCTTTGCGGCCATCTTTGTGCTCGGCGCCATGCCCGGCGTTAACCTTGCGTGGGATTTTTCCAATACCAGCGGCTTTATAGCGGGTGTGCTGTTCCTGGTGCTGTTCGCCTATACCGGTAGACCACTCAAGCAGCCTCGCAACGACGGCAAGTTCTTTATGGTATTGCACCGTGACTTGGGCTTCGTCGCGTTGATCATGTTGCTTGTGCACATTGGGGTGATGCTGATTGATGAGCCCTTGGTGGTGGATCAATTACTGCCTGGCGCGCCTTGGCCGATGGTCGCAGGTAATGTCGCCACCCTGTGCTTGTTGCTTCTGGTGCCCTTGAGTTTGACCGCAGCACGCCGCCGTTTATGGAAAACCCATCAGCGTTTCAAGCATTGGCATTATGCGATGAGCGCGGGCATCGTACTGCTCACGGCGGTGCACATGATTGGCATTGGCTATTACAGCGGATCAAATATCAAGGTTGTGTTCTGGCTGGTACTTACCGCCATCGCCCTGGCGCTGCCGTTAATTAAATCCGGCAAAACGCAAGTAGGGCCGGGTGGTAGGCAGCGGCATACCTCTTATTTGGCGACGTGTCTGAGTTTGGGCGTGTTGCTGACTGGTTTATTACTGGCGGGCGGGTATTCGCTGCTGGGCAGTGTGGACCTACCGCAATGACTTGGCGCTGGGGGTTGTTACTGACGATTCCATTGCTGATCGTTTTTATCTTCGGCATCAGCCTCGGCCACGATCATCTGGCGCGCAAACATCCGGTGCTACCGATCAACTTCGAGCACAATAATCACGGTAGCGTTAACTGCGTGGTTTGCCATCACGACTTCACCGATAAATCAGCCGCGGCCTCAGCCACCGGCAGTCGCACTTGCGTGCTGTGCCACAAAGAAACGCCGAGGCTTGCAGTCAATATCGAGCGCGACTTCCACAAGCTCTGCGTAAGCTGCCACCTCAAGCAACTGCAATCCTTCCACCCCAGCGGCCCCGTGCGGTCGTGTAAGGCGTGTCATGTGGTGGGGCGTTAGCGTGAGGGTGTGTCGATAGCCAAGGGCTAGTTCTAACAGCGGTCGGTGTTGGCCTAGCTTGATCCAACAAATCAGGCTGAAGTGCGCAACTTTAATTTGCCCAAAACAGAACTTTTGTCCGAGGAGTACTGTTCCTACGGCGCTGATATATGTGCTTTCATGAATGCGTGTGGCCCATCTGATACCACTACCTACCATCCCTTGCTGTGAAACTCTGAAACGCTTATGGGTGGCTATCATTTAGCGTCTTGATCTTTGAAAGTGTGATTTTATTAGGAGTTCTAGAATTCATGTCCGAGTAAAATTCAGTAGTACACCGAATTCTTCACCGTTGGTGGAATATTCAATTCCATCTGATCACTATCAGGAACCACAATGGTAATTCCGCTAATCCTTACTGGCTTGTTTTTGATGGTTGCAATGCAAGTCGCTATTTTTTGTGTCGCTATCACTAAATCGCCAGGAAGTGCATTGTTATGTCTAGTAATACCTTTTTTTGTCTATGTCTATGCAAAAAAGAACCTCGTGCAAAACCATTTCTTTGGGTGTGGTATATCGGTATAGGTCTTTTGGTTGCTGGTGTAGTAGCTTCAGCTTGAACGCTATATATTAATAAGTTTTTGGATTTAAACTACAACCTGCGCACGGGCGCGTGAAGAAAAAGACCAAGTGAACTATATGCGAGGTTATATGACTTGCGGAAATAGTTAGATGAATTAACACGAATGCTAATGAGTAGTGTGAAATGCATGAGATCAGTGAGGCGCTTATAGCTCGCGTCAATAAGAGGCGGTCAGTCATTGTCGGCGTGAGCGTGTTCGCGATTTTAATCAGTTACCATGTGTGGCATTACTTAGTTATTTCTGTTGACGTGCTTGTGGCGTCGCTCACTGTGGCTTTCATCCTTGCTATTGGGCGAGGAAAGTATTTCTGGGCCTCCGGTATGGTCGAAGAGTCGCAGTGGAAAATTGAGCAGGGTAAGACTTCCCTAGATTTTTATTATAGAAATAGCTGCGCTCGAATCGAGGGTGTGGATATCGTAAAGCTTAAATCAAAATGTAAGGATGGGAAGCTTGTTTGGTTTGATGTCTATTACAAAAAACAGGTAACCCGTGTTAAGAATTACAATCAGATGGAGGAACTTTATCAACATGCCCGGAAAATAAGTGGTGGCTGCGTTACTGTTGAAGAGGTTCGCTAATTGTCATTCAAACCAGCGCCAGCAGAGGAAGGGCAAGGATTGAAAAAGGATTTGTTGTAACGACGGTAGAACCTGAACGTCTTAACTCCAATACACTGTTTTTACGCCTTTCTCTCCAGCGTGCGACTTAGTTGTCGGTCTTCCAGGCGTAAGGCGATCAGCAGCGGTATAAGGGCGATGCCGGCATCGATCAGTAACAGGTGCTGGAAAGGTCGCCCTGACAGATGATCTTGGCTGGTAAGGTGCCAGAACAAGCTTGACAGCATCGCGGCGCCCACTGCGCCGCCCAAGCCACGGAACAGACCACAAACCCCTGTAGCAGAACCCAGATGTTGGAGCGGCGCGGCGTTTTGTACGGCCACCAGCGAGGTTGGAAATTGCAGGCCAAGGGCGGTGCCGCATAGCAACAGAATCGCCAAGGTGACCAGCTCATGTTGATTCGGCAGTAACGCCAGCAGGGCCACGCTTAGAGGTAGCAGCGCTGCGCCGCTTACAATCATGGGTTTATAACGGCCCAGATGAGCGCTTAATTTACCGCCAATAAAAGCGCCAAGTGGGGCCCCAAAAGCAATGGCCATCAACTGCACGGCGCTGCTCTGAATACCGCCAGCACCTTGAGCGTGTAGGGGAATCAGCACGCTCAGACCGATGACCTGAAAGCTGGCAAAAAACAGAATCATCCAGCCTGCGCGAATGGCCGGTATTTTCAGCAACTCGGGTGATATTAGCGGTTCCGGGGCTACATGTTGTCGCCACAAGAATAACGCTGTTGCGACCACTGCCAGTAGCAAAAATACCGCATTGCCGGTCGTCATCCATTGGGGCTGCTGGCCGAGTTGGCTGATCAAAAACAACAGACTGCCGAGCCCCAGGATCAACAGCGCGCTACCAAGGTAATCAACCTGCGCTTTGCGCCGGGTTTCGACCAGGTTTGCCAGCCGTTGGTGGCATAACCAGAGTGCCATAGCGCCCAGTGGCAGGTTGATCCAAAACACCCAGCGCCACGACCATTGGCTGGTTAGCAGGCCACCTAATAGCGGCCCGATCAGGCTGGCAAGGGCGAACATACCACTGAACCACGCTTGGTAGCGGCCACGCTCGGCGGGGGCAATCAGGTCGCCAATCAGAGCCTGAATAATCGCCATCAAGCCACCTGCAGCGACGCCTTGCAGCATTCTCGCCGCGACCAGTTGCGGCATGCTCTGCGCCAAACCGCACAAGCAAGACGCCACGATGAACAGGATAATCGACACGCTGAGTAATCTACGTCGTCCCAGCAAATCACCGAGCTTGCCGAAAATTGGCGTGCTGACTGTCATGGCCAGCATATAGCCCGAGACCACCCAGGCTAGTAATTCTCTTCCCGCTAATTGCTGGGCGATATCCGGCAGCGCGACCGCCACGATGGTTTGATCGAGGGCCGCGAGAAACAGACCAAGAATCAAACCCATCAACACATGGCGTAGTTCAGTCGGGGTTAATGCGACCCGGTCTGGTGCGACCCGGTCTGGTGCGACCCGGTCTGGCGTGACCTGAGCGGACGCGATCGGATCAGGTTGAGCAGGCGCAAGCGGGGAGGTCATGCAGTCAATCCTTAAACATTGCGAGCGCCCGTCGCAGGGCCCACGGTGCTAAGAGCGCAAAGAGGGTGTTGGGACAATTAAGACGGTAAAGGGTAACAAGAGTTGCAGTTTAATTGTAATGGATTGCGCCCAACATCTTTTGGCACCGGCTTGGCGCGTCAACGCTTATCTCTGAGTTTTTTGACATGCCGCCCACAAGCCTTGTGACCCATTAGCTAAGCGTATCATCCCTAATTGGGGGCCAGGCATGAGCCTTCAATAGACCAGTAATCGCTGCAATAAAACACCTTGCGGGATACTGGCGTCGCGATGTTGTAATTATTGATCACGGACCCATTTGACTACCGCCATCGCCCGGAACCATCGCAAAGCAGTGCTAATCTAGGCTTTTGCAACTGTCAGGAGCAGGGTCATGGACTTAGGTATTTCTGGGCGCTGGGCTATCGTTTGCGCCGCCAGTAAAGGGCTGGGCTTAGCCTGCGCTCGTGCGTTGGCGAAGGAGGGCGTTAATCTGGTGATCAACGCCCGTGGTAATGATGCTTTGCAAGAGGCGGCAACCGAGTTACGCGGCTTTGGCGTTGAGGTGCGCACGGTGACCGGGGATATCAGCGAGCCGCACGTGCGCGATCAGGTGCTGGCGGCATGTCCGCAGGTGGATATTCTGGTTAACAACGCAGGCGGCCCGCCACCAGGGGACTTCCGTGACTGGCAGCGTGAAGACTGGTTCAAGGCGCTGAACGCCAACATGCTCACTCCAATCGAGCTGATCAAGGCCTGTGTCGATGGCATGGCCGAGCGCGGTTTTGGGCGCATCGTCAACATCACCTCCGGCGCGGTGAAAGCGCCAATCGACGTGCTGGGACTGTCCAACGGAGCCCGCAGTGGCTTGACCGGATTTATCGCCGGGCTTGCACGGCAATCGCAGCTTGCTGGGAATAATGTAACCATCAACAATTTGCTGCCCGGCCCTTTTGAGACTGAGCGCTTGCAAAAAACCTTAAGCGCCGCCGCTGGTGCTCAAGGCGCAAGCGTTGAAAGCGTCAGCGAGCAACGGCGTAAAAACGTACCGGCCCAGCGCTTCGGTCAACCCGATGAATTTGGCGCTTACTGCGCCTTTATTTGCAGCGCCCAGAGCGGTTTTTTAACCGGGCAAAATCTGTTGCTGGATGGCGGCAGCTACCCGGGCACCTTCTGAGTCTTTATCGGGGACGACGTTCTGTCGTCCTTGGCCGGCTACATACGCCCGCTTTTCTCACAGGTTTAAGGCCTCGGTTAATCGGCAGCCTGCCGTAATACGGGTACGGCGCAAGCGGAACCCGTCTATCGAGTCGGCGAGTCGAGGCCTTCTCGTCAATATGTGCCTGAAAGTGCGCGTATCGAGTGGGAAAGGCTGCGATGCGGGCGAGGAATTTTCTGATTTCTCCTGAGCTTGATGCGTTGTCCATTTCCGCTGTAATTCCAAGTGGCCACTTGACTCTAAATGCATGTACGCAGTGATTGGAGCAAGTCGGTGTTTCGCCGACAACGCCAGGCTCGGCGTGGAAAAACACCTAAATATGGCCCATTGAATGGACTCAGGAATTACCCAAATGAAAGCGACCATCGCCCTTGCAGCAGCATTACTTAGCTTGGCCCCCGTTGCATTTGCCAGCTCCAGCAACATCGACAATATCAAGCCCGTTGAGTATGAGTACGGCACCAAACTGGATGTGGCAAAAGTCATTTCATTAACGGATGTCAGTGAGGAACGGGGTGTGGTGCCCGTAGTCATGGTCTATCAGGACAGCCAGGGTGCAGTGCACAAACTGCAGTTCCTCCAGCTAGGCGGCGCAGACTCTTCGGGTTGATCCCTGTGTCACACTAACCGGAAGCCTGACGTCTGTTTGCTTCCGGTTTTTTATGCCTGGCGTTTAGGCCGCTTATACCCAATGGGAATGTATATATTCTGATTCTATTGAGCTGGTCATGTCGATTACTGCAAACTATTTGTCGCGCTAATGTTTAGTACCATTCCAGTTGATTTCTCTGGGCGAGGAGCGGGTGTTTAACTAGCCCCGTACTCAGCAACTACCCACCTCAACCCCTAGGCAACGATGCCAGGATCGGCTTGGTAGATGCCCCATTGATAATCTCAGGAGTGACCCACATGAAAGCTTCCATCGCCCTCGCAGTAGCATTATTGAGCCTGACCCCCGTTGCATTTGCCAGTACCACTTCGGTTGCCAAAGTAGACCCTGTGCAATACCAGTACGGCAACGAACTGGATGTTGCCAAGGTGATCTCGCTGACTGATGTCAGCCAAGAAAGGGGTGTGGTCCCGGTGACCATGGTTTATCAAGACAGCGAAGGTGATGTGCACAAAGTGAAGTTCCTCCAACTTGGCGGCCAAAACTCTTCGGGTTAAGCCGTGGGTCACCACAACCGGAAGCCAAACCTAATGTTTGCTTCCGGTTTTTTTATGCCTGCGATTTAGACGCGCTTACTCTTTAGCGGTTGGCTCACTTGCCGCTCACCGCGCCAATTGCATGATCGTCTGTGGCTATTCGCGGGACTCTCTTACCGGCATAACCCGCATTCTTGACGGGGTTCATTTTCTTACTAAGCATTTGCCAATAGTGGCAAATGTGAACTATCGGCCGCACTGCATGATCCTATGCAATGCGCATCCAGCGCGATTCTGTTGGACCCGTGCATCTGCACTGAGCACAAGTCCGCGTTCGCACAATGATAAGGACCTGTCATGACCGATACCGCAAACACCCTTTACCGGCGCACGCCAAGCCCGCTACATGCGACCTTGCTTGCCGGTACTGTTCCCTTGTTTCTCGGCGCTTTGCTGAGTGATATCGCCTACTTCAAAACCTACGAGATCCAGTGGAGCAACTTCGCCTCCTGGCTAATTGCTGGGGGGCTGGTGTTCTGTGGATTGGCCTTGCTGTTTGCGCTGGTCAACCTGATTTGTGCGCAGCCAAAGACGGGTCGCCCGCTGGCTTACTTTTTATTGCTGCTACTGACATGGGTGTTGGGGCTGGTTAACGCCTTCGAACATGCCAAAGATGCCTGGGCCAGCATGCCATCGAGTCTGATTATGTCGGTAATTGTGACGCTACTGACCTGCGTTGCCACATGGATAGGGCTTACTAATCTGCGCTCAGGAGGTGCTAAATGAGACATTCAGGCGTACTGACTGTGTTGACCATGTCGATATTTTTGAGCGCATGCGGAAGCGACGGCGATGACATTCAAGCCCACGGCGCAGATCCTAAACTGCCGGAGCCACAGCGCGGCCTGCTGCCCAATATGAAGATTGCCGAGCCGGTGCAGTGGGGCGATCAAAAACCGACGGTACCTGAAGGCTATAGCGTCACCGCCATTGCGACTGATCTGAAGATCCCGCGGCAAACGCTGGTGCTGCCCAATGGCGATATTCTGGTTGCTGAAGGCCGCGGCGGGAATGCTGCGAAGCTCAAACCCAAAGATGTGATCGCAGGCCTGATCAAGGCGGAAGGCAACACCAAGGTTAAAGGAGGCAACCGCCTGACATTGCTTCGCGACGCAGACGGTGATGGTCGCTACGAAATGAACACCGTGTTCGCAGACAACCTCAACGCGCCATACGGGCTGGCCTTCTACGAGGGCAAGTTGTACGTGGCCAATCAAGACGAATTGGTCAGCTTTGATTACAGCGAAGGCCAAACCAAGGCCAGCGGCAAACCGACCAAGGTTACCGACTTGCCTTCAGCAATCAATCACCACTGGACCAAGTCACTGGCCGTCAGCCCTGATGGGCGCTACCTGTATGTCGGCATCGGCTCGAACAGCAACATCACCGAGCGCGGCATGGAGGTTGAACTCGACCGGGCGCAGATTTGGCAAGTTGACGCCCAGACGGGTGCCCACAAACCCTATGCGACCGGCACTCGTAACCCTACCGCGTTGACGATACAACCCGAAACCAACCAGTTATGGGCGGTGGCAAACGAACGTGATGAACTCGGGCCTGACTTGGTGCCGGATTATCTGACATCAATTCAGGAAGGCGGTTTTTACGGCTGGCCTTACAGCTATTGGGGGCAGAACGTTGACCCGCGTGTGAAACCGCAAGACCCGGATAAAGTCGCTGCGGCGATCAAACCGGATTACAGCTTAGGCTCACACGTGGCCGCGCTGGGTGTGGACTTCTCTCTGCCGGCCATGGGCGACAAGTACGCCGACGGCGTGTTCGTTGGCGAACACGGCAGTTGGAACCGTGACAAGCCAGTCGGTTACAAAGTGATCTTTGTACCCTTTAAAGATGGTCGTCCTGCAGGCGAGCCTATCGACTTCGCCACAGGTTTTCGCGATGCCGAAGGCAAAACCCGGGGCCGTCCTGTGGGCGTAACTGTCGACCCGCGCGGCGCACTGATCATCGCTGATGATCTCTCTAATACCATTTGGAGAGTGACGCCGAGCCGCTAAACCGGCGGGGTAAAATAGAGGGCAGACCCTGGTAAATGTCTAACAGGCATTTATCAGGCTCGGTTCTTTTTTGCGTTATGGCTAAGGCGAGTGCGCAGCAACAGACTGAGCTTAGTTTTATTCAAGCGGCCATAGCTCAACGACACCATTGGCGATTGCGCAGGGCGTTTTCGAAACGGCATTGATCGCATCAGCCAAGGTTTCAGCCTCGAACACCATAAAGCCCGCGACCGGAAGCGCCGAGTTTAGATAAGGGCCTTCTTGCGTTTGCAGACCTTGAGCTTGGTGATTACGCACCTGCACGGGGGAGCCTGCAATTCCCATTAACGCGCCATCGTCACGCAGCGTCTTATCATGTGCGTGAGCGGCCTCTCGAAGCGCGTTGGCTGTGTCGTCGTAACCTCCTTGGTCGCCATAGCCGATGGCAATAAACCTGGGCATTTGTATGATCTCCAATGTGTGGACCCAAACCGTCGTGCAGCCCTAGTTACCTTAGCCCTAAATCCTCATCTTGGAATTGCGGCCGGTCCCGCCGGTCACTCAGCCAGCTGTCTGCTGGGACCTTTGCGGTGCTACCTGACGGTTCTGTGGTTGAGCGAAAGCATCATCTTGGCGCCATGCGGCCGTGGTCATTTCGGCCTTGGTAACGCTATCTGGCAACCCTGAAGTCAGCTCAAGCGCGACCTCAAACACCGAGACTTGCGAGCGCATCTTCTGCGCAATCACGTTTGCCCGTGGCAGACTCAAACCCAACTGCTCAATGGTCACCTGCAACAGATCATTATGCTGGCAGGCGACAATGCGTTCAGGCACCAAGCCAAGCTGGGTGAAATAACTCAACAAACGGCAGAGCACTTCTGGCTCAACCTCGGTGGTGATGTTGAAGGATGCCCTGAGTGGCAAGTCCTGGCCCCGCTGGACGTCCGTATCTGCAAAAAGAACCGCCGCGTCGAGTGAGTTCATAGTCTTTAGTATCCGGCTGAAAGATATGACTATCTTGACGGCGCATCAGCGGATTTTCTGGTCTTTAATTTAGCGAGAAAGCGTTTTTTTGAATAGACTATTCTAAATGGTCTATTTGTTAGGAATTTTTATGTCAATAATCTTGGATGCCTTCGATAGACGTATTCTCGAATTGCTTCAGGTCGATGCGACCCTGTCCACTGGCGAAATTGCCGAACGTGTCGGCTTGTCCCAGTCGCCATGCTGGCGGCGTATTCAGCGACTTAAGGATGAAGGCGTGGTGCGCGCTCAAGTGATGCTGCTTGATCGCAAGAAAATTGGCCTGCACACGCAGATATTTGCCCAAGTAAAACTCAACGCCCATGGCCGCTCAAACCTCACTGAGTTCGCTGAATCGATTCAGGGTTTCCCCGAGGTAATGGAATGCCATGTATTGATGGGCTTAGTCGACTTTATGCTGCGCATTGTGACCTCCGACATTGAAGCGTATGAACGGTTCTTCTTCGAAAAACTGTCGCTCGTCCCGGGCATTCAAGAGATCAACTCAACCGTCGCTCTGTCCGAAATAAAGTCCACTACGTCTTTGCCAATCCCGCGGTAAGTCATAGAGCATCGGTCGCCGAGCATTCATGGGCTATGGCTTTTAAGCCTGCCAACGCGAAACTATGTAAGTGGGAAGTCAGTTGCTGCTTAGGCATAGTTAATACATGACTTACAGGGCCTGGCAGACCATTGCTGGCTACCAGCAACATCAGGCATGGCGCAGCGGTGCTGATCAGGCAGCGCACGAGCGCTGGATCGCTCGCAGGAATAGCGGTTATCTCGCTTAGTATCCCTAGAATAACCGCGAGTTTCGGCTGTACCTCCTCGGTAAACAGCACTTGCAAATTTGAAGACGGTGAAAGCACTTCCCTTGCGAGTACACCGGATTGCCAACCGCGCCCTGCTTGGGCTGCGTCAACCAAGATGGCAAAAAATGACCAGAGTTTTGTTTCTGCGGGTTCATCACGCGCGGCAATTTTCAGCAGGTCGTCAAGGCTAATGATCCGTCGGTGAGCTTCTGCGAGCACGTTTTGGTAGAGGCCCGCACGATTGCCGAAGTGATAGTTGATCGAGGCTAGGTCAACCTTTGCTTCTGCGGCAATTGCTTTACTGGTGGTTTCCGCAAATCCGGTTTTGGCGAACAGCCTGCCTGCCGACTCAAGGATACGCGCGCGGGTGACTTCACCATCAACGCGACTGCTTCGGCTCGATTTGGTCATGGTTCGCTAACTCGTTTGATTCAAGACAATTGATTTTCGCAAAAAATAGATTAAAGTAAATTTAAATTAAATTTCAACTATACGCTCCGCCGTCGGAATCAGTTTATGAAGAAGCCTCTTATCCTTGTTGCACTGATGGTTGGCCTTGTGATCGCCGCTTTGATTTTTTGGAATAACAGTCGTAGCGATGACGAAACCACAATCACCTTGTATGGCAATGTCGATATCCGGCAGGTGTCTTTGGCCTTTGACGGCAATGGCAGGGTTGCCCAACTGCGTGCAGAGGAAGGTGATTCCGTTAAAGCCGGTGCTGTGTTGGCGGTATTGGATACTCGTACTTTGGCTTTGCAGGCGGAGCAGGCACAGGCCCAAATTACCGTGCAGGAAAAGAATCTATTGCGTCTGCGCAACGGTTCACGGCCCGAGGAGGTCGCTCAGGCACGAAGCCGGTTCGCTGCAGCCAACGCCGATACCAAGCTGGCCGAACAGAATTTGCGACGGCTGCAAAATATTGCCAGTAAAACCAGCGGCCGCGGTGTCAGCGTGCAAGATTTGGATCGAGCCAAAAGCTCGTTGCAGGTGGCTAAAGCTAAAGGGGCAGAGCAACAGGAAGCTTTGCGCCTGGCTCAGCTAGGACCGCGTGCAGAGGATGTCGGTGGCGCTGAGGCCCAGTTGCAAGTCTCTCAAGCGCAACTGGCGTTGTTACAGCACCAGATAGACCAAGGCACTTTGATCGCGCCTGCCGATGCAGTGGTACGTTCACGCCTTCTTGAGCCGGGAGATATGGCCACCCCACAGCGTCCGGTATTTGCCTTGGCGCTGACTCAACCGAAGTGGGTTCGTGTCTATATCAGCGAGACCGACTTAGGTCGCATCAAGCCGGGCATGAGTGCACAAGTTTATACAGATAGTTACCCTGACCAGCCGATAGCGGGGAGGGTTGGCTACATATCTTCAGTTGCTGAGTTCACGCCTAAGGCCGTTCAGACCGAAGAGCTTCGTACCAAACTGGTCTACGAAGTGCGGGTGCAGGTGGACGATAGCAACAATGTTTTACGCCTCGGACAACCTGCCACGGTCGCCCTCGATGGCAGTACTGCTCGTGAATGAAACGGGTATGACTGTTTGCGCTGAGGGGCTGAGCAAATCATTTATTGCCCCGGACAAGAGCCGACTGCAGGCCGTCAATGAGGTGAGTTTGACCGTACGTGCGGGTGAGCTTACAGCGTTGGTTGGGCCGGACGGCGCAGGCAAAACCACGTTGTTGCGCATGATGGCGGGGCTACTGAAACCTGATGCCGGCAGCCTTGAAGTATTGGGCATTGATGTGATCAGTAGACCCCAGTCGGTGCAGGATCGCATAAGTTATATGCCGCAGCGCTTTGGCCTTTATGAAGACCTTAGTGTGCAAGAAAACTTGGATCTTTATGCCGATCTGCACGGCGTTGCCAAGGCTGATCGCCGTGAACGATTTGAGCGTTTGTTGGCGATGACCGATCTGGCAAATTTTACCGACCGCCCCGCAGGAAACTTATCCGGCGGCATGAAGCAAAAGCTAGGCTTGGCCTGCACCTTGGTGCGCTCGCCCGATCTACTGTTGCTCGATGAGCCAAGTGTGGGCGTTGATCCGCTGTCACGCCGAGATTTGTGGAAGATCGTTCAGCAACTGGTCGACGACGAACAATTGAGCGTAATCGTTAGCACCTCCTACATGGACGAGGCTGAGCGTTGCGGGCAGGTCTACGTGATGAATCAGGGCTGCATATTGGCTCAAGGAACGCCTGCATCATTGCGTGAGAAAGCGCGGGGTTTGACGTTCACCGCGACGCCACCTGCGGGAATGCCTGCACGGGATTTACAGGCGCGCCTAATTGATGCTGATGATTTAATTGTAGATGCAGTACCCAGCGGTAGTGCGGTGCGTTTCATTGTCCAGCCTGAGCAAGGCATCGAGTCAGTTAGTCAATTGCTGGGTGAGGTTGAGCATCAAGCCCGTCCGGAAGAACTTGAAGACGCTTTTATGATGCTCCTGCGCAAACACCAAGCGCAGGACAGTGCCCCGCCAACCGCGAATTCAGATGAGGTAATGCCCAACCCGGTGGTAGCCAGCGAAGGCCAGAAGCCAGCAATTGTCGTGCATGATTTGGTCAGAAAATTTGGTGATTTCACGGCGGTGGCTAGCACTTCATTTGAAGTCGGCCGTGGTGAGATTTTCGGTTTACTTGGCCCCAATGGTGCGGGAAAAACCACGACCTTTCGCATGTTATGCGGGTTACTGCCTGCTACCAGCGGGCAACTGCAGGTGGCCGGGGTGAACTTACGCCACGCCCGTGCTCAGGCGCGGGCACGGATTGGCTATGTGGCGCAGAAGTTCGCGCTGTATGGCAACCTCGCGGTGCGAGAAAATCTTGAGTTTTTTGGCGGCGCATACGGTCTACGTAGACAGGCGCTGAGCACTCGAATCAACGCCGTACTGAAACAGTTTGAACTGGACCCTGCTGCCCGGAGTGGCGAGCTTCCCGCCGGTTACAAGCAACGCCTGGCGATGGCCGCCAGTTTGCTCCATGAGCCGGAAATTCTTTTTCTCGATGAGCCTACCAGTGGCATTGACCCTTTGGCGCGTCGTGCTTTTTGGCGGACCATTACGGCCTTGGCGCAAAGCGACGTGACTATCATTGTCACCACGCACTTTATGGAAGAAGCCGAATATTGCGACCGTATCGCCATTCAGGACGCTGGGCACCTGGTGGCACTGGGGACGCCGCGACAGGTGCGTGAGCAGGCGGGTGCAGATCATTCAGGAGATATGAATGGGGCCTTTATCGCCATCGTAGAGCAAGGCCGGGCATCTCGGGTAAACGCAGGAGCGAAATCATGATGGGCAACGGCTTTGCACGTCGCTTGGTTGCCTTAGTCCGCAAGGAAACGCGGCAGATGTTGCGCGACCGCAGCAACTTAGCCGTCGGGCTGTTGCTGCCGGTGGTGCTGATTTTGCTATTCGGATATGGCTTATCCTTCGACGTGGAAAACGCGCCCATTGCTGTGGTACTGGAAGATTCGTCACCCCAAGCGCGTGAGTTGCTTGCGGGCATGCAAAACTCCCGTTATCTGGCTCCTCAGTGGGTCACCAATATGCCGGAAGCAGAGCGACTGATGCGCTTGGGTGAGGTCAACGCCATCTTGCGTGTGCCTCAGGACTTCTCACGGCAACTGGCTGCAGGCGAGGGGAGCGTGCAGCTGTTGCTCAACGGTGTCGACTCCAATACCGCGAGTGTGGTGGAAGGCTATGTTAACGGCGTGATTGCCACGTGGGCGCAGCACAAGGTTGACCGTGACGGCAATAAGCCCAGCGTTGGTTCTGTGCAAATAGAGCAACGAATGTGGTTCAACGAGGCGTCCACTAGCACCTGGTATTTGGTGCCGGGGTTGATTGCGCTGGTGATGACCTTGATTGGCGCATTCCTGACCTCGCTGTTGATTGCCAGAGAGTGGGAGCGAGGCACGCTGGAGTCATTATTCGTGACACCCATACGGCCGCTGGAGTTGGTCTTGGCCAAGCTTGCGCCCTACATGGTAGTGGGGGCAACTGATCTGCTGTTTTGCTTGCTCGCCGCCAAGTTTTTGTTTCAGGTGCCGATGCGTGGGTCGCTATGGATCATCATGCTCGCCTCAATGCTCTACTTGGCCGTTTCGCTACTGCTGGGGCTGTTTATTTCTGGCAAAACCCGCAACCAGTTTGAAGCCAGTCAAATGGCGCTGTTAGTCAGCTTTATGCCAGCCATGATGCTCTCAGGCTTTGTCTTCGATCTACGCAACGTGCCGGTTGTGATTCAGGTGGTTAGCCAGTTACTTCCTGCCACGCACTTTATGGAGCTGATTAAAACGCTATTTATGGCCGGAGATAACTGGTCGATGGCCCTGCGTGACTGCTCGATTCTGATGCTTTACATCATTGTGCTGACCGCCGCTGTGCACCGAACGCTGAAGAAAACCTTGGACTGATGCCATGCACGAATTGCTTAAAACACTCGCCGCTATCGGTTTCTTGGTCCGCAAGGAATTACTGGCGTTGTTCAAGGAGCCTTCCAGCCGCGCTATCTTGATTGCCCCCGCGTTGATACAGGCGCTGTTATTCGGCTATGGCGCCACCTATGACCTTACATACGCACCCTATGCTGTGCTCGATCAAAGCAAAGGTGAAGCTGCTACCGAGTTGTTGGCCCATATTGATGGCACTGGCGTATTTAAACGTGAGCGGGTGCTGAGCTCATCCGAGCAGATTGCCAGTGCGATTGATGATGACGGCGTGTTACTGGTGTTAAGCATTCCGGCTGATTTCGAGTCGCGTTTGGCCGCAGGTCAAGCTGCGCCATTGCAGATGATTCTGGACGGTCGCAACTCCTCGACTGCAGGGGCCGCGTCGGCGCAAATCAGCGGTATCGTCAATGCTTTCAACCAGTCACGAGGCAGTGTGGCGGCGGTGAGTGTTGAGCGCCGTGCCTGGTACAACCCTAATTTGGAATCACGCTGGAATTTGATGCCAGCCTTGATCGCCTCGCTGAGCATGCTGCAAACGCTTTTACTGGCGGCTTTGTCGGTAGCACGCGAGCGGGAGCAAGGCACTTTCGATCAACTTTTGGTCACGCCGTTGACACCCATGCACATTTTGGTGGGAAAGGCCGTGCCGGCAATTCTGGTTGGCCTGACGCAGTCCACGATCATTCTGCTGGTGATCCGCTTTTGGTTCCAGATTCCCATGGCCGGTTCGTTGGCGGTGCTCTATATGGGCCTATTGGTATTTACCGGAGCGGCAGTGGGTATCGGTTTGTCCATATCGGCTATGTCGTTGAATATGCAACAAGCCATGCTCTACACCTTCCTCATCATCATGCCCATGATGCTTCTCTCCGGCTTACTTACTGCCGTCAACAATATGCCTGTGGCGCTGCAAATTGGCACTTATCTGAATCCCCTACGCTTCGCCACAGACTTGGTACGAAGGGTCTATTTGGAAGGTGCTGGGTTGCATGAAATTGCCTTCGATTTTGTGCCCATGTTGCTGGTGGCGGCAGTCACGTTGCCGTTAGCGGCTTGGCTATTTCGCAACCGTCTTTCCTGAAGTTAGGTTTTGTATATGCCTGTATTTATTAGATTGAACCATCACGCCTCGCACTTGCTGCTCAGCTCTTTGTTGATTGCACTGGCGGTATCTGGATGCACTGTAGGCCCGGACTTTGAAAAGCCAAACCCCACTGCTCCAGATGATTGGGCAAGTTGGCACGGCGCTGCCCCGGCGCTTCAAACGCCTACGGTCATTGGGCGAACGCTTCCCGTCCAATGGTGGTTGGCGCTGGGCGATCCAGTGCTCAATCAGTTGCAGCAGTTGGCATTTGAAGTCAGCCCGGATTTGCGCACAGCCGCACTGCACTATGCTCAAGCGCGTGCTCAACGCAGCACTGTGGCAGCGCAACGTGGGCCACAGATCAATGCCAGTGGCGGGGTGACCCGCGAGCGTCAGAGTGAGTCGGGTGCTAGTACACGTTTGATCGGCTCACTGGCCCCAAATCCTGACCCACTTGTAAAAGAGTTAAGTGAACCCTTTAATCTTTACCAAGCCGGCATCGACGCATCTTGGGAGTTAGATCTGTGGGGGCGTATCAGTCGCTCCATAGAGGCGGCTGACGCAGACATTGCTGATCAGCAAGCGTTGCTTGATTTGGCGCGACTAAGCCTGACCAGCGATGTAGGGCGTAACTACTTTGAACTGCGCACCACTCAACGGCAAATTGTGCTGACCCGTGAGGATATTGCTGCATTGCAAGACCGTTTAGGGCTGCTGCAAGCGCGTGTAGATGGTGGGTTGGTGGACCATTTCGATCTTGACCGCCAGCAGTCCGAACTTTCAGCTGTTAAAGCCCAGTTACCGCCCTTGCTAGCGCAGGAGGGAGCCAGTAAAAACCAGCTTACGTTGCTGCTGGGTAAACCGCCTGGTGCCTTGCAAGATTTATTAGCAGCCCCGAGTCGGGATGTAGCTGGCAAATTGCCCGATATGCAGTTGGGTTTGCCTTCGGAGGTGGCGCTGCGCCGGCCAGACATTCGCGCCGCCGAAGCCCGTTTGCATCGCGCGACTGCCAATATTGGTATCGCTGAGGCCGAAATGTACCCCAGCATCAGCTTGGGGGCTCGGTTCGGTTATGAATCGTATCTAAGCGGCGAGTTTTCCGATTGGGGCAGTCGAACCTGGTCTGTTGGCCCCAGTCTGAACCTCCCGCTATTTGACCGCGGTCGGCGGAAAAGTGTGGTGCAACTGCGTGAGTTAGAGCAGCAAGAAGCCGCTGTGAATTATCAGCAAACCGTGCTCAAGGCTTGGCAGGAAATTGATGACGCACTAAGTGCCTATAACGCTGAGCGTCAGCGCTCTACCGAACTCACTATCAGGGCGCAGAGTGCAGAGCAAGCCTATGAAATAGCTCAAGCTCGTTACGATGGTGGCACTACCGATTTTCTCACCGTGCTTGATAGTCAGCGCAGCGATCTGCAAGCGCGGCGTGACCTCGTTTCGAGTGAGGGCGATTTATATGCTCGCTATATGCTAGTCAACAAGGCGATCGGTAATGTCCCGATAGTGGAGCGACATGAACAAAATTAAGTAGGTATTGGTGACTTGATTTTATGTGGTTTTTTACGATGGATTTAAGCCGGTCATGCGTCAAGGTATGTGTCCAGCCACCTCTACCGTAGCGCGTACCTTACTCCGTGACCACGCCTCTGCTGATTCAGGTGGCCTTGTTCCACCAGATTGCGGAAGTGTTGCTTGAGAGTGTTCCGGCTTGAGCCAGTCAACCTAACGGCTTCGCCGATAGTTACGCGTCCATGTTCACGGGCAAACTCTACAATTTGAAGCGACAAATCAGGCAGATTGGCGAGGACGATTTCCTCACGTTCAACTTTCTTTTCCAGCCGCTGTACCTGTTCGGCCATTGAGTGCAAAAAGAACTCAAGCCACGGCTGCCAATTAGGCGTTTCTGTGCGGATGGTTCCTTGGGTTTGACGAAGGGCGGGGTAATACGCCTCTTTGCTCATCTCTATCACGCTCTCCAGCGAGCCGTACGGCACGTATGCGTAACCAGCCTGGATCAATAGAAGGGTGGTAAGAACGCGGCTTAATCGGCCATTACCATCCTGGAATGGGTGAACTTCTAGGAACACGACGACGAATATCGCGATGATTCACTTGGTTAAATCGCTTGGTAACCCAATTGCTATAAAGCTAACGGGAACTGACTACGCTGAGTACCTCGCTTCAATGCTCAAAGCTGGAGCAAACCCCAAGACCCTCAACAATCGTTTGGGATACTTGCGAGCGGTGTTCAACGTCCTGTTTCAGCTTGAGGAAATTGATTACCCAAACCCATTGGCACGAGTTAAGCCTTTGCGGCTTCAAGAGCGGGAATTGGGCTACCTTGCCCAGGAACAAATCGAACACCTTTTTGTAGTCATTCACACCCGCTGCAAAACACCGCATGTCGCAATGGTTGCTGCTGTCTGCTTGGCTACTGGTGGTCGATGGGGTGAGGTTCAGGCATTAGCGCCAGATAGGGTGCGTGATGGTCTGGTTACGTTCATCAACACCAAAGGCAAACGCTCCAGGTCAATCCCGGTAGACTCGGTTTTACAGGCAAAGATATTGGCCCATTTCAAGCAACACGGCTTGTTCTCGAACTGCCTGAATAGCTTTGACCAGACCCTAGCTGCCTCAAAGATTCCGCTTCCTGCTGGGCAGTCTTCGCACGTTCTCCGGCACACCTTTGCCAGTAGATTCGTGATGAACGGGGGTAATATCCTGACCTTGCAAAAGATCCTTGGTCACACATCCTTGGCTATGACCATGCGCTACGCGCATTTGGCTCCCAACCACCTGCAGGACGCTATCAAGTTTGGGCCGGTGAGTGATTATCACGTGTTGCTGCCTAACTATGTGTAGCACTTATGTTGTTTTATAATCTGGTTTATCTTGTTTTTCTGCCTGCGTCGTTGCACACATATGACCCTTCAGTTGCATTTGCGTGTGACTCAGAAGCTTACTTGATCGCAATTGAAAGTAGGCCTATGGACAAGTGACGCAGAAACATCTGGGCCGTCCGCGTCACAGCAGGCAATCTGCCGGTCCTTCGTGGGCAGAACAACCAAGGCTTGTCCTTTGGCTTTGGGCTATAGCAACAGGCGCTTAAGCATTGCATTGCTGTGGCTATGTTTGACAGGCAAGCCCCGTTGACTTAGTCAAAAGCGCCGTTAAGCACCTCATAAATGAGCCCGGAGGCTAGCGCGACCAGTATCAAGTCTGTACCCGCCTGCTGCCATTCGTATCCCTCATAATGAGGCAATCTGCCCAGCAAGTGTCCGTCCAGTTTTTTGGCAATTCCTGGTGGAAGTGGCTTGCCCCGAGCGAGGTTTTTCTGAATACCCGGTGGTAATGCAGGCCCAGGGCTCCAGTAATCCCGATAGCCACCAATAATTCCCAGAACGTTGCTGTGATTGATATTTGGCCCTCTATCCCAGTCGTGGTTGTCATGGTTTTCATAGCCATTGTGTTTGTCATAGCTCTGGCTGTTTGGCGGATTACCCTTGCCTTTGCTTTTGCCCTTTCCATTGCCGGGGTCGGAGAATGCACTGGCGGAACTAAAGGCTAGTGCCAAACATGTTATTGCTGTAAGCCAAGCATTAGTCCTGCGCATAAGATATTCCTTCTTCAAATTCCACATTATTCCTTAAATATAGACACGCTGATCGGTAATTGTTCCGTTGCTCGGGGCAGAGGCAAGCGTTGCATGATCATGGTGAGGCAGGTATTGGCAGACGTTCTTCTTGTCGTCAATGCGCCTTGTGCTGTTCAAGTCAATTACCAACGCTTGGTCAGCACGAGTGCAATTGATTGGTCAGTGGGAATGCAAAAGGGTGGTCAAGTGCAGTGAATCGTCCTGCATTTTTTCGACACTTTTTCGACACATTGCGTGTCCAGAAAAACAAAAGCCCCCGAAACTCTAAGAATTTCAGGGGCTTAAGTGTTGAATAGTGGCGGGAAGATAGGGATTTGAACCCTAGGAACTATTGCTAGTTCAACGGATTTCGAATCCGTCCCGTTCGGCCACTCCGGCATCTTCCCACGGCGGCGCGCATGATATCAGCTGATTGGCATTTGGCGAAGCCCAATGTGTAATTTTTCACATATTTTCATGCGCTTGCGATGGATTGAGGCTATGGGCGCCGCGTGGTCGCAACCTTGAGTCGCTCTAACTGGCTCAAGGTCGCACTTTGAAGCGCTAGCCCCGGCTTGGGATGTTCAAACCGCGCTGAACAGCGGGGCGGGCAACGAACTTATCCAGCACCCGTTTGATGTTCGGGCATTTGCTGAACTCGACCAACTCTGCGGCCTCATAAAAGCCAACCAAGTTACGCATCCACGGGAAAATGGCGATATCGGCGATGCTGTAATCGTCGCCCATAATCCACTCGCGGCCTTCCAGGCGTTGCTCCAATACGCCGAGCAGGCGTTTGACTTCATCGACATAGCGGTCGCGCGGGCGCTTGTCTTCAATCTCTTTGCCGGCAAACTTATGGAAGAAGCCCAGTTGACCAACCATTGGGCCGATACCGCCCATTTGGAACATCAGCCATTGCAGGGTTTCATACCGCTGCGCCGGGTCACTGGACAGTAGCTTGCCGGTTTTCTCAGCGAGATAGATCAACATGGCGCCTGACTCAACCAGCGCTAGCGGCTGGCCGGTTGGCCCGTTTGGATCGATCATCGCCGGGATTTTGTTGTTCGGGTTTAGCGACAGGTATTCAGGCGAAAACTGGTCGCGGGTGTCGAAGCTGACGAGGTGCGGCTCATACGCCAAGCCGATCTCTTCCAGCATGATCGAGACTTTTACGCCGTTGGGCGTCGGCAAGGAATACAGTTGCAGCCGCTCCGGATGAGTAGCTGGCCACTTTTGGGTGATTTTAAACGCGGATAGATCAGGCATACGGGCTCCTAGTCTCAAGGTTACGCGGGCAGGGCTCTCTTAGCCTACCTGGATTTATCTGACTCCGTAAAACCGGTATGGTTACGGCTTAATCCACGGATAATGGAAACTCCTATGAGCTTGCATGGCGATTACGACGCTAAGAACATTTTTGCCCAGATCATTCGTGGCGATGCGCCGTGCTACAAGGTTTATGAAGACGACGATGTACTGGCTTTTCTCGACGTATTTCCACAGTCGTTTGGCCACACACTGGTAATCCCTAAACGCTCTGCTGCGCGCAATATGCTCGATGTCGACACCGACAGCCTGTGCAAAGTTATGCAGGTGGTGCAGAACGTCACCCGCGCACTGGTTGATGAACTTAAACCTGCCGGGGTTCAGGTCGCGCAATTTAACGGCGCGCCTGCCGGGCAAACGGTGTTTCACATTCATATGCATGTGATTCCGCGCTTCGCCGGTGAAGACTTGGGTATTCATGCCAGTGCTAAAGCGGATCCTGCCGAGTTGGAAGCCTTGCAAGCGCGATTGATTGCGCGTCTCAAGAAGTAATAGCCCCTCGCTAAGCGCTCGCTTGATCACTGCCGGAGGGTGCTGTGTCCAGCAGCATTCACTGGACACGGGCAACCCCTAACTAGACACCGGAACAACCGGTTTTTACGCTTTGTTCTCGCTCTGATAGAAGCGTCGCGCCTTGGCCCGGTTGCCACAGGTACTCATGGAGCACCAGCGGCGCCTGCGGCTGCGCGAGGTATCAATGAACATCCAGGTGCACGCCTCACATTGCTTGACCTGTTGGTATTGGCCGCCCGTAATGCCTCGATTGAAATGCAGGGCCAAGCGGTGGCGGAGGGCGGCCAACCCTTGTTTTTCCAAATCGACAAACCAGTAGGCGGGCCTGCTAACGTCGTGGCGCAATTCTGCGCCGGCCATTGCTTGTTTGATGACCATTTCTACCTGCTGCGCAATGCCAGCCTCTGGCGCTTGGCTGTTGGACAACCCATGCAGCAGTTGGTGCACAGCTTCGCGCCAGAGGATTATCCGGCTCAGCTCGCCATCGGCTGCTACCGAATCGGTTTGGTTGAGTTGTAACAGTCGTGTGTGCTCGTCTTTAGCAATCAGTTGGGCGGCCAAGCCCCAATCAAACAGTGCAGTGGCAGACGTCAGCCGATCGTTCTCGCGCTGCTTGCTTTTACCGCCGGTGGTGTTGAGGAAGTCGAGCAGCACATCTTCCGCGATAAAGTCGGCATGGCTCCACGCTCGGTCATCACTTGCTTTCATATAACCCCTTTAAAAGCAGTTAAAGGTTAGGTATGGTGAGATCAATTCTAACCTTTATAGATGCTTAAAGGGGTTAAAAATGAACAGTAATGACCAGCCATTAGTCCTGCCACATCGGTTTGAGTTTGAGGGCCAGCAGGTCCGCTACGGCGTAATGGGCGAAGGGCCCGCCCTGATACTGGTGCATGGCACGCCATTTTCCTCTCAGGTGTGGCGGCGTATCGCGCCACTTTTGCTTAGCCATCACCGGGTGTATTACTTTGACTTGCTCGGTTACGGGCAGTCTGAAATGGCGGATGGCCAGGATATTTCGCTGGGTGTGCAGAATCGTCTGTTGGCGGCGTTGATCGGGCACTGGGGTTTGCACAAGCCGCACGTGATGGCCCATGACTTCGGCGGGGCCACCGCTTTGCGTTGCCTGATCCTTAATCAAATCGACTACGCGACCCTGACCTTGATCGACCCCGTTGCAATGGCGCCGTGGGGCTCGCCCTTTGTTCAGCATGTGCGTCAGCATCAGCAGGCATTCAGCGGCTTACCGGGTTATATCCACGAGGCGATATTGGCGTCCTATATCCAGGGCGCGGCCTGTCATCCGTTGCCTGTGCATGCCTTGCAGCACTACACAAAACCATGGACAGGCGAGGGCGGTCAGCAGGCGTTCTACCGGCAGATTGCGCAGATGGATCAGTGTTACACCGATGAAGTACAGGGCGCTTACTCATCGATCCCTTGCCCGGTGCTGTTGATCTGGGGTGAGCAGGATGAGTGGATACCAATAGAACGCGGCGAGGCGCTTGCCCAACTGATTGCTGACTGCCAGATGGTACGAGTCCCGAGTGCTGGGCATTTAGTGCAAGAAGATGCACCCGAAGCAATTATTGCCGCGCTGCTCACGTTCCTGCACAACCACGGCGGCGCCGAACTAAAGGTGAATTGATCAGGCTTGGTGTTAGGCCTGTGCTTCACGCTCAAGCAACTGGCGTTTACGTTCAATGCCCCAGCGATAGCCCGATAAGTTGCCATCACTTCTGACCACGCGATGGCACGGGATGGCGACGGCGAGCTTGTTGGCGCCGCAAGCTTGAGCGACTGCGCGAAATGACTTGGGCGCGCCGATTAATTTGGCGATTTCTGCGTAGCTGGCAGTTGTGCCCACCGGAATGTTGCGCAGCGCCTGCCAGACCCGCTCCTGAAACGCAGTGCCGCGTAAATCCAAGGGTAAATCCAGGCCGATGGCAGGTGCTTCAATAAACCCGACGACCTTGGCGATAAGCTGTTCAAACGCTGCGTCAGCGCCAATCAGGTTGGCATGTTTAAAGGTGTCTTGCAGTTCATGGAGCAAGGCTTCGGGGTCGTCCCCAAGCAGGATCGCGCAGACGCCACGGCTGCTTTGTGCAACCAGAATCGCCCCCAGCGAACATTGCGCTACCGCAAAGCGAATGTTCGTGTTGGCGCCACCTGCACGGTAGTCACTGGGTTTCATGCCTAATACATCGGCGCTGCTCTCATAGAAGCGGCTGCTGGTGTTGAACCCCGCGTCGTACAAAGCATCAGTCACCAGGCCGCCTTTTTGGAGTTGGCTGCGTAGCTTGCTTGCCCGGTTTGCCGCCGCGTAGGCCTTTGGTGTCAAGCCGGTGGCAGCTTTGAATAACCGATGAAAATGATAGGGGCTGACACCTACTTGCTTGGCAAGTTGATTAAGGCTGGGCAGTTGTTCGGCCTGCTGGATAATCTGGCAAGCTTTGCTGACGATGGCGGCGTGCAGCTGATTGAGCGATGTGTCGCCGCAATTGGTCCGTTTGCACGGGCGGTAACCTGCGGCGCCCGCTTGCTCCGGCGTGTCGAAAAACTCGACATTTTCGCGCTTAGGACGTCGTGAAGGGCAGTTGGGGCGGCAATAGATTCCCGTGGTCTTCACCGCGTAGACAAACGGCTGTTCCAGTGACGGATCGCGCGCGAGTACCAGCTGCCAGCGTTGGTCGTCTTGGTTTATTGCAGATTTGACCGGTTTCATTGCGATGCCCACAAGCTGTGAAGGTGACTGAAGCGTAAGCGCTTTGGCCCTTGGCAAAACTCCGAGTCTTGCTTTGTAATTCGAGACCCCGGTGTTTAGCAGAGCCGACACTTATTGGGTGGCTGCGCGCTGGTGATTGGCGCTCTTGTAGGGTGGCTGACGCCTTTTTCAGCCACCATTCCCCGCCGTGGAAACGCGAGCTATTGGTCAGTCATCATCGCGAGTCAGCACTTCAAGCAGTTCAATTTCAAAAATCAGGTTTGAGTGAGGCTTGATATGTTGACCCATCTGGCGCTCGCCATAGGCCAGCTCTGAAGGTACGAAGAGTTTGCGCTTGCCGCCGACTTTCATGCCCATCAAGCCTTGGTCCCAGCCTTTGATCACTCGTCCTGTACCGATTACGCATTGGAATGGCTTGCCGCGATCATAGGACGAATCAAACACCGTGCCGTCTTCCAGGGTGCCGTGATACTGGGTGGTAATGAGCGCGCCTTTGACCGCCGCTTTGCCGTCGCCCAGCAGGATGTCTTCGATGATTAATTCGTTGCTCATGGTCTGTTCTCAATCTTTGTTTAGCGGGTGCAATGTGTCGTGCCGCTGTTTTAGTCACTGGCCAGCGACTGGCCCAGGTGTTTGCGCAAGGTGACTAGCGCTTGTTTGATTTCATCGAGCTGCTCTGGCGGAAGACCGGCAGACTTGAGGATGCAGCCCGGAATGGCTTTGGCCTGTTCGTGCAAAGCGCGACCTTGAGCAGTCAGGTGAAGTTCGACCACGCGCTCATCCGCCTTGCTGCGGATTCGTTTGAGTAAACCTTGGGCTTCAAGACGCTTGAGCAGCGGGGTGACAGAGCCGGGATCGGTCAACAGGCGGGCGCTCATGTCTCCCACAGTGATGCCATCCGTCTCCCACAACACCAGCAGCGCTAGATATTGCGGGTAGGTGACGCCAAGTGCTTGCAGCAAGGGCTTGTAGGTCTTGGTCATCAGCAACGAAGTCGAGTGCAAGGCAAAGCACAGCTGATTATCCAGCAACAGAGCGTTGCAAGGGTCGAGCGAGGCGTTCATCGGGGCGACCTGTACGCGGTAAGGGTGACAATTAAGTTAACGCACTAATGGTCTTCACGCCAACAGATCGCCCGTACTTGAATTGAAAGGAAGGCAGTGAAACAGAGCGATTGAGCGGCTTAATCAGCGTGATAGTTTAATCTGTGAGGAATTTATATTGCGCGCAAAACAAATGCGCACTAATATTATTTCAAGGTCAACGGAAACACCTTGGCCAACCGGGTTAAAGCGTCTTGCCAATTTTTACTACTTAGAGGAAATGATTATGTCGATCGAAACTGTAGCCTACCGTGCCTACGCAGAAGCCACTGGTGGTCGTGATGGCCGGGCTGTCTCGTCTGATGGCGTACTTGATGTTGCCCTGACTACCCCCAAAGAATTGGGCGGAGCAGGTGGCGAAGGCACCAACCCTGAGCAATTGTTCGCCGCGGGTTACTCGGCTTGCTTTCTCGGTGCAATGAAGTTTGTTGCCGCGCGAGACAAGCTGCAGGTTCCGGCAGATACTTCCATTGAAGGCATCGTCGGTATCGGTGCGATCCCGAACGGCTTTGGTATCGAAGTCGAACTTCGCATCAGCCTGCCGGGCCTTGATAAAGCGGCCGCGCAAACGCTGGTCGATGCTGCCCACATTGTTTGCCCATACTCCAACGCTACTCGCGGCAACATTGATGTCACGCTGACCTTGGTGTAATTGCCGCGAAAACAACAAAGGCGCCTGCATGGCGCCTTTGTTGTTTGTGGTAAAGCGAGGTGTTGATGGCTAGACGCTTATTTTTTCACCCAGTTGCCACCTTCCTGGATGTACTGGCCGGGTGGGGTTTTCTCAATCGCCTTTTTGCCGGCAATCGCCTCGACGGCGCTGACTTCAATACCGTTCTTTTCGGCCAGTTTCTTGTACTCGTTACGGCGCGCGTCGTTGATCAGCTTGGCAATTTCATCAGCATTGCCACCGGGTTTGACCACACCCAGGTAGCCGGTTTGCATTTCGCCCAGCTGGCCGGAAGACTTTGCGCTGCCCAGTGCTGACATTGCATCGTTAAGGTTCATGGCAAAGGCTGGAACGCTCAAGCTGAGCAGCAATACCAGGCTTGCAATTCGTTTATACAGGGTCATCAGTTCGCTCCTTAAAACAGTCCGCTGGATTCGTTGAACATGCTGTCGAGCTCTTTGTCGACTTTGATGTAGATCTCGTGTTCGATCTTGACGTTGAGGTTGATGTTAATCGGCTCGTTAGGCACCGCCAGCTGTACAGTTGGTGTGCAGGCCACGCTCATCAAACCTAATGCCAGAGCGGCTAATCCGTTGCGTAAACGCATACTACGTTCCCCCTCATTGAGTGTCCTTTGGCGTTGGTTGTTGTTTGCGTTTGAGGATGAATTGTTGAACCCGTTTCTGCACGATATCACTGACTTTATCGCTCAGTTGGATACTGGCCAACAAGGTTGGAATGTTTTCTTCCAGGTTGATATTGAAGTTGATCGGTCGTCCATTCTCGATCGCAGGGTTCTGGCCCTCCAAGCGTAAGGCTAGCAAGAGCTGGCCGTCGGGGTCGTAACTGACGCCGCTGGAAAGGGTGGTGTAGTGAAAGTCTTCAAGTGACTGTGCCACCAGTTTCATGGCCGGGTTGCTTGCGCCCATGGCCTTGATTTTGTCGTTGTCGAACTGCAGGCGACCCCCGGGTCGACGGGCGCTGATTTGGCCTTGCTCAACACTGAATCCCGCAGCGTTAATGTGCAATGGAATTGAGCCATCAATTAGGCCACTGCCAGCCAAGCCTTGCGCCGGGTAAGCCGCGAATAGATTTTCCAGATTCAAGCCCTTGATGGTCAGCGGGAAAAGCAGATCAGTTTGCTTCAGGTCCCATTGCTTGGCAGGCAAGGTAACTTGCCCGCCAAGCACCTGAGCCGTCGCTTGCGCCAAGGTTAACTGGCCTTTCCCCAGTGTATTCAGTGGGGCGTTGTATCGGCCACGCAGCTCGATTGGGCCCAAGGCAATGCCCGGATTCGCCTCGGTTAAGGTTAAATGTTTGACCTCAGCCTGCAGCCGTTGGTTCGCCAGGCTCAACTGCGTATCTGTGGTCAAACCGCTGAAGCTGGTGCGGTCATAAATGCCGGAAAGCCCTTTGCTGGCAAGGTCAAGTTTGAGTAGCGGGTAGCTGCCGGGTGTCAGGCGCAGATTGGCGCTGGCGTTAAGCCGACCATTGTCGAGGTCGAGCAGAGCGGGCCAGTCATTCAAGGTGCTTTTCAAGGGGTTGCCAGCCCGGAAGAACACTTCAGCGAACGTGGCGTTCAATTCAATACCCTTTTGCGCGCTGTTTTGCCCATTCAGCTGCGCTTGCAGGCCGGAACCAGTAGATAATGCACCGTCTAGACTTTGCTCCTGCGCGTCGGCGTCGACCGTGCCGTTGAAGTCCCAGCTTTGCGACTTTAGGGCAGCCTGTTGCAGTGACTTGGCGCTGAAGGCTATGGGCCCATTGACCTGCCAATCGCTGAGTGCGGGGTTGTTAAGCGTCGCCTTCAGGTTTAACCCATCGAGCACGGCGTTAAGCTTGGTTGCGCTAAACCTTGGCTGGCTCAGTTGCGCGACTTGCAGTTGCGAGCCTTTCTCCAGATTGACTATCAGTTGATGCGCGTCGGCATAGCCGTCAAGGGTCAGGGTTGCGTCAATGCCTTGGGCTTTCCAGTCGGCAAACTGCAGGGTTTTGCTGTTGGCCTTGAGCTGCGCATCCCGCAGTTGCACAGCCCAGGGCAGGGTGTTGGCCACGTCTACTCGGCCTTGCAATTGCAGATTGCTGGCGCCACGGCTGTTGATGCGTATCTGAAGTGGAAGATTGCGCCCGCGCAGTGATTCTTGCATTGGGCCGGAGGGCGTGTTCTGCACTTCGACTGGCTGCACGCTGAGGTCGATTTCATCACTTTTCAGCACAGCAGGCAGTTGGCTTTGCAGTGAGTCGGCGAGGTGCTGCATCTTCAGGTCAGCCTTGATGTGCTTGGCCAGCCACTGCCCGGCCTGTGCATCGAGCGCCAGGCTAAGTTCGCCTTGAACTTGACCCACCCCGGGCACCGGCCACGGCTCAGGTAAGTTAGCGCTTGCAGCAATTGATCCGCTGGCCTGTTGCAGCTGCTCAACGCTGATTGGACCGGGTGCCAGCTTTAGTTGCCAGTTTGCGGACAAGGCAGCAGCGCCAGGCGCATCGGGTAATTCAATGCCTGCCGGTAACGCCCATTGGCTCAGCCAACCTTGTAAGGTGCTGGCTTGGCTCAAGTTGGGTGCCGCGATCGCGCCGCTGAATTCGTTGCGTGCCTGGCCTGAGTCATCGATCACTTTACGCAGGCTCAGGGTGCCACCCAACTGTGGTTGCGCATCGACTTGCATTGCCAGTTGCAGGTCTAAATCGTCAACTGTGCGCTCTAGTTGGCCATCAAGGGTCAACACCTGGCCCTGATCCAGGCTTTGCAGGTTGCTTTGCAGGGTGATGGCCAAGGGTTGTTGCGAGGTTTTGTTTAATTGCAGATCACCTTGCAGGGTGCAGCGCCCTCGGGCGCATGGCAATTGGGCAGTGAATTGTCGAATCTTCAATGATTGCGGCGCCAGTGCAAGTGGGCCGAGCAATTGCAGGAGGTCGATGGCGGGTGAGGGCGCAGACGGGGCGCTGGCGTTGGCTTGCCAGTCGAGGTTTAAGCTGTCCAGTTCGATATGCTGCCAGAATGGCGTAGCCGTACTGAAGTCTCGCCATTCAAGGGTCAAACCTTGGGCTTCAATATTCAGATCTGCGCCTTTGCTCTGTTGCTCAACCGCGAGCGTGCGCAACTGAATGCCATCAAGGGAGATGGACAGGCCTTGCCAGTCAAACCGACTGATCTGCTGGCGCTGTAGAAATTGCTGCCAGCTGACCCCGGCAAAGACGGCAAGCAGGCATAGCAGCACAAGCACTCCGGCCGATCGCAGCCAGGCCTTTCGGCTTATCATTGGTTACCGTCCATTGCGTGAGTTCGTGCAATCAATTGCTATGAGACCTCTGAATGCGTCAGTGAGGATGATTTAGCTTAGACAGCCGTCGTTCTTGGTTGATGTGTGACGTTAGCGCATACCGCCAGTGCTGCCAATGCAGAGGGCCACTCCTCTGTGCATTTACGGCATTAAGTACTACTATTGATGCAAATAGACATGTCGAGGAGTCTCGCATGAGCGCAAAACTACAGCCTGTTAGCGATGTCGACAGCATATTGGCTAAAGCGTTGCTTAGCACCCGTGAGCAACTCGGGCTGACCCAGCAGGAACTTGCCGATATTGTGGGTGTGCATCGCAGCGCGATCAGTCGCTGGGCAGACACAGGCTTGAGCCCGCAAAGTAAAACCGGCGAGTTGGCCTTGTTGTTTATTCGTGGCTACAGGGCTTTATTCGCGCTGTTTGGCGGTGATGTAGCAGATATGCGCCACTTTCTGCGCACTGAAAACAGCCACCTTGCGGGGGTGCCCTTGAACATGATGAGGCAGGTACAAGGCTTGGTCCGGGTGGTGGAATACCTTGACGCTATTCGAGGCAAGGTTTGAGCCTGAGCGGAAGGCGCCGCTGATTATGGACATTTGGCAGGCCTGTGAGGGCTCCAAGCAGATAACGCCGCTGCGAGGTCGGCTGATTCGTTTAGTTGAGAGTCAGGAGCAAGTGGCTACGCTGCAGTTGGTTGATACCTTGGCTGAGCAGGCGCTGCTCGAAGAGTTGCTGGAAACCAGTAAGCCACCCCTGCCGGAGTCTGCGCAGGGTTTGCACTATCTATTAAAAACGCCATTTCGCTATCCGCCGCTGCGCTGGGGCTCACGCTTCGGTTCGCGCTTTGAGCCCAGCCTGTTTTATGCAGCCCAACGGCTTGAAACCGCGATGGCCGAGGCGGCTTATTATCGCTTTGTGCTCTGGGATGGCATGTCGGTGGCGCCACCCAGCGGTCGAATTTTGTCCGAACACTGCTCATTTGAGGCGCGTTATAAAGTGGCGCGCGGCATTGCGCTGCAAAAACCGCCCTTTGATGAGTATCGCGCAGACCTGATGCACCCCGGTCGATACCAGCAAACCCAAGTTCTTGGAACGGCAATGCGAGCGGAGGCGGTTGAGGCGTTTGAATATCGTTCCGCGCGCTGCAGACAAGCGGGAATCAATGTTGCGCTATTTGCTCCTCAGGCGCTGGCAGACAAGCGCCCAAGCAATTTGACTGCCTGGTTCTGTGAGACCACAGCCGCGTACGTCGCATTCAAAAATCCCCATTCAGCAGACGCGCCACAACTGTTCAAACTGGACGAATTTCAGCAAGACGGGCGCTTACCTTTGCCTGCCTAGAAGCTGATCGACCGGTTAACTAGCTGCGAATTGGCCAAACAGGCAAAAGTAAATAACAGTGTGCGAATTTGTCGCAGGTTTATTGACGCTGAACTTTTGGTCTGGCTGGAGATCGCTTGGTTGCTGGGGTTGCGCTTTAGGGTCAAGACTTTGACACCTGTGGCAAGTGATTTAGACATGGCAAATATGCGCCCAATTAGGGCATTTCTGACCTACGGTAAATTGACTTGTGCACAATTTTAACGCGCCTTAGCAAGCTGGTTTCAATGCGGGCCGTAAATCATTGATTATTCATAGAGATTTTTTAAGTCAATGAAAAATATCATTTTTTTTAGCTGGTGAAAAAATCGTCAGTTTAAGCGCAGGCCCCAAACTACAGGCGTTTACGGCCATTGCTCCCATCTTGTCCACCGAGTTATCCACAGGTTCTGTGGATTGTCTGCGCGACCGTTACACGCGTTTGTCACATTAGTCTGATTGGGGGTTTACCTCTGAAAAAAAGAGAGTAGAGTGGCGCGCCTTTCCACCCTAACGCCGTTATTTATGCCTCGCGTATTGCCCCGTACCCAAGCAGCACCTGTCTCCATCAGCACCAAGTTACCCATGCGCGTCGCGCTGTGGCTGCTCGATAGCCCTCGCTTGGGTCATGCGCCTTCGGTTAAACGCTTGGCAGGCCAACTCCTTAAGCAGCCTGCACGCGAAGGCGTGGTTGCCGCGCAGAGCCGTTTGGGGCAAATGCTGTGCCGTGATTGCGGGAATACCCGCGATCGCCGTATGGGCCTCGAGATGTTGCGTTTGGCCGCCCGTGCAGGCGATAGCTGCGCTCAACTCGAGTTGGGCCGTCATTACCTCAAGCCGCGCGTCAATGAGCCCCGTCAGGCCCATCAATGGCTTGAACAAGCTGCTGCACACGGCTCGCAAGAAGCCAAAGCCCTGCTTAAGTCTCTTTGAGGCTTTAAAGGCGAACCAACACAATGTTCGCCTTCTATGCTCAAGCCGCAAATCGCTCGCCTTTCGCAGTTGGCGCTCGTTGATCGTTACAAACCACTCTGCTTAGGCAACATGCAAATCCTTTATTAAGGCATTGACTGCCTGACGTATCGGCAAACTACTGGGTATACTTCCAGTAATGTTGATGCGGAGTCGCGTATGCCAGTCGATCTACCCAGCTTGTTTATCGGTCTCGCCGGAGCAGGCATACCCTTATTGGCCCTGTCGCTGGTGTTGCAACGTCGCAGTGCAGCTTTGGGCTTTGAGTGCAGTTTGTTGCAGGAGCGTTTGAGCAGTGCGCAACTGGGGCTAACAGGTATGAGTGCTCAGCTCGATGCGTGCCGGGAAGAAATCTCCGAGATCGCCGAGATCAAGGCCGACCAGCAAGCCGAACTCGCCGCAATGCGCCGTGAGGCGGAGTTGTTGCATCACGAGCAAGAGATTTCCCGTGAAGCGGCGCGTGACTCGCAGCAACAGCGTGAACAGCAAGAAGCAGAACTTCGCCGTTTAGGTTCAGAGCGGGCAGGGCTTGCCGCCGAACTACGCGACCAACAAGATCACCACCAGCAGCGTCTGAGCGACTTGCAAGGCTCGCGGGATGAGTTGCGCGCACAATTTGCCGAGTTGGCCGGCAAGATTTTTGACGAGCGCGAACAGCGTTTTGCGCAAACCAGCCAGCAGCGCCTTGGGCAATTGCTTGACCCATTGAAAGAGCGGATTCAGTCGTTCGAGAAGCGAGTCGAAGAAAGCTACCAGCAGGAGGCGCGAGAGCGCTTTTCTTTAGGCAAAGAGCTGGAGCGCTTGCAGCAGCTTAATCAGCGCCTGGGTGATGAAGCCACCAATCTGACCCGCGCATTGAAAGGCCAGAAGACGCAAGGCAACTGGGGTGAGTTGATTCTTGAGCGGGTACTTGAGCATGCTGGTTTGGAAAAGGGTCGTGAGTATCAAACCCAGGTCAGCCTCAAGAGTGCCGAAGGTGAGCGTTTTCAACCCGACGTATTGATTCAACTGCCCGGCGACAAGCAAGTGGTGGTGGATGCCAAAGTCAGCCTGACCGCCTATCAGCAGTATGTTGCGGCGGAAGATGACGCGACGCGACAGCAGGCGCTAAAACAGCATGTGCAGTCGCTGCGCAGCCACCTAAAAGGCCTGTCGTTGAAGGATTATCAGCGTCTTGAAGGCTTGCACAGCCTCGACTTTGTATTGCTGTTCGTGCCGATTGAAGCGGCATTTGCCGCTGCGCTGCAGGCCGAGCCTGGGCTGTTTCAGGAGGCCTTTGAGCAGAATATCGTGATCGTCAGCCCAACCACTTTGCTGGCCACATTGCGGGTCACGGACAGCCTCTGGCGTCAGGAGCGTCAAGGCCAAAATGCCCGGGAGATTGCCGAGCGTGCTGGCGCGCTGTACGACAAATTCTTTGCCTTTGTTCAAGACCTTGACGAAGTCGGCGCGCGCCTGCAACAGCTAGATAAAGCCTATGCGTCGGCGCGTAATAAGCTGTGCGACGGCCGCGGCAATATTATCAGTCGCGTCGAAAACCTGAAGCTGCTCGGTGCGCGGGCCAGCAAGAGCCTGCCTGCCGATCTGCTCGAGCAGGCGGCGCAGTTGCCTTTTGATGATGATGCTTAGTCCAATGCCAAGTGCTATGTGTTGGTGGATAACGCTTTCATCCACCCTATTTAGCGGCTGATATTCAGCTTCTTGCCACCGCTTAACGCAAGGTCAAATGCCTGCTCAGCAACGCACGTAATGCCGCAGGTTTGACCGGCTTCGACAGGTAATCAAGCCCCGCAGCGTGGACGGCGGCAATCAACTCAGGGCGACCATCTGCGCTAATCACCACGCCGGGTACTGGCTCGCCGAGTCGGGTACGAAGCCAGGCCATCAATTCAGTGCCGGTGTCGCCTTCATCGAGGTGAAAGTCGACCAGCGCCAACTGCGGATGCACATCTTCGCTCAGCAAGTGCTCACACTCCAGACGGTTGCGTGCCGTCCAAACCTGACAGCCCCAACGTGACAACAAGCTGTGCATGCCCACCAGAATGCTGTCTTCGTTATCGATGCACAGCACGTGGGAGCCTGGCAGCAATGCATTGTTCGGTTCAGCCCCATTGGCTGCGGGTTTGTGCAGCGGTGTCCGCGCCAGTGGAACGGTGACGCTGAATACGCTGCCTTTGCCGGGCCAGGAGCGCACTTCAAGCGAATGGTTAAGTACCCGACACAAGCCGTCGGCAATCGCCAAGCCCAAGCCCAAACCTTTTTCGGCACGGGTTTGGTGGCTGTCCAGGCGTTTGAACTCTTCGAATATCTCTTTGCGTTTGTTCTCGGGAATACCGGGGCCACGGTCCCAGACCTCAAGGCGTAAATGGCCCGGGATATGGCGCACGCCGAGAATCACCGGCCCTTGTGCGTATCGGAAGGCGTTGGTCAGGAAGTTCTGCAGCACCCGGCGTAACAAGCGGATGTCGCTGTCGATGCGCTGACGACTGCCGCGCAAGCGGAAATCGATGCCTTGCTCGGCGGCGAGCACCTTGAATTCGGCGCCCAGGGTGTCGAACAGGCTGCTGAGCGGGAATGGGTTGCAGTCCGGCGTAATGCGGCCGCTTTCCAGGCGCGAGATGTCCAGCAGGTCGGTGATCAACTCTTCTGCAGAGCGCAATGAGGTGTCGAGATGACGTACCAGTTCCTGCGCTTCTTGAGGCAGCGCCTCATCTTGATGGGACAGTGCAGCGGAAAACAAACGTGCGGCATTCAGGGGTTGCATCAAGTCATGACTCACCGCCGCGAGGAAGCGGGTTTTAGACTGATTGGCAGACTCGGCGTTGCCTTTTGCATCAGTCAGCGCAACATTGAGTTGCGACAATTCATGGGTGCGTTCGCTGACCCGTTGTTCGAGGCCTTCGTTAGCTTCTTTAAGAGCCTGCTCGGCTTCGCGGAATTCGGTAATGTCAGTGAAACTCATGACAAAGCCGCCGCCCGGCATTGGATTGCCGATCAACTCGATCACCCGGCCGTTGGGGAACATGCGCTCAGAGGTGTGCGGCGCGCCTTGGCGCATCCAGTACAAGCGTTTGCTGACGTTGGCTTCGATGCCGCCTTCGCGGAATAGGCCACGCTCCGCGTTGTAGCGGATAATATCGGCGATGGGCCGGCCAACGGAAATCAAATCCTCTGGGTATTCGAACAGCTCGATATAACGGTGATTCCACGCCACCAGCCGTAATGATTGATCGACTACGCTGATGCCTTGAGTAATGTTTTCAATCGCGCCCTGCAGCAAGGCACGGTTGAACTGCAGCACCTCAGAGGCTTCATCGACGATGCGCACCACATCTTCAACCTGCATGTCTCGGCCTTCAATGGCCGCTTTAACCACCGCACGGGTGGATGAGGCGCCGAGTACACCGGCCAACAAGCGCTCGGTGTGAGCGATCCATTCACTGTTGGCTTGGTGGTTGGGGTTGAACTCCAGTTCCTGGCGTGCCGCAAAGCGCATAAAGCTTTGCTTGGCACGCTCTTCGCCAACAAAGCGGCTGGCCAACAGCAGGAGATCGTTCACCTGCACGGCGAGGCTATTGCGCGCACCGAGTTTGCTGCCCAGGTCATGGCCAATAAAGCGACCGGCTTGCCAATGTTCGGATACCCGGGTTCGAGAGAAGTACGAGACCCACGCGAATAGCAACATATTGCCGGCCAGCGACAACACCACGCCACGGGTCAATGCATCAACTTCGAAGCCAATAGGTGCGTAGAGTAAAGTGTGCAGGCCGGGAACGCGCTCCAGCGACCAGCCCAGACTGCCAATGATCAGCGGGATGACCAAGGTGTAGAACCAAATGATAGCGCCAACCAGAAGCCCGGCGAACACGCCGCGGCGATTGGCTTGTTTCCACACTAAAGCGCCAAACATGGCCGGCGCCAACTGACCAATAGCGGCGAATGACACCTGGCCAATGGTTGCAAGACTTGCGTTAGACCCCAGTAGTCGATAGCAGACATAGGCAAGTAATAGAATGAGCACAATGCTTACGCGGCGCGCCGTCAGCATCCAATGACGGAATGCCTCGTAAGGCCGCTCGGTGCTGTTGCGGTGCAAAAGCCAAGGCAAGAGCATGTCATTTGAAATCATAGTCGACAAGGCAACCGAGGCAACAATAACCATGCCGGTTGCGGCCGAGGCGCCACCAATGAAGGCGAGCATTGCCAGCGCGGGATGAGCTTCTGCAAGCGGCAGGCTGATCACGAATGAGTCAGGGGTTACGCCCTGTGTCAGGAGCATCTGCCCGGCGAGCGCGATCGGCACCACGAACATTGCCGCAAGCACCAGATAGGCCGGGAATACCCAGCGTGCCAAGCGAATGTCCTGAGGCTCAATATTCTCAACCACGGTGACGTGGAATTGGCGTGGCAAGCAAACAATCGCGATCATCGCCAGACAGGTTTGCACCAGCATTGCTGGCCAGTTGACTGCTACTTGCCAGAAGTCAGTCAGCTCCGTGGAGTTCTTCGCCTGGGTGAAAACATCGGCAAAACCGTCGAACAGACCGAAGGTGACAAAGGCGCCCACCGAGAGAAAGGCCAGCAGCTTGATCAGTGATTCAAAGGCGATGGCCAGCACCATACCGCGGTGGTGCTCGGTGGCATCCAAATTGCGCGTACCGAACAAGATGGTGAACAGGGCCAATACCAGCGAAACAATCAGCGCGGTGTCTTGCGCCCGGGTGCCTGTGGAGTTGGGTACGGAGCCCACTAACAGGTTTACCCCGAGCACAATCCCTTTGAGCTGCAAGGCAATATAGGGCAGCACGCCGACCAGGCAGATGAGGGCAACCGCTATGGCTAGGCCTTGGGACTTGCCATAGCGCGCGGCAATGAAGTCAGCAATGGAGGTGATGTTTTCCTGCTTGCTGATCAACACCATTTTTTGCAGCACCCAAGGTGCGAACAGCAGCAGCAGGGTGGGGCCGATATAAATCGGCAAGAATGACCACAGTTGTTCGGCCGACTGGCCCACCGCGCCGAAGAAGGTCCAACTGGTGCAGTAGACTGTCAATGATAAGCTGTACACCCAGGCGCGAATTTTCGGCGACAAGGGTTTGCGGCGTCTGTCGCCATAAAAAGCGATCGCAAACAGGACAGCCATGTAAGTAAGGGCAACAGCAGCGATCAGCCCGCCAGACAACGACATGCAGACTCCAACAGCAAACTAAGTAGAAATAACTCGGTCTTATCTTTGCTAACCGATGTTTATAATATTTTTGGCGTTTCAGCACCCAGCACGCTACATCAATGCAGCAGTTGGCTGCAGTACTTCGAGCATACCGACAGTGTCGCAGCAAAGTCGGCAAACGTCAGTTGCGACCTTGGTCGCAGACAGCTTGCAAGGCGATAAATCAGCGCTTGAGGTGTGTGAAGTGGTTATGCTTGATTTGTTGCTGAATCAGCACGTAGAGGAGTCTTATGTTCAAGCCGCAATTAGTAACCCTGCAGCGGGGTGCCTTGCGCATCGAGCCAATGGTTGATGCGGATATTCCTGCGCTCGTCGAGCTGGCGGAAGCCAATCGCCGGGAGTTGGTGTACGTGGATGGTGCGCAGCGGCTTGACTGGTATCGTCAGGGTCTTGCCGATCAGCGTGAGGGCAGGGCCTTGCCCTTTGTCATTCGCCTCAGCGATCAATTGGTCGGCACCACGCGTTTTGCTGATTTTCTGCCCAAGTTGCCCGCAACCGAGATTGGTTGGACCTGGCTGGATCAAGCCCAGCACGGCACTGGTCTCAACAGCATGATCAAGTACCTGATGCTGCGCCATGCATTTGAAAGCTGGCGAATGGTCCGCGTGCAGCTCAAAACTGCGGCGAGTAACTTACGCTCGCAAGCGGCGATTGAAAAAATCGGCGCTGAGCGAGAAGGCATTCTGCATAATCATCGTCGTCTGGCAGATGGGCGATTGGATGACACCGTGCTCTACAGCATTACGGATCAACAGTGGCCCGCCATCAAGCAGCAGTTGGAGGCGCGATTCAGCGCAATGTGAAGGAATGGGTGAGGTCCGCGAGCAAACACGGTTTTGGCAGGCCAATGGCTTGGCTGATGTCGAACTTCTGCATGCGCGCTATGTGCAGCAGCGTTTTGCTCCCCATGTTCATGAAGGCTTTGTGTTTACCGTTATCCAAAACGGCGCGCAACAATTCAGGCACCGCGGCAGTGACCATTTAGCGCCACAAGGCAGTATGGTGCTGATCAACCCGGATGAAGTACACACCGGCTCCAAGGCCCATGACGATGGCTGGCGCTATCGAGCCTTTTATCCGGATAACCGGCAGGTGCTTGGTGTGCTGCGCGAACTTGATCTCGCCGGCGGTGGCCTGCCAAGCTTCGCCGTTAGCGTGCTCCAGGACCCGCAACTGCACAGTGCATTTACCAATCTGCATCGGCTGCTGGAAGGCGGCGCCGATGCATTGCAGCAACAAACCGTCTGGCGTGAAGCCGTCTTGTTGTTGTTCCAGCGTTACGCCAAAGTCGCCGAGCCTCGTGCTCCGGGGCGTGAAACCCGTGCGGTGGAGCAAGCCAAGGAATTGCTCAGCAGCCAGCTAGTTGCGCCGCCATCTCTTGAGGCATTGGCCGCCGCGGTAAACCTGTCCCCCTTTCATTTCGCCCGGGTCTTTCGCCGGGCAACTGGCTTGCCGCCCCATGCGTGGTTAAAGCAGCGGCGGTTGAGTCAGGCTCGCGTCCTGCTTAAAGAGGGGTGTATGCCGCTGCAAGTGGCCATGCAGTTGGGCTTTGCTGATCAAAGCCATTTGAGTCGCCAATTCAAACAGGTCTTTGGCGTTGCCCCCGGGGCGTATCGCATGGCAAACGGGCAGCAATCGCACTTTTAGCAAACCTTTTAACTGAGCAATATCGTTCAAGCTGCGCGTCGGTGGTTACGCTAGTCTGGCGGGTCAAGGAGATCGGTTATGACCCGTGTGCAGGAATTTTATCAAGGTGTTCGCGACATGCTGCCCATGCTGTTGGGCGCCATGCCGTTTGGCATTATCTATGGCAGCCTCGCGGCTACTGCAGGGTTGAGTCCATGGCAGACCGTGGCGATGTCGGTGTTTGTCTTCGCCGGCTCTGCGCAGTTTATTGCCATAAGCTTGCTCGGCAGCGGTGTGGGTATTGGCGTAATTCTGCTGACGACCTTTGTGGTTAACCTGCGCCATGCGCTGTACAGCGCCAGTTTGCAGCCATTTGTCCGCCACTTGCCGACGCGCTGGCGCATGAGTTTGGCCTTCTGGCTGACAGATGAAGCCTTTGCGGTGGTCCAGCACCGTTATGCGCTGGACGATGAATCATCCAACAAGCACTGGTATTTTCTTGGCGCGTCATTGGCGATGTACAGCAACTGGCTGCTGTGCACGGTGATTGGGTTGTTCTTTGGTCAGACCGTGCCGAACCTCGCTGATTGGGGGCTGGATTTCGCCATGCTCGCAACATTTATCGGTATCGTGGTGCCAATGCTGCGCAATAGCCCGCAAGTGGCCGCAGCCTTGGTGGCGGCGGCGGTTGCACTGGCCTGCCACGAACTCCCTTATAAATTGGGTTTGATGGCTGCAGCCTTTAGCGGAATTGTGGTCGGTGTATTGCTTGAGCGGCGCAATGCGGTGCTTGAAGAGGGGTTAGTCTGATGGACAATTGGTTGCTGATTTTCGGCATGTTGGTCATTACCTACAGTATCCGTTACAGCTTGTTTGCCATGCCCAACTTGAGCTTTCCGCCGTTGATACGCCAAGGCCTGCACTATGTGCCGACTGCGGTGCTGACTGCGATTGTGGTGCCCGGCATGCTGTTGCCTGATGGTCAGCATTGGCAGTTATCACTGAGCAATGTTTACCTGCTAGCGGGTGTGATCACCATCGCTATCGCCGCCTTGACCCGGCATCTTCTGGCGACTATCGGCGGTGGCCTGTTGGTATTTTTCCTGTTGCGATGGGCAATGGGGCAGTTGCCGATTTAGAACAGGTTCCCCTTGCCGGGCATGGGCAGTGCGAATATCCATGGCCGCAGCTGGGGTTGAAAAAGACGGCATCGACCCGATCAGGCTGAGTTTTTTTATTAATCGTCTGCAAATAACAGTTTTGGGTGTGGCTTTCGACGGATGTCTTGCAGTCAAATGCATAACGAATCCGCAACAGGTACATGGACGATGACCCAACAATCGCAGTTTGCGTTGCTCGGCACTAAGCGGTTCTTGCCGTTTTTTTTGACTCAGTTGCTCGGCGCTTTTAACGACAATATCTTCAAGCAGTCGTTGATTCTGGCCATTCTCTTCAAACTCACTGTCAGCGCTGACCGCGATTTACTGGTCAACCTGTGCGCGCTGCTGTTCATTCTGCCGTTTTTTCTGTTTTCTGCATTGGGTGGACAATTCGGTGAGAAATTCGATAAAGACTGGCTGATCCGCAAAATCAAGTTTGCTGAAATCATCATCATGCTCGCTGGCGCCGCCGGAGTGCTTGTGGGCAGTTTGCCGTTGATGTTGCTGGTGCTGTTTGCGATGGGCACGCAGTCCGCGCTATTTGGTCCGGTCAAGTACTCGATTCTGCCGCAGCACTTGCAGGAGCGTGAACTGATTGGCGGTAACGCGCTGGTTGAGATGGGCACCTTTCTGGCCATCTTGGCGGGTACCATCGGCGCCGGTGTAATCATGGCAAGCAGCAGCTACTCGAGCATTGTTGCAGGCTCAGTGGTGACTGTTGCAGTACTCGGCTATTTGACCAGCTGCAAGATTCCTAAAGGTCCGGCAGCCTTGCCTGACTTGAAGATGGACTGGAATATCTTCCGTCAGTCCTGGGCTACGATGAAAATCGGCCTGGGCCAAACCCCCGCCGTATCTCGCTCACTGCTGGGTAACTCTTGGTTCTGGTTTCTCGGCGCGGTGTACCTGACGCAAATTCCGGCCTACGCGAAAAACTGGCTGTACGGCGATGAAAGCGTGGTTACCCTGATTCTCACGGTGTTTTCACTGGGCATTGGCTTGGGCTCGATGCTCTGCGAGAAAATGTCGGGTGAGAAGGTTGAGATCGGTCTGGTGCCCTTCGGCTCAATTGGCCTGACCCTATTCGGCATTCTGCTCTGGTGGGTCTCGGGCGACTTCCCGCAAGGCGCACAGCCCCATGATTGGCTCGGCGTGATGAGCCACGCTCAAGCCTGGGCGATCATGGGTTCGATCATGGGTATTGGCCTTTTCGGCGGGTTTTATATTGTGCCGCTGTATGCGCTGATTCAGTCGCGCAGTGTTGAAAGCGAGCGGGCGCGGGTGATCGCCGCCAACAATATTCTCAATGCGCTGTTTATGGTGATTTCGGCGATTGTCTCCATTGCGTTTCTGACCTTGGCCAAGCTGTCGATCCCGCAGTTGTTTTTGGTCATTTCGCTGATGAACATTGCGGTCAACAGTTACATCTTCAAGATTGTTCCTGAGTTCAGCATGCGCTTCATGATCTGGCTGCTCAGTCATTCCATGTACCGGGTTGAGCACAAGAATCTGCAGGTGATTCCGGACGAAGGCGCGGCTTTGCTGGTCTGCAATCATGTGTCCTTTGTTGACGCCTTATTGGTTGGTGGCGCTATCCGCCGGCCCGTGCGCTTCGTGATGTACTACAAAATCTACAACCTGCCGGTGCTGAACTTTATATTCCGCACGGCGGGTACTGTGCCGATTGCCGGGCGAGGTGAAGACCTGCTGATCTACGACGCCGCGTTTAAGCAGATTGCCCAATACCTGCGTAATGGCGAGGTGGTGTGCATCTTTCCTGAAGGCAAGCTCACCACCGACGGTGAGATGAATGAGTTCAAGGCCGGTGTCGAGCACATACTAGAGCAAACCCCGGTGCCGGTGATTCCGATGGCGTTGCAAGGTTTGTGGGGCAGCTTTTTCAGTCGTGATCCGAGCAAGCGGCTGCTGCGGCGCTTGTGGTCGCGTGTGTGTCTGGTTGCCGGTGAGCCGATTGCTGCGGATGAGGCTCGCCGCGCTTACTTGCAGGAGCAAGTTGCCGGGCTACGAGGCGATATTCGCTAAAGCTAAAAAGGGCTGCCAGCGCGACGGGTGTCGGAGCGCTGGCAGCAGGGGCGGACCTAGTTGCTGAGTTTTAAACCGAGCAAGCCGCAGACGATCAAGGCTACGCTGATTAAGCGCATCGGGGCCATGGATTCACCGAACAGAATAATGCCGGCCACCACTGTGCCGATAGCGCCGATCCCGGTCCAGATCGCATAGGCGGTGCCGAGCGGCAGGTCTTTCATTGCCATGCCAAGTAGCGCAAGGCTTATAGCCATGGCGCCGATGGTGAGTGCGGTAGGCAGTGGGCGGGTAAAGCCATCGGTGTATTTCAGGCCGACAGCCCAGCCAACTTCGAATAAACCGGCGAAAAACAGAATGATCCAAGACATAGAAACCTCCAGACGATTAATAAGCGTCGCTGGGGCCGTCCCCGAACAATAGGCATTTGGTTTGAGGTCGTCCTCAATAGCCAGATAGTCTAACCCAGTTTACCCAGACAGTGCGGCGAGGCAAATCGCCGCAATATCCAAATGTTGCCAGATTACTGGCCTTTGTCAGGCGCGTCGTCTTTCATGCGTCGATAAATACTGGCGACCAGAGGACCGGACAGATTGTGCCACACGCTGAACAGCGCGCTCGGCACCGCTGCCAGGGGTGAAAAATGTGCGCTGGCCAGTGCAGCACCGAGTCCGGAGTTTTGCATGCCCACTTCAATCGACATGGTTTTGCGTTGGGCCAAAGGCATGCCCATCATGCGTCCGGCAAGGTAACCAAGCGCCAAGCCGATACCGTTGTGCAGGATCACCACCGCCATGATCAGCAAGCCAGACTCGGCTATTTTGGCCTGGCTGGCGGCTACCACTGCAGCCACAATCGCCACAATGCTGACCACCGAAATCAGCGGTAGGACATCCACCGCCAGTTTGACCCGGTCACCGAGCAGCCGCTGGACAACAATGCCGAGAATTATCGGCAGCAGAACCATTTTCAGGATTGAGACAAACATCGCTACAAAGGACACCGGCAGCCAAGCCGAGGCGAGTAGCCATATCAGGGCAGGGGTAACGAGTGGAGCGAGGAGGGTGGTCACCGCGGTGATCGCCACCGACAACGCGACATCGCCACGGGCGAACCAGGTCATGACATTTGAGGCGGTGCCGCCTGGGCAGCAGCCGACCAAAATCACCCCGACTGCGATTTCGGGGGGCAGGCTGAGCAGTTTGCACAGCAACCATGCCAGGCACGGCATGATCACGAATTGAGCGATGACGCCGGCAAACACACGCACTGGGCGGCGGGCGACTTCGCGAAAATCTTCGGTTTTCAGGGTCAGGCCCATGCCGAACATAATCAAACCAAGCAGTGGCACAATCCAGGCGGTGAGCGGTAAAAATACGCTTGGCAGCATAAAGGCCAAGACCGCGAATAACAGTACCCACAAGGCAAAGGTATTGCCGACAAAACGGCTCAGGCTGATTAGTGCACGCATGTTGTTGATCCATTAAAAGGCGGTGTGGTGGCCGATGCGCGAGGCATGGCCGCTCTTATTCATTGGAGACTGGCTGAATCGGATATTACTGTCGCTGGGATGGGTCCCTTGGACGCATCCCGGCGATCTGTTGCCTTAGAGACCTTGTGGGGTGTCTTCGCCGCCCAGCGCTTCAAACAGCGCGGGCAGGAACTCAACGAAGGTCAACATCATCAGGGTGAAGCTGGCGTCGAGTTGACCGAGGTTGTCGTCACCGCCGTCTTGTTCCGCTTGCTCTTGTAGCAGGTCCTCAAAGCGCAGGCGTTTAACTGTCAGCTTGTCATCGAGAACGAATGACAGCTTTTCCTGCCAGGCCAGCGACAACTGCGTCACCTGCTTGCCTGACTCCATGTGCAGCTGAATTTCATCGCTGGTCAGGTCCTGACGCTTGACCCGCACCACGCCGCCATCTTCATGGGTGTCGCGCAGTTCGCACTCATCCAGTACATAGAAGTCGTCGGCACTTTTCTGGGTTTTGACCCAGTCGGTCATGGTTGCAGTCGGAGCGATTTTGACTGCCAGTGGGCGAACAGGCAATGAGCCTATCGCTTCACGCAATGTCGATAGCAGGTCTTCAGCGCGCTTAGGGCTGGATGCATCAACCAGAATAAGGCCCTGGGCTGGAGCAATAGCGGCGAAGGTTGCAGACTTGCGAATAAAGGCGCGGGGCAGGAAGGCCTGAACGATCTCATCTTTAATCTGGTCGCGTTCCTTCTTGTAGACCTTGCGCATTTGCTCCGCTTCAATCTCATCGACCTTGTCCTTAACGGCGTCGCGGACAACGCTGCCAGGCAGGATACGTTCTTCTTTGCGTGCGGCAATCAGCAGGAAACCTTGGCTGCTGTGAACCAATGGCGCGTCGGCACCTTTGCCAAAGGGTGCAACAAAACCGTAAGTGGTCAGTTCCTGACTAGCACATGGGCGCGCCGGTTTGGCAGCCAATGCAGCTTCAAGCGCATCTGCGTCAAACGGCACATCTTGGGTGAGGCGATAAACCAGCAGGTTACGAAACCACATAGCAGGGTGACTCTCCATTAACGCAAAGCCGCCATTATTCCCGCCTAATCGTCTCAGGCCAACCCTGAGTCATGGATTCACTGCAAAAGAAGGGGGCGACAGTGCAAATCTAAAAAGTGAAAGGGTAACGTCGGTAAAGCAGTCCCTTGGGCAACGTTTTAACGCAGGAGTGCCTGTTGCGGTAGTTTTTCAGAGCATATCTAAGCCTTTGCTAAATAAATAAAATTTATTTAGCAAAGGGGCTTGCCAAGGTGCGATTGGCTCTCTAGAATGCGCCCCACTTCGAGAGTGAAGGGTGATTAGCTCAGCTGGGAGAGCATCTGCCTTACAAGCAGAGGGTCGGCGGTTCGATCCCGTCATCACCCACCAAACTCGCTTTTTGAAGTTACGCGCAGCGGTAGTTCAGTTGGTTAGAATACCGGCCTGTCACGCCGGGGGTCGCGGGTTCGAGTCCCGTCCGCTGCGCCATTTTTCCCCCCTCGCTTCATTCGCTACAAATACCCTCGCTGAAATACTTCTAATTGTTTTTCCTCTGTTCGCCCTCATATTGTTTGTTTTCGTCGAAATTCGAGCTAAATAGCTGAACTTATAGGCATTTTCCTACTCCTATCCTGGTAGCCAGTGATCGTCGTGGCCTGCTAAGCTCGCGCTTTCACTCGAATGCCCTTAGGGCGTGCACCGAACAAGGAATAAGCATGAAACAGCATCGTTTAGCAGCTGCGGTAGCCCTGGTCGGGCTGGTGCTCGCTGGTTGTGATTCGCAAACCAACAGCGTTGAACTGAAAACCCCAGCGCAAAAAGCTTCTTACGGCATCGGCCTGAACATGGGCAGAAGCCTGGCTCAAGAAGGTATGGACGATCTTGATTCGAAAGCAGTAGCCCAAGGCATTGAAGACGCAATCGGCAAGAAAGAGCCGCGTCTGAAAGATGACGAGTTGGTCAAGGCATTTGCCTCACTGCAAAAGCGTTCCGAAGAGCGCCTGGCGAAGCTCAGCGATGAGTCTAAAGCAGCCGGTAAGAAATTCCTCGACGAGAACGGCAAGCGCGACGGCGTCGTGACTACTGACTCTGGTCTGCAGTACGAAGTTATCAAGAAGTCTGACGGTGCCCAGCCGAAGCCAACCGATATCGTCACCGTTCACTACGAAGGCAAGCTGACTGACGGCACTGTTTTCGACAGCTCGATTGAGCGGGGTAGCCCGATTGATCTGCCCGTTAACGGCGTAATCCCTGGTTGGGTTGAAGGTTTGCAATTGATGCACGTTGGCGAGAAGGTCAAACTGTACATCCCTAGCGATCTTGCTTACGGCGCGCAAAGCCCAAGCCCGGCCATTCCAGCGAATTCGGTATTGGTATTCGATCTGGAACTGATCGCGATCAAAGATCCGAAAGCGGCTGCAGATGCACCGGCTGAGGCAGCTCCTGAGGCTGATAAAGCCGAGTAATTCATACTCGCTTGACCAACGCCCCGTTTCGACGGGGCGTTGTCGTTTCTGCAGGTCATAAACAGAACCAAAAAGCGACTCTCCGGTCTGAAAATGAGGAAGATCTGCATTGACTGTTACGGTTATGCACAAATGCGGAAAGATTCTTCTTTAGCAATTTTACAGCGCTTTAAAAAAACCTTTGATTTATATAACTTATTGAATTTAAAGGAATATATTTGCTGAGCAAAAAATGCCCGATCTGTAGAGAAACCGCATGAGCTGGGCGTTTGGTAAGCTAATCCAGTATTTGTTCACAAGGTTATCCACAGCTTTGGTGGATAACCCGTGCCAGCCCTTATTCGACGCGGGCTAGCGAGGGAGTCCCGATGAAAACACCACGCAATTTTTCACGCTACCTGAAGCTTGCGCAAAATTTTTTAGGCAACGGAAGGCTGCCAGCACTCTTGGCTGCCACGACTAAAAAAATTGCCAAAAGAGGTCCGGCGCTGAGCGGTTTGAAGGACGATCTAGCCCTGCTGCAGAGTCTCTGCATTGCTTGGTGGCGTGGTGAATATCGCGCTATCAGTCATGAGGCGTTACTGGCGTTTGTGGGGGCATTGTTATACTTCGTAACACCGATTGATGCGTTACCGGATTGGATTCTCGGTATCGGATTTGTTGATGACATCGCGGTACTGGCTTGGGTGATGCGCAAATGGTCAGACGAGTTGCGCATGTTCCGCCTCTGGCAATCCCAGCAACCTGCCGAAAAGCTCAAGCGCATTGAGCAAATACCTGAAACCACAGTGTTGGAAATGGAAGAGCTCAAGCCTTGAGTTGCCTAATCTTTTCAGACTAATCAATGGACTGCCGGCGATTCAATCGCTGCAAACTTGCGCTGATCACGCTTATTCCACCCGTGGACTGCTAAGCTATTGATAAGCAGATGCAAATAAGAGACAGATGCCGCGCTTTTGAATGAGCATCTGTACAGAGCATTTGTAGTCTGTACAGAGCATTTGTAGTAGTCACGGGGTGGAGAATTGAACATGAGTTTGCAAGTTATCTCACGTGACGGTGAGCCTGAGTACGCGGTCATCCCATGGGCGCAATATCAAGCGCTGTTGCAAGCAGCTGGAGCCGTGCAAAGCGTCGCTGAGCCTGAGTCTGATGAAGTCCCCGCTTTGAGTAGATTGAGCGCCCTGCGAGAAGCCAAGGGCCTGGATGTCGATGCTCTGGCGCGTGCGGTTGGAATCAGCCCGCATTACCTGAAAATGATTGAAGGTGGTGAACGTGAGCCTGATGCTGCGATTCAGCGGGCACTTGCTTGGAATCTGGGTGTTGAGGGCTGGGAGTCTGACTCTTGAGTGTGCGCATTACTCGACAACACTATGATGCTCTGTTGAGCGCTCTGGATGATGCTCGGCGCCAGCGCCACTTACTGACCTACCGTGCATTGATCGAGCGTTTGGCATTGCCTGCGCCCGCCATGCAAACACTGACTGCAGCCCTTGAGCATCTGGCCGCCCTCGATGCTCAGGCGGATCGTCCTCTGCGCAGCTCGCTGGTTATTAGCCAGGGTGCTAGTCGCCTTCCGCGCACCGGCTATTTCGATTGTGTCGCCCGCTTGGGTCGCTTCACTGGCCCTACCGATGGGGTTGCAGCTGCATCTTGGCATGCTGCTGAGGTGGTTCGGGTATTTGAGTTTGATTACCCCTCGGAGCAATAAATGCTGCATAAATTGCGTGCTCAACTGAGTTACTGGATTGCCCGACGCTTGTTTCACTGGCCTTGGCTGGTTAAACAGCCAAGGGGCTGGCAGTGGCTCGAAGGGCAGTTCGCGCGAATGGCCAATCTGGGTGATGTGCAAGCGCAGAGTTTCTATGGGCATATCCTGCTGTATCGTGGCCAAGGTCTTGGGGCGAGGGAAGAGGGCCTGCGCTTGCTGCGCTTAGCGGCCACTGCGGGCGATGCCAAGGCGGCTTATCAGGTCGGTGCGTTGGCGCTCAAGGGTGACACGCGCCAAGCCCCCGATGCGAGCCAGGCGGCACATTGGTGGGCATTGGCCGCAGCGGCCGGGCATCCGTTGGCTGCACAGCGTTTGTCCGAGTTATACCGAGATGGGGCTCCGGGTCTTCCGGCCGATTCAGTGCAAGCAGAACATTTCGCGATGCGCGCAGAGTCGCTCGGCCTTTAATATCGTCCCGCTGCCCGTGGGGCGATTTAGGCTCTTTTTATCCACCATTTGCCGCCGAAAAATCCCGCGGGACGTATGCCATCTCCAGCCTTTTGGCGTCTGATCCTTGGTGGCCAAGCTTCGCGTTGACCACCCGCCCGCATAAGCCTCCGGGTTTCGGCCTTTTAGTGGGCTTTCCAGCGCTTGGCCGTATCCGCAAGTTGTTGGCGCATGGTTTCCAAGGTGGCGGACATCTCAAATGTCAGCAGCACATATCCGCCCATGCCAGAGGCCGCAGCGGCTTCAAGTGCGAGCATTTTTTCCGGTTTGTGGCCGGGGTCCGCGAGCATCTTTGCTGAGCCAAGACGCAGGGCGCGAGCCATGCCGATCAACAGTCCCCTGATGCGTTTGTTTTCCGGTGCCAAGGTCGATTCAAGTAGCGCCAAGCCTTTGCTGTCATCGGCTTCTGGGCGAGTGTGCGCGAGGATCTCCAGGGTGCTAATGCACATGCGCAAGCTGCGCTGAATCGCGTCGAGCCGGGTCATCGATACATGCATTTCTTTTGATGCAGAAGGCATCAGCGAGCGCTGTTCAACCATGCGTTTATTCAAACGGCTAAGCAGTTTTTGGTGTTCGTCATCGGTTACCGACAGGCCGCTGATGATGCGCCGGTGTATGGTCGCGCAGTCGCGCAGGGCGCCCGATAGGTTGTAGCGCCACGAGTAGAAGGCATAAAGCGGTAGGGCAAATGAAAACACCAGCGCCAAGGCAATGCCGATAAGGATATTGATTCCGCGCCAGATACCATCGCTGACCGGGTTTTCGCCATGGCCCGCCACCACAAACAAGGTGATTGCCGCGAGCAGGGCGGTGTAGCCGCCTTTGCCAATGGCGTGATAGGCAAAGAAGCCGCAGCAGATCGACATCAAAACGTAGGTCAGGCCGGGCACATCCATATAGTTGTGCTGGAATACCAAGAGCAAGCCAAGCCCTGCGCCAATCAGTGTGCCGACGGCGCGCTCGGCCGCTTTTCTGCGGATATTGCCGTGGTGCTGCAGGCCGCCAATCACCACCAGCATGGTCACCGAGGCCCATTCGCCATGGGGTAGGTTGAAGCCGGTGGTCAGCAGGATCGACGTCAGCAACCCCACTGAAATGCGCGCTGAATGAATCAGTCGGGCATTGCGATAGCGTCTATAGGGGTCTGTTATGGGTCTGGCGATTTTGCGCATCAATGCGCTGATAAAGGATGTGCGCACGTTACCGGCCTTGGTAGAGAGTGTGTCGCTGGCCGCCGATACCGACAGTCAGGCTTGCTACGACAATCTTAACGCAAGGCGTGAATCTGGCGCAGCGAGCGTGTGACTAATTGCTCGGCCTAAGGTTCTCTGCGCACTGCATTTGAGGCTTCAGGCAGAGATTTTTTCTGCGTCTATCAGGTGCAAGCTGTAGCCGGGAATTGCCTTGGCGTGATGCTTGGCTTCTGAGGCCAGAGCCGCAAGTTGGCTGGCATCCATATCCGCGCTGTGTTGCGGGTTGATCTGCACAATGCCGATTGAGATCGACAGCAGTGCAAACTCCTGGCGTTTGCCGTGGCGGTCGTGGGACACAAAGCAGCCGGCATTTAAATCTTCTTCACGGTAAAAACGTCGGCATTGATTCTGGAAGGTTTCGAATACACGGCTTAGTTGGGCCCGCCAATGCTCTGAACTCAAGACCAGGAGAAAATCATCACCGCCGATGTGCCCCACAAAATCGCGCGTGGGGTCGACGCATTCGCTCAGGCACTGCGCAAGGTATAGCAGCACCTCATCGCCTTTGGCGTAGCCATAAAGATCGTTGAAGGGTTTGAAGTTATCGATATCTACGTAACACACCACGGCGGGTCTTGCTTGCTGCAGCAGGCGGGTCAGGCATTGTTGGATGGGGACGTTGCCGGGAAGCATGGTTAGTGGATTGGCGTGTTTGGCTTGTTGGATTTTTAACTCGGTAATTAACTTGAGCACATCGATAACCCGGCCCAGCCCTTGGTAGCGGCCGTTGAGGGTGATAATAAAATCCTCTTCGATACGTTGCCGCGCACGGCTGGTCAGCAGGCGGCTGACCTTTTGCAGTGACTGGCTAACTTCAACGCTGAGAAAATCGCTGCTCATCAGCCGGCTAATCGGTTTGCGGGCGAAGAGTTCGGCGGCAAAGGGTTTAAGCAGCGCATCGGCGAAGGCTTGGCGGTGGACTATCCCCACAGGTTGCTGCTCCTCATTGAGCACCGCAAGCGAATTGAGGTTGGGTTGCAGGCGGAAGGCTTCAAGCACTGTCGCTGTTGAAGTGTCCATTGTCACTGCCGGTTGTTCGTTGAGCAGGGCACAGAGGTCACCACCTTCCTCATTGAGCGTCGCTGGGGAGTTATGCAGCTTAGGCAGCAGGCTGCGGGTATCGCGCGGCGGCTGCTCTTGTGGGCGGCAAAGCAGATACCCCTGAAGCAGGTCGACGCCCATCTCGCACAGCACCGCGAGTTCTTCTTCGAGTTCGATGCCTTCGGCAATCACTGTTGCTCGGGAGGCCTGGGCCATTTTAAGGATCGAGCCCACGAACTCACGCTTGACTGAATCCAGGTGAATGCCGTCGATAAAATGGCGATCAATTTTTACGTAATCAGGTCGTAATTCGGACCATAAGCGCAGGCTTGAATAACCCGCGCCAAGGTCATCCAGGGCAATGGAAAAACCCATGGCACGATAGTGATGCAGCGCGGTATCGAGCAATGCAAAGTCATCGGTAGGGGTTTGCTCCGTGAGCTCGATCACCACGTTGTTGGGCGAGATGCCAAAGGCCTGGAGCAACTGCAGGGTGCGCCCAGGGCGATGGTTTGGTTCCAGCAATGAGTCAGGTGAGACGTTCAGGAACAGCTTGCCTTCAAGCTTCTGTTCGCTGAAATGCTGGCAGGCGCTTTTACGGCAAGCCATTTCCAGTTCGCTGAGGCGACCGGCTTGGCGCGCTACGCTGAACAGGTTTACCGGTGAATGCAGGACGCTATTGGACGGGCCGCGGGTCAGCGCCTCGTAACCGATAATGCGTCGTTCAGACAGCGAGACTATAGGCTGAAAAAGGCTATGTAGGTCGCCGTGAGCTAGGATGTTGTCCAAGGCGCTCAACTGCTCGGTGACGGTCATTTGGAATCTCAGAGTCAGAAAAAACAAAGGGCTGATAGTGATATCAGCCCTTTATTTTGCGACAAATTAATGACTCTTTAATGACAGCTCGACGTGCTGCTCAGTGCAGTCTCACACCTGCCCAGGCTCAGTATCGAGCCGGGGCAGGTGCAGATCACTTCTTGGCGACCGCTGAACTCAGGTTCAGGTAGTCGAGCAGGATCTGCCCGGCTTCGCTGAGGAAGGCATCATCTTCGGGCTTGGTTTTCTTGTCCGGGTCCGGAGTGGCGTCTTCATCAACCTCTTTGAGTTTGGTCAGCAGCTCTTCGCCTTTAGCTTTGCGCAGGCTGTTTTCGATGGACAATTGCTCGCCCTCGATTTGCTTGTGCTGAGCGCGGCGAGTGACTTCATTGAGGCTGACTTCGGTTTCTTTCATGAGCTTTTGCGCAAGTGCCAAGTTATCCCGGGCGAAGGTGAAGTCAGGATTGTGCGCCGTCCGCGCTTCATAGTGCTCCTTGAGGCGCGCCAGGTAAGGCTTGAACGGATCACGCTCTGGTTTGATCGCCGGGCTGATGGTGTCCCAAGGCATGGCTTCTGGCAGGGCGCTTTCGCCAATTTCTTTGGTGTCCATCACGTCAGGATAGGCAATGTCAGGCAGTACACCTTGATGCTGGGTGCTTTGGCCTGAAACCCGGTAGAACTTGGCCAGGGTCAGCTTCAATTCGCCGTGGTTGAGCGGCTGAATGGTTTGCACTGTGCCTTTGCCGAAGGTCTGGCCACCGATGATCAGGGCGCGGTGATAATCCTGCATGGCGCCGGCGAAAATCTCCGAGGCCGAAGCGGACAGGCGATTTACGAGCAGTACCATTGGCCCTTTGTAGAAGATGCCAGGGTTTTCATCATTGAGTACATCAACCCGGCCGTCGCTGTTACGCACCAGCACCGTTGGGCCCTGGTCGATAAACAGGCCGGTCAGTTCGGTGGCTTCTTGCAGAGAACCGCCGCCGTTGTTGCGCAGGTCCATGACCACACCATCGACTTTCTCTTTCTTCAGCTCGGTCAGGATGCGCTTGACGTCGCGGGTCGTGCTCTTGTAGTTCGGGTCACCGGCGCGGAAGGCTTTGAAGTCGAGGTAAAACGCAGGGACTTCAATGACACCGAGCTTGTAGTCACGACCGTCATGCTTGAGCTTGAGAATCGACTTTTGCACCGCTTGATCTTCAAGTTTCACCGCTTCACGGGTGATAGTGACGACTTTGCTGGTCTGGTCATTCGGTGCATTGCTTGCCGGAATCACGTCGAGGCGCACCTTCGAGCCTTTCGGGCCGCGAATCAGCTTGACCACTTCGTCCAAACGCCAGCCGATGACATCAACCATTTCGTCATCGCCCTGGGCGACGCCGATGATTTTGTCAGCAGGCTTGATTTGCTTGCTCTTCTCGGCCGGACCTGCAGGGACCAGTCGCACGACCTTGACGTTGTCGTTATCGCTTTGCAGTACAGCACCAATGCCTTCGAGTGACAGGCTCATATTGATGTCGAAGTTTTCCGCGTTATCCGGTGACAGATAAGAGGTGTGCGGATCATAGGACATCGCAAAGGCGTTGATGTAAGTCTGGAAGATATCTTCGCTGCGGGTCTGATCAAGGCGGGACAACTGGCGCTTGTAGCGTTTGACCAGCGTTTCCTGGATCGTCTTGGTGTCTTTGCCGGCAATCTTCTGGCGCAACACTTCGTCTTTGACTTGGCGACGCCACAAGTCTTCAAGCGCGGCTTCGTCTTTAACCCACGGCGACTTTTCACGGTCGAGGGTGAGTTCTTCATTGACGCTGAAGTCGATCTTGTCTACGCCTTTGTTGAGCATGGTCAAGGCGTAGTTAAGACGGCTTTTCAAGCGCTCAAGATGGCGTTTGTACATGACAAAGCCCGGCTCAAGATTGCCGCTTTTGAGAAAGTCATCGAACTGATCTTTCCACTTGTCGAACTCGGCGATATCGGCGTCAGTAAAATAACTGCGCTGAGGATCGAGCATCTTCAAGTAGCCGGCGTAGATGATTTCCGAACGGGCATCATCGAGCGGTGGCTTGCTGTAGTGGTGGCGCTTTAGCAGCTCCACTACGTTGAGACTTGCAATGACTTGTTCGCGATCAGGCGTCAAATAGTCCCAGCTGTGATCGCTGGTGGTCTTTGCTGCCAAAGGCAATGCACTCAGTCCGAGTGCAAGGGCGAGGGTGGCGCTGATAAATGAACGCTTCATGCTGATTCGACGTAGGGGCTGTTGATAAAGCATATTAGGCCATCGTTAAGGGCGCCGAGTTCCACCGGCGCAATGCAAAAGCCCGACAGTCGTGCCGGGCTCGGTTCAAATGCACTATGGAGGCAGCGTGAAGGCATTGCAAGGCGTTGAAGGTCGTACTGAGTGGTTAGAGCTCACAAGCCCATCCTGTGATATGGGGGAAATTCGTATAAAAGTGGCGGCTGCAGGGCTCAACAGAGCGGACTTGCTGCAGCGAGCAGGGCTGTATCCGCCACCGCCTGGAGCCAGCGTCGCGCTTGGGCTTGAGTGCTCTGGGATAGTGGTTGAAGTCGGGGCAGGCAGCGACTGGCAGGTGGGCGACAGGGTGTGCGCACTGCTGACTGGCGGCGGTATGGCTGAAGAAGTGGTGGTGGATGCGCGACATGCCTTGCCTGTGCCGGAAGGTCTCTCGTTGCATGAGGCCGCCGCTATACCGGAGGTGTACGCCACCGCATGGCTGAACTTATTTCAGTTAGCTGGGCTCAAGCCGGGTGAAAAGGTGCTGCTGCACGCAGGCGCCAGTGGTGTGGGATCGGCGGCAATCCAGTTGTGTAAAGCCTTTGGTAACCCGTGCTGGGTGAGTGTCGGCTCGGCCGATCGCCTGGCTTATTGCGAGGGGTTGGGTGCGCAAGGCGGTGTTTTGCGCGGTGAAGAAGGACCGCATGCGCTGCGCGACTTTGCCCCTTTTGATGTGATTCTTGACCCGGTCGGCGGTAAATACGCTGCGCTCAACCTGCAATTGTTGGGGCTGGACGGGCGCTGGGTAAACATTGGCTTGATGGGTGGGCGCAAGGCTGAACTCGATATGGCGCTGCTGTTGAGCAAGCGGGTACAGTTTATTGGTTCGACCTTGCGTAGCCGTGATGATCAGTTCAAGGCCGACCTGATGAGTGACCTGCTGCAGCAAGTCTGGCCGTTGTTTTCCGAAGGGCGGCTTAGCCCGCAACTGGTAAAGAGCTTCCCGGTAAAAGATGCCGACGCTGCATTCGCCGAGCTTGCGGGCAATCAGGTCAATGGCAAGCTGGTTTTAGTGATAGACGAAAGTTTGTCCTAAGCCCAGTTGGAGCCTGTTATGGCTGATCAAAAGGATATAGATCGCGCTGCTGTGCGGTGCTGAAGGGCGTTCTTTTGCATCTATTGGCTGGGGCAGGCTGGGTCAGCTGCGTTTTTGGCAATCGAAAGTGCAGCTTATCTCTATGTATTTAAAGGGATTTATCTTAGTTCGATTGAGTAAGTCAATCAGCGCTATGGGGTCAATCAATAAGACCTTTCAGGCATCCATGGGTAACCTTGGCAGGGTAAATTTTTAACCCTCCCAAGGAGTTCATCGATGTCGTATATCAATAGCGAAGTTAAGCCGTTCAACGCCACTGCCTATCACCAGGGTCAATTCGTGGACGTGAGCGAAGCCAATCTGAAAGGCAAGTGGTCGGTGGTGTTCTTCTACCCAGCCGACTTCACTTTTGTCTGCCCAACCGAGCTGGGCGACCTGGCTGATAACTACGCAGAGTTCCAGAAGCTGAACGTTGAAATTTACGGCGTGTCGACTGACACCCACTTCACGCACAAAGCTTGGCACGACACCTCTGACACCATCGGCAAGATCCAGTACCCGCTGATCGGTGATCCAACAGGCACCATCACCCGTAACTTCGGTGTGATGATCGAAGAAGCCGGTCTGGCTGATCGCGGTACTTTTGTCATCGACCCAGAAGGCAAAATCCAGATCGTTGAAGTTAACGCCGGCGGTATCGGTCGTGACGCCCAAGAACTGCTGCGCAAAGTGAAAGCCGCTCAGTACGTTGCTGCTCATCCGGGTGAAGTTTGCCCAGCTAAATGGAAAGAAGGCGAAGCCACTCTGGCTCCATCGCTGGATCTGGTCGGCAAAATCTAAACCGGCCTTGAAAGTTGCCAGCTAACAGCTAACAGCTGGCACTTTCAACCGCAGGTTGATGATGGCTGAGGTGTATAGGCACCTAGGTTGTCAGCTGGCATAGGTTTTCGACAGAACGTCGACACCGCTATAAGCGCCTGGGCGCGATCCGTCCGGGCGTTTTTGTCTCTGAAATTTGTAAAAGGGAAGTCAAATCATGTTGGACGCCAATCTGAAAACCCAGTTGAAGGCTTATCTGGAAAAGGTCACCCAGCCGTTCGAGATCGTCGCGTCCCTTGATGACAGCGATAAATCCCGCGAACTGCATGGCTTGCTGGAAGATATCCGCAGCCTTAGCGACAAGATCACTTTAAAAACTGACGGTGCAGATGCACGCACGCCGTCGTTCTCTTTAAACCGTCCTGGCGCTGATATCGGCTTGCGCTTTGCCGGTATCCCTATGGGACACGAATTTACATCCTTGGTATTGGCGCTGTTGCAGGTCGGTGGACATCCATCGAAGCTGGCCGCCGACGTCATTGAGCAAATCAAAGCGATCGAGGGCGAGTTTGCTTTCGAAACCTATTATTCACTGTCATGCCAGAACTGTCCGGATGTGGTGCAGGCGCTGAACTTGATGGCGGTGCTTAACCCGAATATTCGTCATGTGGCGATCGACGGCGCGCTGTTTCAGGCCGAGGTCGAAGACCGTCAGATCATGTCAGTGCCGAGCATCTACCTCAATGGTGAGCTGTTTTCTCAAGGGCGGATGGATGCCGAGCAGATTCTGGCAAAGATCGACACCGGTGCGGCGGCCCGCGATGCTGAAAAACTCAGCAGCAAGGATGCTTTCGATGTATTGATTGTTGGCGGTGGCCCAGCAGGCGCTGCGGCTGCGATATATGCGGCGCGTAAAGGTATTCGTACCGGCGTTGCTGCTGAGCGTTTTGGCGGCCAGGTGCTGGATACCATGGCCATCGAGAACTTTATTTCGGTGCAAGAAACCGATGGCCCGAAAATGGCCCGTGCCTTGGAAGAGCACGTTAAGCAGTATGACGTCGATATCATGAACCTGCAGCGCGCCAGTGCCCTGATTCCGGCCAGCGCCTTAGGTGGTTTGCATGAGGTCAAGTTCGACAGCGGCGCATCGCTCAAAGCCAAAACGGTGATTCTCGCGACCGGCGCACGCTGGAGGGAGATGAATGTACCCGGCGAGCAACAGTACCGTGGCCGCGGTGTAGCCTATTGCCCGCACTGCGATGGCCCATTGTTCAAAGGCAAGCGGGTGGCGGTGATCGGCGGTGGCAACTCCGGGGTTGAGGCAGCGATTGATCTGGCCGGTATCGTTGCCCATGTCACCTTGATTGAGTTCGATAGCCAACTGCGCGCCGACGCCGTGTTGCAGAAAAAACTCGCCAGTCTGGCCAACGTGACAGTGATCAAAAGCGCGTTGACCACCGAGGTGTTGGGTGATGGGCAGAAGGTCAGCGCGCTGGTCTATAAAGACCGCAATAGCGATGAGCTGGTGACGGTTGAGCTGGAGGGTATTTTCGTGCAGATCGGTCTGCTGCCAAACAGTGACTGGCTCAAAGGCGCGATCGAGTTGTCGCCCCGTGGTGAGATCATTGTTGACGCTAAAGGCCAGAGCAACGTGCCGGGGATATTTGCTGCAGGCGATGTCACCACCGTGCCTTACAAGCAAATCGTTATCGCTGTGGGCGAGGGTGCCAAAGCGTCGCTGAGTGCGTTCGATCACCTGATTCGAAGCAATTAAACCAGCGCTGGCAACAACATCGCAGGCGGGTAACCAGAAATGGTTGCCCGCCTTTTTTGTGGCTGGCGTCTCTGGCTTTGTGGCTGGCGCCTTGGGCGTGGGCTTGGCGCTATTGAGTCCATGCATCCACTTATCGCGCAGGGCTTCTGCGGGTTCAGTCTCAGCTAATCTTCTGCTGCAGTTGCAATAGGTGCACCGATTTCGCAAATCGGATTTGCCCTTGGTTAATTAAAATTATAGACGTCATATAAATATAGAATTATGGTCGTAATATAATTTGCGAGATAGTCATCTCACCGGCTCAATCGCAGCCATATCCTTCTGAGGACGCAGCAATGAATCAACTTACAAATAAAGGAACAGCTTTGATCACTGGCGCATCCTCAGGGATAGGCGCTACCTACGCGCAACGCTTGGCCAAGCGCGGTTATGACGTGCTGCTGGTCGCGCGTGATCAATCGCGCCTTGAAGCGCTGGCAGCAACCCTGCGTAAAGACAACGGGGTGAAGGTTGAGGTGCTTAAAGCTGACCTGACCAACAGGACTGACTTGGACGTTGTTGCGCAGCGTATACGCGATGACCAGGCAATCAGCCTGTTGGTTAACAATGCCGGTGTCGCGATCAATGGCACCTTGGCGGAGGGTGACCCGGCCAAGGTCGATACTTTGATTCAATTGAATATTGTTGCTCTGACTCACCTTTCAGCTGTGGCGGCATCTACGTTCGGCGCCGCTGGGCGGGGAGCTATCATCAACCTTGCTTCGGTGGTTGCCCTGATTCCCGAGATGTTCAATGCGGTTTACAGCGCCAGCAAAGCCTATGTACTGAGCCTGACCCAAACAATGCAAGTTGAATTGGCCAAGCAAGGGGTACAGGTTCAAGCGGTATTGCCTGGGATTACCCGTACTGAAATTTGGGAGCGTTCAGGTATGGACGCAGCCGTTTTACCGCCCGAAATGATTATGGAGGTGGGTGAGATGGTAGATGCGGCGTTGGCAGGTTTCGACCAGGGTGAGCTTGTGACTATCCCATCGCTGCCAGACGTTGAGGATTGGCAAGGCATGGTGACTGCCCGGACCAGGCTGGGGCCGAATCTTTCGCGCAATCAGGCGGCGGCTCGTTATAAGTAATTAGTCGAAGGTAAAACGCCCCAAGCAATGTGCTTTGCTTGGGGCGTTTTTGCACCTGGCTGAGGCGGCTTAGACCTGACTCAACAGCTGTTGGCGCGCAGTTTTAAGCAAGCGCTCAGACAACTCAGGGTCTTTGACGCTACGTGCAAGCACCAGTGCTCCGACCAATGCCGAGAGCATGACAATGCTTTGTTCTGCGCCATCTTCAGCGGGTAAGCAGGCCTCGATGGCCGCGAGGCGATTGCGTACGATCTCATCGGTGACAGGGCTGGGTTGCCCCCGTTGGCCAAGCTCCGCAGACAGGGTCGGCAACGGGCAGCCCTCGCCAGGGCTGGCGCAATGGGCAGTGGACAGGTAAGTACGAATAAATGTGGCCAAGGGGTTTGCACCGGCAAACACATGCTCGGTGCTGGCATTCAGTTGCTCAGCACTATGGGCCAGCGCGGTCTCAACCAACTCATCCTTGGACTTGAAGTGCGCATAAAAGCCGCCATGGGTCAGCCCCAGGGTTTTCATCAGCGGCTGCAACCCGGTCGCGCCGACACCATCTCGGCGAAACAGGTGGCCCGCTTCATCGATAATGCGTTGGCGGGTTTTGGCCTTGTGATCATCTGAGTAGCGCATCGTTTGCCTCGCGGGTTATTGCATGCTGAGTGACATATTAAAGGACCCTGTGGTGTTCAGGTAATGCTTAATGATCAATTGACTCAAGGGGCATTACCTCTGTCTCGTGCTGCTTGCATCTATTGCATGCACGACGCTTTCCGGTTCAGTTCGGTGAGCCAAGAATCATGCAGGTGGTGGAACCGACGGCATAGAGGCGATCATCAACGTCATAGACACGGCCTTCGGCAATTGCTGTTGAACGGCCCAGATGTACGATCCGGCCTTCAGCACGTATCGGCCCAACCTTGTGGGTCAAGGCACGCACATAGCTGATGCGTAAATCGGTGGTGGTATAGCCTTGGCCGCGCTGTAAGCGGGTGTGGATCGCGCACCCCATGCAGGAGTCGAGCAGGGTCGCGGCATAGCCGCCATGCACCGTTCCCAGCGGGTTGTAGTGGCGAGCATCGGGCGAGCCCTGGAACAGGAAAAATCCCTCGGCCCATTCGATCGGTACAAAATCAATCAAGTGGCCAAACGGCGGGCAGGGCAGTTGCCCTTCGCCAATGCCGTTAAAGAATTCCGCCGGTGTCATTTCACTCACTTGCGCAAGGCTCATGCTGCCGGGCGCAGCGAGTTTGCTGCGGGCAATTTGCTCGGCATCTATCCAGCTTGCCAACTTTTCGTCTCTTGTTGCTGTGGTCATGGTGGGCTCTCCATTGTGAGATACAGGTTGATTGCTTTATTAAATTATAAGCGTAATCTAATAGTGTAAATTATAACCATCATATAAATAGGTCAACGGCTAATGAATGATTGGCCGACACCCGCGCCGAGCAGGAAACCGCTATGCACACGTCCGTTAAACCTACGCGTCAGCTCTTGGTCTTGTTGATGGCGCTTACCGCGCTGGGTGAAATATCCACTCAGCTGATTATTCCCAGTCTCTCGGCACTCGAATGGGTGATGGCGGCCAAGCCAGGAAGTAGTTTGTTGGCGTTGTCGGTATTTGTCGCGGCTTTCGGGCTCGGGCAGCTGATACTTGGCCCCTTGTCGGATCGTTTGGGAAGACGGCCGATTCTGTTGGCCGGATTGCTGGTGTATTTGGCTGCAACCAGTTGGATGCTGTTGGCGAACAGCATGGGTGAGTTTATCGGTGCGCGAGCGCTGCAAGGGCTTGGGGCTTGTTCGGCCTTGGTCATGGCGCGAGCGATCGTGCGTGATGTTTGGCAGGCTCAGGCAGGACCGGCGTTGGCCGTGACCGTAATCGGCATGCTCTGCGCCATTGTGGTTTCGCCCGCACTTGGTGGTTTACTGGTTCGTCTGGGTGGCTGGCAGGCGCCTATTTTATTGGGCTTTTTTATAGCGGGCGCCATGGTCTTGGTGGTGCTCGGCTTGTATCGGGAAAGCAATGCCGCGTTGGACCCGCACGCAGGCAGGCTGACAACGGTTGTCAGCAACTATCTGGACCTGCTCAAAGATCGCTCGTTTCGCGCTTTGGCCCTGACGCTGGCATTGACCTATGGCGCTATGTTTGCGGTTATCGCCGGCTCTTCTGCGGTGTACATAGGCCTGCTGGGCCTGAGTCCAAGTCAATACGGCATTACCCTGAGCGCGATTGTTGCGGCGTTGATTGGTGGCGCATTATTTACTCGGCGCAACATCACTCGGCTGGGGCCACACAAAATTGTAAGTATTGGGGTGACCTTGGTTGCGCTGGGTGGGATTGCGACCCTGGTGACGCATCAAGTTTTGGGTCTGTCGGTGCTCGGGCTTTCGCTGCCGCAGGTTTTAGTGACCCTTGGTGGTGGTATGGTTTTACCGGCTTCTGTTGCTGGCGCGGTGATGCCCAATGCGCACAGGGCAGGGCTTGCGGCAGGTTTTATGGGCTTTGCGCAAATGGCTGGAGCAACTGTCAGCGGTATACTCCTGAGCACGCTGCAAGACGGTAGTGCCTGGGCTATGGTTTTTCTTAATGCCAGCTTCGCGTTTGTTGCGTGGTCAATATTTCATCTGCTGCAACCGCAGCGCCGTTCTGTTAGCGCTTTGCCGTGACGGCAGGTGATCAAGTCGTGGTTTGTCGCTTACAAAAAAGCCCGCCAGGTTTAGCCTGACGGGCTTTTTCAGGACGCAGATATTTTACAGACCCAGTGCCTTGGCAACGCCGGCACCGTAGGCAGGGTCAGCCTTGGCGCAGTTATCGGCGTGACGCTGCTTGATTTCATCAGGTACTCCGTCCATGGCGCGTCCAGTGTTATCAAACAGAGCTTGCTGCTGCTCGGGGCTCATCAGGCGGAACAGATCGCCAGGTTGCTCGTAATGGTCGACATCAACCCGGTGATCCCAGGCTTTGGCGTCGCCATCGAGCGGCAGTGGTGGCTCTGGTTGATCTTGATGATCGGCCCATTCACCCATGCTGTTAGGCCAGTAGGCGATTTTCGAGCCTTGGTTGCCATCGGTGCGCATGGTGCCGTCGCGGTGGTAGCTCTGGTGCGGGCATATCGGCGCATTGACGGGGATGTGGTTGAAGTTGACACCCAGGCGATAGCGCTGTGCATCGCCATAGGAGAACAGGCGCGCTTGTAGCATCTTGTCTGGGGAGAAACCAATGCCCGGTACGATATTGGCAGGCGAAAAAGCGGCTTGTTCAACCTCGGCAAAGTGATTTTCCGAGTTGCGGTTTAGCTGCATCACCCCGACATCGATCAATGGATAGTCGCCATGTGGCCAGACCTTGGTCAGGTCGAACGGGTTATGTTTGTGATGGCGTGCCTGCTCTTCGGTCATCACCTGAATGCAAAGCTTCCAGGACGGGAAGTCGCCTTCCTCAATACTGTCGTAGAGGTCACGCATGTTGCTTTCGCGGTCTTTGCTGACCACGGTCTCAGCTTCTGCATCCGTCAGGTTGTGGATGCCTTGCAGGCAGCGGAAATGAAATTTAACCCACACACGCTCATTGGCTGCGTTGAGCATGCTGAAGGTGTGGCTGCCAAAGCCGTGCATATGTCTGAAGCTTTTCGGAATACCACGGTCGCTCATGACGATGGTGACTTGGTGCAGTGCTTCAGGCAGCAGGCTCCAGAAGTCCCAGTTGCTGGTAGGGCTGCGCATACCAGTACGCGGGTCGCGCTTGATGGCATGGTTTAGATCAGGGAAGCGCATGGGGTCGCGAAAGAAGAATACAGGGGTGTTGTTGCCAACAATGTCCAAATTGCCTTCTTCGGTATAAAACTTCACGGCGAAGCCACGGATATCGCGCTCAGCATCTGCCGCACCGCGCTCGCCGGCAACTGTTGAAAATCGCACAAACAATGGTGTCTCTTTGCCCACAGTGGAAAACATCGCCGCGCGGGTGTATTGGCTGATGTCATTGGTCACAGTGAAGGTGCCGTGAGCGCCGGAACCTTTGGCATGCATACGCCGCTCCGGGATCACTTCACGGTCGAAATGCGCCAGCTTCTCTATCAGCCAGATATCTTGCAGTAACGCCGGGCCGCGTGGTCCAGCGGTTTGTATGTTGAGATTGTCGACAACGTGGGCACCGGTGGCATGGGTCAGCTTTTTCTCGGTCATTGTTGAGTTCCTGGTTATTGATTTAGCTTTGTAGATTGAGACTCTGGCGCGGCGGCTGTGTTCTTCAGAGGCTCCTTGTGTGGCGGTGATCTTTAATGCTCAGGCTAATGAGCGCAGTGCATGTCTTCTACTGTCTATTGGTATATGTCATTAGCCTAGACTGTGTTTGTGGCTGAAGGTTACGTCTGGCGATTTCTTCACATCCATTTCATGCGGTTTTCACATACAGGGGAATACCTTTGGGCGACTGATTACAGGAGTCGCTTGTGTTATTACCTCGCCGCAAAATCATTCTGGGTGTAGCTGCCATTGGTATAGCCGTTACGGCTTATGCCGGTATTGACCTGGGTTCGGTAAAGGCACTAAACACCAGCTCAATCAGCGCGCAGCATCAACAGCAATGGGCCGTGCCGGTGGACAAGGGGTTTAATCTCTATCAGATGTCACCCAATCTGTACCGCAGTGCACTGCCGGATAGCGATGATCTGGCGAGCCTGAAAGCTGCCAATGTCACGACTGTGGTGAGCTTTATCAAAGATGATGACAAACAATGGATCGGCAGCGCTCAGATGAGCACGGTGAGCATTCCCTTGCATGCTGATCGGGTTACCGATGCTGATGTCATTCGGGTGTTGCATGTGCTCGAAGAAGGGCAAAAACACGGTTCAGTGCTGATGCATTGCAAGCATGGTCGTGACCGCACCGGCTTGATGGCGGCGATGTATCGCATGGTGATCCAGGGCTGGAGCAAGCCTGAGGCCATCAATGAAATGCGCAGGGGTGGCTACGGTGATCCGCAGCAAATGGAAGATGCGCTGGCGTATGTTGAGCAAGCTGACCCGGTGAAGATTCGTGCCGCCTATGAGGCTGGCGAGTGCAGCACAACCATGCTCTCGACCTGCTATGCCAAGCGTTGGGTACAAAATCTGTTGGCGGTTAATTTATAGCCGCTTGCTGATGCCATTGTTGATGCTCATTTCTGGGTGCGGGCACGCTGTTCTGTACCTCGTCGCGTGGCTCGTTTTGAGTAATGGGCAGCACCGCCCACATCGCTTTTGCCCTAAGTCTGGATTTCTACGTGAAATCAATAGACGACTGGTCTATTCTGTTCGTGCTTCTCTACGTTGTTTCCCTCTACTTTGATCGGTGACGCTGCCTTGCGCGGCGAGCCTATATTTTAGCGTACCTTAGTCACTGGCTTGAATTGGGTGGCGGACGGTGCTGCGCTGCTTTAAGTCTGTTTCTCAGCTGGGTTGAAGGGTTGAGAAAGGGCGTCTTTTTACTAGCCTGAGATGAACAGAGTCAGGCATTGGCTAATTTTATGTGAGGTCGCGATGCACACACTTTCGATCAATGGACATGAACAACAGGTTGATGTGCCCGGTGACATGCCACTGCTTTGGGTTTTGCGGGACGTGCTGGGGATGACTGGCACCAAGTTCGGTTGCGGCATTGCCCAATGTGGCGTCTGCACGGTGCATGTTGATGGCAACGCGGTACGTTCTTGTGTACTGCCGGTTAGCGCCGCTGAAGGGCACGTCATCACCACTATCGAGGGTGTGGGTGAAACCGAAATCGGCAAGAAAGTTCAGGCGTCCTGGCTTGAACATGAGGTGGTGCAGTGTGGTTATTGCCAGTCGGGCCAGGTGATGGCCGCAGTGGCTTTGCTGGAAAAGCAGCCTGGCGCCGATGACACGGCCATTGATGCGGCCATGGCTGGCAATCTTTGCCGCTGCGCAACCTACACCCGTATTCGCGCGGCCATCAAAAGCGTCAGTCAGGCTTAAGGAGAGATTTATTTATGGACAATCCAGGCTTTAAGTCATCCCGTCGACGCTTTTTGCAAGGCAGTACGCTGGCCATGGGCGGGCTGGTACTAAGCACGTGGTTACCGCCGCTGGTGGCGCGTAGTGCCGCTGCAGATGCTGTAGCCGGCGGCCGGCTTGGTGAGCAACAAGCCGGCGGTTACGGCGCTTATGTACGGGTTGGTCATGACGGTCGGGTAACCGTTATTTCGCCAAAGATCGAAATGGGCCAGGGCACCCACACCGGCATCGCCATGATGGTGGCTGAAGAACTCGAAGTCAGCCTTGATCAGGTTGATGTGGTGGATGCACCGCCTAACGCCGAACTTTATACCGACTCATTGCTGCAGTTTCAGGCAACCGGCGGCTCGACCTCAACGCGCAGCTCTTGGGAACCGTTACGCCAAGCCGGCGCGACGGCGCGAACCTTGTTGATTCAAGCTGCAGCCATAGGCTGGAAAGTAGCGCCAAGCCAATGCCATGCGGAAAACGCAGTGGTGCTTGGTCCCAATGGTTTGCGCGCAGGCTATGGCGAGTTGGTCGATGCGGCCAGTGCCTTGCCGATACCGACTGAGGTGGCCCTTAAAAAGCCCGAGCAGTTCAAGATTCTTGGCAAGCCATTGCAGCGCGTTGACACGCCGAACAAGGTCAATGGCAAGGCCAAGTTCACCATTGACCTCAGTATTCCAGGCATGCAGATCGCCTCGACCCTGACCTGTCCGGTGCTCGGTGGCACCTTGCGCAGCGTTGATGACAGCGCCGCACGTAAAGTGGTTGGCGTGCGCGATGTGATCAAGTTGGATAACGCAGTCGCGGTCATTGCCAGCAACTACTGGGCCTGTCAGCAGGGGCTCAATGCACTGAAAGTCGAGTGGGATTTGGGGGCAAACGCTTCGACTAGCTCGGCACAACTCGACAAAGCCCTGCAGGATGCCAGCAGCCGCGACGGCGTTATCGCCCATAAGTCTGGAGATATCGCGCAGAGCCTGAAGTCTTCGGCCAGCCAGTTCGAAGCGGTTTACGAGCAGCCGTTTTTGTCACATTCACCGCTTGAGCCCATGACCTGTGTAGCCCACGTTCGTCCTGATGGCTGCGATCTCTGGGTCGGCACACAGGTTCCGGTGTTTGCCCAGCAGACCGCTGCGCAAATCACCGGCTTGTCCCCTGAAAAAATTACCGTGCACAACCAGTTGATTGGCGGAGCCTTTGGCCGTCGTCTGGATTTTGACTTCATCACCCAGGCCGTCGCCATCGCCAAGCAGGTCAGCTACCCGATCAAGATGATCTGGAGCCGTGAAGAGGACATGACCCATGACATGTACCGTCCTCATTATGTTGACCGCTTGAATGCAGCCTTGGACGCCGACCACAACCTGCTGGGTTGGGAGCATCGTATTGCCGGTGCCTCTGTGCTGGCGCGTTACGCTGGCAGCCTGCCGGAAAACGGCGTTGATTCTGACGCAGTAGAAGTGGCGATTGAGCCGGTCTATGCCATGGATAACCTGCAGGTGCGTTATATCCGTGAAGAGCCGAAAACCATTCCAGTGTCTTGGTGGCGTGGCGTTGGCCCGCTGCGCAGTACCTATGCCCTTGAAAGCTTTATCGATGAGCTGGCGCACAATGCCAACGCCGATCCGGTGGCATACCGTCTCAAGCTGATGCACGACCAGCCTCGCGCGCAAGCGGTGCTGAAATCCCTGGCTGAAAAGGCTGACTGGAAAACCGCACTACCTGCGGGCCAAGGCCGTGGCGTTGCTGTGGGTCATGTATTCGGTAGCTTTGTCGCGACCCTTGTCGAGTTGCAAATGGAGGGCGAGAAGGGCGTGCGTATCAAGCGACTGATCAGTGTGGTCGATTGTGGGTTTGCGACTAACCCAACCTCGGTAATAGCGCAGATGGAAGGTGGCACGTTGTTTGGGCTGTCGGCTGCCTTTTTCAACGAAATATTGATTGAACAAGGTCAGGTTCAACAAACTAACTTCCATAATTATCGACAGTTACGGATCAGTGAAGCACCTGGGGTCGAAGTGCATCTGCTGCCAAGCCTCGAAGCGCCGGGCGGCGTCGGCGAGGCAGGTACCGCGATTATTGCCCCGGCGTTGGTCAACGCACTGCATGCCGCGTCTGGTAAGCGTTTGCGTCGTTTACCCTTGACCCGCGCTGGTTACTTCATTGTTTAGGGATGAATTCATGAAATATTTGAAAAACACCCTGGTGCTTCTAGGTCTATTCGCTATAGCCGGTAGCGCTGCGGCCGCTGCAGTCACCCATGCTGACCCGGCGCTAGTGAAAAAGGGCGCGTACCTGGCCAAGGCGGCGGATTGCGTTGCCTGTCACACCACCGAAAAGGGCAAGCCGTTTGCTGGCGGCGTCGAATTTGAGCTGCCATTTGGTTCGCTGTTTTCGCCCAATATCACCGCAGATGTCGATACCGGGATTGGTGCCTGGACCGATGATGACTTCGTCAGTGCCATGCAAGAAGGTGTAGGACGGGACGGTAAGCACTATTACCCGGCATTCCCGTACACCTCCTACACCTTGATGCCGAAAGATGAAATATTGGCGATCAAGGCTTACTTGTTTAGTTTGCCTGCGGTCAAACAAGCGCCGATTGAAAATAGCCTGTCCTTCCCGTTCAATCAGCGCTGGGGCATGTTCTTCTGGAATGCGCTATTCCTTGATAACCAGCGTTACGAGCCAGACAGCAAGCAATCTGCTGAGTGGAATCGCGGTGCTTATCTGGTTCAAGGGCCCGGCCACTGTGGTGAGTGCCACACGCCGCGCACGATGTTCCAGTCACTCGATGCGGATCAGCAATTGGCTGGGGCGCCGATTCAGGGTTGGCAGGCCTACAACATCAGCTCTGATCCGCTGCACGGAATTGGCGCCTGGTCGATTGAAAACCTCACGCACTACATGGCCACGGGCTACGCCTCTGGTTACGGGTTTGCCGGCGGGCCAATGGCTGCAGTGGTCAAACACAGCTTGAGCCAGCTCACCGGCGAAGACCAAAAAGCGATTGCGGTTTACCTGAAGAGCACACCGGCGAAAAGCACCGGTGTTGCTCGCGCGGTGACCGATGACTTGAGTGTCAGGGCCGTGGTTGCCAAGGATCTTGGCAGCAAGATTTTCGCTGACGCCTGCGCTGCATGCCACCGCTGGGACGGCGAGGGCAATCAGAGCCCGGCCGCTAAGTTGGCGGGGCTGAAAACCGTTAATGATCCTACCGGGGCCAATTTGCTCGGGGTCTTGCTCAACGGCCACATGACAGCAGGTGCACCGGTTGATCGGCGCATGCCAAACTTTGCCAAAGGTTACAATGATCAGGAACTCGCTGCGGTCAGCAGCTTCGTGCTTAAACACTTTGGTCAGAGTGGCGCCGTGGTTACCCCTGAAGCCGTCGCCGAACGGCGCAAGGTTAAAAGTCACTAACCGCAGACTCGGTATTTCGGCCAACAATTGAAACGCCAGGCTTCTATCCCAGAAGCCTGGCGTTTTTTTGCCTTGATAAGGGTATTTATCAAAGACTAAAACCAAGCAGCTGCTTGGTGCTATTGTTTGGGTTCTTCAAGGGTTCAGCGAGAGAACAAAAATAATGGCTCATGAACATCATTGTGTCGTGATTATTGGTGCAGGTTTATCAGGCATTGGCATGGCCTGCCATCTGGCCCGAGATTGCCCGGAATATGGTTTCAGTATTCTCGAGCGGGGCGACAACATTGGCGGCACCTGGGATCTTTTCCGCTATCCAGGCATTCGCTCCGACTCGGATATGTTCAGCTTCGGTTATCAGTTCCGCCCATGGAATGCACTGAAAGTGCTGGCCGATGGGCCGTCAATTCGTCAGTACATCAGTGAAACCGCTGAGGAATATGGAATTTCGCAGCATATCCAGTTTGGTTGTGACGTGATTGCGGCTGACTGGTCGAGCACTGAACAGCGCTGGCGGTTAACGGTGCAAGCCAAGGCCGGCGGTCCGAGCCGCACCATAACCTGCGACTTCTTGATTTCGTGCACCGGTTATTACAACCATCGCAGCGGCTATTTGCCGGATTTTGCAGGGATCGAGCAGTTCAACGGCCAGTGTATTCATCCGCAGCATTGGCCAGATAATCTCGACTATGCCGGTAAGTCGGTGGTGGTGATCGGCAGTGGTGCAACCGCCGTTACCCTGGTTCCGGCGATGGCTGAAAGCACTGCGCATATCACGCTGTTACAGCGTTCGCCCGCCTATATATTTTCGGTGCCGGGCCGGGACCAACTTAGTGCTTTGCTGCAGCGTTTTCTCCCCGAATCCTGGGTCTACAAAATGGCCCGTAAGCGCAATATCGCCGTGCAACGCTGGATGTTCAAGGCAGCCAAACGCTGGCCAAACAAAGTCCGCAGTCTATTGCTCAAAGGGGTGCGTAAGCAGCTGCCGGATGGCTTCGATATGAGCCACTTCAGCCCGCGCTATAACCCGTGGGATGAGCGTTTGTGTGCGGTGCCAGATGGCGACTTATTCAAGGCAATCAGCAGTGGCAAAGCGTCGATAGTGACGGATCAAATAGAGACCTTCACCGAGCACGGTATTCGCCTCACGTCGGGCAAGCAACTCAATGCCGACATCATCATTACCGCAACGGGGCTGCAGGTACAGGTGCTAGGCGGCTTGGCCTTAAGCATTGACGGCAAGCCTTGCGTGGTCAATCAACAGCTCACCTACAAGGGCGTGATGATGGAGGGCGTGCCGAATATGGGTTGGATATTCGGTTATACCAATGCCTCCTGGACACTCAAGGCGGATATCGCGGCCCGTTACTTTTGCCGTCTGCTCAAGCATATGGCTGAACAACAACATAAAACAGCGGTCGCCCACGATGCTGAAGGTTGCGCAGTGGAGGAGTCGATTATGGGCGCTCTGCAGTCGGGGTATGTGCAGCGCGCCAATGAAGTGCTGCCGCGCCAAGGCTCGAAGCTGCCCTGGCGATTACTCAACGACTACGCTCGGGACGCCCGTATGTTGCTTGATGAGCCAATAGCAGATCCTTACTTACAGTTTGGACCGGCCAGCTCCGTCCGATCCTCGGTAACGGCTGAGGCGCAAGTCAATTGAGGTAACAGCGAATGTCGGACTTGGCGCAGCGATTGCTCAGCGTTGGGCAACCCAGTAATTGTGAATCGCCAAGGCTGCCGGTTCAATTGCCGCCACATTCTGCTGATGCAAGGCCGTATCGAGATCAGCCGGCAGCTCGAAATTGTCTTGTTCAGCACAAAGGCTGATGACTTGGAACTTGGCGGTCAGCGGCGCAGGCAGGTCTGGCCAGTTACCCAGCGAAACGCCACGCAGGTAGCCAAAACACCATTCTTCAGCCAGCGTCAGCGGCTGGCCTTGATGCTCGGTTTGCTCAAAGCGCGGGGAAAATGCTTCTGGGTTCGCTATCAGTTGACTGGCCAGGGTATTCATGTGGCGAACGCATAATTGGATAAATTGTTTAGCTTCATCAGGACTGCTCCAATTCGGGGTTTGCCCGCCCCAGATTGCCGGAAACCAATCATTGATATCGACTTGTGCAGGCCCTGAAACCAACGCAGTGAAATAGCCATCCAACTCGGAGCAGTTGAGTACGCAATTATCATCACCGTATTGGAGCAGGGCACCTTCGAGAAAATCGAAGTCGGCAGCGTTGAGCGGTTGATCTTGCATCGCAATCTTCCTTCCATAAGCGGTCACTGCAGCTATGGCTGCGTGAAAATAGGCGCCTAGGATGGCGTTGTTAACGGGTTTTGGCCAGCCTCTACGGGCTGGAAATCAGGCTTTTTTCAAGCTTAAGAGTCTGGGTTTAAACGTCGATGAGACGGGCTTTGGCAAATCACTTACACCATCTATCCCCTCGCAGTGAACTCATCCCATTGAGCTGCTGTCTGTGTTTTGTCGGCCCGCCGGGTGGATGTTGGGGGGCAAGGCACCGTTTGGCCGCTCATATCATCACCAGCGCGTATTTCTGCACATTACTTGGCCGATCTTTTTTGCGTGCCCGTTTGCCGGGCTTCTTTTGAATGCCATGTGAAGATATTGCCCCCATGTCCCTATTTAGCCATTCCCGCGTTCGTATTTTTCCAACCAAGCGCAATGCGCTCAGCGCCTGTGTGCTCGGTGGTTTGCTGGTAGCGGGCGCACCCGTGCAGGCCGAAGAGGCTGCTTCCAACGCGCGCTGGGTCAGCGATAGCTTGAACACCTATGTACGCAGCGGGCCTACAGACGGTTACCGTATTGTTGGCACCCTCGCGTCCGGGCAGAAACTTGAACTACTGAAAACCCAGGGCGACTACAGCCAGGTACGCAGTGAAAATGGCGACAGCGTGTGGATTCCAACTCGCGACCTGCAAGATGTGCCGGGCCAAGCTCAACGCCTGCCGCAACTGGAACAAAAGGCTGCAGAGTTGACGTCTGAGTTGGCGGGTATTGATGACACCTGGAAGAGCCGTGTTCAGGGCATGCAGGAAACCATGGATGCGCGAAAAAAATTGATCGATGAACTACAAACTGCGCGCACCACCCAGGACACCGCCTTGAGCCAAGCCCGCTCAGAGCTGCGTGAGGCAAAGGCGCAACTGGGTAATGAGCAACAGCAGGTGCTGATGCGCTATATGGTGTACGGCGGCGGTATCGCCGGTGCCGGTTTGTTTGCGGGTCTGGTTTTGCCCTCTTTGCTGCGTGTTCGGCGCAAGCGTAATGATCAGTGGTTTTAAGCTGGTTCATTGATAACGGTGGATGAAAAAGGCATTGTTGCACCCTGCCAGACGTAGGGTGCAACAACGCGCAGCTTGTACACCCGAAGAACCGCTACTATTTACGTGAACCGCCATGCAGCTCGCGGTTTCCCCAACTGCGCAATGCTCGCTGGGTAATGCTGGCGATCTTTAATTGTCCGTCCACGTCCTGAAAGACAAATTCATACGCCCCGCATGAGTGATAGAAGTCATCAGCGGCTTCGCTTACTTGATCGGCGAATCGCAGAATCAAGTAATTGCACCGGGCGTTAATGCCCTCAGCGGTTTTCTCTAAGAGCAGGTTGGAAAAGCTGTGGTGCTTGTTCAAGCTGTCCACTGCATCTTTGCGGCGTTGCACGAAGTCTTGATTCGACATCAGGCTGGGTTGTTCACGCCCGGATGATGCGTAATCAATATGCACCTTCGCGGCTAAGCAGTCGGTCATTGCGGGCCAGTCACGTTGATCGAATGCCAGAAAGAAACGGCTTAGCCTGTCATTGATGGCCATAAATTCTGCTGGGCTTGGCATCGTCATCGGTGAATGCTCCTGGGTTATGTTTGCTGCAGTTGTTGGGGCCGTCATTATCTCAGGCCCAAGCGTTTGGCGAGCCGATTAAGGTTGGCGCGATCAATGCCAAGCTCGCGCGCCACCTCGGACCATTTGCCGTGGTGGCGGGTAAGGGCTTCGCTGATTAAGCTGCTTTGGTAGATATCGATCGATTCCTTGAGGTCGTGTCCACGTGCCGTTGAGCTGTTGTTGTGAGCAAAGGGAGGCGCGCTGCTTTGAGGTTGGGCATCGAGTCCCAGGGCAGTCAGCTCTATGGTTAATACCCGCGGGCGTTCGGGTCTGGCCTGTATGGCCTTGAGGGCGGCGCGGCTGATCAAATGTTCGAGTTCACGCACATTACCGGGCCAGGTATAGGCGAGTAATGCACCTTGGCTATCACTGCTTAAGCGCAAACTGCGTAAGCCGAGGCGTGCGCGATTCTGTTCGAGAAAGTAGCCTGCAAGCAGCAAGATATCGCGGCCGCGCTCGCGCAGCGCGGGTACATGCAGTGGGTACACACTGAGACGGTGGTAGAGGTCAGCGCGAAAACGTCCGCAGCGAACTTCTTCTGCAAGGTCGCGATTGGTGGCGGTGATGAGGCGCACATCAACGTGATGCTCGCGATCAGAACCGACGCGTTGCAACTGGCCACTCTGGAGCACGCGCAGTAGCTTGGCCTGCATGGCGAGCGGCAACTCACCGACTTCATCAAGAAATAATGTGCCGCCATCGGCTAACTCGAACTTGCCGCTGCGTTCATTCATTGCGCCCGAAAATGCGCCTTTGACGTGGCCAAACAATTCACTTTCGGCGAGGGTTTCTGGCAGCGCCGCGCAGTTAAGGCTGATCAGCGGTTTGCTGGCGCGGGGCGAGTGTTTGTGAATGGTTTCGGCGACGAGCTCTTTACCGACCCCGGTTTCGCCGGTGATCAACACGCTTAAGGGGCTGTTGGCGACAACCTCGATTTCTTTTTGCAGCTGACGGTGGCTGTGGCTTTGGCCGATCAGTTCGTGGTTGTGATTACCGCCTGCCGCACGCTTGTAAATCTCGGCCAGCTGGCGTTGATCTTCGGCGTTACGCGCGAGCAGATTGATGCGTTCGCTGGCCATCACTGTGGCTGCCGCGAGGCTGGCGAAGGCTTCTAGGTTGCTAAGGTCAACCGTGCCAAAACGCGCTGGGTCGAGCGAGTCCAGTGTAATCAGCCCCCAGATCTGGTCCTGCACGTAGAGCGCGCAGCCCAAACAATCATGAACCTCAAGGTGTCCGCCGTGGTTTTCCACCAAGCCGTCATAGGGGTCGGGGAGTTCACAATCAGTGGCAAACCGCAGTGGGCCACTGTTCTCAAGTAACGCCTTTAGACGGGGGTGCTCATCCACCCTAAAGCGCCGCCCCAATGTATCCGTACTCAGACCATTGACCGCTAAAGGGATCAATACCTGGTCTTCCAGCTTGAGCAGTGCCACTGCATCGCAGGGCAAAAGCTCACGTAATGCCAGCAGCAGACGCCGGTAGCGCTCATCGTCTGAAAGCTCCCGTGACAGGTCGGCAATCAGGGGAATCAGCGCCAATAACAGCGGATTTGTCAAAATGACTCCATTTGGTCTTTATGACTACAGTATAAGTGAGTCATAAAGACTACTTATATTTCAAGATACTGATTTTATTGAATAAATATTCTGGCATGAAAAGTGATTGGTTAACGGTAGTTGAACCTTATCACGCGGCTTCAACGCCGACCACTTTGTATACTTTACTCAAGGAAATGCCAGAATGACGCCAGAACAGCGCGCAATCGTTAAATCGACAGTGCCCTTGCTTGAAACCGGTGGAGAGGCGCTTACCCGGCATTTCTACGCATTGATGTTTACCGAGTATCCGCAGGTGCGATCTTTGTTCAATCAAACGCATCAGGCCAGCGGGGAGCAGCAGCGTGCGCTGGCCAATGGTGTATTGATGTACGCCAAGCACATCGATCGTCTTGAGGCGCTGGGCCCATTGGTTGGCCAGATTGTCAGCAAGCATGTGTCATTGAATATCTTGCCGGAGCATTACCCAATCGTCGGCACTTGCCTATTGCAGGCGATCCGCGAAGTCTTGGGTGCAGAGGTGGCGACTGATCAAGTGATTGAAGCGTGGGCGCAAGCCTATGGCCAACTGGCCGAAATTTTGATTAACGCCGAAGAAAGTGCCTACAGCCACAATGAACAAGCGGCTGGTGGCTGGCGTGGACGCCGCAGCTTTAAGGTGGCGCGCAGGGTTGTGGAGAGCGATGAAATAACCTCGTTTTACCTGGAGCCGGCCGATGGCGGTGCGGTGTTGGCTCATCAGCCCGGTCAATACATCTGCATGGTGTTGAACATTGATGGCGAAGAGGTACGGCGTAATTATTCGTTGTCAGCCTTGAGCAATGGCCAGACGTATCGCATCAGCGTCAAGCGCGAGCCACAGGGCAAGGTGTCTAATCATTTGCACGACCATGTGCATGAAGGCGATGAGATCGAACTGTTTGCACCGGCTGGTGAGTTCGTTTTGCGTGAGTCGCAAAAGCCACTCGCACTGATTACCGCAGGCGTGGGCATTACCCCGGCATTGGCGATGCTCGATGCGGCAAAAGCCAGTGGCAGGCCGATTCACTTTATTCACTGTGCGCGTAACGGTGCAGTGCACGCGTTCAAAGACTGGATCGACAGCCAGGTCGCTGCCCATCCTCAGTTGCAACGGTTCTTCTGTTACAGCGAGCCCGCTGCAGAGGATGAGAGTGATGCCAAGGGCTATCTCAGTCTGGAGCAATTGGCCCAGTGGCTGCCAGAGAATGTGGACTTGGATGCCTACTTTTTAGGACCAAAACCCTTTATGGCCCAAGTCAAAAAGCACCTGAGCGATATGGGCGTGCCAAACGATCAATGCCATTATGAGTTTTTTGGTCCGGCCAGCGCGCTTGAAGCCTGACGCTTAGCGCTGATCGCACACCACGCTTGAGGGCGCCAGTGCCCGGGCACTGGCATCTGCATTAAATTCATAGGGGGCACAATGACAACACTGACCCAACGATTAGGTATCGATCATCCGATCATTCAGGCGCCCATGGCGGGCACCTCAACGGCACAGCTGGCCGCGCAGGTCAGTAACGCAGGGGGATTGGGATCAATCGCGATTGCCGCCGTTGATGCCAGCACCGGGCAAAGGATGATTGCTGAGACCCGCGCACTGACATCGCGGCCATTCAATGTGAATGTTTTCTGTCACCAGCCGAGCCCGGCAAACGCAGGGGTTGAGCAGGCGTGGATCAAGCATTTAACCCCTTATTTTGCTGAGTTTGGTGCGGCAGCGCCGACGGCGTTGAAGGATATATACAGCAGCTTTTGCAGCAACGATGAACAGCTTCAGGTGCTGTTGGCTGAGCGGCCGGCGGTGGTGAGTTTTCACTTGGGGTTACCGCCGCAATCACGCATTGATGCGCTGAAAGCCGCGGGCATTACCTTGTTTGCCTCGGCCACAACCCTTGAAGAAGGTCTGTTGGTGCAAGAAGCGGGTATCGATGTGGTGGTCGCCCAAGGTATCGAAGCCGGCGGCCATCGTGGGGTGTTTAATCCAGAGCAGGATCAAGCGATCGGCACCACGGCGTTAGTACGTTTGCTGGCGACGCACACCCGACTGCCGGTGGTTGCGGCAGGCGGGATCATGGATGGTGCCGGTATCGCCTCAGTCATGGCACTGGGCGCCAGTGCGGCGCAGTTGGGTACGGCTTTTGTGTTGTGTCCCGAGAGCGCGGCAAATGCTGGCTACAGAAGCATGCTCGGCAGTGATCGCGCCCAGTCCACGCAAGTCACTACCGTGATCTCGGGACGTCCTGCGCGGGGCATGGTTAACCGTTTTATGCGCGAGGTTGGCGCCGCTGGGCATCCAGCCGTGCCGGGGTTTGGTATCGGCTATGACGCAGGCAAACAGCTGATCGCCGCAGCTGCGGCGGCCGGTAACCTGGAGTTTGCCGCCTACTGGGCGGGGCAGGGCGCAGCACTGGCGCGGGCATTGCCGGCCGCTGAGTTGTTTGCGTTGCTGGTTAAGGAATATCAGTCGGTGCTCAAAGACGGTTGATGGTCTGAACCTTCACCGTCGGTCAGGGTGGCTGTCGTCGGGTGTGACAACGCGAACGTGGCCACCATGGATCAAGTGCGAAATTGCAGTGATTTACGCGTCGATTCGGCCAAAATCGAACAGCCGCCAGCGCAAACCCAGCACGCCGGCGGCCTGACTGGCACCATTGGACACCGATGTTGCGCTGCCGATCAGCCCGCCCAGGGAGAGCTTGGGGTCATACTCGGCGATGGCGATGGCGATGGCGATGGCGACGCGATTCGCGCGTTCGACGCAGCGAGTAAGGCTTACCGGTGAAACCTCAACCTCTGGGGGGGTTGAAGATTTTTGCGGCGTAGTCAGTCCAACCTAATTCAGATGTGGTGTGTTACCTATTGCAGTTTGATTAGTCGAATATAGCTAGCCGAGTATTATTAAACTGCGCAAAGGCATTTTTTACGCTAGCTTTCTCATGGAAACCTCACATTTTTAATTGATTACGACTCGAAAAAATAATTTCGAACCAAGGACGAATCGAGCGATGTTTGAGATAGGAGTTCATATTGTCCCTTGGGCAGTGCGCCTGTTGAAAGCCGCCGTTCTGCTGCCCTTAGTCGCTTTCGCCGATTCTGAGTCCTTACCAACAAGCCTGATGGTATCCAACACAGCGTCAACGAAAGCTAGCGCAATTGCGGTAGCAGATATTCTCGGTCGCGCAGACGAGGATCAACAGCGTGTGGACTGGGCAAAACGGCTGTTACTGGCGCCAGATCCTGTCGAGCAATTGAGTCGCAAGCTCAATGACATTGCCCCTCCGGCTCTCATCCAGCAACAGGCTGTGGGAAATGATGTCTTGCATGAGTTCTCCGCCATGCGCCTCGAAAGCCTAGCGCGGCACTGGAAGTTCAATGCTCGGCTCTTAGAGCGCTGGCAGGCTCAAGCCCGCGTTGCATTCGCCCCCTATTCAAACAGTGCCCTTGTCTTGGCTCAGCGCCGTGCGGTCTGGGCGGCTACTCGCACCGAAGGCCTGCAGGACAACCTGCCGTCTGTTCTTCTCACCCGCATCGATAACGTACTCACGGAGATTGATGCCGTGGAGCCAGCCCTCGATAATGCGCTAACTCGGCAATTTGAGCTGTTACATCGCGCGAGTGAGCTCAACGCGAATATCCAAGGCGGCGAAAATGCCGTGGCTGCTGCACTCGATGAATTAGATCGTAGGTTACTGCAAGTTGATGCGCCGCCCATATGGAAGGGGCTCGAACTCAATAATGGTAGTCACTCCGCATGGACCGACATCAGTGATCGTTTAGACATAGAGTCGCAATTTGCGGTTGATTACAACGCGGCCAGTACCCGCAATCAGCAGGCATTAAAGGTGGTGCAGTTTCTTTTACTGCCCCTGATTCTCTGGTTGGTCGTGCGAAGCCGACATTCGCCGACATTAATGGCTGAACCTAGGAAAGTCAGCGGTCCATTGCGTCGGCCTTTCTCCGCATGGTTGCTTCTGTCGGTGCTTGGAGTTCTGGTGTTGGAGCCCGATGTGCCGCTATTGTCGCAGGAGCTCGCTCTGTTGATAGCGCTGGTGCCATTGCTTCGATTGCTACCCGCTGCCACTTTCCGCGTGTTAGGTATCTGGCCGTATGTTGCCGTTGTGTTGTATGGATTTGATCGCCTCGGTGTTGCCATCGTGGGTGATAACGGCATTTACAGGTTGTATCTGTTGATCATCAACGGTCTAGCTTTTGGGCTCACGCTTTGGCTACTTCGCCGGACTACCAACGCCGTACCAGCCCCGCAAAATCACTTACAACGAGCCATTCGCCCGATCGGATGGTCCGCCTCCATCCTGTTGGCCGTGGCGTTTGTCGCTAATGTCTTTGGCAACGTTTCAGTGGCCGAGACGCTGACAAGTGGCGTTATTGATAGCGGCTACATGGCCTTGCTGCTCTATGCCAGCGTAGCTGTCTGCTCGGAGTTGTTCCGGGCCGTATTGGCGCAACCGGAGCTTGCCCAACGTTATTTTGTGCGCAAGTATCAAACAGGGTTGCAGTCGGGTTTTACGCGGCTATTGGTTTTTGGAGCATCGCTAAGCTGGATGCTGTACAGCATGGATCAGTTTCGGGTCCTGCGGCCGCTGCACAGTTTGACTGAGACGGTACTGGACTTCGGCATCGAAGTGGGCGAAGTATCCATTGATCTTGGTGACTTGCTAGTGTTCCTGCTGTCTGTATGGCTGTCGCTGTGGGTTGCTCGTGCGGTACGCCGTTTTCTTCGTGGTGAACTGCCGAACCATGCTCGATTACCGCGGGGAGTAGGCAATAGCATTGCGTCTTTAAGCTATTACGCCGTTTTGATGCTTGGCCTGCTGCTGGCGCTATCGGCGGCTGGCTTTAAGGTCAGTCAACTGGCGCTGGTCTTTGGCGCGTTAAGTGTTGGTATCGGATTCGGGCTGCAAAATGTGGTGAACAACTTCGTCTCGGGCTTGGTGCTTATGTTTGAGCGGCCAATCCAACCTGGCGACATAGTCGATGCAGCTGGCAGCTGGCAGCTCGGGGACGGTGCGCGAGATAGGCCTGCGTGCCACGACCATTCGCACATTCGACGGCGCTGACGTGGTAGTACCCAACGGACTTTTGCTCAGCGGCAACCTGACCAACTGGACGATGTTCGATCACAGTCGACGCATCGAAATTTCCGTAGGCGTTGCCTATGGGTCAGATCCCGCGAAGGTCATGGCCGTGCTGAGTGCGGCTGTGCGTGGGACGCCGGGTGTTGCTGAGCTGCCTGAGACTACGGTAGTCATGACCGGTTATGGGGATAGCGCACTGAATTTTTCAGTTCGAGCATGGACGCGAGATATCAGTACTTGGGTGGGGCTGCGAGGCGAGATATTAACGCGGATGCTTCTCGCTTTAGAGCAAGAGGGGATCTCGATACCGTATCACCAAGTCGATGTGAACCTGCACACCGCAACAGAGTTGCGCTCACCTCGATGATGGCGAGGACATAGTGAATTCTCCCTGAGGCTTTACATGTCCGATAACAGTTTTAGGCCGCTTAGCAACAGTTACTAACGCGAGTCCATCATTATCCTTCCACATATGGAGGATAAGCCATGAATCCCACGACGCATTGCAAATGGCGGAGCAGACTGAGGTCTAACCATGCGTAGCGGCGGTCGAAGCTAGGCCGTCGCTTCCGGCCAATTGCGGTCACTGAGCGTATAGAAAATCCTAGGCGATACACCGTCTGAGTCACAGGCAGACTCTACATCCGCACTTATGCGTACCGGTTGTATTTGTCTGTGATGCTCGCTGTGATTTCGCGACAGATAAGCGGTTGGTCAATCAAACCGCAAATAACCCTAGACCTTGCTATTGGTGTATTGCTGAGTGCACTTTGGCTTCGCAAGCCAAAAGAGCCATCTGCTCCGAGTCAAGCTTAATAGGCCAAAGAGTCTCATGTGATATAACTCTCTGTGGATTTGCAGAGCTTGGGAGCGACAAATGCATGTCATGGTTGTTGATGATGACCCATGGATAGCCGATTTGTTGAAGCAGATCGTTCTGACCGTCCGGCCTGGTGTTCAAGTCAATTGCTTTGGCGATGTTCAAAGCGCTTTGGCTTCTTGGCAGCAGGTGAGCTATGCACTGGTACTGGCTGACTGGAATTTACCGGACGACTCCGGAATTCACATGTTGCAAAAAATTCGTGAGCAGGATCGTGCCACGCCCTTGGTGATGATTACCGGACGCGCTGATCGGCAGAGCGTAATGGAGATCAGACCACTAGGAATTAGTGCATTTATTACCAAACCATTTGATGTCCCCCATGTCGTGAAATTTATTGAGGGGCTACTCCCTCCGCTTGATCTATTACCTACGGCCGACATCCATCAAGAGGCGTTCAGCGTCTATTTGAATGGGCTGACCGACGATAATCTTGACTTACCCATGCTAGAAACCGTGAAAGAGAAGCTTCAGCTTGGCTACCGTGGGGAGGCACTTGATCTGCGCGAGTTGGCAGGCGATTGGCAGAGTGACCCCGCTCTGTGTGCGCATCTGATTGCGGTCTCCAACAGTGCCGCTTACATCAGCCAGGGTGCGCAATGCATCAGTTTGAATGACGCACTGCGGCGTTTGGGGGCACGCACCAGCGTAAACCTGGCAATGGGCTTTGCATTAAAACAGTGCTGTATCCAGGGCAATCTTATGCTCTCGGTATTGATGCAAGATCACTTGGACAGTGCCGCCCGTTTGGCCGAGCGAGTATCTGCGTTAGCCAAGCAATGTGGCCTGGAGCCAGCCCCGTTACAAACAGCCGCACTGTTGCATTGCATTGGTGAGCTGTGTGTGATCTATCAAGTGCAAAAATGGGAAGACCTAGGTAATGAGCTGGATGAGCTGCTACTGATGCAAGCGCTCAGCGACTTCGCAGCCCCCTTTGCAATCAAACTGAAATCCCGCTGGGGCGTGCCAAGGGTTTTGCGAGAACTGATAGGCGCTGTTTATGCATTGCCCCAGACCCAGGTGCGTCGTGATCAGGTCGTGATGCGTATCGCCACCGCCATAAACAACAACGAACCACCTGTTACCGTTGATCGGTTAATGCGCCTTGCAGGCCTTGCGTGAAGCTTTGACCAAGGCGCAGCAGCTGCGAGCCGGTCCAAGACTGAGCTAGGCTGGTTGAACATTGAGTACAATAGAACTGCCAGAGGCCGCACATGCGTAGTAAAGGGATTAACGTAGAGTCGGTTATCTTGATCGTCGAGGATCAAACCACGGACGCGCTTGCTCTGAGTGAGGCGATACGTGACCTAGGTGACGTGCACATAGCCAATGATGGCCCTTCAGCACTGGCGCTGGCCCGGCAATGCAAACCCGATCTGGTGCTACTCGATATCGAAATGTCAGGCATGAATGGCTTTGCCGTGTGCAAGGCCCTGAAAGCCGACCCTAAACTGTGCGATGCGGCAGTCATCTTCGTCACCTCGCATGCGCAGACCGACAACGAACTGCGCGCGCTGGAGTATGGCGGCATTCATTTCATTAGCAAACCACTCAACTTCCCATTGGCCAGAGCGCATATCAAGGCGCACTTGGCCTTGCGCAGTGCGGCCAAGAAACTCGCCAACCACGATGGCCTGACTGGGCTGCCAAACCGCACGCTGCTACAGGATCGTACCGACCAGGCCTTGCAAAAAGCGCGGCGCAGCGAAGTTCGGGTCGCGATGTTGCTGCTGGATCTGGATAACTTCAAAAGTATTAATGATTCAGTTGGCCATTCAACCGGTGATGCCCTGCTCAAAGAGGTGGCTGTGCGCTTGGTACAGGCTGCCCGCGCCTTGGATACGGTCAGTCGCCAGGGCGGTGATGAGTTCATCATCCTGCTGCCAGAGGTGAGTAGTTTTGAGCTGGTGGGCAATTTTGCCGAACGAATTCTGGAAACCATTGCTGAACCATTCGTGCTGCAAGGGGGTCGCTACGAGCTCAATGCGAGCATTGGTATCAGCCTTTTCCCAGATGACAGTGAGGATGTGGAGTCGCTGTACCGCCATGCCGATGCCGCCATGTACCAAGCCAAACTCGATGGGCGCAATCGGTTTCGCTTTTTTTCCGCCGATATCGAGAACAGCACCCGTGGCCGGCACTTACTCGAACAGCATATGCGTAGCGCCCTGGGAGAGGGCGCTTTTGAAGTGTTCTACCAAGCCAAGGTGTTAGCCAAAGATGCCGTAGTGGTGGGCATGGAAGCCCTTATCCGCTGGCGCAATAAAGATGGCAGCCTGATCTCTCCTCCTGAGTTTATTCCGCTGGCCGAGGCCACCGGCCTGATCATTCCGATTGGCAAATACGTCCTGCGCCAGGCCTGCCTGGATGCCCAGATGCTTATCGAGCAGGGCATGCCTGTTGTGGTCAGCGTGAATATCTCAGCCGTGCAATTTCTTGAAGAATCATTCTTGCAGATGGTGCAAGACATCCTGCTTGAGTCGCGGTTATTGCCTAAGTTTCTAGAGTTGGAAATTACCGAAGGGGTGTTGGCAAGGGACGTGCGAAACACCCAGAACGTGCTCTTGGCATTGCGCAAACAAGGCATACGCATTGCGATCGATGATTTTGGAACGGGCTACTCCAGCCTGGCGTATCTCAAGCGCTTCCCGGTTGATGTGTTGAAGATCGACCAGAGCTTTGTGCGTGACATGTTGGTTGATAAGAGCGATGCGGCGATTATTGAAGCTATTATCAAGCTGTCCCAGGCACTCGATCTGGAACTGGTAGCAGAGGGTGTAGAAACTCAAGAGCAGGCTGACGCCTTGCAACGCTATGGTTGCCAGATCATGCAAGGCTACCTGTACGCTCGTCCCGTGCCGTTTAATCAGTTCTGTGCTCTACTCGATTCCGGGGGCATGAAAATCATATAACCCTCTCGATAACGCCAAGCACCTCAGCGTCCATTGGTGTTGATACCTATAAATATGTAGGTCATGCCTTTGGGGGTAGTCGAGATGCTGTGGTCGTTAAATGCCGCCTTTACCTATTGATTGTTTTTGCAGTTGAGATGCCATGCGGATAAACAAAAAAATCGCCATGCTGCTCGCCAATCGCTGGGTCAGCATCAGCCTGCTGGTCGGTGTAATCATCAGTCTTACTGCCGGCCTCGGTGTTGCTCGTTTCAATCACCAGCAGGCTGAAGAGGCTGTAGCCGCTGTTGCCGAAACCACCGCTGATGCAGTAGCAAACCGCATCAAGCTTTACCAGTACGGTCTACGCGGCGCGCGCGGTGCGATTCAGACCATGAGCGAAAGCGCCATCAGCCGTGAGAGCTTTGAACGGTACAGTATTACCCGTAATGTTGATGTGGAGTTTCCCGGTGCGCGCGGTTTTGGTTTCATCCGCCGGGTGGCGCGACAAGATGAGGCGCAGTTTTTAGCCATGGCGCGGGCTGATGGGTGGCCTGATTTTACTATTCGCGAACTGGCGCCCCATGCCTCAGAGCGCTATGTCATCCAGTACATCAGCGAAGTGGAGCGCAATAAGGCCGCTGTTGGCCTGGATATCGCCTCTGAGGCCAACCGCAAACAGGCCGCACTTGCCGCCATGCGCAGCGGCGAGGTGCGTATTTCCGGGCCTATCACTCTGGTGCAGAGCATTGGTAAACCGTTGCAGTCTTTTCTGATTCTTATGCCGATCTACCGGGGCGGTTTTACCCCTGACACGGTCGAGGCACGAGAAGCGCAAGGCTTTGGCTGGAGCTATGCACCGCTTATTACTGATGAAGTACTAAAAGGCATACGGCCGCCGGAGCAGGCCGTCAGCCTTGTATTGCGTGATATCACCAACCCCGCTGACACTGTCGTGTTTTATCAGTCGGCAGATGACGGCTCACAGGACAGTGTGTTTTCCCATACTGCCGAGCGGGATGTGTACGGCCGGCGCTGGCAACTGCAGCTCGTCGCGAACCCTCTGTTCATTAGCAAACTGCATCAGCTTTCGCCCTTACTGGTAGTGAGCGCCGGGCTATTGCTCTCGGTGTTGTTGGCAAGCCTGGTCGGCGTGCTAGGTGTCAATCGCACACGGCAACAGCAAATCATCGCCGAGCAGAAGAAACTGGCGGCCATTGTTGAGAGTTCGGTTGATGGCATCATCGGCAAAGACCTCGGTGGCGTTGTCACTAGCTGGAATAAAGGCGCTGAGGCGCTATTTGGTTACAGTGCCGAAGAGGCCGTCGGCCGGCGCATTGTTGACTTGGTGGTGCCAGCGAACCTGCAGGCCGAAGAGTCAGTGATGTTGGCCACTATTCGGGAAGGTAAACAGGTAGCCAGCTTTAACACCCTACGCCAACATAAAAACCAACAGCTGATTCCTGTCTCAGTCACGGTGTCACCCATCCGCAACTCCAGTGGAGGGGTTACGGGCGCTTCCATAACGGTTCGGGATATTTCGCAACAAGTTGCTGCCGAGGAAAGAATTCACGAACTCAACAGCAGCCTAGAGGCTCAGGTTACTGAGCGTACTGCTGAGCTTCGTCGGCTCAATCTAGTGCTCGGGAATGTGCTGAGTTCGGCTTCCGAGGTGGCCATTATTGCCACTGACCGAGACGGGCTTATCCGTATTTTTAATACCGGTGCCGAGCGGATGCTGGGTTATCGCGCAGCGGAATTGGTCGACAAAGACACCCCGGCCAGCTTCCATCTGGTTGAAGAAGTGGCTGAGCGCTCAGTTGAGTTGTCGGCGCAGTATGAGCAGGCGATTGAGGGCTTCCGGGTATTTGTGCACAAGGCAGAGCTTGAGGGTGCGGAAACCCGAGAGTGGACCTATGTGCGTAAAGACGGCTCGTGCCTGCCGGTTTCCCTCGCAGTCACGGCCATGCGCGATGAGCAGGAGCAATGTACCGGATATCTAGGTATTGCCGTTGACCTGACGGAGCGTAAGACCTCTGAAAGCGCGTTTGTCTCGGCCCGCGATCAACTGTTGATGGCCGCTGATGTGGCCGAGTTGGGTATCTGGTCCTGGACCTTGGCGGACAACACCCTGAGCTGGAACGACCGGATGTTCGAGATGTATGGCCAGCCCCTCAGCCTGCGTGAAACGGGCTTGAGTTATGAGCATTGGCATTCTCGCGTGCACCCGGACGATGTTGAGATGGCCGCGAACATGCTGAGTCAGGCGGTCGCAGCAGGCACAGTGTATGACCCCGTTTTTCGCGTCTTGCGCCCTGATGGTAGCGAGTGCATCGTGCTAGCCGGCGCTCAGGTGGAGCGCGATGCTAATGGTGTAGCGCTGCGGGTGACTGGGATCAATCGCGATATCACCGCGCAGCGTCAACTGGAATCGCGCCTGCTGGATGCCAAGGAACAGGCTGATGCCTCCAGTGCAGCCAAGTCATCCTTCCTAGCCAATATGAGCCACGAAATCCGCACCCCCATGAATGCAGTGCTGGGCATGCTGCACCTAGTGCAGAACACCGAACTGAATGCGCGCCAACTGGACTACGTAAGCAAGGCCGAGATCGCGGCAAAATCACTGTTAGGGTTGCTCAACGATATTCTCGATTACTCCAAGATCGAAGCTGGCAAGTTGCTGCTTGATGCACATGCCTTTGAGTTAGAACCTTTGATGCGTGAATTGGCTGTGATTCTGTCAGGCAATCAGGGCGGCAAAGATGTCGAGGTCATGTTTGACTTGGACCCCCAGCTGCCGAATGCATTATTTGGCGATAGCCAGCGTTTACAGCAGGTGTTGATCAACCTGGCGGGCAATGCGCTCAAATTCACCCAGCAAGGCCAAGTGGTTGTCAGAACCGAGCAGCTGCAGAGGCGTGGCGATGAAGTACAGGTTCGCATTGAGGTCACTGATACCGGTATCGGCATCAGCCCTGATCAGCTTCAGCGTATTTTCGATGGCTTCACCCAGGCAGAGGCTTCTACCACTCGGCGTTTCGGCGGCACGGGGTTGGGGTTGGTAATCTCCAAGCGCTTGATCAACCTGATGGGCGGTGAGTTGCAGGTCAGCAGTGAAGTGGGTGTCGGCAGCCGTTTCTGGTTTGACATTAGCTTGGGTATAGATGAGGCGCAGCTATTACGCGCCCTTTGTCCTGGTGCTGATCAGCCGATGCGCTTGCTAGTGGCGGATGACAATGAAGTGGCGGGCTATCTGCTAGTGCGCATGGCACAGGCATTAGGCTGGCAGGCTGACCTGGTGTTGGATGGCCAGCAGGCAGTGGAACGGGTGCAACAGATGCACGCTGCCGGTCAGGGTTATGACGTGATTCTGATGGACTGGCGCATGCCAAGCATGGACGGCTTGAGCGCCGCACGCCTGATTCGCCAGCAGAATCAGGGGCAGCATGCCCCTATGGTCATCATGATTACAGCCTATGGGCGTGAGGTGTTGTCTGATGCACAGCAGGCGGGTGATGCGCCTTTTGCGGGTTTCCTTAGCAAGCCGATAACCCCCCTGCAGTTAGCCGATACAATCCAGCGGGTACTTATCGGCGAAGAGGCACCTCAGACATCGGTTGCCAGCCTTCGCGCCGCGCAGCCTAAGCGCTTGACTGGCCTTCACTTGCTGGTGGTAGAAGACAATATGCTCAACCGCCAAGTGGCCTTTGAACTGCTCCAAGGCGAGGGCGCTGAGGTCACGCTCGCTGAGGGCGGACTAGAAGGCGTGCAACAGGCCACCGAGTGCGACAAGGCGTTTGATGCGGTGCTGATGGATATCCAAATGCCTGATATCGACGGCCTGGAAGCCACCCGAAGGATTCGCTTAGATGCTAAGAGAGGAGTGGTGAAAATCATTGCCATGACCGCCAATGCTTCGAGCGCGGACGAGCAGGCTTGTTTAGCGGCAGGTATGGATGACCATCTTGGTAAACCCATTGATCTGGAAAAAATGGTCGCCACGTTATTGCGCCATACTGGGCGTACGGGGGCTGAGCCAGTAGCACGGATACAAACCGAGCCGCAGGACTCGGCGGTGGAGTCCACTGCCTCGATTAATCAACGCTTTGGCGGCAATCATCAGTTGATTCGCAATGTGCTTGGCAGTTTCGCCCCGGAACAGGCGAAGCAACTTGCACGCCTGCAGGAGCAGGTCGAGCAAGGCAATGCAGCCGGAGCCGCCGCCGTGCTGCATGCCATCAAAGGCAGCAGTGGTACCATGGGGGCGCGGGCGCTTTCACAGTTGGCGGGTGAGCTTGAGCAGCGTTTGCTGCACGAGGATGAAGCGAGTACTGCACAGTTACTGGCGGACGGTTCGTTTGTTGAAACGCTGCATGGGTTGTTGGTTGCGAGTGATGAGGCATTAAGAGCTGCGTTTGAGCTGCCACCGAGTAAAGCCCCCGCTAGCCAGGGCTCTGGTGTTCTGCCTAAGGGGGAATGGTGTGAGAAATTAACGGATATTTTGCAACTGCTGGAAGCGGGCAATATGCAGGCCATGGAGCGCAGCGAAGCGCTGCAGGAACTGACACCGCAAGAGTTTCGCGCCCAGTTCGACCTATTTGTTGATCAGGTGAAATCCTTGGATTTTGCTACGTCTGTGCTGACCGGGCAGGAACTATTGAATTCGCTCTGAGGAGTTATCGATGCAACACTGGCAAAAAGTCTCACAGACAAAGCCCAAGCTGCTTTTGGTTGATGACCAGCGCGTTAATATCCTGGTGCTGCATGAGCTATTCCGTGAAGCATGTGAAGTCTTCATGGCCACCAGCGGTGAGCAAGCCCTGCAGTTATGCCGAACGGTATCACCCGATCTGGTGCTTCTCGACGTGTGCATGGACGGGCTGGATGGCCACGAGGTGTGCCGTCGCCTGAAAGCAGACCCGCAAACCCATGATATCCCCATCATCTTCGTAACCGCTAAAGGGGACGAGGCGGATGAGGTGCACGGTTTGGAGCTCGGCGCAGTCGATTTCATCGTCAAACCGATCAACCCGATTATTGTCAAAGCGCGGGTCAATACACACCTCACGCTTAAACGGCAGAGTGACACCTTGCGCTCATTTGGGTTGCTTGATGGCCTGACCGGTGTGGCCAACCGGCGCAGGTTTGATGAGGCGCTTGCGCTCAGCTGGCGGCAGTGCCGACGTGAACAGAGATCGTTGGCCGTGATCATGATTGATGTCGATTACTTCAAACGTTACAACGACCATTATGGGCATCTGCAAGGCGATTCCTGTTTGCAGGCTGTAGCAAAAGCCCTGAGTGACGTGATCAAGCGCCCGCACGATTTGCTCGCGCGCTATGGTGGTGAAGAGTTTGCCTGTGTGCTGCCTAATACCCCACTGAGTGATGCCGTACAGATTGCCGAACGTATGCAGGCCAATGTAGAGGCGCTCTCGCTTGAGCATCTAGGGTCTGAAATCGGAAAGATAGTGACAGTTTCACTAGGTGTTGCCGCTATAACGGCACACCATGCTATCGAGCCACAGGCGCTGGTAGAGGAAGCAGACAGGCAGCTTTACCGAGCCAAACAAGCCGGACGCGCCCGCGTGTGCTCCGGCACTTTAGCTGCATCCTTGCCATCCGAGTAACGGTTTCAATGGTATCCAATAGTGAATCGTATTTGAGTGCATGGTGTTAAATCGCCTCTAACATCTGCCGAAGGGCCGCTTCTGGCCCAGAGTGTGTAAAAACGCTTCACCAAAATTGAAGTGTGTGAGCCTACGTTAAATTTGGAATTTATCGGCAAGTCAGCAAATAGAGTTTTCGCGTAGACGCACGATTTCAAGTCTTGGTTTGAGTACCTGTAACCGCTCAAAAACGTTTTTACACGGCCTCGGCCGTTCTCTGCCGGTGACGACAAGCAGGAGTCGGCCACAAGCAGCCATTAGCAACGCGACTAATTTCGATCCGAAAGGCCGACCGCGATTGGGCCAAACGTTCAAGTCACGTTAGCCGCTTTCTGAAAATTGACTACTGCGCTTTCTCAATATCTGTCCTGGTTTTCTGGCTGCCCAACTGAAAAATGACGACAGCGTTAATGACCGCCTGTCCTGGTAATGAACCAGTTGGGAAAGGTGCGAGACTAGGTATTAAGCCGGTTGCTGGCAAACAGCTTCTAGGTTAACCCCGTCAGGTGCGAGCACATAAGCCGCATAATAACTGGAGTGATAATGCGGCCTGATACCCGGCTTCCCATTGTCTTGTCCTCCAGCGGCTATTGCTGCTGCATAGAAAGCATCGACAGCCTCGCGACTTTGCGCAATCAGTGCCATGTGTGCCCCGTAGCTCGGAAGGGAGGCGGCGTGCAACCAGATAAATGGCTTTCCTTTATAACCGAATCCGAGCCGCCGCGGCGTTGAGACGGGAGGGTCGGCCTCAATCCTCATTAACAAGCTAATCCCTAACGGCCTCAGCGCTTGATCATAGAAAGTTTGCGCATGCGAGATATCCGAAACACCGATACCGACATGATCTATCGTCGAGTAAGCAAAGTCGCTCATCAGTTAACTCCGTAATTCGCCGATTGATCGGCAGGTTGCTCAGGCCTTCCTTAACAGGTTTGGTCGCTCCAAGCCCATTTAAACCTGAGATGCGCCGCCGTCTGCGAATAGCTCGATGCCGTTAATATAGCTCGATGCATCGCTCCCTAAGAACAGTGCAGCCTCACCGATCTCGTGCGCCTCACCAATGCGGCCGAGCGTGCTCTTCTCGCTGAAGGCATTGATCACTTGCTCCGCATTCTCGCCAAGCACATCGTGGAGGGACTGGGTATTCACTGGGCCAGGACTCAGCAAGTTTATACGCACGCCGGAGCCCTTTATGTCCAGAATCCAGCTGCGCACGAGCGCTCGTAACGCTGCCTTGGTGGCTCCGTAGACACCTAGGCCGGCACCGGGATTGAATGAAGCAGTAGAGCCGATAATGACTACGCTACCCCCTTTACCCATCAACGGGAGAGCTCCCTGAACGGTAAAGGTCGTGCCCTTGACGTTGGTCGCGAATAAGTTATCAAAGCCTGATTCAGTTATTGCTCCCAGGGGCTCGACTAAGCCTGTTCCCGCGTTGGCGATTAGCACATCAATACGACCGTGGATCTCGCGGATATGGCTAAATAGCTCAGCAAGCTCAACACCATTTGAGATATCCATCCGGAAGCCAGAGCTTTTCTGACCCAACATCCCAGTGGCTACATTGAGTTGATACTGCCGGCGTCCTGTGATGATTACAATGGCGCCCTGACTGGCGAACGCTTTCGCAATCGCGAAACCAAGACCAGAAGATCCACCGGTTACAAGCACAACTTTGTTTTTGAATTGCATGGAAAATGCCTCAGCGAGTAAGTATGTAGTGAATACTACATACGGCTGCGTTCACTCGCAATATATAGTTATCACTAAATAAATTCCTGATCGCAATTGATCCGGTCCCCACAGATCGTTAGAGTCTTTGAATCGACTACGCGAGATAGCTTATGAACGATAGACCCCGGCAGCGCCGACCCGCGTTCGACCGCGAGCAAGGTGTAGCCATTGCACAGGCACTGTTTCATCAACATGGTTTTGATGCGGTCAGCCTGTCCGACCTGACGGAGGCAATGAGCATAAAACCTCCAAGCTTCTACGCTGCCTATGGCAGCAAGGCTGCGCTGTTCGAGCGGGCGATGCATCGCTATGCTGCTGAAAACGCGCTGCCCGTGGACAAACTGCTGGCATCGGATCTGCCTGCCGCAGAAGCCCTAACCTCGCTGCTGGTTGCCGCCGCGAAGCAGTATGGGCAAGACAGTTTGTTGCGTGGATGTCTGATCACGGAGGGCATGCGCGCAGACGATCCTGTCGCCCGAAACATGGCCGAGACAATTGGCGAGGCCGGTATTCAAGCGCTTCGTGGTTACCTTGACCACGTTTGTCCAGGCTCCGCGCAAGCACTGGCTGACTATCTGATAATCACGATGCGTGGGATGTCGGCTGCGGCGTGCAGCGGTATGACTCCTAAGCGCTTAATGGAGGTGGCTCAGCTTGCCGGCAAACTGATTTCCCTTGAGCTCGCGGCGAACGATGTCGCTGCAGGCTCTTGAGCAACCATGCACTGCCGTTACAGTGCGGATGATTTAGAAATCAGTAATCGTCGTCCCGGCAATGCTTTCGGCGAAGTCGCCACCGAAGATGCGCGCAGGTGTTACAAAACCGGGCTTTCGCTCACCGCGCAATACACGGCGCGCTGCTTCAATGGCCGCCAACGGCGTGTATGTATACCCGTTCATTGTCTCGATCATGGATCGCGCGACGCTGCCTTGCGCCGATGTGACCTCTACCACCGCGCGAGCCCGATGGGCATCTCGCTCCTCAGCACTGGGACCATCAGGTAACAGCGACAGGTCTCCCTCCGGAAACGCATCGTCAGCGATATGCACAAACATCTCGATATTGGGGATGACTGTCGAATGCCAACCTGTCACCAGATCACCGAAAGACAGCGGCAGGCAATTCACCGCCCCGTCGCCGAAATCAAACTGCCGTGCTTGCGCATCAGGCGTCGCAATGAGCTTACCGTTGACCCTCGCCAACAAGCCTGCGCCGATGATTTCACTGACGCTCATCGCCGAACCACGGGACATCGAACCGGGAACCTGCAGGGCAATACTTAGTGCATTGGGGTTCAAAACCCGCTGAGCAACATGCATGGCTAGGCAGTCTGTCGGCACTACGTCCCAACCGACGCCGGGCAACAGCATCACGCCCGTCCCAGCAGCTTGAGAACCCAGTCGTTCTGCGAGCCGATAAACATTGATCTCGGCGGTGATGTCCAGGTAATCGACGCCAGCCTGGATACAGGCTCGCATCAGAGGCTCGGCAGTTTGCGCGAAAGGACCCGCGAAGTTCACCAGCACGTCTATGCCGTGCAACGCCTGCACTGCCTCAGAATCAGGTATGAATACTCGGTAAGCCACACCCAATTGCGCCGCAAGAACCGCCAGCCGGTCAGCATTGCGCCCGGCTATTTCGAAATTCAAGCCCAGTGCTTTTGCGCGCTCAGCGGCCATCCGACCGGTGTAACCTGTAGCGCCGTAGATCATTAATTTATTCATTTCACGTGCTGCCAATTCTTGTAAACAAATTCCAGACTGTAACCATCCGGGTCGAGGACATTCGCGGCGTAGTAGTTCGGGTCGTAATGCATCCGGGCACCCGGTGCGCCATTGTCGACAGCGCCCTGGCTCATAGCGGCGGCATACGCAGCCTCGACCTCGGCCTTGCTGCTGGCCACGAAACCAATGTGAACTGCTCGGCCCTCCACTACGCCCTCGCGTAGCCAGAAGAACATCCGGCCATTGGCGCCGAAGCCTTTAAGATCAGGATGTCCAGCGGGGCCATCCTTGCCGTTGTAGTCCAGGCGCGCGGTGATACCCAGCGGTGTCAGGGTCGTTTCGTAGAAACGTATTGAGCGCGCAATATCGCTTATCGACAGAAAAATGTGATCCAGCATGTCAAAACCCTCGCGTATTCAAATGTTGTACCCGCCAGCAACTTCGATGGTCTGTGCATTGATCCAAGCGCCATCCTCAGATAACAGCATCGCAATAATACGTGCGACATCTTCGGGCTCACCGACCCTGCCCAGCGCCGTTTGCGCGGCCAGCAATGCTTCAAACTCATCATTCAGCCCACCGCCCAGTTCGGTGCGGATAGCCCCCGGAGACACGGCATTGGCCCGTATGCGTCGCTCGCCAAACTCTTTCGCCATGTAACGAGTAAGCACTTCAAGACCGCCCTTAAACGACGCATAAGGAGCCACTCCAGCAGTGGCCACGCGGGTGGTTGCGCTGGTCAGGTTGACGATGCTGGCGTTTTCTTCAAGCAAGGGCAGAAGCGCTTGGGTCAGGAAAAATGGCCCCTTGAAGTGGACATTGAACAGCCCATAGCCCGCATTGTTAACCAGTCCACCGAGGCTGCTGGTACCCCAGCGTTCCTGCAAAGTCATCAGAACTGTTTCACGGAAAGCTTCAAAACTGCCAACATTGGCAACATCGAGTTTTAGTGCGACGGCCTTACCGCCCGCCTGCTCGATAATGCCTGCGACCTCTGCGGCCGATTCGGGATTGTTGTTGTAAGTCAGAATGACACCCATGCCGCGTTGGGCAATGTGCTGGGCTGCACTGGCACCAATCCCCCGGCTGCCTCCGGTGATGACGATGACGCTCATAGCGTGCTCCGCTGTCGAAGAGATGAGCCACTACAGTACCTACTCATGGTTTAGCCGGCACAACCGTTCCTGCTCTAAACTTGCCTGTTTCTGCTTTTTGCTTGCGCATCGTATGGGTCTTGGGTCAACATCCAGCTCATGAAAAATCAACTGAATGAACTGCGTTTCTTGGCCGCCAAAGCCGAAAATCGCCGCACAGAGACAGGTATCCCGCGAGTCGCCATGGTTCAAGGCAAAATCCCTGAGCACATGCTGGCTGCCGTTTACGACCCTATGATCAACCTGATTCTGCAAGGCAGTAAAACGATGACGGTTGGCGACCGCACACTGCAGTACGATCCCGCGACGTACTTCGTGATGTCCGTCGACTTACCTGCGGTGGGCGCAGTGCATCCGACTAAATCGGGAGAGCCTTATCTAGCTGTCAGCCTGACACTAGACCCAACGGTACTCGCAACCTTACTAGCCGATTTAGCCAAACCCACGGCGCGTAATGAAAATGACCCCGGGTTTTCGGTGGCAGCGGTGACGCCAGAGCTAATGGACGCTTGGGTGCGCATGCTGCGACTGATGAATAACCCTGACGCTATCGCAGCACTTGCTCCGGTCTACGAGCGCGAGATACTGTTTTGGGTCCTACAGGGCCCCCACGGCTGGATGCTGCGTGAGATCGCTGCACCAGACACGGCTATGGCTCGTGTAAGTCTCGCCATTCAATGGATTCGTCGGGACTTTGCCCTGCCCATCAGAGTGGAAAGCTTGGCGCAAAAAGCGGCCATGAGTGTTTCGGCGTTTCACCGGCATTTCAAAGCCGTCACGACGTTAAGCCCGTTGCAGTATCAAAAGCGCGTGCGCCTGTTGCAGGCCCGGACGCTCATGGTTGCTAGTGCCAAAAGCGTCACGGCCGCCGCCTTCGAAGTAGGCTACGAAAGCGCCACACAGTTCACCAGAGATTATGCGCGAGTATTCGGCCTCCCACCTGCGAGAGATGCGGCGAGAATCCTGAGCGAAACTAGAGCCGATAAGTGACATTGGCGAGATCCGATACCAATCAACGAGCTGTCTAGAGTGTTGGTCTGTGTTGGAACCGACCGTTGTGCTTTAGCCCTGGTCAGATGACCTGCGAGTGACCACTTTTGGCCGGCTGTTGCCTGTCGCGACCGGCAGCAGTTGTTGTTCTCTGCCAGCATGCCGGGCGCGTTCGATGCAACTGACGGGTCAGGTCGAATGCAAGTGCGTTGGCAAGTCTGTGCAATTACCCAATCAACCTACATAAGCAACGCCGCGCGCCTCATCGGCGGCGGTTGCGGTGGGTTTTTCGAGGCCTATTCGGGGTCAATTTCCTTTTCGCCCGGGTCTTTGCCTTCGTCAAGGCTGTGCTCGATGACCGCATTCAGTTCGGCGCCGAACAGCAGCACCGCCGATGAGATATAGAGGTAAAGCAGCAGGATAATGATTGCGCCAATGCTGCCGTAGGTGGCGTTGTAGTTGGCGAAGTTTTGCGCGTAGTAGCTAAAGCCCACTGAGGCTGATATCCAGACAATTACCGCCAATATGGAACCGGGGGTGATAAAGCGAAATTCCTGCTCGACATCCGGGGCCACGTAATAGACCACCGAAACCACTGCCATCAACATGAAAACTGCCAAAGGCCAGCGCAGTATTGACCAGAGCGTAACCACGATTTGCTCGATACCGAGTTGCTGCGCCAGCCAGTTGATTGCTTGGGGCCCTAGTACCATCAGGCCGGCTGCGCCGAGCAAGGTAATTGCGATGGCAATGGTGTAGATAAATGACAGGGGGAAACGCTTCCAGGCGGGACGGCCTTCTTTGACACCATAGGCGCGATTGGTGGCGGTCATGACAGAGCGTACCGCTGATGATGCGGTCCACAGTGCGACCACAATAGCGACAGAGAACAGCCCTGCTTTTTGCGTTTGCAGTTGATCGATCGCTGGGTTGACCAGGTCATAGGCATCGCGCGGCATCACAAGCGAAGCTTGGAGGCGTAGCCAGTCGAAGAAAGGTTGCAGGTCCAGTACGCTGATGATGGCGATCAGAAATAGCAGAAAGGGGAACAGCGAGAAAAATATCTGAAAGGCTAACGCTGAGGCGTAGGTAGGTAACTCGTCATCGACGAAATCGATAACGGTTTTTTTGATGACCCTATGGAGCTTGAGGCCGGTAAAGTCCGGGAAAAGCATGCTGATTCCTTGCTGCGAGTGACGGTCCAATACCTAGTAAATGCTTTGCGTGTTTACTTTTGAGCACCACCAGTCAATAACAGTTCCCGCTTAACAGAGGGTGAGCCCTGGGTGGGTGAGCTTGCCTCTGGCTCAGCACTGAAGCGTTGTAACTGCATCTCTTGCAGGCGGCTGAGGGTGCGGCGGAAGGCAAACTCCAGATAACCTTCGGTATACAACTCGTTCAGTGGTACTGCCGCTTCAATATACACAGGCACGCGGCGGTCGTAGCATTCATCTATCAGGGCGATAAAACGCCGCACGCTGTCATCAAACACGGCCAAACTGGGCAGCTTGCGGTCACCTGCCTCAATACGCTGTGCGCTGTCCTCGGTGCCACGGGCAATCTTTGCATGACGTTGCTGACCGCTCAGACAAGGCACATCACTGATTAGAATCGTGCTGAATCGATCACACAAGGCAATGTAGTCCTCAGAGCCAAGAGCCTCTACGCAGAGGTCGGCAAAACGACACCAGATCACGCTGTCGGCATGGCGTATCAGCTTTATGTGGCGTTGATTCAGTGTGATCGCTTCGGCGGTGTTTGGCTGCCCCTCACTCAAGCGATTGAAGATCCCGTGCAAGGCGCTTGGGCTGTCATTGGCAGTGAGCCAATAGCGCTGCACTTGTGTGCCCGGATGCAAGCGATGGTCCTGGCCGCCATCCACGTTGACCACCTGCATATTCGCCTCAATGGCGGCGATTGCCGGCAAGAATCGCTCACGGTTAAAGCCGCCTTCATACAGCTGGTGGGGCGGTTGATTGGACGTGCAGACCAGTACTACGCCTTCCTCGAACATCACTTGGAACAGTTTGCCGAGAATTATCGCGTCGCCGATATCATTGACGAAAAGTTCATCAAAACACAGCACCCGCACTTCGTCGCGCAGCTCACAGGCTAGCGCCCGCAGTGGGTCAGCGGTGCCCGTCAACTGGAACATGCGCTGATGGACCCAGCGGATAAAATGATGAAAATGCTGACGCCGGGTCGGTACCTGCAGGCTTTTATAGAATTGATCCATCAACCAGGTTTTACCGCGCCCCACAGGCCCCCACAGATACACGCCGACCGCAGCCGGTTTATCCACTGCGGAGTTGTGCAACGCGTCGTAACAGGCCTGCAGTTGCTCAGCGGCAAACTGCTGTGCGTTGTCCGGCTTGAAGTCCAGTTGATCGATGGCGTGGTGGTAAGCGGCGAGTGGCGGGCGTTGGGTCATGTTTGCGGCTGGCTTTCTAGTTTCTTACGACAGGAACGCCCAGTTTACAACGTCAGCGCAGGCTGGGCGGTTACATCACTGCAGCAGTTTCAATACAGCTTCTGCTGTGGCTTCCGATGAGCCGGGGTTCTGACCGGTAACAAGATGGCCGTCGCCGACCACATAGCTTTCCCAATCAGCCGATTTTGAATAGATCCCGCCTTTCTCCTGGAGCATGTCTTCAACCAGGAAGGGCACCACATCAGTCAGCTGTACCGCAGCTTCTTCGCTGTTGCTGAACCCGGTTACGCTCTTGCCATTGACCAGCGGTTTGCCGTCGACCCCTTTGGTATGGCGAAAAATAGCCGGGGCGTGGCAAACGGCGCTAACCGGTTTACCCGCAGCATAAAAGTCCTCGACCAAGGCAATCGAAGTGGCATCTTCGGCCAAGTCCCAGAGCGGGCCATGGCCGCCCGGATAGAATAAAGCGTCATAGTCTGTGGCGTTTACCGTCTCAAGCTTAACGGTGTTGGCCAAGGCTTTTTTCGTCGCCTCATCGCCCTTAAAACGGTCGGTAGCAGCTGTCTGTGCATCAGGCTCGTCGCTTTTCGGATCGAGCGGTGGTTGACCGCCCTTGGGTGAGGCCAGAGTGATCGCGGCGCCCGCATCTTTAAATACGTAGTAAGGCGCGGCGAACTCTTCGAGCCAGAAACCGGTTTTTTTACCGGTATCGCCCAGGCGATCGTGGGATGTTAAAACCATCAGAATTTTCATATCAGCCTCTTAATAGATGCGCTTAGTCTTCGTTGCCGACTTGAATCACTAACTTGCCGAAATTCTTGCCTTGGAGCAGGCCGATGAAAGCTTCTGGTGCATTCTCCAAACCTTCGACGATTTGTTCGCGGTACTTGATTTTGCCGTCGGCCAGCCATTGACCCATATCGCGGGCAAACTCGTCATAGCGGTGGGCGTAATCATCGAAAATGATGAAGCCTTGAATCTTCAAGCGCTTAGTCAGAATGGTGCGGGTGAGCAGGGTCATGCGGTCCGGCCCATCAGGCAAAGCGGTCATGTTGTACTGGGCAATCAGCCCGCAAACCGGAATCCGTGCGCGGGCATTGAGCAGCGGCAGTACCGCATCGAAGACCTTGCCGCCGACGTTCTCGTAATACACATCGATGCCTTTCGGGCAGGCTTTGGCCAATTGCTCGGCAAAGTCGCTGGCGTGGTGATCGATGCATGCGTCAAAACCAAGCGTCTCAACGGCGTGGCGGCACTTCTCAGGGCCACCGGCGACGCCGACCACATGGCATTGTTTAATTTTGCCAATTTGGCCCACGGTGGCCCCAACAGGCCCAGTCGCGGCGGCTACAACCAAGGTTTCACCGGCTTTCGGTTGACCAATGTCGAGTAAGCCCATGTACGCGGTAAAGCCCGGCATACCCATGATGCCCAAGGCATAGGCAGGGTGTTGCGGGTTGCTGCCTAAGTTGGTCAGGCCCGTGCCGTCCGATACCGAGTAGTCTTGCCAGCCGCTGTAGGACAACACCCAGTCGCCGGTTTTGAAGTCTGGATTATTGGAGCTGACCACGCGGCTTACGGTGCCACCGACCATCACGCCATCGACCTCAACGGGATCGGCGTAAGAGGCAGCGTCGCTCATGCGACCGCGCATATAGGGGTCGAGTGACAAGTACACACTGCGCAGCAACAGCTGATTTTTCTCAGGCGTTGGCACTGGCTTCTGTTCAATTCGGAAGTTCTCTGCGGTCGGCGCGCCACTCGGGCGTGAGGCGAGAACAACTTGGCGGTTCATACTCGTTGATTGCTGCATCTGTGCATGACTCCTGATTGAGTGTGTTGCAGACCTGACTGCAATCCGGCTCAGGCCATATGACTACTTTGTTAGGTGGGCTTTTGGGCCAATCGTTTCAATTATCTCGGGTGCTTCAGCTTAGCTGATGCTCACCATAGAGAGTTATTAGACTGGTCGTCTAGTTTTGGTTCAATTGGATTTCAGATTGCGGCTTGGGAGGGGTTGGAATTGGGTGTCGCATGCGAAGATTGGTCATCGAGGGTCAACCAATCATCGAATGTGCTTGCGAAAATGGTGGATGAAAAGAGCGTCATCCAGCCGATTGGCAGAGGCGTCAGGGCGTGAGCAGTTGTTGCGAGACGCGCATGGCTTGCTGCATGGGTTCGCTGGTGCGGTGCAGCTTGCTCAATAAGCTGGCGCCCAGCCATAACTGGTAGAGCATTGCCGCATTGTCTTTGGCATCAAGGTCGGGCAACGAGCCGTCGGCATTGGCGGCGTCTATGCAGTCAGCCAGACGGCCTATGACTTGATCGGTGCCGTCACGCAGGGTAATGCGCATGCCCTCCGAGAGGTCGGCCACCTCTGCGCTCAACTTCACCACCAGACACTTAGCCTCGCACTGCGGGCCGCTGTAGCCGTCGAGCCAATGCTGCCAATAACCAAGGAGACGTTCGCGCGCGCTAAGCGCCTGATCGGCGAAACGTTCATCCAGTCCGGCGAGATAGTGCTTGAAATAGTCTTCGAGCAGGGCTTGGCCAAACTGCTCTTTCGACTTGAAGTAATGGTAGAACGAACCCTTGGGAATGCCTGCCGTTTGCAGGATTTCACTAAGACCGACACCGGAAAAGCCTTTGCTCGACATGATCTGATGACCGGTGTCGAGTAGGTGCTGGCGAGTGTCGTCGTATTTAGGCTTCATGGACCCTAGCTTAATTGAAACATCGCCCCATGGGCTAGCAGGCAGAAATTAAGCAAGGACGTGTGTCCCATTTTCATTGGCTTGGTTGAGCCTCAGAACGGCAGCAGCTCACGGAGGAGCTTACTCGCTGACCACTACACCTTTCCAAAATGCCACATAGCCCCGAATGTTGGCGGCGGCATCTTTGGGTTCAGGGTAGTACCAAGCGGCATCGGCGTTACGCTGGCCCTCAACCTCAAGGGTGTAGTACTGCGCTTGGCCTTTCCACGGGCAATGACTGCTGTGGTCGCTGGGCTTGAAGTACTGGCTGACAATGGAGTCAGGCGGGAAGTAGGGGTTGCCTTCGACCAATACGGTCGCATCTGACTGAGCAATTACTTTGTTATTCCAGATCGCTTTCATGGTTCAGTCCTCAACCAGATGTGGCGCGAGTTCGCGCCACAGGTACTTGTCACAGGAACTTCGAGAGCGCTAAGCGAGCTTCTTCAAGGAGACAGCGTTCATACAGAAGCGCAAACCGGTTGGCTCTGGTCCATCGGGGAATACATGGCCCAAATGTGCGTCGCAGACATTGCAGGTGTTCTCAATGCGGGTCATGCCGTGGCTTGAGTCCGAATGATAGGCAACCACGTTGTCTTTGATCGGCTGGGTGAATGACGGCCAGCCGCTGTGCGATTCGTATTTGCTGCTGCCATCGAACAGTGGCGTATCGCAGCACACACAACCGTATACACCGGGTTCAAACAGGCTACACATCTGTGAACTATGTGGCCGCTCTGTTCCGGCTTGGCGGGTGACCCGGTATTGCTCAGCGTCGAGCTGGGCGCGCCACTCTTCTTCGGTCTTGGTGACCTTGCGATCAGGCGCTGGGTTGCCGTGGGTGGCGCGAGAAATGACATCGTTCCAGTTATGCATCATAGGCTCCTAGCTAAATATCGATTGTGCAGCCGACTGAGCCAGCTGGGGTAGTCGCATATGTATCGCTATGTTGAACAACTCACTGCAGTGAGTCGCATAACCAACCGGCTGTTGAGCGTCTACGCAGATACAGACGTGTGAATCTGTAAAGTGTTACAAAAAACTGATCTGGCGGCGCGCAGTCCTGCGGCAGGGGGCGGCACGGGGCGATAACCTGTCAACAGGGTACAGCAAGTCATACTGTGTTTGCGGCGAAAAATGGTGGCTGAAAAGAGCGTCAGCCACCCTACAAGAGCGTCAACCACGCAAGCGTCAAGCTGTGTTTAACCTGTATGCGGCTTAGCGCCAGTTGAGGATTGGCCAGTGGGCCTGCTCGGCATATTCCCTGAGCTCCGGATCCGGATTCACCACGCGTGGGTTGTCGACTTGCTTGAGCAGGGGCAGGTCGTTGCGCGAGTCTGAGTAAAAATACGCCCCTTCAAGGGATTCGCCATTGTCGGCAAGCCATTGTTTGAGGCGGGTAACCTTGCCTTCGCGGTAGGTCAGTACGCCTTGGGTGTTGCCGCTGTAGCAGCCATGTTGAATGTCGAGGTCGATGGCCAGCACCTCTTCAACGCCAAGGCGCTGGGCAATTGCACTGACCAGAAAATGCGCAGAAGCGGAGATAATTACAATGCGCTCGCCTGCTTTGCGGTGTGTGGCCAGGCAGCGGGTTGCATCGCTGTGCAAGCGCGGCTCGATCACATCCTCGACAAATGGCTCAACCACAAAGGCCACTTCTTCGGGCGTGCGGCCAACCAGTGGGGAAAGGCTGAACGCCATGTAATCTTCCATCGCCAGTTCGCCTTGGGCATACAAGGCCATCAATTGCTCATCGCGGGCCAGAAAGCTTTCGCCATCGACCCAGCCAATCTTGGCCATTTCAGCGCTCCACAAGCTCGCGCAGTCGCCGTCAATCAAGGTGTCATCTAAGTCAAAAATTGCCAGGGTCATTACGCCACTTCTCGTACGGCTTGCTCATCGATACTGAGGATTATACGTTGGCCTTTGCTGTGCAGGTCGCTCTCGCTGCGATTGAGCACATCGACCAGTAACTCAACTCCCCGTGCTTCTACGCGGTAGCGGATCACGTTGCCGAGCAGGCTGTGGCTGCGGATCTGCGCTTCAATCTCACCGCTGGGGTTGATCGCGATGGCTTCAGGGCGGATGGCCACGCGCGTGCTGAACGTGCGGTCCAGCAGACGGCTGGCAGCATCAGCATCAAGCAGGTTGTAGTTGCCGATAAAACCAGCAGCGAAGGCGTCAACCGGTTCGGAATAGAGGGTTTCCGCATTACCGCTTTGCACGATCTTGCCCGCGTTCATCAAAAAGATGCGGTCACTCATTACCAGCGCTTCTTCCTGGTCGTGGGTGACGAAAATCGTGGTCAGGCCCAACTCTTGCTGAATCTCGCGGATCTGCTCCCGCAAATGCTTACGGATGCGAGCATCGAGCGCAGAGAGCGGCTCATCCAGTAATAACAAGCGTGGCCGGGTCACCAGCGAACGAGCCAGCGCCACACGTTGGCACTGGCCACCGGACAGCTGGTGCGGATAACGATTGGCAAAATCGCTAAGCTCAACCATCTTCAGGGCTTCTTGCACGCGCTCATGCGTTTGTTCTTTTTTTACTTTTTGCATGCGCAGGCCAAAGGCGACATTTTGCTCGACGCTCATATTGGGGAACAGCGCATAGCTCTGGAATACCATGCCGATGCCGCGCTTTTGCGGTGTGACTGGCACCAGGTCTTCGCCGTCGAGCAGAATCTGCCCACCGTTGACTGTGGTCAAGCCGGCAATACAACGCAGCAAGGTCGATTTACCGCAACCTGATGGGCCGAGCAGGGTGACAAATTCGCCCTGGGCGATTTCACAATTGATATCGCTGAAAATTTGCGTGCTGCCATAGCTTTTATGCAGGCTCTGAATGCTCAGAAAACTCATGATTTGTCCTTGTTCAGGCGATTGGCTGCCCAGGTAAATATCAACACAAAGAAGAAATAAGAGATCACCAGCGCACTGTTGAAGTGGCCGCTGCTGTTGCGCATGTTGTTGAGGTAAACCTGCAAGGTTTCATAGCGCGTGCCGACCAGCATGTTGGCGAAGACAAATTCGCCAAACAGGAACGAGAACGACAGAAACAGCGAAACCATCAAGCCTTTGCGCAGGTTAGGCAGAACCACCAGAAAAGCGGCTTTCCAGGTGCTGGCGCCTAGCAGGTGCGCAGCGTCCATCAGGTCTGGCAGGTTGATCGCCTGCAGGTTGTTGGTGATCGCCCGGTACATAAAGGGCAGGGCGATGGTGAAGTAACAGCCAATCAGAATCCATGGCGTACCCACTAACTGCACCGGCCCGGAACCATAGACTTGCAGCAAGCCCACCGATGACACCACGGGCGGCATGGCAAACGGCAGCAGGATGAGGATATTCATCAGTGCGTCGAGTTTCGGGAAGTAGTAATGCACCACAAACAGCAGTGGCAGGATCAATACAGAGGCCAGAAACAGCGCGGCAAAGCAGATCAACAGTGACTGACCAAAAGCCCTGAGGAAACGCGGCTCACCCCATAATTCGAGGTACCACTTGAAGGTCAAACCATCGGGCAAGATGGTCGCCGACCAGCTGGTCGCCAAGGAATACAACAAGGTGCCTGCCAGGGGTAATAGCAGGATTAAAAACAGCAGCCATACGACCACGCGGTGGTAGAGGATGCTGGCGGTCTGGGTCTCAACGCGCGACATGGTAACTCCTCTTCAAAAGCACCTGGTGGACGATGGTAATCAGCGCCATCAACCCGAGCAGGACCATGGACAGGGCGCTTGCCAGGTTCGGATTGAGCGAGATGTCGCCAGAAACCAAGCCGGCGATGCGAATCGGCATGATATTGAAGTTACCTGTAGTCAGGTAATACACCGTGGCATAAGCGCCCAAAGCATTGGCCAGTAAAATCACAAAGGTGCCGAGCAGCGCCGGTGTCAGGACCGGTAAACCGATATGTCGCCAGAAATCCCAGCCGTTCGCCCCGAGCAAAGCGGCGGATTCGCGCCAGTCTTCGCGCAAGGCATCGAAAGCCGGGTAGAGCAGCATCACGCCGAGGGGAATCTGGAAATAGGTGTAAAGGACGATCAAGCCGGTTTTCGAGTACAGGTTGAAATCGTCAATCCAACCAATTTGCTTGAGCAGCAGGGTGATAGCGCCATTGAAACCGAGCAGGATGATAAAGGCGAAGGCCAGCGGCACACCGGCAAAGTTGCTGGTCATGTTGGAGAAGGCTATGACGAAGTCGCGCAACTTAGAATCGACCTGATGCAGCGAGTAGCTGCCGATGATGGCGATGATGATGCCGAACAGGCTCGACCAGAACCCCACCTGCAAGCTGTGTTTGATCGCTTGCAGGTAAAACTTGGAGGAGAAGATTTTTTCGAAGTTGCCCAGGCTCCAACTTCCATCAACGTTAACGCTGTTAAGGCTAATCCAGATCAGCGGGGCGATCTGAAAGGCGAAGAAGAACAGTGCAAAGGGGACAAGGCACAAGGCTGCCAGCCATTTACGCTGTGACAGTCGGGATTTAACAGCACTCACTTAAGCAGTTCCTTGCACAGTGGTTTGTCGTGATCGGCGCCAAGCAGTTGGCAGACCGTGCCGCACAATTCAGTCTGCTTGGGCGCTGCTTGTGGATCAAAGCTAAATGCATCACCAAGAACAAACAGCGGGACTTCGCGTTCTTCAGCCAGCAAACCGTTGTGCGAGCGGTCGTTGTTCATGCCGTGATCGGCAGTCACCAATACTTGATAACCAGCCTCCAGCCAGCGCTGCAAATACTCGGCGAGGATTAAGTCAGCGCGTCTGGCACTGTTGCGATACTGCGCGGAGTCGAGCCCGTGCTTGTGACCGGCATCGTCAATATTCATGGGGTGCACCAGCAGAAAATTCGGTGTGTGCCGGGCGCGTAAATGCTCAGCATCGTCAAACAGGTGCGAGTCAGGGTAGTGATCGGCGTAGTAGAAGTGGCCGTGCTGAATTGCCAGCGTGGCGTCGTCGGTATGGCGATCGCGGGCGGGTACGAATGGCGCACGGTTATAGAGTTCACTCATCCAGTGGTAAGCCGCCGCAGCGGTACTGAGGCCGGCGTCGCGCGCATAGTGAAAGATGCTGCGTTGGTTGCTCAGGCGCACCACATCGTTGTGCACAATGCCACTGTCGATAGGCGAAATACCGGTCATGATGCATTCGTAGAGCGGTCGCGACAGCGAAGGGAGCTCACATTCGAGCTTGTACAGCGCGGCGCGTCCGGCACCGCAATAGGCCTGCAGGTGGCCCATGGCATGCTGGGCGACCTCATAATTCAGGCCATCCAAAATCACCAGGATGACATTGTGTTTCATAGTCGACTCACAGGGTTCTTTATCAAATCAGGGAGACAACTCGCGTTGCCTCCCTGCTGGTCAAGCATGCAAAAACCGCTTATTCCATATTGATAATGACGTTCTCTTGCCACTGTTGCGGCAGTGCCTTGGATGTTGCTTCCCATGCAGCCGCATCCTTGATCGGCTTGACGTTGGCATACTGCTCGTTAGGCAGCAGTTTGGCTTGAACCTCAGCCGGCAGGGTCAGGTGGTCAGCGCGAATTGGCCGCGCATTACCTTTGGCCAGGTTGATCTGACCGGCATCGCTAAGAATGTACTCACGCGCCAATTTGGCTGCATTGGGGTGCTTGGCGTATTTGTTGATGATGGTGGTGTAGCCCGAAATCACCGAGCCGTCAGATGGGATCAGCACCTCAAACCGACTTGGGTCGATGTGATCGCGGTAGCTTAGGCCATTGAAATCCCAGACCACGCCGACTTCGACTTCACCTTTTTCCAAGGTCTGGATTGTTGGGTTCGACAGTGACAAGCGACCCTGCTCGGCAATTGCAGCGAAGAAGTCCAAGCCGGGTTGAATGTTCTTTTCGTCACCGCCATTGGCAATGGCTGCTGCCAGCACGCCGTTTACCGCTTGGGCGGCGGCGCTGACGTCACCAATGGCAACCTTGTACTTACCGTTTTTCAGGTCTGCCCAGCTTTTAGGCACATCTTTAACCAGCTGCTTGTTGACGATAAATGCAATCGAGCCCGTGTAGGCGAGCATCCAATGGCCATCTTTGTCTTTGGCCCACTCTGGAATCTGGTCCCAGTTTGTCGGTTTGTAGGCCTGGGTTACCCCTTGTTGCACGGCGATAGGGCCGAATGCGGCGCCGACGTCACCAATATCTGCGGTGGCATTGTCTTTTTCGGCGGCGAACTTGGCGATTTCCTGCGCCGAGCTCATGTCGGTGTCGAGGTGTTTGAGGCCGTAGGTTTTGTTTAGATCAGCCCAGGTGTCTTTCCAGTTGGCCCAGCTGTCCGGCATGCCGACGCTGTTCACTTCGCCCTCAGTGCGAGCAGCCTGCTCGAGTGCTTTGACATCTGTATCCGCAGCCATCGCGTGTGTCGCCATGGCGATGGCCGAACCCATCAATGTAGCTAGCAGCAGTTGTTTCATTGGAAACTCCCTTGCAATTGAGTGTTGGTCTAGATCAGCAATACCCGAGCCAATTTAGGCGGAAAAAATGACAGTTTTATGTCCTCCGCCACTGCTTATTGTTAGTACCCTTTGGCCGCGTGCCGCTCTTCAAGCGTAGACCATGGATAAGTCGCTGTTTTAAAAGATCATATTTACCCATCTTGCTGGCACGAGAGGTGCTTTGCCTCTACCTGTCATCTAGCCGTCATCTAGACTGCCTAGGCTTGCTGCAAATGTTGAGCGGATTGAATGAAGTATTTAATGCCCCGAAACAGGGCTGGACTAGTCCAAAAGGAACACCTTGATGCGTGAGGTAACACCGCGGGCCGTTACGACTATCTGTCGTGCGCTGGAAGAGCAGATTGAGCATGGCTTACTCGCATCCGGAAACAAGCTGCCCGCCGAGCGCAAGTTGAGTGAGTTGTTCGCCACGACACGCATTACATTGCGCGAGGCCTTGGGCCAGTTAGAAGCGCAGGGGCTGGTGTACCGTGAAGAACGTAGGGGCTGGTTTGTTTCGCCCGCACGGGTGGCTTACAACCCACTGGTGCGCAGTCATTTTCATGCGATGGTTGCCGAGCAGGGTCGTGAGCCTGCTACCGAGGTATTAAGTGCGCGGTTGATACCGGCCAATGCCGAGATTTGTCAGATACTGGGGCTATCTGCACTGACCAGCGTGATTCAGATTCGCCGCGCGCGGCGCATTGACGGGCGCTTGGTGCTCTACGTTGAACACTATTTGAATCCGGTATATTTTCCGGCGATTCTTGAATTTGATCTGACCCGGTCTTTGACCGAGCTTTACGCCAGGCAATATCAGATTCGCTACGGACGGGTGCGGTTTGACATGGTACCTACAGCGCTGCATGCCGATGCGGCGAGCAGCTTGAGGGTGGCGGTAGGGAGTCCGGCGTTGCGCATTACGCGAGTCAATCGTGATCAGCATGATCGCTTGATTGACTGCGATCTTGAATATTGGCGCCATGACGCCATCCACGTCAGCGTTGAAGTGCCGGATTGATCGTCGGGGTGGGTGACGCTTTGTTCGCCCACCCCGGCATCTGCAAGGCTTGAAATAGCGTTATGCGTAGTTTTCCGGGCTGAGCTTGCGCTCGATCAGCTCGATCAGGATATGCACAACCTTGATATGCAACTCCTGAATACGGTCGGCATAGTTGCCTCCCGGTGCGCAAATGCAAACATCTGCCAGTTCTTCCAGCTTGGAACCGGGTTTGCCCGTCAGGCCGATGACCTTGACCCCAAGCTGCTTCGCTGCAGCGACTGCATTGAGCACGTTGGGGCTTTTGCCACTGGTGCTGAATGCCAGCAATACATCGCCTTCACGGCCGTGGGACTCGATATAACGCGAGAAAATGTATTCGTAGCCAAAATCATTGGCCACGCAACTTATATGGCTGGCATCGCTGATTGAAACTGCGGCGATGCCTGGGCGATTGCCACGGTAACGACCGGTAAGCTCTTCAGCAAAGTGCATGGCGTCGCACATTGAGCCGCCGTTGCCGCAGGAGAAGGCTTTACCCTTATGCTCAAAGCTGTCGACCAGCATTTGTGCAGCCCGCTCGATATTTTGCAGGGTCTGCTCATTGTTGATGAAGTTGTCCAGCGCACTTTGCGCTTCCAGCAGGCTGTTGCGAATGTGCTCGATCATATGGGCCTCAAGGCAGCTCAGGGCTGCTGTAGAACGCACTCAGAACTTTAACCAGATGCGCCAAGTCATGGCTGCCGGCAAGCTCGCGGATTGAGTGCATGGCAAAGGTTGGCAAGCCAATATCAACGGTACGAACACCCAGTTGGCTGGCGGTGATTGGACCTATGGTCGAACCACACGCCATGTCACTGCGCACCACAAAGCTCTGTACGGGTACTTCGTTTTCCAGGCACAGGTGGCGGAAAAAACCTGCCGTTTCACTGTTGGTGGCGTAGCGCTGGTTGCTGTTGATTTTGATCACGGGACCAGCATTTAGTTTTGGCCCGTGATTCTCGTCATGTTTGTCTGGATAGTTCGGGTGAATACCGTGAGCGTTGTCTGCAGATACAAGCAGCGAGCGTTGAATGCTGCGCACGAAGTCTTGATCATTAGGAATCACCCGGCGCAGTACTTGCTCAAGCATCGGCCCATCCGCGCCGCAGGCTGAGCTAGAGCCGATTTCTTCGTGGTCGGTGCAGACCAATACGCAGGTTTCGGCATCGCCAGCACTCAGCAGCGCTTGCAGCCCGGCATAACAAGACAGCAAGTTGTCCAGACGCGCCCCAGCGATGAAATCACGGTTAAGCCCGATCACCGCAGCGGGCTGGGTATCGTAAAAGCTCAGTTCGTAATCAAGTACGGCGTCGGCATTCAAGCTGTGCTCAAGCGCCAGTTGGTTAGCCAGCATGGCGCGAAAATCAACCGGTTCAGTGCCGGCAACCTGAGCCAGAATCGGTGGCATCTCGATTTGCTTATTGATTGCCCAACCACTGTTAGCATCACGGTTAAGGTGGATCGCCAGATTAGGGATGACTGCAATTGGCAGCTCAAAGTTGATCAACTGGCTTTCAACCTTGCCGTCGCGGCGGAAGGTGACACGCCCGGCTAAGGACAGGTCGCGGTCAAACCAGGGGGCGAGTAATGCACCGCCGTAAATTTCGACACCCAGTTGGAAAAAACCATGGCGTTGCAACTCTGGGTTGGGTTTAACGCGCAGGCATGGGCTGTCTGTGTGGGCGCCGACCAGGCGGATACCGGCTTCGGTCAGCGGGCGCTTGCCAACTTTGAAGGCAATGATGGCCGAGTCATTACGCGTGACGTAATACTGGCCACCGGCTTCGGTGTGCCAAGTATCGCGCTCATCCAAGCGCTGGTAGCCCGCAGCTTCCAAGTGAAGCGCAAGGTTGGTAGTAGCATGGAAGGGCGTTGGCGAGGCTTTGAGAAAGTCGATCAAGCCTTGATTCAGTTCGTCGCGCATAGGTGCTCCTGGCAGCAATGAGCAGAGTTTATCGGATTTGCGCGCAGGAGGGGATTAACTAAGGCTACTGAGGTGATTAAGTCGGGATATGGACCAGGCTGAGCTGGTGATTGCCAACCCGGCAAAATTGCCCTTCGACCTCATGCCCGGCACGCCAGTGTTGATTCAAATCGACGAGCAGGCGCAGGCGCGCTTTTCCCTGATCGCCGCCGTCGCAACTGATCAGTTCCGCGTCCTCAAAGTAAAAGCGTTTCAACACCAAGGGGTAAAGGGCTTTGAACAGGCTTTCTTTGAGCGAGAATGTCAGGCTGATCCGCCAGGCTTGCTGCTGGGCACTTTCGTCGGCGATCCGCTGTAGTTCTGCCGGGGTTAGAATTTCCTTGGCCAACCGTGTCGCCCGTTCAGTGCTCAGTGGGCACTCAATGTCCAGGCCAACGCCGCGCCAGTGGCTGACGTCGGCGACAATGGCGGCTGCCAGGCCGCGACCGTGAGAGATCGAACCACTGATACCTGTTGGCCAGACAGGGGCGCGGTCTTCGCCTACTTCTGGCACGCTTGCGACCCCGGTAACCTGATACAACGCCTCACGCGCGCAAAGACGGCCAGCAAGGTATTCAGTCTGGCGCTTGGCAACGCCGCGCACAGGGGCAATCCCGCAGCGATCAAACACCGTGGGATCAAACAGGCCGGGGTCAAATTGAGTGCTGATCAGCCGCGTATTGGGTAAGTGCAATGGCAAAGGCCAGTGATCACTGAGGGCAGTACAGCAGTTTGGGATATAGCGTTCATTCATCTGTGCATTCTGCACTGTGTATAGCCGCAGTTCTAGGTAAAGGGCGCGGCTGGATACTCATTGGACAGCGCAATAGTCAGCCGGCAACGCTGCGATGGGGTGATTATATTGTGGCAGGGCGTACCAAGTTGAAACTTCGTTCGGTGGTGCTGGGGCTTCGGGTCGGCAGGATGCTGCGGTCTAGGTCGCCTTTCAGGGTTTCGAACAAATCGAGGGTAAAAACCCGATTTCCAAAGAACCATGAGTGGCTTTTATTGCCGTGAAAGCCGTCAGCTTGATCGACCGCCTGCAAGGTTTCGCTTTCAAGCAATGCCTGATGATAAAGCGAACAATCAATATTGGCGGTTGTACCCGGTGCACGTGGCGGTAAACCAACGCGTCCGGCGCGTGGCGCGACGCCTGCGCGTTTGACGTTACTTAGCTTAAGCACGCTGTCACCCAGGCTGAAGTAATTAGTCAGGCGGGTACTGTGGCGGTATAACGAATCAGTTGTAGCATTGCCTTCAGTGAGCGAGCCAGATGAGATGTCTGCGCCAATAAAACACAGTTGGCTGATCATCCAGCTGTTGTTTTCCAGGCGGGCGTCATCCGCGTCATCGAAGGCTTCGCGCACCACATAAGCGCCCATTGAGTGCGCCAGAATGTGGGTATTGACTGCACAATCCGGGGTTTGCTTGGCGGCGAGTAGCGAGATCAAATCGGTGACCAGTTGCATGGCGCTTTGCTTCGCGTCGTGGCGGTCCTCCAGATAGCCTGCGGTTTTGTTGTCGCAAGGCCAGTCAAAAGAGACCAGGGCGCCTTTCCAGCCAACCCTGTAAAGGTCATTTTTCAACTGTCGGTGTCGCATTATCAGTTCTTCGGGGCTGTTGTTGTAGCCGTGGACGAAGATCAGAATGTCACCGCGAGCGGCTCCTGTTCGCTCATCAACCCCCCAAATCGCAACCTCAAGCATTTGTTGCAGCCAGGCATTGACCCAGGTGACGCCGGTACGACCGTCTTGCGGTTGTGGCAATTGCTGCTCGGCAACCCGCAAAAAACGCGAAGGCCCGGGTTCGGCTATAAACAGTCCTTGTTTGATACGGCGTGCGCTAACGACAAAATCGGTCATCGTGGAATCCTCCGTGATTGCCCATGCAAAGTAACCCCATGAGCATTTCCAGAGTAGGACGTGGAAGGCAGCACGTCTAGGCCGCAAAGTGCCACCTTTCTTTAGGCCAGTTTCAGGGTTACCACACCCATTAAAATGACGATGCAGGACACCACTCTGAGCAGGGGCAGCGTCTCTTTAAGGACCACACGGCCGATTAACAAGGCAAACAGGACGCTGCTTTCACGCAATGCTGATACCACTGCCACCGGAGCTAGCGTCATGGCCCAGATGACAATACTGTAGGCCATCAGTGACATCACGCCACCGCCCAGTCCGCCTTTCCAGTAAAGGCTTAACCTGCTCAATATGGCTGTGCCACGTAGGCCAACCAGGATCATAAAGGTCACTGCGCCATTCATTGCAAACAACCACATTGCGTACGAGAAGGCATCGCCATTGACCCGAGCGCCTACCGCATCTGCCAGCGTATAGGCGGCAATAAAACTGGCAGTAGTTAACGCGGTAAGCAGCAGCGGGGTGTTAAATGGACTGTCTTTGCTGGTGCGCAGCGCCATCAACCAGATCCCGGTGACCAGAATCAGCAAGCCGCTGATTTGCCCCCAGCTCAAGGTTTCATGGAGCAAGACCACGGATATCAAGGCAACAATCAGCGGCGAACTGCCCCGGGATAACGGGTACACCTGACTCAGGTCGCCGTATTTATAGGCATGGGCGAGAAAGCCGTTGTAGCCGATATGCAGCAGCACTGAGAGTATAATCCACGGCCAAGCCTCGACTTGAGGAAAGGCCACGAACGGCAGTGTGCAGAGCGCGGCAATGCCCGCGCCCATCTGAATCAGGCACACGGTAAGGTAGCGGTCGAGGCCGATCTTGATCAGCGCGTTCCAGCCGGCATGGAGCATGGCGGCGGCTATAACTGCAAAGAAGATACTGCTGTCCAAGCGTGCTTATCCTTAGTGCAATCCGTGCGTAACAGCCTGTGCGCAACGAGCTGCGTGGTTCTTAGGCGCAGTGCTCGAGGCCCTCCCGATAATGCATGGACGAATTAGCTATAGGTGTGCGCAATAGCTTACGCCTCTATGGCGATAATTTGCCAACCCAGCATGCCGGGACCTTCGGCCTTGGGCCATCAGGCAAAGTTGCGCCGTCGCTTGTTAATGCTCATCCATAAGGTCGATAGCATGCTAACATTTGTCGGCGGCCAGTCAGGGGCCGTGCTTTGTGAGCCGTGAAATGTCCAATACCGCTATTGCCAGCCATCTGCAACAAGGCACACCCGCCTATAAACGTGCCACTTTGGCGCTTTTCTGCGCTGGGTTTTCAACCTTTGCCCTGCTGTATTGCGTGCAGCCTTTGCTGCCGTTATTGACCAGTTATTTCAATGTTTCTGCCGCAGCCAGCAGCTTGGCATTGTCTCTCACCACGCTGAGCCTTGCCTTGTGTTTACTTGTGTCTGGTGCGCTGGCGGAGAGTTGGGGGCGCAAGCCGGTAATGGCGGTGGCGCTGGGGTTGGCCAGTCTGCTTGGAATTGCCTGCGCATTTGTCAGCGACTGGGATCACTTGTTGGTTCTGCGTGCAATGCTGGGGCTGGCGCTCAGCGGCTTGCCGGCACTGGCCATGGCCTATGTCGGCGAAGAATTCGATCCCAAAGCCCTGCCGGCAGCAATGGGCCTGTATATCGGCGGCACTGCGCTCGGCGGGTTGTTGGGCCGTTTGCTGGCGGGTTGGCTCAGCGATATTGGCGGTTGGCACCTGGCCTTGGCGGGTATTGGCGGCCTTGGCGTATTGGGTCTTGGTCTGTTTATCTGGCTGCTACCCCCATCCAGACATTTTCAAGCGCAGTCGTTATCGCTTAAGGGGTTGCTGGGTAATTTTAAAATGCATCTGGCCAACCCAGAATTACGCCTGCTGTTTAGCATGGGGTTCTTGTTGATGGGCGGCTTTGTCGCCATGTTCAACTACGTGGGCTTTCGTTTAGCGGCGGCGCCATTCAACCTGTCGTCGACTGTCATTGGTTTGCTGTTCACGGTGTATCTGGTGGGCATTTTCAGTGCTGGCTGGGCCGGCAAGCTGGTGCCGCGCCTGGGTGCACGGCACGTCATGCAGGGTGGGATCATCATCATGTTAATCGGCGTCGGCCTGTGTGCGACGCCTTGGCTGGCTGCCGTGGTGGTGGGCTTGGGCTTGTTCACCCTCGGTTTTTTCGCAGCCCATGCCGTTGCCAGCGGCCAAGTGGGGCAGCGGGCCAAAGGTGCCAAAGCACAAGCCTCCGCACTCTACCTCTGTGCGTATTACCTCGGCTCAAGCGTGGTCGGGTATGTTGGCGGCTATATTTTCGAGCACGCCGGCTGGTTGGCGCTGCTGGGTGTTTTGGCGGGCTTGTTTATCCTCGCCGCATGGCGTGCACGCCGCTTGTAGGCACCGGGTTTCTGGCGATTTTGAGGTCTGGCCGATCAGTGTTCCAGGGTCCGGTAAGCACCAGGTGTCAGGCCGGTCCACTTTTTGAAGGCACGGTGAAAAGCCGAGGGCTCGGAAAAACCGAGTTGTTCGGCAATCACTTGAATCGAGATATCATCGCGGCTCAGGTGATAGATAGCCAGGTCTCGGCGCAGATTGTCTTTCAACCCCTGAAAGCTCGAGCCCTCTTCGCGCAGATGGCGGCGTAAGGTTTGCGGGCTCATGTGCAGTTTTTGCGCGATGTGCTCAAGGTCTGGCCATTCGTTGCAGTCTCGGCCAAGCAAACGCCGGATCTGGCTGATCAGACTGTGCCCGCCATCGGGGCGGGCCAGTAAATCAGCGGGGGAGTGCTGAAGAAAGTGCTTGAGTGTGCGTTCGTCCTGCAGCAATGGCATCGCCAGATAGCGTTTGTGAAAGCGCAGGCAGGTGCGTTGACTGTTGAAGGTTCGCGGGCAGGGAAATAGTAACTGGTAGTGTGGTTCGTGATTGGGTTTCGGGTAGCTGAAGGTGACCTGCTCCAAGCGAATGCGTTGGCCGATTAACCAACTGCCCAGTCGGTGCCAAATGACCAGCAATGACTCCATTAAAAAGTGCTCAGGGTCATCCAGATTAGAGCCATCGACCCTGATACAGGCGAAGTCACCCTCATGGCTAATCTGAATACTGGGCGCCTCGGCGAACAGGCTGTAAAACAAGCTGCCGCGGCTCAGGGCTTTTTCCAGCGTGCGGCAGTGGATAATGGCGTGGCACATCATGGCAAACGTGCCACGCTTGCTCGGATGTTTACCGAAGCCGAGGTATTCGTCGTCGAGCAGTTCCCACAGTTGCTGAACAAGCAGCGCGAATTGTTCAGGGGCGATGCGTGCCCGCGGCTCGTCTAGTAGCGCCGGTTGGATATTGAGCTGTCGCAGCAGGGCCGAGCAGTCATAGCCTTTGCGCTGCGCACCGCCAATAGCGGCGCGGACAAAATGGCTGGCAATGGTTGCTTCGCTCATGAAAGCTGATCCCTGATAACGGCAGGCCGATGGTGCCAGTCAGCCGCTGCAGGGACAAGCTGCCAGGCGCAAGGATGACCCCGCGTGCGCTTAAATGGCTATTTCAGCGCATCGGTGCTTATTTATCGGCGCCGATAAACAGCAGATCAGACGGGTTGCCGACATTAAGCTTCTGTTGCACATCGCCCAGTTTGCCACTGCGTGAATCGCGGGCGATCACCAGCACTTCGTTGCTGCCTTGATTGGCAATCAACAGGTGATTGCCGCTCGGGTCGATGCGAAATTCACGCAGCTCTTTGCCCTCGACTGCGTGATGCTGAATCAACTCAAGCTGAGCATCCAACGGGTTGGTTTTGAATACCAGTATCCGGCTCACCGGGCCGCGCGTGGCGACATACAAAAAGCGCCCATCGTTGGAAGTGTGCAGCGCGCCTGCGGCATATGTGGCCCGGGGCGTCTCCGGCGGATTCAGGTCAATCATCTGCTGTTGAGCCAGCTTACCTTGGGCGTAATTGAATACCGCTAATTGATTGCTGAGCTCAAGCGTCAGGTAGGCATGTTTGCCATCGTTGCTGAACAGCAGGTGGCGTGGGCCGCTACCGGGTGGCAGGGCTGTTGATCCTGCAGGGCTTAAGGGCTTATTTGAGCCTGGTTGTGGGTTATAGCCATAGCTGACGACCTGGTCGGCACCTAAATCACTGGCAAGCAGATACTGCTGGTCAGGGCTCATGACCACCGAGTGAACGTGCGAGCTGGCTTGGCGCGCTTTATTCACTTGGCTGGGGCTGTGGCTAAAACGCTGGCTGGGCGCATGCAGCGCGCCATCGGAACTCACTGCTAACACGCTGAGACTGCCACCGGGCACAGGCTCAACCGCATAGTTGGCCACAAACAAGAAGCGGCCATCACCGCTTAGGCTGGCATGTGTTGGCTCATCGCCGCCGCTGGCGACGCGGTTGATTGGGTGAATCGAGTGGTCGCTTGGCTCGATCGAAAAACTGCTGGCCTGACCGATATTGTCAGCCTGACCTGGGCCGTTTTCATTGACACCAAATAGCCGGGTTTGGTCTCGCGAGAGCAGCAGGAAAGACGGGTTGGCGGCGCGGACAATCTGCTCTGGCTGTTCGCTGATGCGTCCAGTCTGGCTGTCGTAGTGATAGCGGTAAATGCCTTGGCTGGCACCCTGGGTGTAGCTACCGATTAGCAGGTCGTATTGATTAGACATGGTCGGGCTCGTGGTGCATGCGCTTAAGCTGGATAGGCTAAGCAGCAGGGCGAGAGGCTTGAGCATCGGGGCTCCTTAAACTAAAAGGGGGCCTTGCGGCCCCCTTGAAGGGAACCCCTGAAAAACTACTTTTTTCAGAGGCTCCTTAGCATTGTAACTGTCGGGCGAGCCGCTGTTACTTTTTCGGCAGGGCAAAGGCCATTACATAATCGCCTTGCTTGGTGCCGAGCGAACCATGACCGCCGGCAACGACCAAGACGTATTGACGCCCGTCTTTACCGGTATAGGTCATCGGTGTGGTTTGACCGCCAGCCGGGAGACGGCCTTCCCAGAGTTGCTTGCCGTTAGTCACGTCATAGGCGCGCAAGTATTGGTCGAGCGTACCGCTGAGGAAGGCCACGCCCGCTTCAGTGGTGATTGTCCCGCCAAGGCTTGGTACGCCCATCGGCAGCGGCAAAGGTACAGGCGAGCTGTCGCGCACAGTACCGTTTTTGTGCTGCCAGATAACCTGATGGTTAGTCAGGTCAACTGCTGCGATATAGCCCCAAGGCGGCGACTGGCACGGCAAGCCAAGCTGCGAGAGCAGGGGTTGCAGAATTACACCGTATGGCGCGCCTTTGTTTGGCTGCACGCCTTCGGTTTCACTCTTGCGTGCTGGGCCACCTTCAACCGCTTCACTCGGCACCAGTTGCGAGGTAAACGCCATGTAGTTGGGGTTTACGATGGCAATCTGGCGCTTGGGATCAACCGAAATCCCGCCCCAATCGAAGACCCCGAAGTTACCCGGGAACACAATCGAGCCCTGCAGCGACGGCGGGGTGTAGATGCCTTCGTAGCGCAGTGACTTGTACTGGATGCGGCACAGCATCTGGTCAAATGGCGTACCGCCCCACATGTCCTTCTCGGTCAGGGTTTTGGGCATGAAATTGAGTTCCGACATGGGCTGCGTCGGTGAGGTGAAGTCGCCTTTGACTGCGCCTTGCGGAACCGGTGTTTCATTGACCGGAACAATCGGCTTGCCGGTCGAACGGTCAAGCACGTAGATGCTGCCCTGCTTGGTGGATGCCATCAGCGCCGGCTTAACCCCGTCGGCGGTTTTGATATCGACCAGGGTCGGCTGACCACCAATGTCCATGTCCCACAAGTCGTGGTGGGTCATCTGGAAGGTCCAGCTCACTTTACCGGTTTTGATATCCAGTGCAGTCACGCCAGCGCTGTAGATCTCTGACGCTTCGGAACGGTTGCCGCCCCATTGATCAGGCATCTGGTTGCCCATCGGCAGATACAGCAGGCCGAGTTTGTCGTCGATGCTCATCACCGACCACATGTTCGGCGAGTTGCGGGTATAGGTTTCACCTTCGGCAATCGGCGCAGTGGCATCCGGCTTGCCGCTGTCCCAGTTCCACACGAGGTGGCCGTCTTTGGCGTCATAGGCGCGAATTACACCAGAAGGCTCATCGACCGAAACGTTGTCCGTCACGTGGCCGCCAATGATCACCAAATCACCACTCACACCCGGAGGTGAGGTGGAGTAGTAACCACCAGGGGTAAAGCTGCCCATGTTGGCGGTCAGGTCAACGGTGCCATTGTCACCAAACTCGCTGCACACCTTGCCGGTGTCGGCATTGATTGCCATCAAACGGGTGTCGGCGGTTGGCAGGAACAAGCGGCGAGGGCAGGCAGTTTGCTCAGGCGATGTCCCTGCTTGGGCTGCGCTCTTGTCTTCGTGATACGCCACGCCACGGCAGGTCATGTGTGCCCAGCCTTTGAAGCTATCGGCATGTTGCGTGGTGATTTTAGGGTCGAAGCGCCAGATCTCCTTGCCGCTGTCGGGATCAAGCGCAATTACCTGGCTGTGCGGCGTGCACACATAGAGCATGCCGTTAACTTTCAGCGGGGTGTTTTCTGCAGTGGTTTCCTGGGGGTCGTTCGGCCCTGGAATGTCCCCTGTACGGTAAGTCCACGCCAGCTCCAGTTTATCGGCATTTTCCGGGGTAATTTGCCCCAGTGGCGAATAACGGTCACCGAAGCTGGTGCGGCCATAGGCTTGCCAGTCGCCATCAGGCATCTCTGGGGCAGCGTTTTCGACATCCGTGCTGGCGCGGGTCAACTCACCTTTGATTTCACCGTTGTAACCGGTGAACTGGCTGGCAACGGCCACGGCACCTGCCAATACCACCGAGGCACCGAGCAAGCCGTTGGCCAGACCGACAGGCTGTGGCTGCAGCGGACGACGAATCCAAGGCAGCCACAGGATCAAGCCGATGGCGAACCATAGCGAGAGACGTGGCACCAGTTGCCACCAGTCGAGGCCAACCTCCCACAGAGACCAGCCAGTGCTGGCAAACAGGAAAATCGCATAAATAATGACGACGGCTGGATGCAGGCGGAACAGGAAGAAGCCACTGAGGCTAACGCCTATACCCGCAAGCAAGTAATACCAGGAGCCACCCAGCATGCCGAGGCGAATGCCGCCGACCAACAAGGCCAGGCCCATGATGAGTAGTAGCCCGGCCAACAATTTGGCGGGTATTCGGCCGCGACTCCGTGCACCAGCTGTGCGCATATGAAAGCTCCTGTTGAGGTTTAACGACGGTGTTAACAGCCGTACGCCGATTTAGAACATCGGAATACATGAACACCTATTGGTTCATCGCTGAATATGTGCTGATTGAACGCTGTTCGGAATATCTTGTGACAAGTACCCATAATACCTGACTGAAACTGTCAATGCAGGCTGAGCATAAGGATCATTGAGGCTCAACGCTGCGGGATCTAGGCTAAGTAACCCATTCAAAGAAATCGTTCAGTCTGAATTTTTGTTAGCGTTAAGCTGTGATGGCTGAAAGTTTAGCCGAACAATAATAAGTAAGGAGTTGCAATGAACGGCCCGCTTGCCTCGCTCAAAGTGTTGGATTTCTCGACCCTGCTACCGGGGCCGTTTGCCTCGTTGTTATTGGCCGATATGGGGGCGGATGTCTTGCGCGTTGAATCGCCAACGCGCACAGACCTTGTGCGGGTTTTGCCGCCCCATGTTGATGGGGTTTCGGCCAGCCATGCGTATCTCAACCGTAATAAGCGCAGCATTGCTTTGGATTTGAAGCAAGCTGCTGCGGTTGAGGTGGTCAAGCAACTGGTCAAGGATTACGACATTGTGTTGGAGCAGTTTCGCCCGGGGGTGATGGATAAGCTGGGCGTTGGTTATGAGGCGTTAAAGGCAATAAATCCCAAGTTGATCTACGTCTCGATCACCGGTTACGGACAAACGGGGCCCTACAAGGACCGGGCCGGACATGATATCAACTACCTCGCATTGGCCGGTGTTGCCAGTTACACCGGGCGCAGTGAGTCAGGACCGCTGCCCCTGGGTGTTCAGCTTGCCGACATCGCCGGCGGTTCATTGCATGGCGTCATGGGCCTGTTGGCAGCGGTTATTCAACGCAGTCACACGGGCGAAGGTCAGTATGTGGATATCAGCATGACGGACTGCGCCTTTAGCCTAAATGGCATGGCCGGGGCAGGCTACTTGGCCGCAGGTGTTGAGCCGCAGATGCAGAAGCAGGCGCTCAACGGCGGCAGCTTCTATGATTACTACCGCACTCGAGATGGTCGCTGGATTTCGGTGGGCAGCCTGGAACCACAGTTTATGCAGCAATTTTGCGCGGCAATTGGCCGTCCGGAGTTGGCGTCTCGTGGCTTGTCGCCCAAGCCTGAGGAGCAAGAGGCGCTCAAGCGTGAATTGGAGATCGAGTTTGAGAAGCACGACTTCGACGAGCTGTGTCAGCGTTTCGCCGGCATAGATGCCTGCGTAGAACCGATGCTCACGCTTTCAGAAGCTTGCGAGCACCCTCAGTTGCAGGCCCGGGGTGTGGTCACCGAAGTGCCGCGTGAGGGCCAGGCCGGACAGAAGCAACTGGCCTGCCCAATCAAGTTCTCTTGTGGTTTGCCTGCGCCCCGACACGTAGGTGCAGCAATCGGTGCACATACGGGTGAGGTACTAGCCCAGCTGGGCTACAGCGAGCTGCAAATTGCGGATTTAAAGGCCAGCAAAGCTGCACTCTAATCTGCAAAAGCCCCGGCGGGGTAACCGTGGCTCAGCTCCGGTTGTCCAGGTTTTACTTTTCGGTCAGCGTCATCAATACATCGGCATACCAGGTGCAGTTCAGGCCGAGGGCTTCATCGAGCTCAAGGTCACGGGTGCCGACATCAAGACGTGCAGAGTGGATACCGAGCAGAACCCAAGGTAACTCTCCAAGTGCGTCTTTTTGCGCTGAGGTCGCACGCATCACCACCGGTGCACCACTAATGCCTCGGTGGGTACGGGCATCGCTCAGGAAGTAACCTTCACCCTGAAAGCGCAGGCCAAAAGAGGAGGCGATCACGGCCTGTCTGACCACGGGAATGTGGTGCAGGGTGTCGTGAAAGCCCAGTGGGAAGCCAACCACCAGCAATGAAGTGCCAACTTCGACTTGATCCAGCGAATGCTGCAAATGCTCTGGGGTATAGGCCTGATAGAACATTTCTGCTGGCAATGCAGTGCGATCGAGTTCGATCACCGCCACATCAATCTCGCCGGTGGTGTCTTCAGCCTGACGCCAGATGCTTTTGCCCTCGTTGTACAGTGGAACCGAGAAACCAATTGATTGCGTGATGTTGTCAGCGTCGGTGTGCAGTTCGATTTCGATGCGGCTGGGATAATGCTCGGTGGGTGCATCAATCACTACGTGACGGCTGGTGACTAAAAACAAGCGATTATCACGTTCAAAATAGAAGCCTGTGGCGTTGGTCAGATGACTGTCTATGTCAAAGGTCGAAAGGCGAGTGGCGGTCAGTAAAATAGGTTCGATCATCAGCGTGTCCTTTCGCAAATAGAAGGTGATGAGTATGCACCTTGTCAGCATACCTGCGGTGTTTGACGCAGGTATTGCTCAATGGTGCCGGTCCCCCGACTAGTGGTTTCTCATCGCCTGGCAGGTTGGCGCTGCGTAACGCTATTCGACCCGTTGCTCGCCTGTGAAGCGCAGCGTGACTTTGCAGCGCCGGCAGAAATAACGTCGACCTTTCGCCACTAATGCATGGCGTTGTGCAGAGAAGGGGAATTCACCTTTGTTCTCAGGGCAGGTGCAGCGGTAGATATAGCGTTGCACTTGGCGACGCTTGACCTCGTAGGCATGGCAGCGATTGGGTGGTAGCTCGTAGACGCCGCGCATAATCAATTGCCATTCTTCGCCGTGGGCTTGAATGCTTAAACCGAACAGGTGGTGGGCGATCAAGTGGGCGACTTCGTGGGCCACGGTCTGTTTGAGAAAGTCTTCTTTATTCTCGCGGTACAGCTGCGGATTAAAACGCAGTTTATTTTCCGTGAGGTGAGCGACCCCGGCTTTCTGGCCGCGCAACTTGAAGCACACTTCAGGGCGCGGAAAGGGCTGCTTGAAGAAGGCTTCAGCTTGGACATAGCAAGCTTCTACACGGTTGTGGATCTGGTCGGGCATAGGCTTCACAGCAGATGAGTAGCCCCTGATTATGCCCGTGCCCAAGCGTTCTGGCAGCCGTTAAGCGACGAAACCACCTGTTGGTGGTTTCGTTAATGAGCTTTAGCGGGAGTGCTTAACTGGTGTATTCAGGTCCAAGCCCGATGCCCCACAGGATGACCGATGCACTGATCATTGCCACCAGCACCACCAGACCGACTGCGAGCACTGAGCTCGAGAACATAAAGCCCTCATCGTCAGGGATACTCATAAAGGTAGGGATGCCGACATAGAGCAAGTAAACCGTATAGCAAATGGCTATTGTGCCAACCACCATGCCCAGCCACATATGCGGATAGAGTGCAGCCAAACCTCCTATAAACAGTGGGGTTGCGGTGTAAGCGGCAAACACCACGCAGCGCGTGAATGATGGCGTGGCGTCATAGGTTCGCGCCATCCAGTGAACGAATGCCCCCATGACAGCAACGCCTGCAAGCATGGCGATGTAGGCCATGATGGTCAGTTGCATGGCGCTGCCTTCGGTGAGCATCACGGGTGCATGGCCGGCGATGGACCAACCTACTTGTGTGGTTCCGATATAGGCCGAGACAGCGGGTATCGCTGCGAGTACCAGCACATGGGTGAGATACATGTGGCTAATGGATTCTTCTTCGCCACGGATTTCTTGCCATTCTTGGTCAGGATGGGTGAAGAGCCCCAAAACATGGTGGATCATACCTGGCACCTCCTTTTGTTATAGCGGTCGCCCCCCGGCTGAGCGCCCGGAACGCATGATCAGCGTTGCCGGGTACAGGCCAAATTAAATGCGACCGTATGTCGCAGTATAGGCACTGTGTAGCGAAAGAGAGGAGGACTGGCTTAGAGCAAATCGGTATTTACGGATCACTGGTAATAGCGCGTGAGAATTTCCATTGCTTTGTTAATTGACTGCAAGCGCTCTGTATTGCCGCCTCGGTCTGGATGGTGAAGGCTCACGAGCTGGCGGTAACGCTGCTTGATTTGGATAAAATTCAGGCTTTCAGAACTTTGGTTAAGTTCGAAAAGCTCCAGCGCGGCCAGTTTTTCATCGCCGCCTTGCATGCGAGTCCAAAAACTGACCAGAAGTTTTTCAACATCACGCGCTTCGATGCCGTGCAGGTTGCCCATGTCCAGATAATAGCTGCGTAATGGATCATGCTCGCTGAGCCGTTGCGCGTCGGGTTGCTGGCCAACGGGATACGGGCGTAGCTCGATGAGAATGGCGCTGATGTGCAGGTTCGCACTTTGCCCTTGCCACAGGTGGTCCCGCAGCCGATAGAGGGCGTTAAACACTAAGAAGTGGGTGCGAAATAGCCCCAGCTTGTCGGTCAGAGGCAGGTCGGGTATATGCGGTGAGCGCAGGCTTTTAAGTTGCTGGATAAGTGCGTATTCGCTAAGCCCTTCGGGCGCAGCTTTAAGCAGGCTCAGCAGCTGTTCGGGTAAATCGGCTGTGTCAGTCATGGCATAAGCCTAACAACTGCGCGCGGCATACGCAGCGATGATCGTTGTTGGCCGCGCCATCTGTGTTCAAGGTCTCATTTGCCGCTTGCGGGGTGCATTCAGGGTGTCAGCTGATTAATGGGGTAGGGCGGCGCACACAATCTAGGTAAACTATCGGGCTTTAGTATTTCTATGCGGACACCAGCGCACCATGGGCACCCTCTCGGTCAATCAGAACAAACTGCAAAAACGTCTGCGTCGTCAAGCTGGCGAAGCCATTGCTGACTACAACATGATCGAAGATGGCGACAAGGTGATGGTATGCCTGTCTGGCGGTAAAGACAGCTACACCATGCTTGATGTGCTGCTGCATTTGCAGAGAGTCGCGCCGATCAAGTTTGAAATTGTTGCGGTGAATATGGATCAAAAGCAGCCGGGCTTTCCAGAGCACGTGCTGCCGGCCTACCTGGAATCCATTGGTGTGGCGTATCACATCGTCGAGAAAGACACCTACTCGGTGGTTAAAGAGAAGATTCCCGAGGGTAAAACCACCTGTTCGCTTTGCTCGCGCTTGCGCCGTGGGACGCTTTACACTTTCGCCGATGAAATCGGTGCAACCAAAATGGCTTTGGGTCATCACCGCGACGATATTCTGGAAACCTTCTTCCTTAATATGTTCTACGGTGGCACCTTGAAAGCCATGCCGCCAAAGCTGCGCTCTGACGATGGGCGCAACGTGGTGATTCGTCCGTTGGCTTATTGCAATGAGGCGGATATCGAAGCGTATTCCACACTGCAGCAATTCCCGATCATTCCGTGCAACCTCTGTGGTTCGCAGGAAAACCTGCAGCGTCAGGTGGTTAAGGACATGCTGCAAGAGTGGGAGCGCAAAACCCCTGGGCGCACCGAGATCATGTTCCGCGCACTGCAAAATATTGTGCCTTCGCAGTTGGCTGACCGGGAGCTGTTCGATTTTGCCAGTTTGAAAATCGACCAGAATGCGACGCCGCGCTTTGTAGATGTGATGAACCTCTGACGCGCCGCTGTCTGTATTTTCAGGCTGCTTGCAGCTCAAGCAGAACAACCCTTGGCAACTGAGCCTCTGAAACAGGTTATCAATGCGCGACTACAAATGGCTCAATGAATACTGCCTCAATCGTTTTGGTTCTGCCGCCAAGCTCGAGGCGCACTTGCTGCAACCTCAATCCCCTGAAGACCTGCGCGGTATCAGCGATGACCGTTACCTGTCGGTGATGAGCCTGCGGGTGTTTCGTGCCGGGCTTCGGCACAGTGTGATTGACGCAAAGTGGCCCGCGTTCGAGCAGGTCTTTTTTGGCTTTGATCCCGAAAAGGTCGTGCTGATGGGCGCCGAGCGGATTGAGAATTTGATGCAGGATGCGCGCATCATTCGTCACCTTGGCAAGCTCAAGAGTGTGCCGCGCAATGCTCAGTTTATTCTCGATGTGCGCCATACAAAAGGCAGCTTCGGTGAGTTGATCGCCAGCTGGCCGGTGACCGATATCGTCGGCTTATGGAAGTACATTGCCAAGCATGGCGCGCAAATGGGCGGGTTATCAGCGCCGCGATTCCTGCGCATGGTCGGTAAAGATACCTTTGTGCCGACCAATGACATGGTCGCAGCGCTAAATGCACAGGGCATTGTTGATAAGGTTCCGACCAGTCTCAGGGACTTGGCAACCGTACAGGCGGCGTTCAATACCTGGCATGAGCAAAGCGGTCGCCCTTTATGCCAACTCTCTACCATGTTGGCCTATACGGTTAATCACTGAGCCCAGAGGTATAGCTGATGTTGAGCCCAATCGAGCAACTGGCCCAGGCTTTCAATTGCGCTGAACGGGTGCTGATCATCACCGGCGCAGGCCTTTCTGCGGATTCAGGATTGCCCACCTATCGCGGCGTCGGCGGCCTGTATAACAGCAATACCAACGACGGTGTACCGATTGAAGTAGCGCTCAGCGGGCCAATGCTCCAGCGCGATCCTGCGCTGTGCTGGAAGTATCTCGCTGAGCTGGGTCGTGCATGCCTCGGGGCGCAGCCAAATCAAGGCCATGAAGTGATCGCGCAGTTGCAGCGGCTCAAACCGCACTGCTGGCTGTTGACGCAGAATATCGATGGCTTTCACCGTGCGGCTGGGAGCCCGGATGAGCGATTGATCGAAATTCACGGCCAGTTGGCACCGCTGTACTGTCAGTCATGTGGCCAGAAAGACGATGACTTGGCGCGGCGATTAGCCGCAGCCTTGCCGCCATTATGTCGCCGGTGCGCCGGCGTCATGCGGCCTCCGGTGGTGTTGTTTGAAGAGATGTTGCCGGAGAAAGCCATTCACACACTCTATGAGCAACTGGGTGAAGGCTTTGACCTGGTGCTGGCGATAGGCACCAGTGCCAGCTTCCCGTATATTGTCGAGCCCGTGCTGCGCGCCCGGGCTATTGGCGCTTTTACGGCCGAGATAAACCCTGCAAGAACCGACCTCAGTGACCGGGTTGATCTGTACATCGCGGGAAGGGCCTTAGATGTTTTGCCGGAACTCCTAAGTCACATTTCAGTCAATAGAATTTGCAAATCATCCCCATAGAAGGCATAGTCTCGCGAATTTATTGAATTCGACACGGTTGTGCCCATGCTAAAACGCTTCGCACCACTCGTGCCTATTGCACTGACGGTCCTTCTGGCAGCCTGTGCTAGCCAGGCACCGCAAACTCAAGTTATCCAGCCTGATCCAGTGGCTGAGGTGGCCAATCCCGCGACTGAAGACTTTACTGATTTCACTGATGCGCTAGCTGCGCAGAAGTCTTACCAGCTGCCGGTGTTGGCTGACAGTATTCTTGAACACGGTCTTTCGCTGGTTGGTACTCGCTACCGCTGGGGCGGGAGCAGCGTGAAATCGGGTTTCGATTGCAGTGGTTTTATCGGCTATCTGTTTGAAGAAGAAGCCGGCATGCAATTGCCACGCTCAACGCGCGAAATGATCAACATCGATGCGCCGATTGTGAAGCGCGATGAGTTGGAGCCAGGAGACTTGGTGTTTTTCAGCACCAACGGCCGCGGGCGTGTGAGTCATGCTGGAATTTACATGGGTGATGATCGCTTTATCCACTCTGCCAGTAGGCGCAGTGGTGGGGTCCGGATAGACAGTCTGCAAGACTCCTACTGGAAGCGAAACTACCTCGAAGCCAAGCGTGTATTGGCGATGGCTTCAACCGGGCAGGGTGTCACTGTCCGTTAATGTGTGTGCAAAGGCGCTTAGGCGCCTTTTTCATTTTTGCTGGTATCGGTTGTCTTGCAAGTTTGCGGGCATGGAGCGGTAGGGCTGTATTTTCATTTTTTCTAGCATCCGCAACCGCTGTTGCTGCTTGGGTTTCGTAATGCATAAATCTTTATTAAGTATTTTGTTTTGTTGTTCATTTGGGTTACTGGCCAGCTTTTCAGCGCAGGCCAATGATAAACACGGCAGTCTCGAAAAGAATTCTTTGCCTAAAGCCGCGGCAGTGGTTGGGCGCGCTCAAGAGTTGATCGGTGTGCCTTATCGCTGGGGCGGCACTAATGTGCATCGTGGTTTCGATTGCAGCGGTTTGATTGTTTACCTCTTCGGTAGCGAGGCCAATATCCACCTGCCGCGTACCACAGGGCAGATGATCAAGATGAAGGCGCCTAAAGTCGCCAAGAATGATCTGCGTGCGGGTGATGTTGTGTTCTTCAATCACAACGGCAATGGTCGCGTCAGCCACATGGGCCTGTATATAGGTGAAGGGCGTTTTATCCACGCGCCGCGTACCGGCAAGTCAATCCGTATCAGCAAGCTCGGCAGCAGCTACTGGTCTCGCCACTATATTGGTGCCAAGCGATTCCTCAAAGGCGAAGGTTCCCGTGATCAGCCTATGCTGGCTTCACGGGGCCACTCCAAGCTCAGCCACAGTGCTGGATTTACCCGAACAGTCATCTCTGCGCATAAAGCTTCGCGCAATCAGCCACTGCTTGCATCGCGCTCAAGCTTGCGTCATAAGCGATAGCACGGCAGAGTAGGCGCACCAAGACAGTGAGTGCGCCTCGCATGACTCGAACGATCCGCATTGCTATTCTCTCATTCGCAGCGCTACTAAGCGCCTGTTCCAGTCATCCCCCGACGCCGCAAGCCGTCCCGCAAAAAATCAATCCTGCTGCCAATGGTAATGCTGACGATGTGCTGATTCGAGCTATTGGCTTGGTTGGCACACCTTATCGTTATGGCGGCAATACCCCGGCTGGTGGCTTTGATTGCAGCGGATTAATTGGCTTCGTGTATCGCGATGTGGCCGGTATCAGTTTGCCGCGCACCACCGGCCAGCTCAGACAGATGCGTGGGCAGAATGTCAGCCGGAGCAATCTGCAAAGTGGCGATCTGGTGTTCTTTGCCACCAGTGGCGGTAGCCGGGTAAGCCATGCGGGGATCTATGTGGGTGAAGGCCGCTTCGTGCATGCACCCTCAAGCGGTGGCACCGTGCGCCTCGACAGCCTGAACAATACCTATTGGCAGGGTGTCTATTTGGATGCCAAGCGGGTATTCAGTCCAGAACTGGCGCATAACCTTTAGCCAAGTGTTAACCGCTGCGCTAGCTGGTCCGGCTGGCGCAGCCTGATTTCGAGCCGAGACGCAAATGACCAATCGAACGCTCAATCTTGATCCAAGCTTGTATCAATACCTGCTGGATGTCTCGCTGCGTGAGTCTGCCTTGCTTAAACGGCTGCGTGATGAAACTGCGGAGCTTGCCAATGCACGTTGGCAAATAGCTCCTGAGCAAGGCCAGTTCATGGCGCTGCTGGTGCAGTTGCTGGCGCCCAAACGGATTATCGAAGTCGGTACCTTCACCGGTTACAGCGCGATCTGCATGGCGCAGGCGATGCCTGCGCACGGCACACTTATCTGTTGTGATCTGGCGGCCGACTATAACGCCACTGCAGAGCGCTATTGGCAAGAAGCCGGGGTTAGCGAGCGCATCGAGCAGCGTTTGGCACCCGCATTAGATACCCTTGCAGAGCTGGAGCGCGAGGGTTACGGCGGGACAGTCGATCTGATATTTATCGATGCTGATAAAGCAAACTACCCGGCCTATTTCGAGCAGTCGCTGCGTCTGCTCAAACCCGGAGCGTTAGTGCTTTTTGATAACACCTTGTGGAGTGGGCGTGTACTTGAAGCCAAGCCTGAAAGCGCCGACACACGAGCGATTCAGGCGCTTAACCTCCAGCTTAAAAATGACGCGCGTATCGATCTTTCGATGTTGCCTGTCGGCGATGGCCTGACCCTGTGCCGCAAGCGCTAGCATTTGCCCTGTGCCCGAACCCACGCGTTTGCCGCCCCAGCCTGAAGCCTGCGAGTTGTGTGCGCGCAAAGCGTTGTTGACCCGCCATCATTTGATCCCCAAGTCGCTGCACAACAAAACCTATGTGCAAAAGCGCTACGCCAAGACTGAACGCATCACGGCGACCTTGTGGCTGTGCCGCGCTTGCCATAATCAAGTGCACCGTCTGTTCACCGAGAAAGAGTTGGCGTTGAGCTACAACACTCGCGATAGCCTATTGAGTGATGAACGCCTGCGCACCTTTGTTGTCTGGTTGGCGGACAAGCCTGCCGGCTTTCATCCGCGTCATTAAGCCTGGGTCAGTGGCGGGTGGCTCACACCTTCGTGGATGACGCTGCGCTTCAAGGAGGGTTGACGGCTTTATCAACCACCATTTGCGCCGCAAACCCTTGATGACCGGGTAAGCGCTGCTTGCCGCGCTTGGCCTTGCCGATCGTGAGGAATATGCGCAGCCTTGCATTGTTATTTGACCTTCTAGTCGCAAGTCACTACTCTGCGCGACTTGCTTCAGGTGCCTTGTATTTACAGGGTGAAACAGGGAAGTCGGTGCGTCTCGTGTAATAACGCCAAACAATTCCGACGCTGCCCCCGCAACGGTAAACGAGTCAAATCAAACGCTTTTCAACCACTGTGCTTCGGCATGGGAAGGTGCGTTTGCTGGTGTGCTGCCAACAGCCCACCGCTCGTAAGCCCGGAGACCGGCCTGTCGCAATTTCACGGCATCGCGGAGGGCTTTGTCGGGCGTATTACCGTCTGTGCCTTTCTGCGCGTCTGTGACAAATACGTCCGCTGTTCTCCGTATGCCTTTCCCAGCCTAGGTCGCACGGGTGAGAGCGGCGGAGCATACGCAATGAACAGTAAGTCCTTTTTCACGTCAGCAGCCGTCGTGCTGTGTGGCGTTTCCACTGGTTCACAGGTTTTCGCAGCAGAACCGAACCAGCTTGATGATACCGTGGTCACTGCCACTCGTACGGCGCAAACGGCCAGTCAGAGCCTGGCTGCCGTCACTGTATTTGATCGTGCTGAAATCGAGCAAAGTCAGGTGAGTTCCGTACCTGAGTTATTACGTAAAGTCCCAGGTGTTTCCTTTGCCAATAATGGTGGGCCGGGCAAGTCGACCTCGCTGTTTATGCGCGGCACTGAATCCGACCACGTATTGGTGATGATTGACGGGGTCAAGATTGGCTCTGTCAGTTCGGGCGGCGCAGCCCTGCAGGATTTGCCAATCGAATTGATCGAGCGGATTGAAGTGGTGCGCGGTCCGCGTTCAAGCCTCTATGGTTCAGAGGCGATTGGCGGGGTTATCCAGATTTTCACCCGCAAGGGCCAGAGCGGCGGCGCTAAACCCTTTTTCTCAGCGGGCTACGGCACTCACGACACCTACACCGGCAGCGCCGGCGTCTCCGGTGGCGACGATAAAGGCTGGTACAGCCTGGGTGTCAGCAGCTCGGACACTGACGGGATCAATGTCAAATCTGCGGGCATTAGCGGTGCAGAAAGCGATGACGACGGTTACCGCAATCTTTCTGGCAGCCTCAGCGCGGGCTATCGCTTCGACAATGGGCTGGAACTGGACGGCAACGTACTCAAGGCCAAGTCGCATAACGACTACGACAGCGTAAGCCGCAGCCGTACCTCAGGCTTTAATGCCAATGCAGATGGCGAGTCCAACGTCTATGGCGCTCGTGCTCGGTTCTCCCCCTTTGATGTCTGGCAGGTCACCTTGCAGGCTGGACGCAGTGAAGACAAGTCAGATGCCTTCACCGATGGTAGCTTTAATTCCCGCTTTGACAGCCGTCGTGACACAGCAAGTTGGCAGAACGATTTACAGATTGCGGACGGTCAAACCCTGACCTTGGGCACTGACTACCAGCGTGATGAAATCAACGGCAGCACTGACTACGATCAGGACTCGCGCGACAATAACGGCTACTTCGTACAGTACTTGGGTGATGTCGGCCGGCATGACTGGCAAGTGGCGTTGCGCCGCGATGATAACCAGCAGTTTGGCGATCACCAGACCGGCAATATCGCCTATGGCTTTGCCTTGACCGATTGGTTGCGCAGTACGGTCAGTTACGGCACTGCATTTAAGGCACCGACCTTTAATGAGTTGTACTTTCCCGACTATGGCAATCCAAACTTGGATGCTGAAACCTCAGAAAGCATCGAAATAGGGCTTACCGGTCAGCACGATTGGGGTCATTGGGTGGTTAACGCCTTCCGCACCGAAATTGACGACTTGATTGCTTATGACGCTTCGATTGAGGGGCCGTCAAATGTCGATAAAGCGCGTATCAACGGTGTAGAGCTGGTTGTCGCCAGTCAGTTGTACGGTTTTGACTGGAGTGCCAACTACACGCTCATGGACCCGGAAAACCAGTCGAGCGGGGCCAATGACGGCAACGAATTGGCGCGTCGTGCCAAGCAATTGTTCAACCTTGATATTGACCGCCGGATAGGCAAATTCAGCGTCGGCGGCAGCGTACATGCAGAAGGGCAACGTTATGACGATCTGGCCAACACCAAGGAGCTCTCGGGGTTCGCCACGGTTGATTTACGCGGTGAGTATCGCCTGACCGAAGAATGGCGCGTGCAAAGTCGTGTCGCCAATTTACTGGGTGCCGATTACGAAACTGCCGACGGCTATAACCAGCCGGGCCAAGCCGTGTATCTAAGTGTGCGCTACCAGGCGCTCTAGTCGCTAAGCCTTTGCCAGGACGCCGGATTGGCGTCTTGGCCATATCAACAGGAGAGAATGATGAATCTTTCACCGCGCAACCAGTTGCTGATTGGCATTGCGCTTGGCGCATTGATGGCCATGACCCGGGGTCAGCACTTCGCAACGGTCAATCTGCCCAGTGCTTCCTGGGCCGTGTTTTTCCTTGCCGGCGTTTTGCTGAAGCCGCGCTGGGTATTTCCGGCGTTGTTTGTCGAGGCTTCGCTGTTCGATATGGCCGCCGTGCAATGGGCAGGTGTGAGCGACTGGTGCATGTCGCCAGCCTATTGGATGTTAGTGCCTGCATACGGGACCCTGTGGTTCGGTGGTCGGCTGTACGCCGGCATGCATCGTCACCAATGGAGCAATCTGCTGTTGCTCGCTGCAATGGCTTCGCTCAGCGCCTTTGTTTGCTACCTGTTTTCCGGCGGTGGATTTCTATTTTTCTCGGGTCGCTACCCAGACCCAAGCATGTCTCAATTGGTTGAACGCATTGCCCTGTATTACCCGCGTAACCTGACCAACCTGGCCTTGTATCTGGGCGTTGCCAGTGTTTTCTACCTGGGTCTGAACGCCGCCTTTGCCGCCCGTCAACGCGAGGTGCAGTCGTAGTCATGTTTAGCCAGACCCATACCGGGTTTTCGCGGGTTCAATATTATGTGCAGGGTAATTGAGATGAACAGCACGCGAGTCCATCAGTGTCCGGCATTGCTGATCGCAGCGCCGGCCTCTGGGCAAGGTAAAACCACAGTCACCGCGGCGCTGGCGCGCTTGTATTCGCGTCAAGGTAAGCGGGTCCAAGTGTTCAAGTGTGGGCCGGATTTCCTTGATCCGATGATTCTCGCGCGCGCCTCTGGTCAGCCGGTTTATCAGCTGGATTTGTGGATGGTTGGCGAGGCTGAAAGCCAGCGCTTGCTTTGGCAAGCAGCAGGCGAGGCGGATTTGATTTTGATTGAAGGGGTGATGGGTCTGTTTGATGGCTCGCCATCGGCTGCCGATCTTTCCCGACACTTTAAGGTGCCTGTGATGGCGGTGATTGACGCCTCGGCCATGGCGCAAACCTTTGCTGCGGTGGCCCATGGTTTAGCCACCTTTCAAGCGGGTTTGCCATTCTCCGGGGTGTTGGGTAATCGCGTGGGCAGCGTGCGCCATGGGCAAATATTGGCAGATGCATTGCCCGAGTCTATCCGCTGGTACGGCGCATTGCCGCGCAGTGCCGAGATCGAGTTGCCAAGCCGCCACCTGGGGTTGGTTCAGGCGAATGAGTTGACTGATCTTGACGCCCGGTTGGATGCCGCCGCCGATGCGCTGGCATCCAGTGCGCAGGTTGAACTGCCGCCAGCCATTAGCTTCGCGGCCCCCGTTGCGCGAGCTATTGAACCACTGCTGGCGGGCGTGCGGATTGCGGTTGCGCGGGATGCGGCATTCGCCTTTATATATCAAGCCAACCTGGATCTTCTGCGTGAGCTGGGCGCCACGCTGTGCTTCTTTTCTCCACTTGATGATGGCGCGTTACCTCAAGTCGATAGTCTGTACTTGCCCGGTGGTTATCCCGAGTTGCACCTTGCGCAGTTGGCAACGAATGCTGGCATGGCTGCCGCTATCAGGCAGCATCATGGCGCAGGTAAACCGATCTTGGCCGAGTGCGGCGGCATGCTTTATGTGCTGGAGTCGCTGACCGATCAGCAGGGCGAGACAGGGGCAATGCTCGGTTTGCTAGATGCACGCGCAGCAATGCAGCCGCGGCTGACTGCCCTGGCTTTACAGGAAGTCGAACTGCCTGAGGGATTGCTCCGCGGACACACCTTTCACCACTCCACAATTAAGGGCGAATTACCTGAAGTCGCCCGTGGTGAATGCCCGAATTACCGACGTACCCGCGAGTCGGTATATCGTCAGGGCCGACTGACAGCCTCCTATATTCACTTTTACTTTGCCTCGAACCCGCGTGCTGTTGCTGAGATTTTTCGGCCATGAATGAGCACGCTTACAGCGCCGCAGAGCGCGCTGCGATCTACCGGGTCATCGCCGAGCGACGTGACATGCGCCATTTCAGTGGTGGTGAAGTCGCCCCTGAGTTGTTGGCGAAATTGCTTGAGGCCGCGCATCAAGCACCAAGCGTCGGGCTGATGCAGCCCTGGAGGTTTATTCGCATCACTCGGGTGCAGACCCGCGAAGCGATCGCTGAGTTGGTCGAGCAAGAACGGCTGCGCACTGCCGAAGCACTTGATCAGCGCTCTGACGAGTTTATGCAGCTTAAGGTCGAGGGTGTTCGTGAGTGCGCCGAGTTGTTGGTGGTCGGTTTGATGGATCGACGCGAGGCGCACATTTTTGGCCGGCGTACCTTGCCAGAGATGGATTTGGCCTCGGTGGCCTGTGCGATTCAAAATATGTGGCTGGCAGCACGTGCTGAAGGGTTGGGCATGGGCTGGGTGTCACTGTTTGATCCATTCAAATTGGGCAAGCTATTGAACATGCCGGCTGGCAGTAAGCCTGTCGCTGTTTTGTGCCTTGGGCCAGTAAAGGCTTTTTATTCCAATCCCATGCTTCAGGAGCAGGGTTGGGCGCAGCCACGCGAGCTGAGCGAGCTGCTCTCAGAAAATCAGTGGGGCGAATAATGCCGCGCATCATCGGCTTGACCTGCGAAGTCTGTGAGACCGTGCGGCAGTCGCCGACATGCTGGACATCGGGCGTTATCCGGGAGCGCTCTAAGGAAAATATTGCTGCGTGGCTTAATCAACAGCTGCACGAGATCACCTCGGCAGATATCCTCCCGCCCGGCACTGCGGCGCTCAGCGATGGAGTGCAGCAGTTACAGGCATTGATAAGAGGTTGCGCAGAAGCGCGAGGATGAGTTTGTTTTTAAGCACTGTTGCCGCTGTGGCGGCGGATGCCATTTTTGGTGAATCTAAAGGGTGGCATCCACTGGTGGCCTTTGGGCAATGGGCCGAGCGCATTGAACAGCGGTTTAATCCGTCTGGAGCGGGCTGGCGCAGTCATGGCGTCAGCGCCTGGTGTCTGGCTGTGTTGCCGTTGACCGCGCTGGCCTGGCTGCTGAGTCAGGTGTCAGCATTCGGCTGGTTTGTTGAGATTGTCGCGTTGTATGTTGCCTTGGGACTGCGCAGCCTTGGCGAGCATGCGCGGCCAGTGGCGCAAGCGCTACGTTTGGGGGATCTGGCACTGGCCCGCGAACGAGTGGGTTATATGGTCAGCCGCAATACCGCTCAGCTCGATGCCCATGGAGTGGCCCGTGCGGGCACCGAGTCGGTCTTGGAAAATGGCAGTGACGCCGTCTTTGCGGCGTTGTTCTGGTTCATCATCGCGGGTGCGCCCGGCGTGGTTTTGTACCGCTTGAGCAATACCCTGGATGCGATGTGGGGTTATCGCAATGAGCGCTTTGAACGCTTTGGCTGGGCCGCTGCGAAAATAGACGATCTGCTTAATTACATTCCAGCGCGTCTGGTTGCCCTGACCTATGCGCTGCTTGGCAATACCTGCGAAAGTTTGCGTTGCTGGCGCAGGCAAGCGCCATTGTGGGACAGCCCCAATGCAGGCCCGGTAATGGCTGCCGGGGCAGGGGCCTTGAATGTTCAGCTAGGCGGCGCTGCGCAATATCACGGGGAAAACCATCATCGCCCTGACCTGGGTGCCGGGCCACAGGCTCGCGCTGCCGATATCGAGCGTGCGCTCAATCTGGTTTACGGCGGCGTCCTTCTCTGGTTGCTGCTGTTGGGCGCTTGGGCGTTGTTCAATGCTTGAACACGGCGGACGGTTACGACTTGCGGCGCTGCAATATGGTATCGCGCTGCCCGATTGGCTCGACTTGTCCACCGGCGTAGCGCCCTATGGTTTAACGCTGCCGGATATTCCCGCCGCGGTTTGGCAGCGGCTACCCGAGACGGAGGACGGTCTGGAGGCCGCCGCACGGGATTACTATGCTTGCGGCGCGCTGTTACCCGTGGCTGGTTCGCAGGCGGCTATTCAGGCCTTGCCGCGACTGCGGCGCAGATCAATTGTCGGCATGGTGCCCTTGGCCTACGCCGAACATGCGGCTGCATGGCGCCGTTATGGGCATAAGTTGCTGACGTTTAGCGAAGCCAGTATCAACCGTGCACTCGACCGTCTCGATGTGATGGTATTGGTCAATCCCAATAACCCGACCGGGCGCCTTATCGAGCCTGAGCAATTGCTGGCCTGGCACGCGCGTCTGGCTGAGCGTGGCGGCTGGCTGGTGGTTGATGAAGCCTTTATCGACTGCACCCCGGAGCTGAGTCTGGCCAAGTATAGCCATCTACCGGGATTGATCGTGCTGCGCTCGTTTGGCAAGTTTTTCGGCATGGCTGGAGCGCGTTTGGGTTTTGTTCTGGCGCAACAGCGCTTGCTGCAGGACCTTGCCGAGATGCTTGGGCCATGGCCAATTAATGGGCCAACCCGGCTGGTTGCAACCACCTTGTTAAGCGACTTTGAGGGCCAGTCTGCGCAGCGCCAACGACTCCAGAATGACGCCCAGCGGCTGCAGGAACTGCTGGTCGCGCAAGGCTTGCCTGCACTGGGCGGCTGCGCGTTATTTCAGTGGTCGGCCACAGAACAGGCGTCACAGCTGTTTGAGTATCTGGCCAATCAAGGCATTTTGCTGCGTCACTTCGAGTATCCGCAAAGCCTGCGCTTCGGGCTGCCGGGCGATGAATCCGGCTGGCAGCGCTTGCGCGCTGGGCTGCAAGCTTTTAATGAGCGTCAATAATGACTAACAAACAACCGATGCAAAGCGCCACATTGATGGTGCAAGGCACCACATCAGACGCCGGTAAAAGTACCTTGGTGACGGCGCTTTGCCGGTGGTTGGTGCGCCAAGGCATTAGCGTGGTGCCATTCAAGCCACAAAATATGGCGCTCAATAGCGCCGTTACCGCCGAAGGCGGCGAAATTGGCCGCGCGCAAGCGGTGCAGGCGCAAGCGGCAGGTTTAGCGCCGCACACCGATATGAACCCCATATTGCTCAAGCCCAGCAGCGATACCGGCGCTCAAGTAATTATTCACGGCCGGGCAATCACTCATATGAATGCGGTGGCCTATCACGACTACAAAAAGGTCGCGATGACTGCCGTGCTGGAGTCGCATCAACGGTTGCGCAGCGCTTATCCGGTGGTCATGGTTGAAGGCGCGGGCTCGCCTGCGGAGATCAATCTGCGTGCAGGTGATATCGCCAATATGGGCTTTGCCGAAGCGGTCGATTGCCCGGTTATCCTGATTGCGGATATCGACAAAGGCGGGGTATTCGCTCACTTGGTCGGCACCCTGGCGCTGTTGTCAGAAAGTGAGCAGGCGCGGGTCAAAGGTTTTGTGATTAATCGCTTTCGTGGCGACATTGCCTTACTGCAACCGGGGCTGGACTGGTTGGAAGCGCGCACGGGGAAACCGGTGTTGGGGGTGTTGCCGTACTTGATGGATTTTCATCTCGAAGCGGAAGATGCGATCGACACGCGGCAAGTCAGCAAAGCTGAGCAGGTGCTGCGGGTGATTGTGCCAGTATTGCCGCGCATCAGTAATCATACCGATTTCGATCCCCTGCGTTTGCATCCCCAGGTTGAGCTGACATTTGTCGGGCCCGGCCAGCCAATCCCTACTGCCGATTTGATTATTCTGCCGGGCTCGAAAGCTGTGCGCGCAGATCTGGCGTTCTTGCGTGAGCAGGGCTGGGATCTGGCGATCAATAAACACCTGCGTTACGGCGGCAAAGTGCTGGGGGTGTGCGGTGGCTTACAGATGCTCGGCAACAGCATTGATGATCCCCACGGGCTGGAAGGTGCTCCCGGTTGTAGCGCGGGTTTACGCCTGTTGCCGATCGACACTGTGCTTGAGTCGCACAAGCAATTGCGCAATGTGACTGGGCGCCTGCAGGCCACAGGCGCAGCGATTAGTGGGTATGAAATCCATGCTGGCGTCAGTGTGATTGATCCATCGCTGGCCCCAGCGGTTGAACTCGATGATGGGCGCCGCGATGGTGCTGTCAGCGCCGATGGGCAGATTCTGGCGACCTATCTGCATGGTTTGTTCGAGTCCACGGCGGCCTGTACCTCGTTGCTGCAATGGGCCGGTTTGACTGAGGTTGAAACGGTTGATTATCACGCCCTGCGTGAACGCGATATCGAACGTCTGGCCGATATGGTTGAGGCGCATCTGGATGGCGCCGTGTTGAAACAGCTGTGCGGGTTAAGCTGATGCAGATCGAGGTAAAGCATGCATGAATTGATTCTCGGTGGCGCCCGCTCGGGCAAGAGTCACCTGGCAGAACGCTTGGCGCTGGAGTCGGGCCTGGCGGTCACCTATATCGCCACCAGCGAGCCGCTTGATTTAGAGATGGGGCAGCGTATCGCCCATCATCGCCAGCGGCGCCCGGTCCATTGGCAATTGATTGAAGAGCCATTGCAACTGGCCAAGGTATTGCGCGACAACGCTGCCCCGGAGCGCTGTTTGCTGGTTGACTGCCTGACGCTGTGGCTGAGCAATTTGCTTATGTTGAACGATGATGAGCGTCTGCAGCATGAAATTGACGCGCTGTTGGCATGCTTCGAGGCGCTGCCCGGGCGGATCATTTTTGTCAGCAATGAAACCGGGTTGGGGGTGATTCCCCTTGGTGAGTTGACCCGTCGTTATGTAGACCAGGCCGGCTGGTTGCATCAAGCCCTGGCTGAGCGGTGCCAGCGTGTGGTGTTCACGGTTGCTGGCCTGCCGATGCTACTAAAAGGTGCTGCGTTATGAATGAGTCATGGTTGCAGCAACCCTGCCGTCAGCCCGATTTGACCGTGCAGCAGGGTGCCGAAGCGCGTCAGACACAGCTTACTAAGCCTGCCGGATCCTTGGCTCTGTTAGAACAGCTCGCGGTGCGGTTGGCAGGACTACAAGGGCGTGAGAGACCTGCGCTTGAGCATATCTGGATCAGTATCTTCGCCGCTGATCATGGCATCGCCAATGAAGGTGTGTCGGCTTTTCCGCAAGAAGTTACCGGCCAGATGCTGCGTAACTTTGTCAGTGGCGGGGCAGCCATCAGCGTGTTGTCGCGTCAGTTGGCGGCGCAGCTTGAGGTGATAGACCTGGGCACCGCGACTGCGCTTGAGCCACTGCCCGGCGTGCGTCATTTGGCCTTGGGTGCAGGAACCCAAAGCTTCCTGCAGGGGCCGGCGATGAGCCGCTTGCAAGTGCTGCAAGCCCTTGGCGCGGGATGTGATGCGGTGCTGCGCGCTCAAGCCGCAGGCACCCAGCTGTTTATCGCCGGCGAGATGGGCATTGCCAACACCACATCTGCCTCGGCACTGGCCTGTTGGTTGCTGCAATGTGATGCCCAAACTGTAGTCGGGCCCGGCACTGGTCTCGATGCTGCGGCGATGGCCCATAAAGCCCGGGTGATTGATGCGGCACTGGCCCTGCATCGCCCGCATATAACCGATGTCATCGATGGCCTGCGCCGTATTGGAGGCTTTGAAATTGCCGCTCTAACGGGCGCTTATTTGGCCTGCGCACAGCACGGCATCGCAGTGCTGGTTGATGGCTTTATCTGCACTGTCGCCGCCTTGGTTGCGCAGCGCTTGAATCCAGATTGCTCGCCTTGGTTATTCTTCGCTCATCAGGGCGCAGAGCCGGGGCATGCCAAGGTCTTGCAAGCACTCGATGGGCAACCGTTGCTGACCCTGGGTTTGCGCCTCGGTGAGGGCAGTGGTGCGGCCTTGGCTGCACCCTTGCTGAGGATGGCCTGTGCACTGCATAACGACATGGCGACTTTTGCTGAGGCCGCTGTTGCCGGGCGCTCAGCATGACAGTCCAGCTCGATTTGTTGCGCCATGGTGAAACCGAACAGGGCGGCGGCTTGCGGGGCTCCATTGACGATGCCTTGACCGCCACCGGGTGGGCCCAACTGCGCGGTGCACTTGCCAACGCTCTGAGTGCACAGCAGGGCGGGGCGTCGTGGGATCGGATCGTCAGTTCGCCCTTGCAGCGTTGCGCTCGCTTTGCTGAAGAAGTCGCTCAGATGCAGGGCATTGCCTTTAGTTTCGAGCCGGCTTTGCAAGAACTGCATTTCGGTGACTGGGAGGGCCTTAGCAGTGCCGCGCTGATGCAGCAGGATGCCCAAGGCCTTGGCCAGTTCTGGGCTGATCCTTATGCCTTTACGCCGCCCAATGGCGAACCCTTGACCCAGTTCGAAGCCCGAATCCTGGCCAGCCTGGAGCAGTTGCAGCACAAATATGCTGGGGAACGGATTTTGCTGATCACCCACGGCGGGGTGATGCGCTTGTTGTTGGCCAGAGCGCGGGGGTTTGCGCGGAGTGATTTGATGCAGGTCAGTGTTGGCCATGCTCAGCTGATTCGACTCGAGCTAGACGCTGATGGCCAATTACGTGAGCGCCTATGCAAGCATTTATGATCGCCCTGCAGTTCTTGACGCGGCTGCCTATCACGCTCAAGCAGGTGCCTGGCGCCGAGCAAAATGGTCGCTCAGCACTTTACTATCCGCTGGTGGGCTTGCTTATTGGCGCTGTGTTGTTGCTTGCCCAGTCTCTGCTCAGCGGGGTGCCGCCAATGCTCCAGGCTGCGTTGTTGCTCAGCCTATGGGTGGCGATAACGGGCGGCTTGCATCTCGATGGCCTAGCCGACAGCGCCGATGCCTGGGCGGGCGGCTTTGGTGACAAGCAGCGGACCTTGGCGATCATGCAGGACCCGCGCAGTGGTCCTATTGCCGTGGTGGTAGTGCTGCTGTTGTTGCTGCTTAAGTTTGCTGCGCTGGCGGTCTTGCTCGATGCAGGTTCAAACCCGGCGCTGGTGTTGGCTCCATTGCTGGCGCGCAGTGCTTTACCTTTGCTGTTTTTAACCACGCCCTATGTGCGCAAGGGCGGTTTGGGGCAGGCGTTGTCCAGTCACTTACCCCGAGCGCACGTGCCCTGGCTGTTGGCGGCGGTGGTCGGGTTTGGGGTGATTTTTCTCCCCGGAGCTTGGCTGGCTGTGATCACCGCTGGATTGGTTTTTCTCCTCTGTCGCCAGCTTATGCTCAAGCGCCTTGGCGGCACGACTGGCGATACCGCAGGTGCGTTGCTTGAGGTTGTGGAGTGCGCGATAGTGGTGGTGCTCGCCTGCGCGACGAGTTAACTGACGGCTCGAAGGATTGTTCTATGCCTGAGAAAATAATCATTGCCTTAGTGGTTGTCGTCACCTTGGCGGCGCACTACTGGCTTTATCGCTGGGTAAAATTCAAGATCGACGAAGGGGTGGTCCTCAAATGCCTGGGCGATGCCACGTCACAGGGAAGTGCGGCGCCATTAAGCACTCAAGCAATTGCCCAGCAGACCCAAGTCAAACTCCAACGGGTGGCTAAGGTTTGTCAGCGAAGCCCAAAAATCCAGCGTTCAGCCAGCGTAGATGAAGCCTGGCAGCTGTCTTGACTGTTGGCCGGCAGATTGCCCTTTAACCCGCTCAAATAGCATGTCTGCATCGATTTCAATTGCTTATTTGATGATGCGGGTATATACCCCTAATTATGTTATCAACTGAATGTTTGTGCACTCAGCTGCGCCGTGCGAGTCGCGGTGTCAGCAAGCTCTACGACGATGCCTTAAGTGCTGTTGGGATCAATGTTGCCCAATATTCACTGCTCAAGCACTTGCAGCGCCTGCAACAGCCAAGTATTAGCGAGCTGGCTGATGCATTGGGTCTTGATCGCAGCACGCTCGGACGCAACCTGCGCGTCCTCGAAACCAAGGGCCTGGTGGTGATGCAAGAGGGTGCGGATCAACGCAATCGCATTGTCTTGCTCAGTGCTCAAGGCGAGCAGGCAATTATTCAGGCTTTTGTCGCATGGCAAGGTGTTCAGCAGCTTATTGTCCAGCGCATCGGGGCTGAGCAGGTGGAGACATTGGCTAATTTATTGACTGAGTTACAAGCGTTCGACTAACCGCAGCTCACGGCGCACTTAGGGATTGTTATGAAGAATGTATGGCGCACAAGTGGTTGGGTAATGCTCGGAGCTTCGCTGATCCTCGCGCTGTCGCTGGGGATTCGACATGGCTTCGGTTTGTTCTTGCCGCCGATGAGCGCGGAGTTTGGTTGGGGCCGTGAAGTCTTTGCCTTTGCGATTGCCCTGCAAAACCTGATCTGGGGGCTTACGCAGCCATTCACCGGCGCCATAGCCGACCGCTATGGTGCGCAGCGCACGGTGATTATTGGCGGTGTCTTGTATGCGCTGGGCTTGGTGTTGATGGGCTTTGCCGATTCGCTTTGGTCATTGTCTTTGAGCGCTGGTTTGCTTATCGGTATGGGGCTTTCAGCCACGTCGTTTTCGGTGATTCTGGGTGTAGTCGGGCGCACCGTTGCGGTTGAGGATCGCAGCATGGCAATGGGCATTGCCAGCGCCGCCGGCTCATTCGGTCAGTTTGCCATGTTGCCGGGTACCCTTGGCTTGATTAGCTGGCTGGGCTGGTCGTCGGCGTTGTTGGCGCTGGGGATGCTGGTCGCGCTGATTGTGCCCTTGGCAAAAATGATCAAGGACAAGCCACTGCCGATCCAGCACGGCGAGCAAACCTTGCTTGAGGCACTGCGTGAAGCCAGTACGCATTCGGGGTTCTGGTTGTTAGCCCTGGGCTTTTTTGTCTGTGGCTTTCAGGTGGTGTTTATCGGCGTGCATTTGCCGGCCTATCTGGTCGATCAGCATTTGCCGGCCTTGGTCGGCACCACCGTATTGGCGCTGATCGGTTTATTCAATGTCTTTGGCACGTACACCGCTGGCATGCTCGGTAGCCGTCGTTCCAAACCGCGCTTGCTCACTGGTTTGTACCTTGCCCGGGCAGTTGTGATCACTGCGTTTGTCTGGGCACCACTGACGGTATGGAGTGCTTATGCATTCGGCATCGCCATGGGCTTGCTCTGGCTGTCAACCGTGCCGCTTACCAACGGCACCATTGCCACTATGTTCGGTGTGCGTAATCTGTCGATGTTGGGTGGAATCGTGTTTCTGTTCCACCAACTCGGTGCATTTCTCGGTGGTTGGATGGGCGGATACCTCTATGACAAAACCGGCAATTATGATTTGGTTTGGCAGATATCAATCGGCTTGAGCCTGATCGCTGCTGCGCTTAACTGGCCCGTACGGGAACAACCGGTGGCGCGCCTGCAAAATGCTCAGGCCGCACTGTGAATCGAGTCTGGTTGATCCGCTCCAGCCTGGCGATTGCAGGGCTATTGCTGCTTGGTTTGATCTGGTGGGGCTGGCGTCAGGGTGGCTTGGCGGTGCTGCAGTTGGGCGTCGGCGTTTGTTGAGCGCTCATCCTGCTCAACGGGTTAGCCATTGCGGGGGGTGTCAAACCTGTTGCTGTGCAGATGATTGCTGTCAATGCGCAGGCGGGCGTTTAGCCGGATCAACAGCGGGTGTGTCGCAGCGCTGCTGGGCACTGTTGGCCATGATGTGGCGGTAGATTCGCGCGGCTTTATTATTGTTATTTGTGCCGCACAAATTGTGTGCTTGACCGCTACGCTTTAGAAGCGGTAAGTCACCTGAGCACCGAGACCGTGGGCGCTGTTTTCATAAGTAGAGCTGTAGTTGCCGCGCAATGGATCACTGTTGTTGATCTTGGCGTCGTCTTCTTTCAGGTAGGAATACGCCACGTCAATGGTCATGTCCTCGGTTGGGCTCCAGCCAGCACCCAAGCTCAAGATTTTGCGGTCACCGGTTGGGATACGCGGCGAACGGTCGGTGTTGTTGGCTGGTGACTGGTCAACGGCCAAGCCAGCACGTAATACCCACTGCTTGTTCAACTTGTAGGCGGCGCCAATTGCATGGGCCCAGGTGTCATGCCAGTTTTGCTCTTCGGTGATGGTCGCAAATGGCGCGCTAACACCTTCGTTGTCGACTGTGATGTCTTCCAGGCGGCTCCAGCGAGTGAAGGTGCTACCGGCGTAGACGGTCCACTGATCGTTGATGTCGTAGGTCAGGGACATATCGACAGACTCAGGCGTGGTGATGTCCAGGCTGGCGTCATACTTGCCTGTCAGGCCTAGCGCATTCAATGGGCTGCCATCTGGTGCTGAAATCTTGGTGTCGCCTTCAAGCTTGTAATCAACCTTGGAGTGGTAAGTCACACCGGCACGGACATGCTCGTTGAACTCGTACAGCACGCCGAAGTTATAACCAACGGCAACATCGTCACCCTTGATCTTTACCTTGCCGTCATCAGGCGTAAAGCTTGGGATCTTTGAGGTCAGTTCGCCGGAGATGTGGTTGATCGTTGGACCGAAACCGATCGACAAGTTGTCATTGAAGCGGTAGCTGACGGTCGGCTGCAGGGTAATGACCTGAACCTGGCTCTTATCGCCGAAGTAACGGCCCTGGAAATCACTCTCGTAGTCCGTTACCAGACCGAACGGCACATACATGCCGATACCGAAGCTGACTTTGTCATCGATTGGTTTGACGTAGTAGCCCATAGGCACGCCCACAACTGGCACCATATCGCCGTCATTGCTGCCGTTCAGGTTGCCGTCTGCTTTTTTGATGTCGGTTTTAGCAAACACCACTGCAGCACCCGCAGAGACTTGTTCGCGCTTCAGGCGTGACATGCCAGCCGGGTTGCCATACAGGGTAGTGGCGTCTTCGGCAGAAGAAGAGCGACCCGCAAAACCGGTACCCATGCCGCTGATGCTTTGCTCATTGAGGGCAAAGCCGCTGGCCAGGCTGTAGGTGGATGCGACGCTGATGGCTAAGGCCAAACTGCTTTTTAGAATTTTTTGGCTCACAGGAGGACTCCAAAGGGTAGCTGGGGAGCGCAAGCTAACAGGCTTTTTGGGGGTTTGCCAAGGGGTAGAAGTTCTCCTAAAAGCCAAGTTTTGTAGGACAATTTGTGGCGTTGTGCCGCTAACTTCGTTGATTGTGAACAGGCGTACACTGAATGAAATGGTCGCAAAGCCTGACTATTCGGACAGTTTGGCAATATGTCAGGCAACTTGACCGAGTTGGCCGATGCAGCGTTGCCATGCCTCGACAAAGTCTTGTGCGCGGCCCGTTGGTCGAAAAACATGACGCCAAATTGTTGCCATGCCTGCCAAATCATCCACTGCGGGCAGAGGACTGTGCTCTATTTCAATCAGCATCCAGGCAATTGCCGTGGCATAGCGCAGATTAACTGTTAGCTCTAAATGGGGGGCGTCTAGAAAGGCATGTTGACTGGCTAGCCCGCGAATCTTGCTTGCCAGGTCGGGATCAAAGGCTAAATGGCAATCCCAGAGCTGCTGGTGGCGAGTCTCTGTAATGCGAAACAGGCCATGCCCCAGTTTGTCATCGAGTTCGGCGCAAAGGCTCGATTGGCTGGCTGCTGCACCCAGCAACAAAGCTTCTGCAGCAGGTGAGTGGCGGCCCAGGTAGACCAATGTCGGGCGAATAACGTGCTGGCTCAGTTCACAGGCCGCAATTCCCATACCTTCCTCACAAAATAGAAGACCGGTAGGGCGTATGTTTGGGTACTGCTCGTTTGTATAAAAGCCCTGCCGGGGCGGGGTTAGCCGCTTATGTTGAAGTGTAGTGCGACCTTTGGGTTGTAAAGGACTGTTTTTAAATTGTTTTCTGCGTTGATAAATTACCTATATATCAGTTGGGAATTAACAAGCCCGCTGATGTAGCGGGTTTTAGGGGGGCTTTTGGAGTTTAAACGCCAGTGGCTACGGGCCTTTGCGGGTCGGTGATCCACTCACTCCATGAGCCTGCATAGAGCGGCGCCAGGGGATAGCCCGCCAAACATAAGCTAAACAGATTGTGGCAAGCAGTTACGCCGGAGCCACAGTAGGCAACCAGTTCCTCCGCAGCGCGTTGTCCGAGCAAATCACTGAAGCGCTGATGGAGCTGCGCCGGGGGCAAGAAGCGTCCATTACTGCCCAGGTTGTCAGTAAATACCGCACACTGGGCGCCCGGTATATGCCCGGCTACGGGGTCGAGAGGTTCCACTTCACCTTTGAAGCGCGGCAGCGCTCTGGCATCCAGCAATGTCATTTGGGTTGTATTGAGGCGGGCTTGGAGTTGCTCGGCGCTAAGCACGAGCGATGGGTCTGCCTGGCCACTGAAGGTGCCTACATTCGCCGGCAATGTTTCGTGGCTAAGGGCGAATCCCGCATCGTGCCATGCCTTTAGGCCGCCATCGAGCAGGTACACCCCCTCACGCTTCCCCAGCCATGCCAGCAACCACCAGGCTCGCGCCGCATAGGCACCCGGACCATCATCGTAAAGCACGACTTCACTGTGATTGTCCAAGCCAAGCTTGGCCAGCCTTGCGATCAGTTGTGCAGGTTGTGGCAATGGGTGGCGCCCAGTTACGCCTGCTGTGATTTCGCCCGACAAATCGCCTTCCAGATCAAGGTATTGCGCGCCGTCGATATGCCCTTCGGCGAAACTTCGCTGGCCGTAGCCGATGTCGTCGAGGGCAAACCGGCAATCGAAAATACGCAGGTCCGGGTTCTGCAGGTGGCCATGCAATTGTTCCGCGGTGATCAGTTGAGCGATAGGCATAGGTGGGCACTCTCGGGCTAATGGGGTAAATAGCTAAAGTGGGTTTTATCATTGCCGCAGGCAAACTCAAACCTTTCGGCGTGGTCTTACTCAGTAGGATACTGGTTGCTTTAAAACTTTTTAACGCATCTGCTGATTCTGAGGTGACGAGTGCAGGGCTGATTAGTGAGGTGAATAACATGCTGACAATTAAACCGAGTGAGCATACTAATATCATTGAATTCGAGCTTGATGGCAGCTTGAGCCGTGATGAGTTTGATCAATTGGCTGCGCGCATTGAACAGGTCATCACTGAATATGGGCAGGTGCGCATGGTTGAGGTCGTCAAGCATGTGGGGAGCATCTCTGCGTCCGCGTTATGGGCTGACTTTAAATTTGCGCCCAAGCACCTCAAGCATTTCTCCCATGTGGCAATTGTTGCCGATCAAAAATGGATTGGTTGGTTTAGCGAGTTGGTGAAGCCACTGATGCACGCCCAGATCAGTAACTTCAGGTTGGAGGAGCTGGATCAGGCGCGTCACTGGATTCGTAACGCCACTGATGTCGTTTGAGTATCGATTACCTTCTAATAATGAGAGCAAGGTGCAATGCAGCCACAACCTTTGATCGCTGTCGCCGATGTACCGCTCAGTAGCCTTTGGTACAAGCAATTGCTCGGCTGTAAGTCGGCCCATGGTGGCACTGAGTACGAACAGTTGGTTAACGCTCAGGGCCAAATGATTCTTCAATTACATGCGTGGGATGTTCACGATCATCCCTTGTTGGGGGATCGCAATGTCGAATCACGTGGCAACGGTATGTTGCTGTGGTTTCAGGTCAATGACTTTGCCGCCGCCCTGGTGCGTATCGCTGCGTTGCAAATCAAGGTGGTGCAGGGTCCATTGTTGAACCGCAATGCAATGCATCGTGAGGTCTGGCTGCGTGACCCCGACGGCTATACGGTGGTCTTGGCAGGGCAGCATGGCGACTGAGGCAGCTTTCTGGTTTTTCAGCGCGGGCAAATAGCCTTTTAAAGCCAGCTGGCGCTGCTGTATCGTGCGCGGCATTGACTTGAACCGAGTAGCCGATGAAACGCTTTGTGTTGCTGGACACCGCACCTATTCCTCAGAGCAGTTCCGCGCTGTGCCTGTTCGAGTATGGCGAGGATTTTGTGATCAAGATTGCCGGCGGTGACGGCGGTCAACTGATGAATACCCGAATGCACGGCTCTGAAGATGCCTTGGCGGCAATCCCGTGCAAGCGAGTTGCAGCGCGTCCTGAACCGCGCGTGCTGATTGGCGGGCTGGGGATGGGCTTCACCCTCGCGTCAGCCCTGTTGAGCCTCGGTAAAAACGCCGAAGTTGCCGTGGCCGAACTGGTGCCGGGTGTGATCGAGTGGAATCGTGGTGCGCTGGGCGCCAAGTCGGGTTATCCCATTAATGACCCACGCACACGGATTATTGAGGATGATGTTGCCAACGTCCTCAAAGTGGCTAAAGGCGACTATGACGCGATCATGCTTGATGTCGACAATGGCCCCGAGGGGCTGACGCAAAAGAGCAACACATGGCTGTACTCAATGGAAGGGTTGCGTCAGTGCCACAAAGCCTTGCGGGCCAAAGGCATGCTGGCCGTCTGGTCGTCGAGTGCGGATCGCAAGTTTTCCGAAAAAATCGCTAAAGCGGGCTTTAAAGCCGAAGCGGTTCAGGTTTATGCCCATGGCAACAAAGGCACTCGCCATACCATTTGGATCGCCGAAAAGCTGGGCTAATGATTGCCTGCTGGCGTTCATTTTTAGTGGGTGGAACAACACGAAGCTTGGCCATCGTGGCGTTGCGAATTCTCGAAGATCTGCGGCGTCTGATGGTGGCTGAGAAAGACGTCAACCACCCTTGTATCTCGACTACTCCCTCTCAGGAGGCGATAGTCTCCGACTGATCATCGGAGGAGAGAGTGCAAGTCGTGACCACCCTTAAGCCTCGAGCTTGCTTCGTAGATAGCGCTGCACTCCTCCGCACTCATCCATTAAGTCCGAACGGTATCCTGAGCCTCGAGCTCGCATCGGCAAGGTTGGACGGGTGAAGTGACGATCTAAACTAACTCAGTGAGGAGTAAGCGTCATGACGATTGTTGTCGGCATCGATATCGCCAAACACAGCTTCGATATCGCCACCCTGCAAGGCAATGGCAAGTACCGTACTAAGGCCAAGTTGAGTAACGATGCAGCTGGTTTTCAGGCATTCCAGCAATGGCTGCTCAAATACGCTGAAGCTGATGCTTGGATTGTGATGGAGGCTACGGGCATCTACCACGAAGCGTTGGCTGAGTGGCTGTTCCAACAGGACTATCGTGTCTGCATCCTTAATCCGGCCCAAGTGGCTTATTACGCGCGCAGCCAGTTACAACGAGTAAAAACGGACAAAGTCGATGCCAAACTCATCGCTGATTACGGCAACCGGCATCA